>JAFIEP010000039.1 GCA_020832495.1 Acidimicrobiia bacterium | reverse complement strand
GACGTTCTTCGACCACTACAACCACGTTCACCGGCACGCCGGCATCGGGCTTCACACCCCAGCGTCGGTGCACTACGGCACCGCCACCGAGATCCGAGCTGCTCGAGCCGAGACGCTCACCGCCGCCTACAACGCGAACCCCGCCCGATTCCGCCACCAACCACCCACGCCACCGAAACTCCCGGAGGTCGCCTGGATCAACGAACCCAACCGAGAAGCACTCATCCAATCCGCGTAAGAAGTTGTCTCATCCCCCTTGACACGTACCGTTCCGGACAACTACGACTGTGACACGACAGACCCGCTGGCGTGTTGGTTCCGCATCTCGATCGAGTCGAACGACCCCAACGACACCAGCACCTGGTCGGCGTCCATGCAGGGCGACCCGGTGAGATTGATCGACTGACACTGGGTCCGCCGCGGCGTCGGAGAAAAAATCCTGGTGGGCGCGCTGAACACCGCTCACGTCGTTGAGCAGGTATGACGCGCCCGTGAACGCCGCTCACCGTTCACTCTGAGGTCAGAATCCGCCTGTCAACGGTAGAAATCGTCGAAGGGATGTGGTTGGATACCGCCGTCAGAGGAATTTCTCTGAACTTGATCCGATGTTGAGGCAATGCGGCGGACGACTTGGGCCATTGGACCTAGGGGCCATCCGGGTGGGTGCCGCCGTTGAGCCGAACTGGGGGCAGGAACGGCCATGAGACCAGACACTGCGGGGCAGGAGGAGTCACAACCGACGGACGCGTCCGACGGCGCCGCCACAGCCGATCCGACTGGGCCTGCCATCCGCCGACGGCGACTCATCCGCGGGACGCAAGGGCATGGCTCGCCGTTGCGTCGCCTGGCCGACGGGGGCGCCACGCTCGTCGAGTACGCCGTGGTGCTCAGCCTCATCGTCGTCGTGTCGATCCCGGCCACCCAGGCCCTGACCGACCGCTCGAGCCAGGAGGTGGCCAACCAGGCCGACTGCATCTCCACCAGGCCGCCACCCCCGGGCTGTCAGCTGCCGGCCATCCCGCCGCCGCCGGACCCCGACGACAATACCGATCCCGACGACCCGGGGAGTGACCCGGTCCCCAACCCCGACGACTGCGACGAGATCGACGACGTCGACGAGTGCGAGGTGCCGTCGTCGGTGCCGAGTTGGGCCGGCCCGGTGACGGTGCAGGCACTGCCCGACGACGTCAATCCCGAGTCCTGGCTCATCACCGCCGAGATGCTGGTCGTCGACCAGGACGGGGCTCCGGTGGAGGGCGCCCAGGTCACCGTGCGCTTCCGTTACACGGGCTCGGGCGGTTCCACCTTCTACTTCAAGGACTGCGTCACCGGGCCCTCCGGAACCTGCTCGGTGTCCTTCGACACCGCTGAGGCCGGTGATCCCAACCCGCCGGTGCAGGTCAACGTGAATGCCCACAGCATCAGTTCTGATCCGCCGGCTGACTCCCTGCCGGGGCCCCTGCCGCCCATCACCTGGGTTCCGCAGCCATGATGACTGGTGACGGTCGAGGCCGAGGTGCGGGCGTGGTCGTTCCGGGCGGACCCCGGCGCTTCGACGACCGGGGGTCGGCCGTGATCGAGGCGGCCCTGGTGTCGCCCATCGTCCTGATCCTCTTGCTGGCCGTGTTCGACTACGGGTTGCTGTTCCGCGACTACCTGACCATGGGCGATGCCGTGGGCGACGCCACCCGAGCAGGCGCCGTGCAGGGCAACCGCCCGGCGTTCATCGACGACGGTTCTGGCAATCAGGTCGGGGTGACGGCCGACTTCGTCATTGCCTCCACCATGCGCCAAGGCCTCGTCGGACTTCCGATCGAGTCGATCACCGGCATCGTCGTGTTCCGAGCCGGCGGGCCGGCGTTGGGTTCCCCGCTCGAACAGGTTCCCGACGTCTGCAAGAACGGCTCGTCCAGCGTCGGGGCGGCGTGCAATTACTACAACGCCCGTGATGCCTTCGAGGCAGTGGCGGCCGGGGACGGCAGCTTCTTCCAGTGCACCGGCGGCTCCGGCTCGGCCTGCGGATGGCCCCCGGGAACCCGCGAGGACGGCCCGTCGGTGATGGACATCGACTACTTGGGGGTCTACCTCGAGATCGATCGCTCGTTCGTGACCGGCATCGTCGGCGACGAACAGAACCTCGAGTACGCCGCCATCCAGCGCCTCGAGCCCGGGAGGCTGGACGATGTCTGACGGGTCGGCAGCGATCATCCGCTCCGCTGCCGAGGCGGGCACCGCACCGAGGTCACCGCTGGCCGGTGGCTGGCGGCGGCCCCGCTGTGACGACCGGGGTGCGGTGCTGATCGAGGCGGCCCTCGTCCTTCCCGTGTTGGCGCTGCTGATGCTGGGCATCATCGAGTTCGGGATGGCGTTCCGCCAGGTGAACGTGATCGACCGGGGCTCCTCGTCGGCTGCGCGCGTCGGCGCCACCCTGGGCAACGCGCCGCTCACCGACTACGAGATCCTGCGATCGGTGAACTCGACGCTCAACACCACCCAACGGGTGGAGATCGAGCGGGTGATCGTCTACCGGTCGACCACCGCCGACGGGGCGGTGCCGCCGGCGTGCCTGGCCATCAACCCGAGCGGTTTCGGGGCCTTCGGCGTGGCCGGTACCTGCAACGTGTACTCCGCCGAGCAGGTGGCCAACGAATCGCTGGTCGGCTTCCCGCGAGGCGCCGCCGCCAACCCCAGTTGTGCCGGCGGCTCGTGGGACGCCAACTGGTGTCCCATCGGGCGGAGCAAGGACCGGCCGAACCCCGACGTGGTCGGGGTCTTCATCGAGGGACGGTACGACGCCCTGACCTCGCTCATCCCGGGCACCGGCGAACTCATGCTCAGCCAGCGCGGCGTCTACATGCTCGAGCCACCTGCTGTGGGGGACTGACATGGCATCGACCCATTCGACTCGAACCGACGACGGCGAACCGCGACGACGGGTCGCCACCCCTCGTCCGAGCCACTGGGCGCGACGACTCCGCTCGCGCCCGGCACAGGCGGGCTATGTCCTGCCGCTGACGGCGCTGCTGCTCATCCCGCTGGTGGCTTTCACCGGGATGGCGGTCGACCTCGGCGCCTGGCAGGCGCGTGCGGCGTCCGCGCAGCGAGCCGCGGACGCTGCCGCCCTGGCCGGGGTGAGCTACCTGCCCAACGAGGCTGCGGCCGTGGACGCAGCGCGCCAGGTGGCTGCCCGCAACGGCTTCGATCACGCCAGCGCCGACACCACCGTCACGGTGCAGAACCTCGGCAACCAGCAGTTGTCGGTGTCGATCAGCCAGACCGACGTCAACCAGTATTTCACCGGCACGTTCGCCAACGAGGTCAACATCGGCCGAGGTGCCGTGGCCGAGTACGTGCTCCCGGTGGCACTGGGGAGCCCCCGCAACTTCTTGGGCACCGGCAACCTGGCCGGGGTCACCAGCTCCCAACAGGTCCGAGGTATGCCCGGCCTGGCGTCCAGCAACGCCGAGAACTACTGGCTGTCCATCAACGGACCCTGCTCCAGCCGAGAGCAGGGCGACTGGATCATGCCCATCAGCGTGAGCAACTTCACCTCCGGCAACCCCCCAGCGGGAGGCTTCGGCTGGCGAGGATGCAACAGCGCCCAGAACGCAGCGGTGCAGATGACCGAGAGTCATGACCCGAACGGGTACTTCATCGGCTTCAAGGTTCCGGACGACTTCACCGGAGCATCGTTCACCGTCCAACTCTTCGATGCCTCCCGCTGCAACCATGCCAACAGCAACCCGGTGGCTCCCAACACCGCAGGCATCGACTTCAACGCCACCGGCGCCGGCTTCTGGACCCGGTTCCGGATGCGGGGAACGAACAACACGCCGTTCGAGCCGACCAACAACCCTGTCCTGAACACTCGCACCTTCAACACCGGCGACAACTGCGCCGGCGCGGGCACCCCCAGCGGCGTCAACTGTGGCAACTCCTCGTGGGCCATGCGCTGGTGCGACTTCCACACGGTGACCAACCCGGTGCCCGGTGGCATCTACTACTTGCAGGTCGACACCGGGCCCATCCCCACCGGGGCCAGCAATGCCCAGCACTTCCTCAACAGCTATGCCGTCCGGGTGCGGACGGGCGCCCAGTTCCAGGCCTGCTCGTCGGACCCGTTCGATCAGGCAGTGAGCTACAACGCACAGTGCATCCAGGTGTTCGCCTTCGAGTGGTTGAGCGTGTTCGCCAACTTCGCCGACACCCAGCCCACGTTCTTCCTGGCCGACATCGGCCCGGAGCACTCCAACAAGACCATGGAGATCTCGCTCTACGACGTGGGTGAGGGCACGGTGGGCTTGCAGATCCTCGACCCGTTGGGCAACGTGTCGGGCTTCGACTGGAGCGTGTTGAACGAGACCGGGTCCGATGTGCCACCCACCGATGGCTGGGAGGGCACCGTGGCGCCGGGCGGCACGCTTGACGTGCGGGGCCTGACGTCAGGGAATGCCTGTGGCGGCGGGAACATGCAGCCCGGCCCAGGTCGGGTGTCCTCGTCGAAGTACAACGACCGATTCCTCACACTCGAGATCGACCTGCCCGAGGACATCCTGGCCGCCTACGGCGGGCGGACCTGGTGGCGGGTCCGCTACCAAACCTGTGCGGCACCCGGTGCTGCCCCGTCCGACCGCACCACCTGGGGGGTGGTGGTCCGAGGCGACCCGGTGCGTCTGGTGCAGTAGAGGGGAAGACGGGCATCGTCCCCATACGCTGGAGGAAGGGAGGGACCGACACCAGCGCAACCGAATCGGAAGTGCGGCCACGTCGTCGTGTCCGATGTGAACGATATGGGTCGATCGGCTAGTTTCCGCTCAAGCCTGAACACTGTTTCGCCGACAAAAGGCCAGGCTGAGTGTGAGGAGCACGCGGATGACCCCTGTTGAGGTTCGTGTCGCCGCAGTATCGAACCGGAGATGTGTATGGCTCAGGTCTGGTTCCGCCAGGCCACCGTGGCGCGCCTTCGATGATCGGGGAGCGGCGCTGACCGAGTACTCGCTGGTGTTCGCCCTGCTCGTCGTACTGTCGCTCGGCGCCATCCAGGGGCTGACCGACCGGGCCGACGACGAGGCCACGAACCAGGCCGAGTGCATCTCCAAGCGACCACCACCCGAGTCCTGCCAGCTCCGCTCGGCGGTCCCACCACCGGACGATCCGGGGCCGACGCCCGACCCGTCACCGGATCCGCCCGAACCCACCCCTCCGCCCACTGATCCGCCGCCGGAGCCTCCGCCGCCGGAGCCGGTGGACGCCACGTGGGCGACACTGCCGTTCTCCGCGCCGGCTGCAGACCCGCTGGCCGCGCCGGGCCAGTGGGATGTGGTGGCACCGGTGTCGATGACCCACGAGGACGGACGCCCGATGGTGGGCGTGCAGGTGCGGGTCACCTTCACCGTGGTGGCTCCGGTCAACGCGCTCATCCCCCAGCAGAGCCCCACCTGTGTGACCGGCGCCGACGGCACCTGCGAGGTGATCGTGTCCAACTACCCGGCGGATGCCGAGGTGGTGGAGGTGGCCTGGCAGTCGGTCAACGCGGGCGGGCAGTCCATCTCGTGGTCCGCTCCCGAGCCAGTCCCGGTCGCACGGCCATGACCGAGCACGGCGAGGGCACGTCCCCGACACCGGACAGCGCGAACAGGCCAGGAATCGATCGCGACGCGGAGGGTCCGGCGCCGCGGAAGCGGCAATTCGATGATCGCGGCGCCGCCATCGTCGAGACGGCATTGCTGGCACCGGTGGTGCTCGTCGTGCTGTTCGGCATCTTGGAGTTCGGGCTCATCTACCGTGACTACCTCACGGTCACCGACGGGATCACCGACGGCGCACGCATCGGGTCCATCGCCGGGCCGGAGGTGCGCAGCGCCGGTCCCGGAGGTGGCGGGCTGGTCACCGCCGACTACCTGATCGTCGACCGGATCCGGCGGGCAACAGGCACGGTGCCCTTCGAGTGGATCGACCGCATCGTGATCTTCGAAGCCGGACCACCCGGGCTGGGCAACGCCAACGAACAGATTCCGGCCACCTGTGCCGACGGGTCAGGGGCGGGTGCCCGCTGCAACGTCTACGACGCACAGGAAGCATTCGCTGCGGTCGAGACCGGCGATGCCCTCTACTTCGACTGCACGCAGAATCCGGCCAGTCCGTCGTGCGGGTGGAACCCCCGGGAACGTAACGACGGGCCGCGCCCGCAGGACATCGACTACCTCGGCGTGTGGATCCGCGTCGACCGCCCCTATGTCACCGGGATCTTCGGTGAGGACTTCGAACTCAGCACGGGCCTCATCGTTCGTCTCGAACCAGGATCGACCAGCCGATGACCCCGCCGACGTCCGTTCCCACGAGCGAGAGCATTCGGGCCGAGCGCTCATGTGCCGTGATCACCCGCCGTCGCAGCGACGACCGGGGCTCGGTCATCGTCGAGGCAGCCCTGGCCCTGCCCATCCTCGTGATCCTCATGCTGGGACTACTCGACATGGGGTTCCTCTGGCGCCAGTCGAACGTCACACAGACGGCCGCCGGATCCGCCGGTCGGGTGGCGGCCACCACCGGTGCCTACCGCTACGCCGATTTCGAGGCCCTGCGCGCCGTGGATGCTGCGCTGAGCGGCATCGGGCGGGTGGAGATCCAGCGAGTCATCATCTACAACGCCAACTTCGGCAACGAGCCTCCGGGTTCGTGCCTGGCCATCGCCGTGTCGCCCACCGACACGTCCACCAAGGGAGTGGGCGGGGTGTGCAACGTCTACAGCCAGGCCCAGGTGCAGCAGGAGAACGCCGGTGTCGGGTTCGGTTCGCCGTCGGCCGTCGACCCCACGTGTTCTCCGGGGTCATGGGACAGCAACTGGTGTCCGTCCTCGCGCAACGCCCCGACGCCAGGCCAGCAACCCGACTGGGTCGGCGTGTTCATCGAGCTCGAGTACGAACCGCTCACTGGTGCCCTGGGAGCCGGCGAGTTCACCTACAGCCGCACCGCCGTCTTCCAAGTCGAGCCGTGCATCGATGGTTTGAGCCTCTACGACTGTCCGTTGTGACATCAACCCCCGCCCCGAACCAAGTGAATCCAGAGGAGTCGTGATGACCCGATCACGCCAGCCGACCCGTCGCACCCGACGCCGTCGCCGCGACGGTGGCTACGTCATCGCCCTGACGGCACTGTTGCTCCTGCCGCTGGTGGGCTTCACCGGCTTCGCCGTCGACCTCGGGGCCTGGATGGCGCGCGCCGCCAAACTGCAGGCCTCGGCCGACGCCGCGGCACTGGCGGGGGTCGTCTACCTGCCCGACGAGGACGAGGCCATCGCCGCGGTGAACCAGACGCTGGCCCGCAACGGGATCACCGCCGGCGCCGACGGGCTGTCGGTGACCATCGACATCGACAACCAACGTCAGACCCTGTCGGTGACGGTGACCGATGGCACCGTGGACCAGTTCTTCTCCAGCCTGTTCGTCGATGACGTGGAGGTCGAACGGGCGTCGGTGGCGCAGTTCGTGGAACCGGTGCCCATGGGCAGTCCCGAGCCCTACCTCGGCGTCGACCCCGAGCGCGGGTTGAACCCCGGCTTCGTGCTCAACATCGCCGGTCGAGGCACGCGCAAGGAGAACGGCGACAAGCGGCAGGCCGGGTTGTGCAACAACTCCCATGCCGGGTGCAACGGCATCTTCAACGGCTACAACAACGTCGACTACTCCAACAACGGCTACTTCTTCACCGTGCGAGTGGACAACCCCATCCCCGGACAGGATCTCTCCATCGAGATCTTCAACCCGGCGTTCGTGCAGGTGAACGACTTCTGCACCCAGAACACGTTGCCCACCGACAACCAGATCAACAACGAACTCCGCAACGTCTACGCCGGCGACCCCTATGGCGCAACTCGGTACCAGCGGGGTCGCGACTCGCTGTTCTGCACGGGCGACCACCGCATCGGCGGCGATGCCATCGTGCCCACGACCTACATCGTTCGCGCCCCCGACGACACACCGTTCGACAACAGCGACAACCCGCCCATCTGCACGATCACGTTCTCGCCCTACAACGAACAGACCTACGGTTTGTTGGTCGACACCGAGGTGAACCGGGCGCCACGAGGGATGGAGAACGTGCCCTTCTACCAGCACTTCCGACGCTGGTTCCCCATCTGCAACGTGCCCTCGGCTCAGGTGCAGGCCGGCGACTACGTGGTGCAGATGCGCACCAACGCCAATTTGACGAACACCCCGTCGGTCACCACGGCGACGCCGAACCTCAACACCGGGACGGTCGAGCAGTTGGCCAACCCGCTGCCCACCGGCATGGGCCACAACCGCTTCAACATGCGGGCCAGTTGGGGGCGGGCCCCCCAGGTCACGGCCATGGCCGACAACCCGGTCCGACCCGAGACCGGGACCGGTGCCTACGACGGCACGGGCCTGTCCATCAACGCGCAGGGCCACTTCGCCATCTACCAGCAACAGCTGGCCACCCAGGGCTCGTTCTACCTGGCCCGGGTTCCCCCGGCCAACGCCGGCCGTTCGCTGGTGCTGACCTTCTGGGACATCGCCGACGTGGCCGGTGGCACCGTGTCGGAGGTGGAGATCATCCCACCGCCCGGCATTACTCCGGACTGCACGTTCCTGCGGGTGACCGATGCCCTGGGGCCTCACCCGGCGCCCACGGCCAACTTCGACTGCACCATCACCGGGATGACCAACGCGCTGTACAACGGTCGCGATGTCGTGGCCCGCATTCCCATTCCGCTGAACTACACCTGCAACGTCGCTGATCCCTTCGACTGTTGGTTCCGCATCGCCGTGCGGTCCGACAACCCGAACGACACCACCACGTGGTCAGCCTCCATGCAGGGCGACCCGGTGCGACTGATCGACTGATCCCGACACGTCGCCGCTCGACAACCGTGTGGGAGCGGGGGGCGAGTGCCCCGTAGGCTGCGCACATGTCCGGCTTCGTCGACGAGACCCAACTCTGTGCCCGTGGGGGTCGTGGCGGTGCCGGCAGCGTGTCGTTCCGTCGGGAGGCGCACGTGCCCCGTGGTGGACCCGACGGCGGCGACGGTGGTCATGGTGGTGACGTGTGGCTGGTGGCCGACCGCAACTGTGCGTCGCTGCTCGCCTTCCGCGACCACCCTCACCGCATCGCGGCCGACGGGGCGCACGGCCAGGGCAAGAAGCGCCACGGGTCGAGTGGGGCGGATCTCGAGGTGGCGGTGCCCGAGGGCACCGTGGTGTGTGATCCCGACGGCACGGTGATCGCCGACCTGGTGGCCCACGGCGACCGGTTCCTGGCCGCCGAGGGCGGCCGCGGCGGCCGTGGTAATGCCCGCTTCCTGTCCAACCGGCGCCGTGCGCCTGGGTTCGCCGAGCAGGGGGAGAAGGGCCAGGAGCGCTGGTTGCGCCTCGAGCTCAAGCTGCTGGCCGACGTGGCGCTGGTGGGGTTCCCCAACGTGGGCAAGAGCACCCTCATCTCGCGCGTCTCCGCGGCGAAGCCCCGCATCGCCGACTATCCGTTCACCACGCTCGAGCCGAACCTGGGGGTGGTGCGCAGCTCCGACGCCGAATTCGTGGTGGCCGACATCCCCGGCCTCATCGAGGGTGCACACGAGGGCCGCGGCCTGGGGGATCGGTTCCTGCGGCATGTCGAACGAGCTCGCGTGCTCGTGCTCTTGTTGGACCTGGCGGCGGGCGACCACGAACCGTCACCGCGTGAGCAACTCCGGGTGTTGCTGGCCGAGCTCGGCGGGTACCGCCCTGAACTGTTGGAGCGTCCTCGGCTGGTGATCGGTTCGCGGGCCGACGTCGCCGTGCACCGGGAAGGGTCGCCCGAGGTACCCGACCTCGACGTCGTGGTGTCCGGCGTGACCGGCGATGGCATCGACCGGTTCGTGGGCCAGATGGCAACGCTGGTCGCCCAGGTGCGGGCCACGGTCCCCGAACCGACGGCCTACACGGTCCACCGCCCGGCGGCCGAAGGGGTCACCGTCGAACGGGTGGGCGACGGCAGCTTCGTGGTGCACGGGCGGGACGCGCGGCGGGCCGTGGCGCTGAGCGACCTGACCGACGAGGGTGCACGAGAGGTGGCGTGGGGACGGCTGCGCCGCCTCGGTGTCTACCGGGCGCTCGAGCGCGCCGGTGCGCTACCCGGGGCCGAGGTGACCATTGGGGACCTGGCGTTCACCTACGAACCCGACGAGCAGCGGTGATGTCAGTGCCCGTCGCTCGCACGACCACGGCTACCGCCGAGCGCACCGGCGCCAATCTGCCCCACCGCACGGTGGTGGTGAAGATCGGGACCTCGTCGCTCACCGCCGAGGATGGCACCCTGCGGCCCGAGGCGGTCCGCAAGCTGGCCGGGGAGGTCCACCGGGCGCGTTCGGAGCGGTGGCGGGTGGTGGTCGTCACCTCCGGTGCCATCGGTGCCGGCCTCCCGGCGATGGGCATGGGTGGCGGGCACCGGCCCCGGGACGCCGTCACCCTGCAAGCGGTGGCGGCGGTCGGACAGAGCCGCCTCATGCAGCACTACGACGAGGCCCTGGCCGCCCACGATCTCGTAGCCGGCCAGGTCCTGTTGGCGCCGCTCGACTTCATGGTCCGCCAGCAGTACCTGCACGCCCGTCGGACGCTCGACCGCCTGCTGCAGCTCGGTGTGGTGCCCGTCGTGAACGAGAACGACGTCATCGCCGACGACGAGATCCGCTTCGGGGACAACGATCGCCTGGCCGCGCTGGTGGCCCACCTGGTGAACGCCGAGGTGCTCGTCCTCCTCACCGACACGCCCGGTGTACTGACGGGTGATCCCCGACTGGATGCCGACGCCTCGCTCATCGAGGAGATCAGAGAGGTCGACGAGGCACTCGAGGCGGTGGCAGGAGGGCCCGGTACCGACCGGGGGAGCGGTGGCATGGCCTCGAAACTGGCCGCAGCCAAATTGGCTGCGTGGTCGGGGGTGCGCACGGTCATCGCGGCGGCCGATCGACCCGGGGTGCTGGCCGACGCACTGCACGGCGCGGCAGGGGTGGGCACGGTGGTCATGCCGCACGACCGGCGACTGCCGGCCCGCAAGCTCTGGATCGCCTTCGCCGTGGGTGCCGCCGGACGGCTGGTGGTGGACGCCGGAGCACAGCGAGCGCTGTGCAGCGGGCAGGCCTCGTTGCTGGCCGCCGGCGTACGGGAGGTGGAGGGCGACTTCGACGCCGACGACGCCGTGGAGGTCGTGGGACCCGACGGGGCGGTATTCGCCAAGGGCCTGATGCGGGTCGGCGCCGAGGAGGCCCGTCGCATGGCCGGCCGACGATCGTCGGACCTCGGTGACGGGGCCACGGCGTGGCTCATCCACCGCGACGAGCTCGTCGTGTTGCCCTGATGCCCGTGGTGCCCTGACGTCCGTCGGAGGAGCGGGGGCTCAGCTCCCCGGCGTGGCCTCGGGCCGTGTGGCAGCGGCGGGTTCGCCGGCGGCCGGAGCGGTCGTGGCCTGCTCGTCGGGGGTTTCCGATGACGAGCCGAGCGCACCGGCAGCTGGCGTGGCGTCCACGGCGGCAGCCTCTCCGGCACCTGTGCCGAGCGCTGCGTCGGTGCCCTCGGCGGGGGCCAGCCCCAACTGGCTGCGCAGCTCCGACAGGCGGGCCTGGGCCTCGACGTTGCGCGAGGCGTGTTCGATCTCGAGCATGCGCGCCTCGACACCCTGGCCGGTGAGCTCGGTCATGCTCTTGGCCTTGGCATAGCGCGTCTCGATCTTGTCGCGCACCTGGTCGAACGAGGGCGTCTCGGTGTCGACGCTCTCACTGAGCGACGCCATGGCGGTGTTCATCTGCTCCTGCATCTTGGCCTGGTCGAGCTGGCTCAGCAGCTTCTGGCGCTCGGCCAGCTTTTTCTGCAGGGCGGAGGAGTTCTGGCTCACGGCGGTCTTGGCCTGTTCGGCGGCCTGGGTGGCGGCCAGCACGAGCGCCTTTGTTTCCTCGATGTTGCCCTCGAGGGTGATCATCTGGGTGGCGAAGGTCTCCGCAGCGTGGGTGTAGTCGGCCAGCTTCGCCTCGTCGCCGTTGCGCTGGGCTTCCTCGGCCATGAGCAACGCCTGGCGGGCGTTGGACGAGGTGCGCTCGTACTCCTCGAGCGAGCGGTTGAGCCGCATCTCCAACTGTTTCTGGTTGGCGATGACGTTGGCCGCCTGCTCGCGGAGTTGGCGATGCTGATCCTGTGCCTCGGCGATCGCCTGCTCGAGCTGTACCGCTGGATCGGCCTTCTCCTCGAAGCGCCGGTTCAGCTTTGCGCCCCAGTACCGCCACCATTTCTTCATGGCCTTGAACATGACCACAGCCTAGGCGCAACGCGGCGGTGTCGTCGCCGCGTCCGCAACGGCCGCCGCCGGGCCGTCAGGATCCGCTGCGTCGTCGGATCCGGTCGACGAGTTGGGCCAGGTCGGGGGAGCGGGTGGCCACCAGCACGGCCAGGTAGGCCACACCCGCAGCCAGGCCGCCCAGGGCCAACGACGCAGCGCTGCCCCCGAGCGACGTCGCATCGGTGCGGTCCGACACCTGCGCGGCCACCGCCCAGGCAGCGGCGGCGGTCGCCAGCGCAGCGAGCAGCGAACGGGCCACGGCCGACACGGCTGATCCCACACCGAGGCCATCGACGGTGCGGGCCAGGACGACCAGCGCCATCACGCCCCCGACGGTGTAGGCGACCGAGAAGGCGCCCACCAGCCCGGCCATGGACCAGGCGGCGGTCATGGGGACGGCCAAGGCCACCATCAGCACCGTCTTGGCCAGGTTCACGAAGAACGGGATGCGGGTGTTGCGGCGTGCGTAGAAGCCCCGCATGACGTACAGGTAGAGCGAGAAACCCGGGAGGCCGACGGCGAACAGGGCGAGGGCCTCCGCGGTCAACTCGCCGGAGGCGGCGGTGAAGGCCTGCTCGGCTACGAGCAGGCCAGCGGCACCCTCGAACAGGAAGGCAACCAGCGGGCGGGCCAGCACGGCCATGGCCGCCGCACAGGGCAGGATCACCACCAGGATGAGGCGACCGCCCATGAGGAAACGGTCTCGGTAGGCGGGAGCGTCGCCTCGACTGAAGGCGCTCGACAACTCTGGTAGGAACGTCGTCATCACCGCCACGGCGAACAGTCCGAAGGGCAGTTGGAAGAAGAGGTAGGCGTAGGTCCACGCCGACAGTGGTCCTTCCCCCAGGCCCAGCGCCATGCCCAACAGCAGCACCAGGCCGATCTGGTTGGCCAGCACGTAGCCGAACGTCCAGCCCGACAGTCGGACGATCTGGGTGACTGCCGGGTGGCGCCAGGCCAGGTTCCACCCGAGCGGGACGCCCGCTCGCACCAGGCCCGGCACCAGGACCAGGGCCATGGCCACGATGCCTGCGGTGGTGCCGAGGCCCAACAGGGCGAGCAGCACCGGGTCATCGCGCACCTGCTCGAGCGTCGGGGTCCCTTGGGCCACACGAGGGACGGCCAGCAGGACACAGACCACGACGACGTTGTTGAGCACCGGTGCGAAGGCAGCCAGGGCGAACCGACGATGGGCGTTGAGCAGCGCCGTGCCGAGGGCGGTGGCGCCGTAGAAGAACACCTGGGGAAGGAACAGCCGCAGAAGGGGGACCGCCACCGACTCCACCTCGGCCTGCTCCAACGGAGGGGTCTGGAAGGTGAAGAGCCGCACGATCCACGGAGCGAACACCACGGTGAGCAGCGTCAGGGCGGCCAGGGTGACCAAGAGCACGGTCACCACCGCCTCGACACCTCGACGGTCGCCTTCCTCGGTGCGGGCCACGAGCACCGGGACGAGGGTGGCGGCCAGCACCCCACCGATGAGGAGGTCGTAGAGGGCGTTCGGCGCGGTGTTGGCCAGGTTGTAGGCATCGGCTACGCCGGTTGCGCCCACCAGCGCGGCACCCAACACCCCGGCGAGCACCAGGGTGCGGATCAGCCCGGTGATGCGGCTGAGCGCGGTTCCGGCGGAGACAGCCAGACTCGAGCGGAGCAGCGTGGCGGCACGACGTGTCGGTGCGACCGGCGTGTCGGGTGGCGCCGAGTGGTCAGCCACCGTCGGTCACGTCGCCCCGCTCGGACCGGCCGCACCCGTCCCGGGCGTTCCGGGCGGGTCGTCGGGGTCGGTCGCCTCGTCGCCGTTCGCCCCGTCGTTGTTCGCTGCCGGGGCGTCGGGCAGGTCGTCGGACAGCAGGTCACCGGACAGCAGGTCACCGGACAGCAGGTCGGGTCCGGTCGCTGCGCCGGGTGGAAGGCCCTCGGCGGTCGACGCTCCGAGTGTGCCGAGCGCCGGGTCGGCCAGCGCCTCGCGCAGGGCAGCGAGTTCGTGGGTGAGGACGCTGACGTCGTGGTCGACCGCGGCCAGGGTGGCGTCGTCGGGTGGCAGGGCGGACAGTTCGATGGCTCGGGTCACCGCCTCGCGCAGCCGGGCGTCGAGCAACGTGAGCACCTCGCGCGTGCGGGCGATGTCGGTATCGAGCCGCTCGGCGGAGCTGAGCTGCGCCTGCAGTGCGGCCACCGTCCGTCCGGCGGCGGAGTGATCCTCGACGGAGGGGCCGTCGGGTTGCTCGAGGGCGGCGATCTCATTGCGGAGGCGGGCGGTGTCGACCTCGCTGCGTGCTCGGGCCAACGCGTGGCCGCTCTGCGCCACGCGCCAGATCTCTTGCAGCGCGGCGTCGACCCGCACGCCCAGCACGGCGAGTCGCTCCCGCAGCGGGCCGGCGGGCAGCCGCTGCTTCGCCTCCTCGAAACGCCGCACGCTGCGGCGGGCCTCGAACACGAACGTGCGCCACGGATCTTGCAGGGCGAACGGGTCGATGGAGGTTCGTCCCGACGGGCGGGGGATCGCCGCCGCTGCCAGCCGCGCTCCCCAGCCCACCGCCGCCATGCCCACGATCGCCGGGAGGCCGAGTCCGGCGATCAGCGCCACGCCCGCCCCTGCGCCGGCAAGGGCCACGCCCGAGGGCGAGACCATGGCGCGCCGCACTCGCTGCCCGGTCGGTAACGATCGTTGCGGTGTGAAGGGCACGGGATCCCGGATGCTCAGAAGTTGGCCATGGCGGCATCGATCACGGCATCGATGCTAGGTGGATCGCTGGCGTTGTACGACGTGGCGCCGCTGGCCGCCGCCAGGCGGCGCAGCGTGGTCAGCTCGGCATCGGGCCCGAAGCCGACGGTGAACAGCCGAACCGGCCGGGCGACGGCGGTGGCGTGGTGGTGCTCGACTGCGGCCACCAGGGCATCGATGCTGTCGGGTGCCTCGCGGTCGTGGCCGGGCCCGACCAGGAGTACGGCGTTGATCCGGGTGGCGTCGTGGCCGCCCACCATTGCCGTGAAGGCCCTGGTGGTCGCCTCGGCGGTGGCCCGACCCTCGCTGGGCGGGAGTTGGTGCAAGGCGCTGCGGAGCTGTGCTCGGCGTTCCTCGAGCGGTCCTGAGGGCACCACCTCGATCACCGACGTCTCGTCGCCGTTCGCGCTGTCGCCGTTCACGCCGTTGCCGTGGACCCACAGGGCGACCTCGGCGTGGACGTCGAGTGCATCGAGCGAGCGCAACAGCGCGGCGGTCACCAGGTCGCGGCGAGTACGTCCGTGGGTGTCGTCGCCGAGGGGCTCGTCGAGGTCGCCGGTGTCGAGGAGCACGAGCAGTCGAGTCGGGCGGCGTTGGTCGTGCCAGTGGTCCACCGCCTCGCTCACCACAGCGGGCGGGGGGAGGGCGGCGGGGTTGCTCGGTCCGTCCGCGTCGGCGCCGTTCCGGGGCGTGATGAGCTCCCCGGGGTCGTCGTCGGGGTCAGCGGGGCGGAAGCCGTGGCTGCGCACGATGTCCTGGCCCTCGGCTGCGGTGGCGAACTCGACGAACGCCTCGGCGCCACGCCGTTCCCGCTCGCTCACCCACGGAGCATCGAGGACGTACAGCGGGCTCGTGAGGACGACGGTGGCTCCCTCGGGATAGATGGCGACGAGCGGCGTGCGTGGTGGGCGTGGTGCGCCGTCGGGATCACCGAGTTCTTCGAGCAGACCCTGGTTGTAGGCGATCACCGACTGCTCGACCACCACGGCTGCGGAGAGGTAGTCGGCAGGATCCCCACGCTGGTCGGCGGCGTACCAGTTGGTCAGGAAGGTGACCGGGTCCGACCCGTAGTGGATGACGCTCTGCTCGAGGTCACCGACGAAGGCACTGGTGGTCGGGTCGTAGATCTCTGCCACGGTGAGGGGGTCGTCGACTTCCGGGTCGTCGACTTCCGGGTCGTCGACCTCGACGGCCGCCTCGTCGGTCGGCGGCTCGGCAGCGACATCCACAACAGCCCGTGCCCCCAGGGTGCGCGAGAGCAGGCCCGCCGCGCCGATGGTGCTCACCGCCGGGTTGGAGGTGCCGAGGCGGAACGGACCCCACTGGGCATGGCCGAGGGCTCCCCATCCCCGTTCGTCGGCCGCCAGTAGCGCCAGGTCCGCCCAGCCCACCGGTTCGTGGGGCCATCCGAGGGCCCGGGCCAGCGGCTCGGGTACGGCCACCACGACGGGACTGCGCAGCAGGGCCGGCCCGCTCTCGGCCAGTGGGGGCCGGCCGTCGGTGCGCAACCGCTCGTCGAGCAGCGCACCCCATGTCGTCGAGGCGGGTACCCACAACGCCGGGGCCGGATCGTCCTCGCTGGTGGGCCAACCGCTCGCCAACTGCTCCACCATGGTCGCCGACGTGCGGGAACGAGGGATGATGAACACACAACGGCCGTCGACCTCGACGCGTCGGTCGTTGAACGTGAGCGCCAGGTCGTTGACCACCTGCCGTTTCTCCGGCGAGGTGGCGACCGGCACCACCGTGCAGTTGCCCGGATCGGCGAAGAGGTCGTCACCGGCGGTGGGTGCCTCGGCCGTGCAGCCGGCGAGCAGGGCCAGCACCAGCGCCACTGCACATGCCATCGATCGGCGCCGAGGCCGGCCGAGGCGCGTGCGTGCGGCACTGGCTCGGGCTCCCTCTGTGGTGCGCCGCACGTCTCCTCCTGTCGACATGGACCGGGCGGATCGGCGTGTCCGACGATCCGCCTCTGCGACCTCGCACGGTACCGGCTGGCGCCTCCCACGCGGGATCGGGGCGGCCGTTGTCCGTCTCGGCCGCCGGCAGGGTCACCCGAGGGTGGGGTCGACCTCCGGGAGATCCTCGAGATCAAGGGTGACGAGGTGTTCGTCGGTGGGTTCGGCCACCTCCACCACGCGGCGGGCATGGCGGGCCACCGCCTCCTCGAACAGGTTGCGGACCAAGCGGCCGTTGCCGAAGCCCGGGCCTCGGGGTTGTGCCTCGATCCAGGTGCGCACAGCCTCGAGCACCCCGGGTCCGGGCTCGTAGCGGTGGCGGACACAGATGGTGCTGAAGACGTCCACCAGCTCCTCGGTGGTGTAGTCGGGGAACTCGATGGTGCGCCCGAACCGGGAGCGCATCCCGGGGTTGGCCGCCACCAGCGCAGCCATCTCCTCGGGGTAGCCGGCCAGGATGACCACCACGCGATCCCTGCGATCCTCGGTGAGCTTGACGATGGTGTCGATCGCCTCCCGGCCGAAGTCGCTCTCCGAGCCCCGCAGCAGCGCGTAGGCCTCGTCCACGAGGAGGATGCCGCCGTCGGCCCGGTCGAACACCTCGGTCACCTTCTGGGCCGTCTGGCCGACGAAGCCGGCAACCAGGCCGGCACGGTCGACTTCGACGAGCTGGCCGCGCTCGACCACGCCGAGCGTTCGGTAGATCTCGGCCAACAGGCGGGCCACCGTTGTCTTCCCGGTGCCAGGGTTGCCGGTGAACACGAGGTGCCGGCTGGTGTCGAGGCTGGGAAGCCCCCGCTCGGCGCGCAACACCTGCACCTGGGTGAGCGCGGCCACCAGGCGGATCTCCTCCTTCACCGACTGCAACCCGACGAGGGCGTCGAGCTCCTCGTACAGCTCTTCGAGGGGTCGCGCCGGTGGCAGGTCCTCGGGCTCCTCGACCTCCCCGGTGGCACCCTCGGCGGCGTCGTCCCGGTCGTCGGCGGTGTCGGGAGCCGATCGGTGCCCGTCGTGGCGACGCCGACCTCCCTCGGCCCCGTCGCGTCGATCGACCCCACCGGGTCCGGGTGGGCCGGTGCCGACGCCGGCCGGCGTCGTGATGGGCCCGCCATGGCGCGGTCCGCTCAGTCCGTGGGCGGTCATGGCGCGCAGCAGCACCCCTCGGTAGCGCTCGATGGCCAGCAGCTCGGTACGGCCGGGGTGGGAGTCGACCGCTGCCACCAGATAGGCCACCCGCATGGCGTGGTGGTAGTAGACGGTGGCCCGCGCGCCGGCGTCGCGGGCGTCGACGCCGCAGAAGATCTCGAACATCGTCGACGGCCGGTGCAGCCAGGCGGAGCGACCGCGCAGCCAGCGGGCATCTCGAATGGCGGTGGGGGTGCTGCGCAGCAGTGGGAGATCCACGCGAGGTCCGAAGATGGCCAGCAACGCCCACAGCTCGGGGTCGGTGGCCAGCTCGTCGGCGTCGATGCAGGCGCAGACCAACTCGAAGGCCTCGGTGGTCACGTCCAGTTCCGCCGTGGACGGGTCGCGACCCTCCACCGAGGCCAAGATGTCGGCCAACAGCGGCGTCAGCTCGTCGACGAAGCGGTCGACCGCCACCTCGAGACCCAATCCGTCGCGCATCGCTCGCACCCTATCCGGCGCTGGGTCGTCCCTCGGGTCCGCGGTAGCCTGTCGGCGTGGACGCGACCAGCACCTCCCGACCAGACAACGCAACGGTGGCCGAGCTGGGCCGTCGGGTGAAGGCAGCCGCCCGGTCGGTGGCGGCGGCCTCCAGCGCCACCAAGGACACCGCCCTGCACGCGGCGGCGGACTTGCTCGAGGTCCGCGCTGACGACGTCCTCGAAGCCAACGCCACCGACGTCGCCCGGGCGGAGCACGACGGGGTGTCGCCCACCGTGATCGATCGACTTCGCCTGGACGAGGTCCGCGTCGGCGCCATGGCGGCCGGTCTGCGGCAGGTGGCCAGCCTGGCCGATCCCGTCGGTGAGGTCCTCGACGGCTGGGTGCGGCCCAACGGGTTGCGCATCTCCCGGGTGCGTGTGCCGCTCGGGGTGGTGGGAGTCATCTACGAGAACCGCCCGAACGTGACCTCCGACGCGGCGGCGTTGTGCCTCAAGGCGGGCAACGCCGCCTTCCTACGAGGGTCCTCCGGTGCGATCAGCTCCAACGTGGCCATCGCCTCGGTCCTGCGAGAGGGCGTGGCCAAAGCCGGCCTCCCGGCCGACGCCGTGACGCTGGTGGCCGACACCACCCGAGAGGCCGCCGTGGCGTTCATGCGCCAGCGCGGGGTGATCGACTGCCTCGTCCCGCGGGGTGGTCCGTCACTCATCGCCTCCATCCTCGAGCACGCCACGGTGCCCTACGTCATCGACGGCGACGGCAACTGCCACGTCTACGTCGACGCCGCAGCGGATCTCGACATGGCCGAGTCGGTGGTGGTGAACGCCAAGACCCAGCGTCCATCGGTGTGCAACGCGGCGGAGACCTTGCTCGTGCATCGATCGGTGGCCGAGCGGTTCCTGCCCCGGGTGGCTGCGGCGCTCGACGGCGTGGCGTTGCTGGGCGACCCGACCGTGTGCGATCTGGTGCCGTCCGCCCAGCCGGCCGACGACGAGGCCTGGTCGACGGAGTTCCTCGACCTCCGCATGGCGGTGGCCGTGGTCGACGACCTCGACGCCGCCATCGACCACGTGAACCGATTCTCCTCGGGGCACAGCGAAGCGATCATCACCGGCGACGTGCTCGCTGCCGAGCGCTTCCTGGCCGAGGTGGATGCCGCTGCGGTGCTCCTGAACGCCTCGACTCGCTTCGTGGACGGCGAAGAGTTCGGTTTCGGCGCCGAGATCGGCATCTCGACGCAGAAGCTGCACGCTCGCGGCCCCATGGCGTTGCGGGAGCTGACCACCGCCAAGTACGTGGTGCGTGGCGCGGGCCAGGTGCGCGGCTGAACAGACGGCAGCCAATCGTCTTGACCGCCCGGTCAAGCGGGCCGATAGGCTGCCAGGATGGCAGAACGCTTCGAGTCCGTCGGTGTCGTCCGTGACGAGCTGGCCAAGGTCGACTACCTCTCGAGCGAGGCGATCGCCGGCGTGGTCTACCTCGCCGATCGCCTGGGAAAGCCCATCTTGGTGGAGGGCCCGGCCGGCACCGGCAAGACGCAGCTGGCCAAGTCGGTGGCCGAGATCACCGGGTCGCGGCTCATCCGCCTGCAGTGCTACGAGGGGCTCGACGAGTCGAAGGCCCTCTACGAGTGGAACTACAAGAAGCAGCTCCTGCGTATCCAGGCCGAGCGCAACGCCGAGTCCTCGTGGGACGACATCTCCACCGACATCTTCTCCGACGAGTTTCTGCTGACGCGACCGCTCCTCGAGGCCATCCGGGCCGAGGACCCGGTGGTGCTGCTCATCGACGAGGTCGACCGGGTGGAGCTCGAGACCGAGGCGTTGCTGCTCGAGGTGCTGTCCGACTACCAGGTGTCGATCCCCGAGCTGGGCACCATCACCGCCCGGCAGGTGCCGATGGTGTTCCTCACCTCGAACAACACCCGCGAGCTGTCCGAGGCCCTGAAGCGGCGCTGCCTGTTCCTGCACATCGACTACCCCGATCTCGACCGCGAGAAGGAGATCGTGCTGGCCAAGGTGCCCGACGTCAGCGAGGCCCTGGCCGACCAGGTGGCCCGCATCGTCCGCTCGCTGCGCCAGCTCGAGCTGAAGAAGGCCCCCTCGGTGTCCGAGACCCTCGACTGGGCACGCACGCTGGTGCTGCTCGGGGTGGAGCAGATCACCGAGGAGACGGCCATCGAGACCGTCAACATCCTCCTCAAGTACCAGAGCGACATCAACCGGGCCGTCAAGGAGTTGGCTGCGCAGGCCGAGGGCGGTCCGCCCAAGCCCGGTCGGCCGGCGCGGGGGTGAGGTGGCGTCGTGACCGCGCACCCGGCGCCGAGGAGGGGCTGTGTCCCCGGCGCAGCCCCGTGACTGGTCGAAGCTCCCGTCGGGGCTGCAACCCTGGGTGGCTACCGGCGGTCGTCGACCGTGGGACACCCCGGTGACCACCGACGGCCCGTCGACCTCGTCGGGCGGCGCTGCACCGGCCCAGTCGGCCTCGGCGGTGGCCGACCCAATCGTCGACCTGTTGGCCGGCTTCATCGTCGAGCTGCGGGCTGCGGGCCTGCCGGTGAGCCTCACCGAGAACCTCGACGCCATGGAAGCGGTGAAGCACATCCCACTCGAGGACCGCGAGGCGTTCAAGTACGCCCTGGCGGCCACGCTGGTGAAGAACAACGCCCACTGGCGGGCCTTCGAGACCGTGTTCGAGGTGTACTTCTCGCTGCGGGGCAAGCAGTACGACCTGGCTGACGACGATGGGGCCGATGCGGCCGACGAGGATCTCGACGACAGCGAGGGCCAGCCCGGCCCCGAGGGTATGGAGGGCATCCGCGGACTGGGCGGCGCCGGCGGTGACGCCCTGTCACCCGAGGAACTGGCCGAGCTGTTGTACCGGGCGCTGCTCGAGGGCGACGAGGGCCTGCTGCGAGCCCTGGCTCGCCAGGCGGTGAAGCGCTACGCCGGCATGGAACCGGGCCGACCAGTGGGCGGTACCTACTACCTGTACCGCACGCTGCGGAACCTCGATCTCGACGACATGCTCGAGCGGCTCATGGCCGAGACCCGCGAGGAGTCACCGGCCCCCCTGACCCCGCTCGAGGAGCGGCTGGAACGCGACGAGTTCGAGACCCGTCTCGATCAGCTCAAGAAGGAGGTGGAGGCCGAGATCCGCCGTCGGCTGGTGGCCGACCGGGGCGTCGAGGCCATGGCCCGCACCCTGCGCAAGCCGCTCCCCGAAGACGTCGACTTCATGCACGCCAACCGCGAGGAGATGGTGGCGCTGCGCAAGGCCCTCCATCCGCTCACCCGCAAACTGGCGGTGCGTCTGGCCCGCAAGCGACGTCACGGCCGCAAGGGCCCGCTCGACTTTCGCGCCACCGTCCGCAACTCGCTCAGCTACGGCGGCGTGCCGGCCGAACCCAAGTTCCGCTACCCGCGTCCGGCCAAGCCCGAGATCTTCGTCATTGCCGACATCTCCGGTTCGGTGGCTGCCTTTGCGCGCTTCACCCTGCAGCTGGTGCACGCCATCTCCGGGCAGTTCTCGAAAGTGCGCTCGTTCGTGTTCATCGACGGCATCGACGAGGTGACCCGATTCTTCGAAGGGGTGGAGGACATCGGCGAGGCCGTGCACCGGGTCAACACCGAAGCCGACGTGGTGTGGGTCGACGGGCATTCCGACTACGGCCACGCACTCGAGGAGTTCTACAACCGCTGGGGCAAAGAGGTCGGCCCGAAGACGACGGTGCTCATCCTGGGTGATGCCCGCAACAACTACCACGCCAGCCAGTCGTGGGTGATCCGCGAGCTGCGCCACCGGGCCCGTCACGTCTACTGGCTGAACCCCGAGCCGCAGTCCTACTGGAACACGGGCGATTCGATCGTGGGCGAGTACGGGGTGCACTGCGACGACGTGCAGGAGTGCCGCAACCTGCGGCAGCTCGAACGGTTCGTCGACAAGCTGGCCTGATGCAGAGTGGCTGTCAGCTGATGGTGATGACGATCTCGCCGTCGGGTTGCAGGGTGCAGGCGTCGCGGATCTCACCTGGTTCACTGAACCGGTAGTGCAGCGTCTCGCCAGCGCGGACCCCGAATGGCCCGATGAGGTGGACTCGGTCATCGTCGTTCACGATCACCAGGCTGTCACCAACCTTGACGTCGAGCTCCGCCGGCATCGTTTCCACCCACTCGCCGGCATCGAGGCGGTCGCCGGTGCCGGGGGCCACGACGAAGCGGTGCTCGGTGGCCCCGCTCGACGCCATGGTCAGGGCAACCACGGCCACCACGACCACCACGACCACGCCTGCGGCCAGACCGAGTGCTGCACCGAAGCCCGGGGTGGGGCGCGAGGTTTCCTCACGCCCCACCCCGGCCGACGGTTGCTCAGGCGTCACGGACGCTCACCGTGATCGTGAGCGGCTCGGCCGTCTCCAACTCGAGCGTGAGGTCGAACACACTGCCGATCTCGAGCATCTCGGGCATGTCGAGCAGCATCACATGGAGGCCGCCCGGCTCGAGCACCACGGTCTCACCAGCGGGTAGGGGGATCGACGCGACCTCGCGCATCTCCATCATGCCGCCGCCGTGGCCCTCGTCATCACCTGACGCCATGTCGCCGTTCGTGTCGCCGTTCGTGTCGCCGTCCATGTCGCCGTCCATGTCGCCGTCCATCGACGGGTCGACGTCGCCGTCGTCGGCGGCCACCGTCTCGTGCAGTTCGACGACCGCAGCGATGGACGAGTCCACCGATGCGCCCACGATGGCGTCGTCGTCCGAGCTGGTGATCTGGAAGTAGACCGCGCCACGTCCTGCCGGGGTGCTGCGGGCCCAGGCGTCGTCGACCACGAAGGCTGCGTCGCCGTCGGTGACGTCGACCTCGTCGTCACCGTTGTCGTCGCTGGCGCAGCTCGCCAGGAGCAGCACTGCGGCGGCAAGGCCTGCGACTGCTCGGCGTGGTGGGCTGAAGGTGGGCATCTGGTCTCCTTGGTGTGGTCTCGCCAACCTGCTCGACACCAACGGTGTGCGGGTCGTGGCGATGGGGTGGGACTACGAGTCCGCGAGGTCCCCGAGCAGTAGTCGTAGGTCGTCGGCCATCAGTTCCGGAGTTGTTCCGAACGCCCACTCGACGAGCACGGTGCCGTCCGGGCCGACCACATAGGTGGTGGCGCTGTGCGCCACCTCGACCACGCCAGCGCCGTTCACGGTGATCTCAGAGGACGCAGTGAACGCCTCCTCGGCTGCTCGGAGCTCGTCGACGGTCGAGGGCCGCAGTGCGACGTAGCGATCGAAGAAGTGGTCGAGATAGTTGTCGAGCTGTTCGGGGGTGTCCCGCTCGGGGTCGACGGTGACGAAGGCAACGTCGACGGTGTCTGCAGCCTCACCGAGTTCGGCGAGGGCGCCACGGAGGTCGACCATGGTGGTCGGACACACGTCGGGGCAGCTCAGGTAGCCGAAGTAGACCACGAGGAGGCGGCCCTCGTCGGCCGAGAACTCGAAGGAGTCGGCGGCTTCGGGGGCGGCCACCGGCAACGAGATGTCACCGACCGCGAGTGGCTGCGGCCGGACGATCCCGCCGAGCTCGGGCGCATCGCTGGCACAGCCGACCACGGCGAGCCCGAGCGCCACCCCGAGCACCGCAGCCCACCACCGCAGTCGCTTCGGCGAACGCAGGACGTCAGTCGATCCCATGGGCGCTCCTGATCTCGTCGGTGATGCCGGCGGCATCGAGCACCCCGGCGTGCGTTGTGATGATGGTGACCGACTCGTCGACGAAGACGGTGGCGGGCAGCCCGAGGACGCCGAGCTGACGGAGGTCGCCGGGGTTGTCGACCATGTAGAGCGGGTAGGTCACGCCCAGTTCGCGAGCGAGTGCTTCGGCAGCTTCGGGGTCGGGGTCGTCGGTGATTCCGATGATCGTCACCCGATCGCCCATGGCCACGTGCACTTCCTCGAGCGCCGGCATCTCGGTGCGGCACGGGGCACACCACGACGCCCACACGTTCACCACGGTGGGCCCGTCGACGAGTGATCCCAGCGGTATGGTCTCGCCCCCGGCGAGGGGCCTCACAGGAATGGCCGCAGGGTCGTCCGTCGCCACGGTGCACGAGGCAAGCATGGCGATGGGCACGACACCGAGCATGGTCAACCGGCGAAGGGCCCGCCACAACGTACGTCCTGGAGCAGGCGAGCGGTGGGCGTTCACGCGGTCAGTATGCCGTCGGTCGCCGACGCCTCGTGGATGTCGGGACGAAGGTCCCACGACCAAAGGTCCTCCGGCTGCAGGGTGCGGGCTCGGCGTCTCCCGAGGCGGTCGACGGTGCGGTGGCCGGCCAGGCATCACCAGGTGGTGTTCAATACCTCGTCGAAGGGGGCGAACAGTTGGGGCCGGTCGTGTTGGCGTCGTAGCAGGATGCCGAGGCGACGACTGCGGGCCAGCAGGTCGCGGGCACGCCGTCCGGGCCACGGGCGGGGGAGGAGCTCGGGGGGCAGGAGCGGGTCGGTGTTGAAGCACTCCTGGAACTTGATGCCGATCACGAGGGCGCCGGGCAGGAACTCGGCGTCGCTGAGGCGGCGTCCGGCGCGTCGCATGGTCTCGAGCTGCTCGGGTACGCCGTCGTAGGTGGCGA
The DNA here is from genome assembly GCA_020832495.1 of Acidimicrobiia bacterium. Classification (GTDB taxonomy): domain Bacteria; phylum Actinomycetota; class Acidimicrobiia; order Acidimicrobiales; family Acidimicrobilacustridaceae; genus JAFIEP01. The sequence continues at coordinate 50,485 of JAFIEP010000039.1, read as the reverse complement.
TGAAGCGCTCGTAGCGGGCAGCCACCTCGTCGAGGGGCCACAGTCGGCGGGCGATGGCCACCGGGTCGGTGGTACCGCCGAGGTCGAGGTCGTCGGTGCTCGCACACATCACGTGCTCGCGCAATCCGAGTCGGTCGGCCTCGGCGGTGACGTCGGCATCCCAACGGTGTGGTGAGACGTACACCCCGTGTTGGATGGGGGCCCCACCGAGGCCCAACAGGCGGTCACGGAAGGCGTCGCGTGCACCGCGGCGCGATTCGGGCACTGCGAAGGTGACCAGGCGCCAGTGGCGGTCCCACCCCTTGCCGGCGGTGTCCTGGGCGTAGGCCAGGCGGGTCCGTTCCACGAAGCCGCCGAGCGCCCGGTGGCCGGCGTCGGTGGCCACGAAGCGGGCGTCGCGGCCCTCGCCGTGCCGCTCGAACAGTCCTTCGCTGACCAGGCGACGCAGACACGAACGCACCTGGTCCGAGCTCTGCCCGCAGGCTTCGGCCACCGGGTAGACCTCCGAGGCGAGGATCGTGCCGTCGTGGTGGGCCATCCCCAGCACCAGCACCCTGGTGGGCACGTCGCGACCTTCCGGCACGAGCGTGGCGGTACCACTGGTCGAATCGGCCACGACCGTCATCGTTCACGACCGGCGCCCTCGGGGTCAAGCGGTGCCGCCGCCGGTGGGGGTCAGATCTCGTGCAGACCACACTCGGTGCGGTCCCGTCCCGCCCAACGACCCGACCGCGGATCGTCGGGATCGGTGGCGGGCACGGTGCAGGGCTGGCAGCCGATCGAGAGGTAGCCCTGTGAGAGCAGCGGGTTCACGATGATGTCGTGGTCGGCCACGTAGCCGGCCACGTCCTCGTCGGACCACATGGCGATCGGGTTGACCTTGACGAGCCCTCGCAGGTCGTGGGCCACCAGCGGCGCCTTGATGCGGCTGTCGGCCTCGGCTCGGCGCAGCCCGCTCATCCAGGCCGCCTTGCCGGCCAGGGCCCGGTCCAGCTGGCCGACCTTCACCGCTGAGCAGCAGTTCTCGGGGTCGAGGCGCCACAGCTCCTCGTTGTGGGCGGCCACGGTCATGATGCGCAGGTTGAGGCCGTAGTGGCGACGCACCCGCTCGACGGTCTCGAGCGTCTCGGGGAAGTGGTAGCCGGTGTCGATGAACACCACCTCGATGGCCGGGTCGACCTTCACGGCAAGGTCGATGAGCACCGCGTCGGTCATCGAGGCGGTGAGAGCCAGGTGCGGCGCGAAGTTGTCGACCGCCCACTGGATGATCTTGGTGGCGGGCAGCCGTTCGAACTCGACCGACAGTTCCGCCAACTCCTCGTCGGTGAACTGCGTCGGGTTGTCGGCTTCCGGTGGACGGAGCGTGGTGTCGCTCATGTCAGGGGTTCCCCTCGGGTGGGCAGGTCGTCGGGCGCTCGGGGCGAGGCGGTGGCCTCGCTCAGGTGGCGCACTCGGATTCGCCGACCTCGGCCACGTACGGGCCGGTCTCGCCGTAGTCGATGAAGTAGTCCGGGTTCTCCTCGGGCGTGGGGAAGTGGTCGAGGTCACGCAGGTCCTCGGCCACGGCCTTGGCGCCACCCACCCGCTCCAGCCACTCGTGGAACATCTCGCCGGCGTTCCGCTCGTCGTTGTAGCGGCGAACCACCCGCACGGTGGCCTCGGGAGCGTTCTTGGCCGGGAGACGCAAGGCCTTCTGGCCGAAGTAGATCTGCTCCTGGCCGACGTAGCCGCCGAGCAGCATCTGGTAGCCGGGGGCGGAGGTGCCGTGGGCTCGCCGTTCGGCTCCGAAGAAGCCGATGTCCGACGCGTGGTGTTGGCCGCACGAATTGGTGCAGCCGCTGATGTTGGTGCGCACACCGCCCACCTCGGCCAGCCCCTCTTCCTCGAGAGCCGCACCGATGGCGCTGGCCAGGCCACGAGACTGCGTCACGGCCAGGTTGCAGGTGTCGGCGCCCGGGCAGGCGACAACGTCGCGGGACAGCTCGGCGCCGGGTTCGGCCATGCCGATGGCGTCGAGGCGTGCGAACAGGGTGGGGAGTTGGCTCTCGGAGAGCCCGCGGAAGGCCAGGTTCTGGCGGGGCGTGGTGCGCACCTCGAGGCCCATCTCGCGCTGGATGGCAGCGAGCGCCCGGAACTGGGCGCTGGTGATGTCGCCCAAGCGGGCGTAGGCCATGGCCGAGACGGTGCCGTTGGCCACGCCGCGGACCACGTTGGCCTGCTCCCATCGCTCGTAGGGCTTGGTGCCCCGCAGCGCCACCGACACGCCTTGACCGACCGCGGTGGGCGCCACGTCGGACGCCACGCCTGCGGGGGCGTCACCGTGCTTGCGCACCTCTTCGGGGATGCCACCCGGCCAGGTGGCCGAGGCCAGCAGGAACTTGCGCTGGGTCAGCACCCGGCGCTGCACCTCCTCGAACCCGAGGGTGTCGACCAGCCACTTCATGCGGGCTCGGAGCTTGTTGTCGCGGTTGCCGGCCTGCTCGAACACCCGCAGGCAGGCCTCGATGGTGGGGAGCAGTTCCTCGCGTGGGGTGAAGTCCTCGAGGGCCAGCGCCGGGTGGGGGTTGGCCCCCAACCCGCCGGCCACGTAGACGCGGAACCCGGCCTCGGTGGTGCCGTCGTCGAGGGTGCGCGAGGTGGCGATGACGCCGACGTCGTTGAACATGGCCTGGCCGCAGTCCGTGGCGCAACCGGAGAAGTTGATCTTGAACTTGCGGGGCAGGCGCTGGCCGAGTGGGTTGCGCAGGAAGTGGTGGAACGCGGCGTCGGCCCAGTGGGTGATGTCGAGCACCTCGTGGGGGCATGCGCCAGCCAGGTGGCAGCCCATGACGTTGCGCACCGTGTCGCCGCACGCCTCGCGGGAGGTGAGGCCCACCGAGGCCAGGTCCCGCAGCAGGTCGGGGACCCGCTCGAGCTGCACGAAGTGGAACTGGATGTTCTGGCGGGTGGTGATGTGGCCCCAGCCGCGGGAGTAGGTGTCGGCCACGTGGGCGCACATGTCGAGCTGTTCGGGGGAGACGCCACCCCACGGCAGCTTCACCCGTACCATTTGGTTGTGCCCGCCTTGGCGCTGGCCGTAGATGCCGTTGTTCAGGCGGAAGACCCGGAACACGTCCTCGGCCAGGTCACCGGCCAGGTAGCGCTCGAGCATCTCCTCGAACTTGGCGATGTCGGCGGCGAGGGCCGGGTCGATCTCTCGTTGCAACATGGGTGTCGTCCCCCGGGTGGCACGGTGGTGGGCTCGGCGACCCACGATAGGCAATAACCGACTAATCCGATCAGGAATTCCCCCTTTTCTAGCGATTGTTGACCACTGTGGTCAACAATCGGGGCCCGTATCGGCTGTGACATCGGTCACGTCGCGATCTCGGACGCTCCGAGATGTTGGCGCCGAACGCGGGAGAGGGGAGGCCGAGTGGCCTCCCCTCTCCCGATCGCACGGCCGGTGGTGGTCCGGTCGGGCGTTGGTTCCCGCAGCGGCGGGGTTCGGACTCAGAGGTCCAGTGCCTCGGGCAGCAGGACGCTGTTGAGGACGTGGATGACGCCGTTGGAGGCCATCACGTCGACGTCCACCACCTCGTGGGAGACGCCGGCGCCGTCGATGATGGTCACGGTCTCGCCGTCCACCTCGATGGTGAAGCTGGCGCCCGAGAGCGTCTCGACGGTCTGGCCGTCGAGCTCGACGACGTCGCCGGACAGCACGGTGCCGGCCACCACGTGGTAGGTGAGGATCGACGTCAGGAGATCGACGTCGTTGCCGACGGCCTCGAGCACCTCGGGGGGCAGGGCCTCGAACGCCTCGTCGGTCGGGGCGAACACGGTCAGCTCCTCGGTGGCGAGGGTGTCGGCCAGGCCGGCCTCGGTCACGAGGTCCACCAGGATGGTGAAGCTGCCGGCGCCGACGGCCACGTCGACGATGGTGTCGTCGGCGGCTTCCTCGTCGTCACCGTCGTCTTCGTCCTCGTCGTCGTCGTCCATCTCGTCGATGGTGTCGTCGGTGACGGGTTCGGTGGTGGTGGTGTCGTCGACCGGCTCGTCGTCGGCGTCGTCGTCGGAACAGGCGGCAGCGGCCGTGGTGAGGGCGGCGGCCGAGAGTACGGCGATGGCCTTGTTGCGGATGGAACGGTTCATGGTGGGGCTCCTTCATTTACTGCTAAGGGACATGCGAAGTATACGGAGCCGATGCTGATCTGTGCGCGCGCCCCCGGTTATTTCCGCGAAAGCTCCCGTCCACCGCCAGTTTCCCGGCAGGTTCGGCGGCGCGGACGTTCCGGGGACCTCCGCGGGACCTTCGGGCGGCGGCCTGCGGACGGCGACAGGGCTCAGCGAAGGAGTTCGGACACCTGGAAGGCCAGGTCGAGTGACTGCCGGCCGTTCAGGCGCGGGTCGCACATGGTCTCGTAGCGCATGTCGAGATCGTTCTCCCCCACGGCGGTGGAACCACCGAGGCATTCGGTGACGTCGTCGCCGGTGAGCTCGATGTGGATGCCACCCGGCCAGGTGCCCACCTCGGCGTGCGCGGTGAAGAAGCCCGCCACTTCGGCCAGTATGTGCTCGAGTTGGCGGGTCTTGTGACCGCTCGAGGAGGTGAACGTGTTGGCGTGCATGGGGTCGCAGGCCCACACCACCGGATGGCCGGCGTCGCGGACGGCCCGCAGCAGCGGCGGCAGTGCCGTGGCGATGGTGTCAGCGCCCATGCGGGTGATGAGCGTGAGGCGACCGGGACGACGGTCGGGGTCGAGGCGCTCGCAGAGGGCGACGACCTCCTCGGCGGTGGCCTTGGGCCCGATCTTGCACCCGAGGGGGTTCTGCACGCCCGACAGGAACTCGACGTGGGCGCCACCGAGCTGGCGGGTGCGCTCGCCGATCCACAACATGTGGGCCGAGCAGTCGTACCAGTCGCCCGACAGTGAGTCGCGCCGGGTGAGCGCTTCCTCGTAGCCCAGCAGCAGCGCTTCGTGGCTGGTGTAGAAGTCGACCTGGTGCAGGGCTGGCTCGCGCTCGGTGCGCAGCCCGCAGCTACCCATGAATCGCAGTGCCCGGTCGATCTCGTGGGCCAACCGCTCGTAGCGCTGGCCCTCGGTGCTGGTGGCCACGAACTCCTGGTTCCAGGCGTGCACTCGGTGCAGGTCGGCAAAGCCGCCCTTGGTGAAGGCCCGCAGCAGATTGAGCGTCGACGCCGACTGGTGGTAGGCGGCGAGGAGGCGTTCCGGATCGGCCGAGCGAGCGGCACTCGAGAAGGCCACGTCGTTCACCATGTGGCCGCGGAACGACGGGAGGTGGACGCCGTCGACCTCCTCGGTGGGTGACGATCGCGGCTTGGCGAACTGCCCGGCGATTCGGCCCACCTTCACCACCGGGACGCCCGAGGAGTACTGGAGCACCGCAGCCATCTGCAGGATGACCTTCAGCTTGTCGCGCACCTTGTCGGCGGTGAAGTCGTCGTAGGACTCGGCGCAGTCGCCGGCCTGGAGGAGGAAGGCGTCACCGTTGGCCACCATGGCGAGATCCTCGGTGAGGCGACGTGCCTCGCCAGCGAACACCAACGGTGGCAGGGTGGAGATGGTCTTGAGGACCGCCTCGAGGTGGGCGGGATCCGGCCAGTCGGGCTGTTGCTGCGCCTCGAAGCGGTGCCAGGATGAGGGGGCCCAGGTGGTGGTCACGGCAAAAGCGTGGTCGGCGGCGCAGTGTCAACGCAAGCGCATTGACGACGACTCACGCAGCAGTCACCCGTTCGGAGGCCTCTTCGCGCACGGTGTTCACGGCACGCTTGACCAGCCGTCGGGCGGCTTCGGCGGTGACGCCCAGCTCCTCGCCGACCTCGCGGTAGGAGCGTTTGCGCCCGTCGTTGAGGCCGAAGCGCTGCTCCACGGCGAAGCGGGCACGCTGGTCGAGCACCGAGAGGAGGTCGGTGACCATCTCTTCCTCGAGCCGACCCAACACCTCCGCCTCGGGGGTCGGGTTGGCGTCGGCCAGCAGGTCGATGAGTTCGTTGGAGTCGTCGTCGCCGATGGTCCGGTCGAGCGAGGTGGGCGTCGTCAGGCGGTGCAGCCGGGCGTGCTCGTCGTCGAGTTCGTCGCCGTCACCCGACGACTGCCGCAGGGCAGCACGCAGGCTGGCGCTGCGGTCGCCCGGCAGGCGGACCAGGCTGGCCTTCTGGTCGAGCGCTCGGCCGATGGCCTGGCGGATCCAGAAGGTGGCGTAGGTCGAGAACTTGAAGCCCTTGCGCCAGTCGAACTTGTCGACGGCGTGTTCGAGGCCGATGTTGCCCTCCTGGATGAGGTCCAACAGTTCCATGCCGGGAGGCAGGGGGTAGCGGCGGGCGACGCTGACCACCAGACGAAGGTTGGACCGGATGAAACGATCCTTGGCGTTGGCTGCCGCACGGACACGCCGCTTGTTGGCTGCGGAGGCGTCGCCGGCCTCGATGGCGGCAGCCGCGTCGCGACCCGCTTCGATGATCTGGGCCAATTCGCGCTCTTCCTCGGCGGTGAGGAGGGGGACCAGACCGATTTCGTTGAGGTACATGCCGACCGAATCGCTCATGTCGCTTCCTTCGATCTGACGCCTGTGGCGCCAGGTGGTGGGGGGGTAATTGGGACTCTGGTGGCGCAGTGCGAGCGCTGGGGGCACTTCACGCTGCGGTGAGCATCCATAGGAGTAAGCGTTCAACTAGGGATGTATGTTCCCGAAGTCGCGGCAGAACAGTCGTGACCTGTGTCACTCGGTGGTGCTGCGGGGTTGTGAACCCGCTCGGGGCTGATCACACTGTCAGGTTGGGGGGGTCGGTACGATGCGGACATGGCCTTGGGCAGATTCGCCGTGGCTCGCTGTCGTTGCCGGTCGGTTCGGTGACGGTGGAACGAGTCGGGGTGTTCGGTGGCACGTTCGACCCTCCGCACAACGGGCACCTGGTGGTGGCGGCCGGCGTCCGACAGGCGCTGGCGCTGGATCGAGTGCTCGTGGTGGTGGCTGGCGAGCCCTGGCAGAAGGTGGCCACCGGCCCGGTCACCCCGGCGCTCGATCGTCTGGAAATGGTGTCGGCGTTGCTCGACGGCGTCGAGGGAGTCGAACCCTCCGACATCGAGGTGCGTCGGCCCGGGCCGTCGTTCACCGCTGACACGCTCGCGTCGCTGCGTGCCCCGGACCGGGTCCTCTTCTTGGTACTCGGCTTCGACGCAGCGGCTGCCCTGCCGACGTGGGAGCGCGTTGACGAGGTCCGTGAACTGGCGGTGCCGGTCCTCGTCGACCGCCCCGGCATCGAGGCCCCCCCGTTGCCGGGCGGGTGGGCGTGGGAGCGGGTGGACGTCCCGCGGCTCGACATCTCCTCGACCGACCTACGTCGCCGACTGCGCAGCGGCCTGCCCGTCGAGGGTCTCATGCCACCCGGGGTGATTTCGTGCGTCGGTGACCGGGGACTCTACAGTGAGGCGACGTGATGGGTTGGGAATCGTGGGCCGTGTCAGCGGCTGCGTGGTGGTGCTGAGGGACAGGCGACATGGCCGAGGATGACAACGCACCATCTCGTCGTGAGGCGCCGCACCGCGCGCTGCCTGATGAGCACGATGCCGATCGGGCGCCGCTCGGGGAAGACCCCTCCGAGGTGGCCGCCGCCGACGCGGTGGCCGCCGCTCGCCGCCCGCCGGCGGAGGACACCGCTGACCTCCTGGCGTCACTGTTCCCCCCGGAGTCACCCCCGACCCCGTCGGTGACCGACGACGACAGCGTGGCCGAGTTGGCTCGCCTCTTCGCCGAGGACGGCGCCCTTCGTCCGGCGGCGGTGGCCGAGCAGAGCGCGCCCCCCGCCGGTGGGGAGCGTTCCGAGGCCCCACCCGAGGAGCATGACGACGCCGCCACGACACTCGATGGGTCGACCGCCCTCGACGAGGCGGCCATCTTCCGGCTTCCCGACGGACCGCCGTCGCTCCCCACGCGCTCGCCGGTGATCGAAAAGATCTTTGACGGCGACGGCGACGGCGATGTCGGGGAGGTCGAGTCGGACCCGACCGTCCCCATCGATCTCCGCGAGGGCGCCGAGCAGCCGTTCGAGCACACCGTCGACCCTGCGGGCGACGACAGCGACCGGCCGGTCGAGGCTGCCACACCGGCGGAGCCTCCCTCAGGTGGTGCCTCGGATGAGAAGGCCGGCGACCACACCGATCGAGTGGTCGAGGCCTCCATGCCGGTGTCGCCGGTGGTGGTCGACCCCGCCGCAGCCGACGACCCCGCCCCAGCCGACGACCCCGCCCCAGCCGACGACCCCGCCCCAGCCGACGAGCCCGCCCCAGCCGACGAGGCACCGACCCCGCTGCCGGTGTGGTCTGTCGACGACGGCGACAGTGAGGGTGTCGACGACGACAGCGCCGGGCGCGAGGACGCAGTGGTCGGCGCAGGGCACGGGGCATCGAGTGCCGCGGCGGGTGGCACCCGACCAGATCCGGTGCGGGTGACCGTCGAGGAGGGTGCCGATCGCAGCCGCTGGTGGCGCATGGGCTACCCGGTGGTGCTGGCGTTGCTGGTCGTCGCCGTCCCGGTGCTGGTGTGGCTGGGCTCCGACGTGGTGTTCTCCTCCACCGAAGGCACGCTCATGCAGTCCGTCGACGATCCGTCGGCGCCCGGTTACGAGGCCCTGGCCGTGCCGACGCCGACGATGTTGGTGGCCACCGTCGACCAGGACGGCAGCCTCGGAGCAGCCGCGGTGCTGTCGCTCACCGGTGAACGCGCCGGCGGGGTGATGGTGCTGTCCCCGGACACTGTGGTGGTCGGTGACGACGGCAACCCGGTGTCGCTCGGGGCCGCGTTCGGAGGTGGCGAGGCGGCGCTCGCCACCGCCGTGGGCGGGTTGCTCAACGCCCGCATCGAGGAGACCCGCACGCTCGATCCCGACGGCTGGGCGCAGGTGCTCGACCCGGTGGGTTCGCTGTCGGTGGACAACCCCGACGCGGTGGTGATCCCGACGGAACGGCCGGCTGCTGTCGAGCCTGACGACGTCGCTGACCCCGACGATGCCTTTGCGGGCGACGACGCCGATGTCGTCGAGGAATCGACCAGCCCGGTGGGAGCGGTCGAGGTGCGGTTCCGGCGCGGCCGGGTCGACCTCGCACCCGAGGACGGCGCGGTCTATCAGCTCGTTCGCAACCCCGGCGAGAACGACCTCAACCGCATGGTCCGGGTGGAGCGTTTCTGGGCGGCCTGGTTGATGGCCGTTGCCGCCGACCTCGACGACGAGGGGGTCGTCCCCGGCGAGACCGATGCGGGGTTGGGTCGATTCGTGCGCTCGTTGGCGGCGGCGCAGGTGGAGGTCACGACGTTGCCGGCGGCCAGCGTCGAACTGCCCGGGCTGGATGCTCACATCGTGGTGCCCGACGAGGACCTTGTGGCGGCCACTGTGGCCCGGCTGGTGCCCTTCCCAGTCGGTTCCCCCGCCGGGGCGCGAGTCTCGGTTCGGGTCCTCGACGGCACCGGGCAGTTGGACAACGGTCTCCCCGCGGTGCAAGCACTGGTCGTGGCCGGCGCCGAGATCAGTGTGCTCGGCAACGCGGCGGCCTTCGACCACACGACGACCTCGATCATCGCCGGACCCGATCAGCAGGCCGAGGCGACGGCGCTGCGCGGCGCTCTCGGCTTCGGTGAGGTCGTGTCGACCGACGACGACAGTGCGGTTGCGGTCACGATCATCCTGGGGACCGACGCCATCGATCGACTGGGCACCGGCACGGCACGGGCCGGCCAGCGGGTGAACGCGGTGACCCCGGCAGACCCTGACGCCGACGATGGGGACGGCTCGGGTGGCTGACCCACAGGAGCCCGCCTCGCAGGACCCCGGTGCCGACCCACACGAGTACCAGCGTCACCTCGCCATCACTGCGGCTCGTGCCGCCGACGCGCTGGGTGCATCCGAGATCGTCGTCCTCGACGTGGCCGACGTGACGGCGGTGGCCGACTTCTTCGTGATCGCCTCGGGTCGGTCCGACCGCCAGGTGGGTGCCGTCGTCGACGAGGTCGAGTCCCGGCTCTGTGACGAGGGCGTCTCCGCGCTGAGCGTCGAGGGCGCCGACGGTCGATCGTGGGTGCTGCTCAACTTCGGCGGCATCGTGGTGCACGTGTTCGACGAGGAGATGCGAGCCTTCTACTCGCTCGAGCGGCTGTGGCGTGATGCGCCTCGGGTGACGTGGGAACCGCCCGAGGCGAGCTGAGCATCGACTCGCCCGGCGTGCGTACCGAGCAGCAGTGACCCCCCGATGCGCCCCCCGCACGGCCCGTCCCTGGCGGGCACCCCGCACGTAGAACGCACAAAACCCCCGCTGAGCGGGGGTTTTGGGAGTGGAGCTAAGGGGAATCGAACCCCTGACCTCTTCCATGCCATGGAAGCGCTCTACCAACTGAGCTATAGCCCCAGCAGAGCGACGATCCTAGCAGTGCCCGCCCGGGCCTGGAAATCGCCGACGGGGCCCCTCGCGGACCGGCACTTCACTCACCGCGGGCCCGCACCGGGACCCCACCTCGGGTCGCCTCGAACCGATCGGGCTTCGAGCCGGGAGGCCTGCGTCGGTACAGTGCCCGTCCATGGCTGACGGGTACGACCCACAGACGATCGAAGCCACCTGGCAGCAGTACTGGCTGGACCACGGCTCCTACGACGTCGACAACGACGATCCCCGACCGCACCTCTACGTGCTGTGCATGTACCCCTACCCCTCGGGTCGGGCCCACATGGGTCACGTGCGCAACTACACCTTCGGCGACATCATCACCCGCTACCGCACCATGCGGGGTTCGGCGGTGCTCAGCCCCATGGGGTTCGACTCGTTCGGCCTGCCGGCGGAGAACGCGGCGATTCGCACCGGGGTACACCCGCGTCAGTTCACCGACGAGCGCATCGAGGAGCTGCGACGCTCCATCCTGCGCATCGGCGGGGTCTACGACTGGCGCCGCCAGGTCACCAGCCACGACCCCGACTACATCCGCTGGACGCAGTGGATCTTCCTGAAGCTGCACGAGGCAGGGCTGGCCTACCGCCGGTCGGCCACCGTCAACTGGGATCCGGTCGACCAGACCGTCCTGGCCAACGAGCAGGTGCTGCCCGACGGTACCGCCGAGCGCTCCGGTGCCCTCGTGGAGAAGCGCGATCTCGAACAGTGGTTCTTCCGCATCACCGACTACGCCGATGAACTGCTGGCTGACCTCGACGGCCTGCAGTGGCCCGAGAAGGTCAAGGTCATGCAGCGCAACTGGATCGGCCGCTCCGAGGGGGCGAGCTTCGACCTGGCCCAGTGCGCAGCCGACGGCACCCCGGTCGAGGGTGGCTCGACCGTTCGGGTGTTCACCACCAGGCCGGACACCTCCTTCGGCATGACCTACGCCGTGGTGGCACCAGAGCACCCGTTGGTACCGGCGTTGACCACCGACGACCGACGCGACGAGGTGGAGGCCTTCGTGACCCGGGTTCGGGCCACCAGCGAGGTCGATCGCCTCGGCGCCGAGGGCTCGCTCGACAAGCGTGGCGTCTTCACCGGCAGTTATGTGCGCAACCCTTTCACCGGTGGCGCCGTGCCCCTGTACCTGGCCGACTACGTGCTCGGCACCTACGGCACCGGCGCGGTCATGGCCGTGCCGGCGGAGGACCAACGGGACTGGGACTTCGCCCAGGCGCACGGGCTCGAGGTCATCCGCACCGTGCAGCCACCCGAGGGATGGGAGGGGGAGGCATACACCGGCGACGGGCCCCACATCAACAGCGGCTTCCTCGACGGGCTGCAGCGTGACGAGGCCATCGCTGCGGCCATCGAGTGGCTGGAGCGCGAGGGCCACGGGGAGCGGCAGGTCAACTACCGCCTGCGGGACTGGCTGGTCAGCCGTCAGCGGTTCTGGGGCTGTCCGATCCCCATCGTCTACTGCGACAACTGTGGACCCCAGCCCGTCCCCGAGGCCGACCTGCCGGTGCTGGCGCCCGACGACGTCGAGTTCCTGCCCACCGGGCAGTCGCCGCTGCTGTTCAACGACGAGTTCCTCCACACCAGCTGTCCGGCCTGCGACGGCCCGGCGCGGCGCGAGACCGACACCATGGACACGTTCGTGGACTCGTCGTGGTACTTCCTGCGCTTCTGCGACCCCTGGAGTGACGACGCCCCGTTCTCTCCCGAGGCGGCGGCGGCGTGGATGCCGGTGGGGGAGTACATCGGCGGCGTCGAGCACGCCATCCTGCACCTGCTCTACGCCCGCTTCTTCACCAAGGCGCTGGCCGACCTCGGCGTGGTGCCGGCGGACATCCGCGAACCCTTCGCCCGGCTGTTCACCCAGGGGATGGTCCGTCTCGGCGGCACCCGCATGTCGAAGTCGAAGGGCAACCTGGTGGCCCCCGAGGACATCCTCGACGATCAGGGCGCCGACGCCCTGCGCCTGGCCCACCTCTTCGTGGGTCCACCCGCCGACGACGTCGATTGGGAAGGCGTGGGCATCGACGGGTGCGCCCGTTTCCTGCAGCGGCTGTGGCGCCTGGCCCACGACGACGTGGGTGCCACCCCCGTCGAACGCGAACCCACCGACGCCGATCTGGCCGTGCGCCGATCAGCGCACCAGTTGGTGGCCCGGGTGGGCGAGGACTACGACCGCTGGTCGTACAACACCGCAGTGGCGGCCTGCATGGAGTTCCTCAACGAGCTCTACCGCTACGTCCAAGCCGACGAGCCGCCCCGCCGGCAGACGCTCGACGAGGCACTCGACCTGTTGGTGCTGGTCGCCGCGCCGATGGTGCCCCACATCACCGCTGAGCTGTGGCAGCGACGCCACGGCGACCACGTGCACGCCCAGCCGTGGCCCACGGCCGATCCAGCCCTGCTCGTCGAGGACACGGTGACCATGGTGGTGCAGGTCAACGGCAAGGTCCGCGACCGCCTCGAGGTGCCCGCCGACACCGACGCCGCCGCCGCCGAGGCGCTGGCGTTGGCCTCGGAGAAGGTGCAGGGCCATCTGGGCGGTGCCACCCCCCGCAAGGTGATCGCCCGACCCCCGGCGCTGGTGAACCTGGTTGTCTGACGACCGTCGGCGCCCGAGCCCCACGGTGCCATCGAGCGCTGGCACGATCAGGGTCTGTCCCGTGATGGGGGGCCATGAGGTCGAACAACAGACGTAACCTCACGCTGAGTGGGTAGGTCAGAGTGTGCAATGGACACTCTCACCGAACGCATCCAAGCCGCCGCCGAGCACGCCAGCTCCATCACGTTCGTCAGCGGTGACGCCCAGGTGACCTTGCCCTGGGCCCAGTTGCACGACGAAGCCCGCGGCGTGGCCGCTGCGCTGGCAGCCGAAGGCGTCCGCCCCGGCGACCACGTGGCCCTGCTGGGCCCGACCACCCGCGAACTGGTGACCACCATCCAGGCCATCTGGCTGGCCGGCGCCACCGTGGTGGCCCTGCCGCTGCCCATGCGCTTGGCCTCCATCGAGGAGTTCGTGGCCCAGACCCGCGAGCGCATCGCCCGCGCCGATGTGCGCCTGCTGGTCATCGATCCGCAGCTCTCGGCCTTCGTCGAGCCAGAAGAGGGCGATCCGGCCCGCATCGAACTGGATGCCCTGGCCACCGAAGGCGCCCGCCTCGGTGGCGCCGCCTGGTCCATGCCGGCCCAGGACCCGAACTCGCTGGCCATCCTGCAGTTCACCTCCGGCTCCACCAGCGAGCCGAAGGGGGTCATGCTCCCGCACCACACGATCCTGGCCAACCTCGACGCCATCGCCGAGCGCGGCAAGCTCGACCTCGACAACGACTGCTTCGTGTCCTGGTTGCCGCTGTACCACGACATGGGCCTCGTCGGTCTGCTGGGGCTGCCCATGATCTCGGGCACCCGCATGGTGCTGGGGGCGCCGCAGGACTTCACCGGTCGACCCTCGCGGTGGATGGAGTGGATCTCCGAGCACGCCGGCACCGTCACCGCTGGTCCGAACTTCGCCTGGGCCCTGGCCGCCCGCTCCCTGCGTCGCAGCAAGGAGACGCTGGACCTGTCGCACCTGCGGGTCGCCCTGAACGGCGCCGAGCCCATCGATCCGACCAGCGTGCGGGAGCTCATCGACGCCGGCGCCCGCCACGGCCTGCGCCCGGGGGCCATCTTCCCGGCGTTCGGCATGGCCGAGGTGGCCATCGCCGGCACCTTCCCCGATCCCATGGCCGGACTGCGCACCGATCCGGTCGATCGCGGCGTGCTCGAGAACGAGCGCTACGCCGCTCCTGCCCCCGTCGGCGGGGAGCGCACCCGCGAGTTCGCCCTGCTGGGGCGGCCCATGGCCGGCCTCGAGATGCGGGTGGTCGACCCGGCCACCGGCCACGAACTGGCCGACCGCGAGGTGGGCGAGTTGGAGCTGAGGGGCACGTCGGTGACCCCCGGGTACTACCGCAACGCCGAGGCCACCGAGGCGATGTTCCGCGACGGCTGGCTCCGCACCGGCGACCTGGCCTACACGCTGGGCGCCGAGCTGGTGCTGTGTGGCCGCATCAAGGATGTGATCATCGTGGGTGGTCGCAACATCTTCCCCGAGGACGTCGAGCGCGCTGCCGCTGCGGTGGAAGGCGTCCGGCCGGGCAACGTCATCGCCTTCGGCGTCGAAGGCCGGCGAGGTGCCGAGGCGTTCGCCGTGGTGGCCGAGATCAAGGGCGAGTCGAACGACGTGCTGCAGCGCGAGGTGCACGACCGGGTGCGCGACGCCTGCGGTCACCCGCCGCACGACGTGGTGCTCGTTCCGGCGGGCACGCTCCCCAAGACCTCGTCGGGCAAGCTGCAGCGCAGCCTGTGCCGCCAGCGCTACCTCGACGGCACCCTCGAGCCGGTCAACGCCGGCTGAGGGTGCGCTCGCGCCTCAGGCGGGGGTGTAGCTCGCCGGCATCCGTTTGATGCCGTTCACGAACGCCGAGCGCAACCGCTCCGGGTCGCCGGTGACGGTGATGTCAGGCAGCCGCGGCAGCAGTTCCTCGAACAGCACCCTGATCTCGCGCCGGGCCAGGTTGGCGCCGAGGCAGAAGTGCGGGCCGCCGGCGCCGAAGGCCACGTGGTCGTTGGGTGAGCGGGTGATGTCGAAGCGGTCGGGATCGTCGAAGTGGGCCTCGTCCCGGTTGGCCGCCAGGTAGAGCATGACCACCTTGTCACCCTCGGCGATGGCCTGCCCGCCGAGTTCGGTGTCCGCGGTGGCCGTGCGTCGGAAGTGCAGCACCGGTGTGGCCCACCGCACGATCTCCTCGGTGGCCGACGCCCCCAGACCCTCGGGGTCGGCCCGCCAGGCATCACGCTGGTCGGGGTGGTTGCTGAGCGCCAACAGACCGTGGCTGATGGCGGTGCGGGTGGTCTCGTTGCCGGCCACCACCAGCAGCACGAAGAAAGACCCCAGCTCCTCGGGGGTGAGCCGTTCGCCGTCGACCTCGGCGTCGACCAGTGCGGTGGCGATGTCGTCGCGAGGTGAGCGGGCTCGTTCGTGGGCCAGTTCCAGGCCGTACTGGTAGAGCCCGTAGCCGGCGGCGATGAGGTCGTTCATGGAGGTGACGTACTCGGGGTCGCCGAACCCCAAGATGACGTTCGACCACTCGAACATCTGCTGTTCGTCCGTCTCGGGGATGCCCATCATGTCGCAGATGACCTGCAACGGCAGGGGAGCGGCGATGTCGGCCACCACGTCGCAACTGGTGCCCTCGGCCAGCCGGTCGACGATGGCCGCCGCGCGGGCGCGCACGGCATCCTCGAGTCGGGCCACCTGGCGGGGGGTGAACCCCGCCGAGATGAGACGTCGCAGCTTGGTGTGCCGCGGCTCGTCCATGTTGATGATGGACCCCAGGAACTCGGCCACTGCCGGGATGAGGTCGGGGATGTTGGTGCCGCCGCGACCCGAGGCGAACAGTTCGGGGTGCCGGCTGACGTGGCGGATGTCGTCCAGGCGGGTGACTGCCCACCAGTCGGTGGGCGGTGCGCCCGTGAGGAAGGGAATGCCGTGGTGACGACTGACCGGCAGGTCGCGTCGCAGGGTGGCCAACAGTTCCTCGCGGTCGGGACGCATCCAGGTGGCGCCCACTCCGAGGTCGATCTCGCCGGCGGCGATCTCCGACGCCGGGCGGCCGGCGACCGGGTCGATGCTGTCGCCGAGGATCACGAGTTCTTCACGGGTGAGGGGGCGTCCGTCGGGATGGCAGGCCGTGCCGTCGGCCGCCACTTCCCAGGCCAGGTCGCCGAGGCTGCCGCGCAGGGCGAGACCGGTCTCGGGGTCTCGTTCGATGTGCAACGCCGGTGGGGTGGTCATGGGGACTCCTGCGGTCGGAGGCGAATGCGGGCCGACGGCGTTCTCAGCGTTGCGCTCAGGCGGTCGGTGGACTGTGGCGGTGAAGGTCGGCCACCACCTGTTCCCAGGTGCCGGAGGGCACGTCGTAGGGGGCGTAGAACGTGAGGCGGTGCACCACGTCGCCGAAGCGTTTCAGGAGGCCGTCGGCGACTCGCGCTGGTTCGGCCACCACGGCGAAGGTGGCCAGGATGTCGTCGTCGATGAGCCCGGCCATCTCCTGCCAGGCCCCTTGCTTCGACAGTCGGTTCAACTCCGGTTGCAGGTCGCCCCAGCCGTGGAGGTCGAGCACACCCCGGTAGGCAGGGGTCGAGCCGTAGAAAGCGATCTGGCTGCGCACGGCGTCGCCGGCCTTGGCCATGGCGTCGTCGTCGACACCGGTGACCACGAACGCGGGCAGCGACAGTTCCACCTCCGCCGCGGCGCGCCCGGTGCTGTCGGCGCCGCGCACCAGTGCCGGCAGGGTGACCTCGCGCAGGTAGCGCTCGGTGGTGAAGCCGTGCACCAGCATGCCGTCGCACACCGCACCCACCGTCTCGGTCATCTTCTCGCCGACGGCGGCCAGGAAGACCTTCGGCTTGCCGTGCGGGTTCGGCCCCGGGTTGAAGAAGGGCGTCATGAGGGTGTGGCTGTAGAACTCGCCCTCGAAGGCCAGCCGGGTGCCGTCGTTCCAGCAGTCCCAGATGGCGTGCAACGCCTCTACGAACTCACGCATCCGTGCCGCCGGCGACGACCAGGGCATGGAGAAGCGACGGGTGATGTGGGGCTTGATCTGACTGCCGAGCCCCAAGAGGAAGCGACCGCCGGAGTACTCCTGGAGATCCCAGCCGATCTGCGCCACCGTCATGGGGTTGCGGGCGAAGGCGACGGCGATCCCCGTGCCGAGTTGCAGTCGCTCGGTGTGCTCGGCGGCGAGCAGCAACGGGAAGAACGGGTCGTGGCTCGTCTCTGCGGTCCAGACCCCGTCGTAGCCTGCGTCCTCGGTGGTTCGTGCGTGCGCCGCCACCCCTCGCAGCGATCCGCCCAGTGTTCCGTCGACCAGCATGTGTCACCCCCAGTGGTTGCCGAGCACCGTAGTGCGCCTGCGCAGGGTCGTGAACCGCCGTTCAGTGTTGTGACGCGCGACACTGTCGGAGGCTCGGCTAGCGTCCTTGCACGCTGAGTGCAATCGAGTGCCCGCCGAGGCCCACACCGGGCCGGGGTGGGGAATGGGGAACACCGTGAGGACGATCCGCTCCCCGTGGGGGACGGTATCGCAGGGCATGACACGGCCTGCCGTGGCACGGACCTGACGAGGGAGATACGTGAGCACCACCGATGGGGGGCTGGCAGGCCGGGCGAGCACGCTGCCGCCTCGCGTCCAGCGTCTCGGCACCATCTGCGCACCGGCAGCGGTGGTGGTCGTCGTCCAACTGCTGCTCTTCCCCCTGCCGCTCGGCATGTGGATCCAGGGGCTCACCGTGGGTCTGCTCGGCGCGCTGGTGGCTTTGGGCATGGCGCTCGTCTACCGGGCGAACCGGATCCTCAACTTCGCCCAGGGTGACCTGGGGGTGGCCCCGGCCATGCTGTCGGTGATCCTCATCCAGAGCTTCGCCTGGCACTACGTTGCCGGCTTGGTGTTGGGCCTGGCGGCGGCGCTGGTGTTGGGCGCACTGGTCGAGCTGGCCATCATCCGCCGGTTCTTCGCCGCGCCGCGCCTCATCCTGACGGTGGCCACCATCGGGCTGGCCCAGCTGCTCGTGGTGATCACCCTGTACCTTCCCGACTGGCTGGCCTGGCTCACCGGTCGCGACGTCCGCTCGGTGGAGGTGCGGGGTGATCGCATCTCGTTCCCGTGGGACCTGAGCTTCACCATCGATCCGCTCATCTTCCGGGCGGACCACGTGGTCGCCTGGATCGTGTCCCCGGCGGTGCTCGTCGGCGTTGCGGTGTTCCTGCGGGTCACCACGGTGGGTATCGCCATCCGGGCCAGTGCCGAACGTGCCCAGCGGGCCAGCCTGCTCGGCATCCCGGTGAAGCGCATCAACACCTACGTGTGGGCCCTGGCCGCCGTGTTGTCCTTCGTTGGCTTGGCGCTGCGGGCCGGCATCGTGGGGTTGCCCTTCGGCCCGGTGTTCAGCCTGAACGTGCTGTTGCTGGCCCTCGCCGCGCTGACCCTGGGGAAGCTCACCGACCTGCCGGCCATCGCCACCTCGGCGGTGGCGCTGGGCCTACTGGAACAGGGGGTCATCTGGAACGACCAGATCAACCTGGGTTTCGCCACCATCCCCTCCGAGCGGGCGGTGCTGGTGACACCGATCATCGGCTTGGTCATCCTGGTGGCGCTGCTCGTGCAACGCAGCGGAACCACGCGTGCGGAGACCGATGCCTCGTCGTCGTGGCAGACCACCGACGACGTGCGCCCGGTGCCCCCCGAGGTGCGTTCCGTGCCCGAGGTGCAGATCGTGCGGGTCGCCCTCGTCGGGTTGGTGACCGTGGGGCTGCTCGTGCTGCCCCACGTGCTCGGAGCGGCCGACTCGCTGAAGGCCTCGGCGGTGATCATCTACGCCATCATCGCCATGTCGCTGGTGGTGCTCACCGGGTGGGCGGGCCAGGTGTCGCTGGGACAGATGGGCTTCGTGGGCATCGGGGCAGCAGTGGCGGCGGTGGCGACGTCACAGTGGGGACTGGATCTCACCCTGGCGTTGCTGGTGGCCGGTGTTGCCGGCGCCCTGGTCGCCCTGCTCGTCGGGCTCCCGGCGCTGCGCCTGCGTGGCCTCTACCTGGGGGTGGTGACGCTGGCCTTCGGGTTGGCGACGTCGTCGTACTTCCTCAACGCCCAGTTCTTTGGCTGGGTGCCCAGGGTGAACGAGCGTATCGCTCGGCCACCGTTGCTCGGTCAGTGGAGCCTCGACTCGCCGACGCGGATCTACTACGTGTGCCTGGGCGGGTTCGCCCTCATGGCCTTCGTGGTGCAGGGCATTCGCCGGTCGCGCACCGGTCGGGTCCTGATCGCTATGCGGGAGAACGAGCGGGGGGCGCAGTCCTACGGCGTGAGCGTGGTGCGAGCCAAGCTGACCGCCTTTGCCGTGTCGGGCTTCGTGGCCGCCTTCGCCGGCGGCCTGCTGGTCCACCACCAGCAGTTCTTCACCCTGAACCTGGTGGCCGCCGAGCAGAACCTGTTGGTCTTCACCGCTGCGGTGGTCGGAGGGCTTGGTTCGATCCTCGGTGCCACGCTCGGCGCGCTCTACCTCCAAGGCGGCGGTTGGTTCTTCCCCACCGAGTTCCAACTGCTGGCCACCTCCGTCGGTGTGCTCATCGTGTTGCTGCTGGTGCCGGGCGGCCTCGGCGGCGCCGTGTATCGCGGGCGCGACCTGTGGTTGCGCTCGGTGGCCCGGCGACACCGCATCGTCTCCCCGAGCCTGCTGGCCGACCAGCGCGAACTCGAGGCCATGGTCGAAGGCGAGTTCGAAGCGGCGGCGGCCGCGCTCGACGAGGGCACGGCCAGCATCGACTCGCCGGGCGGCCCGGAGGAACCGGCTGAGGTGGGTGGCTCGTGATCCCCGGCGTGGCCGCCCAGCCCGGATCGTGGCACGAACGCTTCCGGTATGCCGTCCGCCACCCGGTGCGGTGGATGGACGGCCTCACCGGCGACGGCCCGCTCTACGCGCTGCTCATCTTGTTCGGCCTGAACGTCGTCGACGAGCTCAATCGTTCCGCCTTCGGCATCCTGGCCCCCGACATCGCCGACTACTTCGGCATCGGCCTGAGCGGTATCACCATCGTCGTGTTCCTGGCCTTCGCCGCTGCGCTGGGGCTCACCGTCCCCATCGCCACGTGGGCGGACCGCACGAACCGGGTGCGCCTGGCGTTGCTCGGCGGGATGGTGCTGGCTTTCTTCTCCGTCGGCATCGGCACGGCGGCCACGGCGTGGATCCTGGGCATCGCGCTGGCCGGCTCGCAGATCGGCAAGGCGTTCACCGACCCCACCCACAACTCGCTCATCGCCGACTACTACCCAATGGAGCTGCGGCCCCGGATCTACTCGTTCCACCGGGCGGCCAACTCGGTGGGCCAGTTCATCGGCCCCATCACCGCCGGGTTGCTGGCCACCTGGTTCTCGTGGCGGGTGCCGTTCCTCGTCTTCGCCATCCCCACCGTGCTGTTGGTGCTCCTCGGCCTGCGGCTTCGGGAGCCGGTGCGGGGCGCTCGCGAACGGCGGGCCATGGGGGCCAGCGAGGAGGCCATCGCCACCGAGGAGGACGCCCCGTCGTTCGCCGAGGCCTGGCGGATGTGCTGGAAGATCGACAGCCTGCGTCGCATCTACCGCACGTTGCCCTTCCTGGCGCCGGCAGTTGCCGGCTTCCTGCTGTTCGCCAGCTTCTACTACGAGGAGGTGTTCGGCCTCGACGCCGCCCAGCGTGGCTTCGTGGGGTCGGCCACCGAACCCTTCCAGATCGTGGGCCTCATCGTCGGGGCCAAGTTGGGCATGCGGATGTTCGCCAAGGACCCGGCGTCGCTGTTCAAGTTCTTGTCGTACGTCATCTTCGTGGTCAGTGCAGGCTCCATCGTTTTCGCTTTCGCTCCCAACCTGGCCGTGGCGCTGGTGGCCAACGTCGTGATCAGCGGAAGCTTGGCCTTCCTGCTCCCGGGCATTTTCGCTGCGCTGAGCCTGGCCATCCCCGCCCGCGCCCGCTCCATGGGGTTCTCCATGGGCTCGGTGTTCGTGTTGCCCGGCCTGGCGCTGATCCCCGTCATCGGTCTCATCGGCGAGGCCTACGGCCTACGGGTGGGCATGCTGGCCATGGTGCCGATGTTCCTCTTCGGCGGGCTGGCCATTGCTTCGGCCGGGCAGTTCATCCAGCGCGACATCACGAACGTGTGGACCACCTCTGCCGCGCTCTCCGAGGCGGCCGCCGAACGACGTCAGGGTCGCTCGAAGCTGCTGTTGGTGCGCGAACTGGACGTGGCCTACGGCGACGTCCAGGTGCTGTTCGGGGTGGACTTCGAGGTGGGCGAGGGCGAGATCGTGGCCCTGCTCGGCACCAACGGGGCCGGCAAGTCGACGCTGCTGCGGGCCATCAGTGGCGCAGTGGAGGCCGACAAGGGTGCGGTCATCTTCGACGGGCGCGACATGACCCACGCCCCGCCCAACGAGATCGCCGCCCGTGGGGTACTGCAGGTGCCCGGAGGGCAGGGGGTCTTCCCGTCGCTCACCGTGGCCGAGAACCTGCGCATCGCCGGGTGGCTGTCCCGAGGCGATCGCGAGGCGCTGGCCGAGGGCGCGGCGTCGGTCTACGAGAAGTTCCCCGTGCTCGACGAGCGGCGCGACGAACCGGCGGCCAACCTCTCCGGTGGTCAACAGCAGATGTTGGCATTGGGCATGGCCTTCATGCAGAAGCCACGGCTGTTGATGATCGACGAGCTGTCGCTGGGGCTGGCCCCGGTGGTGGTCGAGCAGTTGCTGCCCATCGTGCGAGCCATGAGCGAGGCGGGCACAACCATCATCTTGGTGGAGCAGTCGGTGAACGTGGCGCTCACCGTGGCCGAGGAGGCCTACTTCCTCGAAAAGGGCGAGATCCGGTTCCACGGGCCCACCGCCGAACTGCTGGAACGGCCCGACGTGTTGCGGTCGGTGTTCCTCGAGGGTGCGGAGTCGGGCATGGCCGCCCGGGCGGCGACGACCGGCAACGGCGCAGGAGGCGACGCAGGAGGCGACGCAGGGAACGGCGCAGGTGGCGGTGCGGGCCGATCGCCTGCCCGTGGTGCTCCGGCGTCGGCGGAGGTCGAGGGCGCCTCGGCCGCCGACGGTGGGGTGACCCCGGCGCTGGAGTTGGTGGGGCTCAGCCGGCGGTTCGGTGGCATCGTGGCCGTCGACGACGTCCACCTACGGGTGGCGCCGGGCGAGATCGTCGGCATCATCGGTCCCAACGGTGCCGGCAAGACAACACTGTTCGATCTCATCAGCGGGTTCCAGCCCCTCGACGGCGGACGGCTGCTCCTCGGCGGGGTGGATGTCACCGACCGTTCGGCGACGGCGCGGGCCGCCGCGGGGCTCGGACGCTCCTTCCAGGACGCTCGTCTCTTCCCGACACTGACCGTGGAGGAGACCATCAAGGTGGCGCTCGACCGCTGGACCGCCGTGCGGGATCCGTTGCTGGCCGCCCTGCATCTGCCGGCGGTGTACGACTCGGAGGCGGCCGTGCAGGAACGCACCGACGAGCTCATTGCCCTGCTCGGCCTCGAGGCCTTCCGCACCAAGTTCGTCCGCGAGCTGTCCACCGGGTCCCGGCGCATCGTGGACCTGGCCTGCATCGTGGCCCACCGCCCGAACGTGGTGCTGCTCGACGAGCCCTCGAGCGGCATCGCCCAGCGGGAGACCGAGGCGCTCGGCCCCGTCATCGAGCGCCTCCGCGACGAGCTCGAGGCGAGCGTGCTCGTCATCGAACACGACATGCCACTGGTCACGTCCATCTCCGATCGGCTGGTGGCGTTGGACCAGGGTGCAGTGGTGACCGAAGGTTCTGCCGACCACGTGCTACACCACGAGCGTGTGGTGGCCTCCTACCTGGGGGTCACCGACGACGTCATCGCTCGCAGCGGCACGAGATCGGCTGACGAGTTGCTGGGCGTCGCCCGGCCGAACGAGGGGGAATGACCAGATGGATTCGACCATGGTGAAGCGCTACGGCCCGTTGGTGGCCATCGTCGCCGTCCTGGCGTTGGTGGCGGTGGTGACCCTCACCGGGGGTGACGACGACGACGGTCCCGACGAGGTGGTCGGCGGCGAGACGACCAACGGCGGGTATCGCTACGACGCCGACTGGGGCGGCGAGGTGGTGCTCCCCGAAGGGGTGATCCCGTTCTCGGTGGCCGAGCGCGAGGGCCTCGACATCGACTGGCCCGAGACCTGTGACACCGACACCGGGCTGATGGCAGTCCCGTCGTTCTTCGCTCAGGAGTGCTTCGCCCCCTTCGACGGTGACAACGGGGGGGCCACCGCGCCCGGGGTCACCGAGGACACCATCCGTGTGGTGCTCTACCAGGCCACCGAGGATCCGATCCTCGACGCCATCTCCGGTGCGGCCACCGACGACACGCCCGAGGAGGTGACCGCCACCCACCAGGCCTACCTGCCGCTGTTCCAGGAGTACTACGAGACCTACGGCCGGGAGGTGGAGCTGATCGTCTACGAAGGCACCGGTGGCGCCCTCGACGACGTGGCCGCACGCGCCGACGCCGTGCAGATCGCCGAGACGCTCGAGCCGTTCGCCGTGTGGGGTGGACCGATCATCGGTGGGGCCTTCGCCGACGAACTGGCCGCCCGCGACATCCTGAACCTCGGGCTGCTCGGTCCGTCGGAGCCACCGTCGTACTACGAGGCTGCCGACCCGTATCTACTCACCATCGGCATGGCCGCTTGGCAGGCTCGGGAACACACGGCGGAGTACATCGGCAAGCGCCTGGCGGGCGAGCCGGCCATCCATGCCGGTGACGAGGCGATGCACGACCAGGAGCGGGTCTTCGGCCTCATCTACCTCGACAGTGGCCCCGGTTCCGGTGCGGTGGTGCAGGGCCTCGAGGACGCGCTGGAACCCTACGGGGTCGAGTTGGCCGTCACCGCCTCGTTCCAGAACCCCCTCGACGTCTCGTCGGAGGCACCCGGGGTGATCGCACGCCTGAAGGACGCCGGGGTGACCACGGTGCTGCAGTCCGGTGACCCGCTGTCGCCCGCCGGGTTCACCCGGGCGGCCACCGACCAGGACTACTTCCCCGAGTGGTTCGTCGGTAACTCGGCACTGATGGACACCGCCGTGTACGCCCGCACCTACGACCAACAGCAGTGGGCCAACGCCTTCGGCATCACCTCGGGCACGGTGCGGGTCACCCCCGAACTCGAGAACGCCCGCCGACTGCTCGAGTGGTACACGTGCGCGCCGCCACCCGCACCCGACACCACGCCGCTGGTCTACCCGCTGCCGGCGGTGTTCTTCGCAACCCTGCAGGGGGCCGGACCCAACCTCACCCACGAGACCTTCCGCCAGACGCTCTTCCAGGCCAACGCCACCCGCCGGGCTCTCAGCAACCCGACGTTGGCGTGGGGGACGCCGGAGAAGGGCCGATGGGACGAGGTGGACTACCACGGCGTCGACGACATGACCGAGCTGTGGTGGAACCCCACCGAGGTTGGGCCCGACGACACGGCCGCCGCCTCCGTGGGGCCGGGTCTGTACGCCTACGTCGACGGTGGTCGGCGCTACCTGCCGGGGGAGTGGCCCGAGGGCCCGCCGGCGGCGTTCGACGAGGACGGCGCCGTCTACATCTACGACGAAGTGCCCGAAGATGAGCGCTTCGTGGACTATCCGTCGCCCTGCGCGTAGCGACATCCACCCGGTCGTGCACCGGGGCCGGTCGATTCGGCCCCGGTCCGACCCCCTGCCAGGGTTCGCCTGAACGAGTTCGCCTGCTCAGCTGTCCTCGTCGCGGAGGAACTGTTCGAGCTCCGCAGCCAGCTCGTCGCCCGAGATGAGAAAGCCCGGTTCCTGCACGGCCGCTTGGGCGGCTTCCAACTGGGCCACCATGGCCTCGTGCTCGGGATTGCCGGCTACCAGCCCGTCGATGCGTTCGCGCGTGGCGGCCGCCTCCTCGGCCAGGGGGCCTCGGTCGAAGGCCACGCCGCCGACGCGTTCGAGAGTGTCGAGCAGCGCCAGCGCGGCGGCGGGGTAGGGCATAGCCGCTGCGTAGTGGGGCACCTGTGCCCACAAGCCGACTGCCGGGACGCCGTGCTGGGCGGCTCGTTGCTCGATGGCTGCGTGGACGCCGCTGGGCACGTCGATGCGGCCGGGGACGAACCCGACCTCGCTGGCCAGCTCGCGGCTGGTGGCGGTGGCCACCACGCCGGTGCCCCGCGTGTGCGGCACCGGCGCGGGATAAGCGCCCAGGCCGCAGACCATGCGAGCGCCGAAGGTGAGTGCAACGTCGACCACGTCCCCGGCGAAGGCACCCCACATGTGGTCGGGTTCGGCCCCGCGGACCAGCAGAACGTCGGCGCCAGCGGGGTCGCTGACCGCGTCGATGGTGATCGACGGCCAGCGCAGCTCGGTCACCAGCCCGTCCTCGAGCCGCATGGTGGGTCGACGGGCGCGGTGGTCGAGCAGCACGTCGGTGTCGAAGGTGGCCACCGTCACCGCGTCGGTCCCCTCGAGGATCTGCTCGAGCGCCCGGGCCGCGCCCAGACCGGCGTCGATCCATCCTTCGAGGGCCAGGACCACCACGGGATTCTCGAGGCCGGGCTGTTCGTGGATCTCGGCGTAGCGGGTCACAGGCGATCCGTGATCGAACGGGCCTGCTCGGCGAGGGCCACCACCTGTTCACCGAAGGCGTCGAACGCCGAGGGGTCGCGCGACCCCATGGAGCCACCGGTGTAGCGCGCGTAGACCCCTTCGAGGATGCAGGCCAGCTTCCAGTACCCGAACGCGGTGTAGAAGTCGATGGCCGACAGGTCGCGGCCCGACACGGCGGCGTAGTGCTCGAGCAGTTGCGGCCGCCGGGGAAACCCCTCGGCGACGGTGGCCCCGAGCATCCCACCCGGGCCCGAGTCGTCCGGATCCGCCCAGTAGACCATCAGCAGGCCGAGGTCGGCGAGGGGGTCGCCGAGCGTGCAGATCTCCCAGTCGAGGACGGCCACCACGTCGCCGTCGGGGCCGAGCATGCAGTTGTCGAGCCGGTAGTCGCCGTGGACGATGGTGGCCGGCCCCTGTTCTGGGATGCTCGCTGCGAGGCGCGCGTGCACCTCGTCGACCACCGGCAGGTCCCGGCCGGCCGACTTCTGGAACTGGCCGTGCCATCGCTTCAGCTGCCGTTCGATGTAGCCCTCACGTCGGCTCAGGTCGCCGAGACCGACGCTGTCGACGTCCACGGCGTGGATGCGGGCCAGCACCTCGACCAACGCCGTGCCGGCGGTGCGACGGGCCTCGACGGAGAACCGCTCCGCGGCGGCCAGGTCTCGCACCACGGTGCCGTCCACGTAGTCCATGACGTAGAAGGGGGCGCCGTTCACCGCCTCGTCGGTACAGACCCCCACCACCGGGGGCACGGGCACGTCGGTCGGTCCCAACGCTCCGATGATGCGGGCTTCACGGGCCATGTCGTGCGCCGTGGCCAGCACCTGCCCGAGCGGTGGTCGCCGCAGGACCCACCGCCGACCGTCCGCGTCGACCACCAGGTAGGTGAGGTTGGAATGGCCGCCGGTGATGAGCTCGAAGTGCAGCGGACCGGCCACGTCGGTGCGCTCCGCCAGCCAGGCGGTGACCGGTCCGGCGGCGATCCCTTCCGGCGCCTCGGTGGTCCCATCGTTCGCGGTGGCGTCGTCCATCGTGTTCTCCGTTGACTGCGATTGGGTGCGACCGCCCCGCTGGTCGGTCGTCGGTGGCGGCTGTGTCGCTGACGCAGCGCTCGGCCGCGGCCGTGCGGGTTGGCGCACCGTTGGCTGTCCACAACCTAGTGCCCCAGCGGGCGGCGGTCGGAGTGCGGTCCCGGGTGGAGGGCCGAGTCGGCAGGGCTGGCGAGCGGGGTGGGGGCGGACGCTACCGTGGCGGCCGTGTACACCGACGTGACCGACGCAACGTTCGATGCCGAGGTGGTGGAGCGATCCCGCCGCCAGCCGGTGGTGGTGGACCTGTGGGCGCCGTGGTGTGGTCCGTGTCGCACCTTGGGTCCGATCATCGAGGCTGCGGTGGATGCCACCGACGGTGCGGTGGCCCTGGCCAAGGTGGACACCGACCAGAACCCCCAGATCGCCCGGGCGTTCTCGGTGCAGAGCATCCCGGCCGTGCACGCCATGGTGAACGGGGCAGTGGTGGACTCCTTCATCGGGGCCAAGGGCCAGCGTGAGGTGGAGGCCTTCGTCAACGCCCTCGTACCCAGCCCCGAAGAGCTGGAGGTGCAGACCCTCCTCGCTGCAGGCGACGAAGCATCGCTGCGTCGGGCGCTGGAGTTGGCACCGGCCGACCCTGCGGTGGTGGTGGCGTTGGCCCGGTTGTTGGTGGAGGCCGACGAGGGTGACGAGGCGCTCGAGTTGTTGGCCCGGATTCCCGACACCCCCGAGGTCCGTCAGCTCACCGCCCGGGCCCGCCAGGGCGCGATGGCGGCCGACGGTGACGTCGAGCACCGGCTCGAACGGCTGCTCGAGCGGGTGAAGGACGATGACGATGCACGGGCAGAGTTCGTGGACCTGCTCGAGTTGTTGGGTCCGGAGGATCCCCGCACCGGCGCGTGGCGTCGCCGACTGACCGCAGAGCTCTACTGAACCTCGCGCCGGGTGGTTGACCGACCCCTCGGTGAGGCCGCAGCGACGAGAGCGCCCGCCCGGTGGACGGCGGTGCCTGCCTACGGTGTGGGCGCGGCCACGCCTCACGCAGGGTCGCCTCGAGCCTCCGAGTGACGGGCGCCGGTCCCGTGGCCGCCACCGCGGTCGTCGGGCGGGTCGCCCTTCGTCGACCGTGTCGGCTCCTCTGTTCGTGGTGCACCCATGAGGAGCGAGATGGCTGTTCGATCGCCAGTCGGTGCGGACCCTGATGTCGACCTCGACACGGACTTCGGACCCGAGCCCGATCTCGGTACCGACCCCGACCCCGACCCCGACGCCGAGGACCGTCGGCTGCAGGCGGCGTTCTCCGATCCGCCCCGTGGCCTGATCGCCGTCCTCGAGCCCTGGGTCGGCGGTGCCTTCGCTCGGCCCGGCGTCAGCCTCGTCGGGGTCGGCATCTCGGTTGCGCTGGTGGTCGTCGGAGTCCTGCTGCTACGCGGTGCACCCCCGCCGCCCCCTGATCCGACGCTGCCGATGGCTGGGGCGAGCACCCCGATGGTCGGTGGTGCCGGCGAGCAGGCCGCCGGCACCGGGGAGACACCCGGCGATGGGCCGTCGTCACGTCACTTGACCTCGTCGACGGGCGGGGCGACGGGTTCGCCCGACGACCTGACTGGCGGCCCCGCCGATGACCCTGTCGTGGCCCACGTGGCCGGGGCCGTGCATCGCCCCGGCCTGCACGTGTTGGACCCAGGTGCTCGCGTGGCCGAACTGGTGGAGGCCGCCGGAGGGGCAACCCCCGACGCCGACCTGGATCGCATCAACCTGGCCGCCCCGGTCCCCGACGGTGCCCGGCTCTACGTCCCGACCCTGGGACAGGTCGAGCTCCCCGCCGAGGTTGCGCCCTCGCTCTCACCCCACGGTGGCAGTTCGGGGTCAGGTCCTGCGGGGACCAGCTCAGGAGGAGCCGGCGGCGGGGGGACTGGAGCGCCGGTGGCGGTCAACGTGGCCGATGTCGCCGAGTTGGAACGGCTCCCGGGGGTGGGGCCGGCCACCGCTCAGGCCATCGTCGACCACCGGAGCGCGCACGGCCCGTTCGCCACCGTTGAGGATCTGCTCGCCGTGCGTGGCATCGGCGACGCCAAGCTGGCCGCCCTACGCGATCACGTCGTGCTCTGACGCGGACCTCGACGTGTCGGATCCGCCACTGAGGTCGACGTCGGGGTCGGCGGCGACGTCGGGGTCCAGCTCGGCGTCGGTCACGCCCTGGCGTTCGGTCGGACCGATGGTGCTGGCCGCCGCCACCTGGGCCGGGGCGGCATCGTCGCTCGCCGTCGGGCGGTGGGCGTGGTGCCTGCCGCTGGGGGGCCTCGTGGTGGTGCGCGTCGGATGGGCCCGGTCGTGGCGGGCCGCCGCCCGGGGGCGAGGTGGGGGACCGCTCGGCCAGCCGGCGCCTGTCCACCAACTTGTGGTCGTGTCGACGCTGGCCGGCGCTGCCTTCTTGTTCGCGGCGGGGTCCGGGCAGGCGGCGTGGGCCGGCCTCGACGACGAGCTGCCCGGAACTGTGGAAGGCCGGGCGGTGCTGTCGGGCGACCCCCGGCCGGTGGCGGGCGGGGTGCGCGTGGAGGTGCGCATGGATGGGCGCCGGTGGGACGCGTTGGCCTCGGGCTCGGCGGCAGGGGTGCTGCGCCCCATGCTGGTCGGCGAGGTGGTCGAGTTGACCGGACGCACCACGCCCCGCCGTCACGGCGACCGTTGGCAGGCATCCCGCCACGTGGTGGGCACCGTGTCGGTGGCAGAGGTGCGCCGCACCGACGAGGCGGGGGTGCCGCCGGTGCGGGTGGCCAACGCCATCCACCGGGCGTTGGCCCACGGTTCCGCCCGCCTCGATCCCACGGCGCGCGGGCTGCTGGCCGGGCTGGTGGTGGGCGACACCCGCAGCCTGCCACCCGACGTCGACCATCAGATGCGCGTGGCCGGGCTCAGCCACTTGACGGCTGTGTCCGGGCAGAACGTCGCTTTCGTGTTGACCGTGTTCGCCCCGCTTCTGCGTCGGCTCCGCCTCCGGCCACGGGCCGTGGCCACCCTTGCGGTGCTGGCCTGGTTCGCCCTCCTTACCCGCTTCGAACCGTCGGTGCTGCGGGCCACGGTGATGGCCGCCCTGGCCGTCGACACCTCGGGAGGAGGGCGCCGCTTCACCACCATCGGGCGGCTGGCCGCGGCGGTCACCATCTTGGTGCTCGTCGACCCGTTCCTGGTGTGGACCTACCCGTTCCAGCTGTCGGTGGCAGCGACCACCGGCATCGCCCTGTGGGCACGGCCCCTGGCCGAGCGGCTGCCCGGCCCCGACGTGCTGCGCCAGCCGGTCGCCCTGACCGTGACCGCCCAGGCCGGTGTGGCGCCGGTGCTCGTGACCTTGTTCGACGAGATGCCGCTGGTGGCCATCCCGGCCAACGTGGCCGTCAGCCAGATGGCGGGCTGGCTGATGATCTGGGGGCTCACGGCTGGGGTGCTGGCCGGGGCCGTACTCGGGGGATTGGGCGACGTGGTCGGGCTCACGACGGTGGTCGACGTGGTGCAGGTGCCCACCACCGTGCTGTCGTCGGCCATCGCAGCAGTGGGGGCGTGGGGGGCACGAGCGCCGATCGGGAGCCTGGGCCCGCCCGAGGTGGCAGCGCTGGCGCTCCTCGGCGGCGGGTTGGCTGCCGTCCGGGCGTTGGTCCGTCGTCGAGGCGGTCCTCGGGCGCGGGTGAGGAATCTGGTCGCCGGGGCGGTGGCCGGGGCGCTGGCAGCGGGGGTGGTCGTCCATGCAGGCGTCACCCTGCCGCCATTGATGCCAGGCCAGCACGAACCGGCGCGGGGTGTGGTGGTGCTGGTGCCCGAGGAACCGACCGAGGTGACGGTGCTGGTGCTCGACGGGCGTGTGGCACCCGACGCTCCCCTCGATGCCTTGCGCGACCTCGGTGTGCGTGCGGCGCCGGTGGTGGTCGCCCGCTCGTGGGGGTCGCGGGTGACCGCGGCGGTGGCTGCGTTGCGCAGCCGATTCCCGGAGCTGGTGGTCGTGCGACCCGACACCTCGGTGACTGCGGCCGCACCCGACGGCTCGCCGTTCGGCGGTTCGGTGGGCGGCGGGCGCCTCGTGGTCGAGGTGGACGGCGACCACCGGCCCGGCACCGCACCCACCGCGCTGGCGTCGCCGCTGCACCTGTGGGTGGGGGCCACCGAGGTGGTGGTCAGCGCGGCGCCCGAGCGGCTGGAGGTGGAGATCCGCCCTCCGCCGCTCACGGAGCCGGCCGGGATGGGGATCGGGGAGAGCGCCCGTGTAGCGTCACCGTCGATGGAGCTGGCTCTGGGCGATCACCGCTTCGACGTCACACACCGTGCGGTGGTCATGGGCATCTTGAACCGCACCCCCGACTCGTTCTACGACCGGGGGGCCTACTGGGACTTCGACGCGTTCCTGGCCAAGGCCGACCAACTGGTGGCCGACGGCGCCGACTTCCTCGACGTCGGCGGGGTGAAGGCCGGCCCCGGCGAGGAGGTCACCGAGGCCGAGGAACTCGAGCGGGTGGTGCCCGCCGTGGAGGCCCTGCGTGCCCGCTTCGACCTCCCGCTGTCGGTCGACACCTGGCGAGCGTCGGTGGCGGCTGCGTGCTTCGAGGCCGGCGCCGTGGTGGGCAACGACATCAGTGGCTTCGCCGACCCGGCGTACCTCGGAGTCTGTGCGGCGGCGGGAGCCTCGGTGGTGGCCACCCACATCCGCCTCGCCCCCCGGGTGCCCGACCCCGACCCGCGCTACGACGACGTGGTGCGTGACGTGCGTGACCAGCTGGCCGACCGAGCGGCCCGGGCCCGGGCAGCGGGTATCGAGCCGGAGCGCATCATGGTCGATGCCGGTTTGGATCTCGGCAAGACCGAGGCGCAGTCCCTCGAACTCCTGCGAGCGTCCGATCAGTTGGCGTCGCTCGGGTACCCGGTGTTCCTGTCGGCGTCCAACAAACGATTCCTGTGGCACCTGCTCGACGTGGACGTCGATTCCGCCACCGCCGGCACGTCGGCCGCCCATGCACTGGGCATCGCCCTGGGGTGTCGGGTCCTGCGAGCCCACGACTGCCGGGCGGCCCGGCGGGTGGCCGACGTGATGGCCGCTGTGGTGGCCCGCCGATGAGCAGTCAGGTCACGGCCGACACCCCGGTGGTGCTGGTCAAGGCCGGCGATCCGGTGCTGGCCGGCGACGCTGCCCGCCAGGTCATCACGACGGTGCGGGCCGACGCCGATGCCGCCATGGCCGTCGACGAACTGGGCCCCGAGCGACTGGTCGACGGCGCCGGCACGCCGGATCTGTCGCCGTTGGTGGACGCCGCACAGACACCAGCCTTCCTCACCGACCGGCGGGTGGTGGTGGGCCGTGGCCTGGGTGGCTTCACCAAGGCCGACGACGTGGCCGGGTTGGTGGCCTACCTGGGCGACCCGTTGCCCACCACCCGGTTGGTGCTTGTCTGGGACCGCCCGGCCGGGCAGACGGCGGCGGCCCGGGTGCCGCCGTCGCTGACCAAGGCGGTCGAGGCGGCCGGGGGCGTGGTCGTCGACGCCGCCCCGGGTCGCAAGGTGGCCGACTGGGTGCGCAGCCACCTGGCCGAGTCCTCGGTGCACCTCGACGCGGCGGCGGCCGACCTGGTGGTGGAGAACCTCGGTGACGACGCTGCGGCCCTGGCGGGGCTGCTGGCCACCCTTGAAGGGGCACACGGTCCCGGGGCGCGCCTCGGAGTGGCCGACGTGCGGCCGTACCTCCACAGCGCCGGCGCCGTGCCGCCGTGGGAGCTGACCGACGCCATCGACAGCGGCGACCTGCCCGGTGCGTTGGCCACGCTCGATCGGCTACTCGACGGCGGTGGGCGTCACCCGCTGCAGATCATGGCCACGCTGCACAGCCACTACAGCCGGATGATGGCCCTCGAAGGGGCGGCGGTGGCCAACGAACGCGACGCCGCCCAGCTCCTGGGGCTCAAGGGGTCCACCTTTCCGGCCCGCAAGGCCCTCGAGGGTGCCCGCCGAATGGGCCACGATCGTCTGGCCGACTGCATCGGCCTGCTGGCCACTGCGGATCTCGAGCTGCGGGGGGCACGAGCGTGGCCCGACCGGCTGGTCATGGAGGTGCTCGTCGCCCGGCTGGCCAGTCGCTCGCCCCGTAGGGCGGCGGCCAGGGGCTGAGCTCGGGGACCCGTCGCTATCCGCCGTCGGGTCCAACCACCAGCACGGCGGCGGCCAACAGCCAGACGTACGGCGTGAAGTAGCGGAATCGGGCGGTGAGGAGCAGCCGCAGCACGAGGACCAGCGCCACCGTGCCCACCAGGGCGGCCACCACGAAGCCCACCACGTAGACATCGGCGCCCAGGGTGAGGGCGTCGCCGCTGCGCACCACCAGCGCTGCTTGCACGCCCGTGGCCGCCACGATCGTGGGGATGGCCAACACGAAGCTGAACTCCGCCGCCGTGCGACGGGTGAGGCCCAGTGCCAGGGCCGCAGCGATGGTGAGCCCGCTGCGGCTCAACCCGGGGAACAGTGCCAGGGCCTGGGCCAGCCCGATGCCGATGGCCGCCCCCGCGCCGAGGGTGGTGGCGGTGACCGTGCCGGGGGGCGACCGGTCGGTCCACCACAGGATGGCCCCGGTGACGATGAGTGCGAGGGCGATGACCCACGGCCGGGCGAAGACCTCGGGCGCCACTTCGCGCACGCCCAGCCCGACCACCCCGGTCACCCCGGTGGCCAGCGCCAGGAGCACCAGGGTGCGGGTGGCCACCGGCGGCCCGGCATCGGTCCCCGGCGCTGCCCGCCCGAGTCGCTGGCGCAGCTCGGCCACCAGCCGTCGGCCGCCCTCGAGGAGCCGTCGACGGAAGACCACCACGATCGACACGACGGTGCCGAGGTGGAGCACCAGGTCGAACAGGATCATCTCGGCCGACTCGGGGGCTGGGATGTCGACGCCACGGTCGTCGAGCACGTGCTGGGCCAGCGCCAGGTGGCTGGTGGAGCTCACCGGCACGAACATGAACACGCCCTGGATGACGGCGAGCAGTACGGCGACGAGGAGCGGCACCGTTCAGTGTTCCGGGCGCGGGTCGACCGGCCCGAGTGGCGCGGGCCGGGCGGCGCTGGCGGCGGGGAAGGGTTGGATCAGGCGGAGGTGGTCGACGCGGCCGAGTCGGCACCGCTGATGCGGGCCAGCAGGCGGGACTTGCGGCGAGCGGCCTGGTTCTTGTGGATGACGCCCTTGGAGGCAGCCTTGTCGATGCGCTTCACCGCCGCGACCACGGCGTCGTGGGTGGCGTCGGCGCCCTCGGCGATGGCGGCCTCGGCTGCCTTGGTGCGGGTGCGCAGTTCAGAGCGCACCGTGCGGTTGCGCTGGCGGCGCTTCTCGTTCTGTCGGTTGCGCTTGATCTGGCTCTTGATGTTGGCCATGGTGTCCTCGACGTAGCGTCCCGGGGCGAGGGGCGATGATAGCGGGTCTCGCCGGAAGTGGTCACATCGGCGGCTGCTGTGTGCCGGGGATCGATGGCGTCACCGCGCCCGGTGCGGCCCGGCTTGCCCGAGCGGGCGGTTCCGTTGGAACCTGTGACCCGACGCCAGCGGCCGAACCTCGCACCGGGTGTCGCTCACCTTGGCCACCATCGACCACATCCGCAACCTGTGCATCATCGCCCACATCGACCACGGGAAGTCGACGCTGGCCGACCGCATGCTCGAGTTGTGCGGCGCCGTCGACCCTCGGCGGATGCGCGAGCAGTACCTCGACTCGATGGACCTCGAACGTGAGCGAGGCATCACCATCAAGCTGCAGAGCGTCCGGCTGACCTGGCGCGACCACGCCCTCAACCTGATCGACACGCCCGGCCACGTCGACTTCGGCTACGAGGTGTCGCGGTCGCTGGCCGCCTGTGAAGGGGCGATCCTGCTGGTGGACGCCAGCCAGGGCATCGAGGCACAGACCTTGGCCAACTGCTATCTGGCGCTCGAGCACGACCTGCAGATCGTGGCCGCCATGAACAAGATCGACCTGCCCGCTGCGGACCCCGAGCGCTGCGCCGAGGAGATCGAGACGGTGCTGGGCATCCCCGCCGAGGAGGTGCTGCCCATCAGCGCCAAGAACGGCGAGGGCGTCGAGGAGTTGCTCGACGCCGTGGTGGAGCGCATCGGCCCGCCTGAGGGCGATGCCGAGGCGGCGCTCCAGGCGCTGGTGTTCGACTCGCACTTCGACCAGTACCGGGGTGTGGTGTCGTCGGTGCGGGTGATGAACGGTCGGCTCACCACCGGTGCCCGCCTGCGCTTCGTGCAGGCCAAGGCCACCCACGACGCCGACGAGGTGGGCACCCGTCGCCCCGACATGACCCCCGAGAGCGAACTGTCTGCCGGCGAGGTGGGCTACCTCATCGCCGGCATCAAGGACATCAGCGACGCCCGCTCCGGCGAGACCGTCACCTTGGCGGCCAACCCGGCGCCTGCGCTGCCCGGCTACCAGGAACCCAAGCCCATGGTGTTCTGCGGGCTGTACCCGGTCGACGGCGACGAGTACCCGGCCTTGCGTGATGCGCTCGACAAGCTGCGCCTGAACGACTCCAGCTTCACCTTCGAACCCGAGACGTCGGGCGCGCTGGGCTTCGGGTTCCGTTGCGGCTTCCTGGGCCTGCTGCACATGGAGATCGTGCGCGAGCGGCTCGAGCGCGAGTTCGACCTGTCGCTCATCGCCACCGCCCCGTCGGTGGAGTACCGGGTGCACACCACCAGCGGCGAGGAAGTGGTCATCGACAACCCCTCGGAGATGCCGCCCATGGCCGAGGTGGAGGCGCTCGAGGAGCCCTACCTCACCATCACGCTGCTCACCCCGTCGGACTACACGGGCACGGTCATGGACCTCTGCCAGAGCCGTCGTGGTGAGCTGCGCAAGATGGAGTACCTGTCACCGGAACGCCTCGAGCTGGTCTACCGGGTGCCGTTGGCCGAGGTGGTCACCGACTTCTTCGACCAACTGAAGAGTCGCACCCAGGGCTACGCCAGCTTGGACTACGAACCCGACGGCTACGACGTGGCCGACCTGGTGAAGGTCGACATCCTGCTCAATGCCATGCCGGTCGATGCCTTCTCCACCATCGTGCACCGCGACCGGGCCGACGTGTACGGGCGGCGCATGGCCGAGAAGCTGCGCGAACTCATCCCCCGGCAGATGTTCGACGTGCCCATCCAGGCGGCCATCGGCGGGCGGATCATCGCCCGCGAGACGGTGAAGGCCAAGCGCAAGGACGTGCTGGCCAAGTGCTACGGCGGCGACATCACCCGCAAGCGCAAGCTGTTGGAGCGTCAGAAGGAGGGCAAGAAGCGCATGAAGAACATCGGGCGGGTCGAGGTGCCCCAGGAAGCGTTCGTGTCAGCCCTGCAGCTCGATGACTGACGACGTGGTGCCCGACGGAGAAGTGCCTGACGGCTCGATCACTGGCGACGGGGGCGTCGCGCTGGGGTGGATCGACGCCCACTGCCACCTCGACCCCCACAGCGACGTGGCTGCCACGTTGGCCGAGGCGCATGCAGCCGGGGTGGACCGCATGGTCACCGTCGGGGTGGACGTGGCCTCGTCCGAGGCGGCCGTGGGCTTGGCGGCGCGCCACGAGCCCGTGTCGGCCACCGCCGGGGTGCATCCCCACGAGGCCCGCCACGGCACCGACGGACTCGTCGAGTTGGTGGCGAGTGGCGACGTCGTGGCCGTGGGGGAGTGCGGGCTCGACTACCACTACGACCACTCGCCCCGCGACACGCAGCGTGCCGTGTTCGCCGAGCAGATCGCCCTGGCCAACCGCCACGGGCTGCCGCTGGTGATCCACACCCGCGAGGCGTGGGACGACACGCTCGACGTGCTTGTCGCCGAAGGGGTGCCGGCCCGCACGGTCATCCACTGCTTCAGCGGCGGTCCCGAGGACGCCCGCCGCTGCCTCGACATCGGCTGCGTGTTGTCGTTCAGCGGCATCATCACCTTCCCCTCGGCGGGCGACGTACGGGAGGCGGCCGTGCTGGCGCCCCTCGACCGGCTCATGGTGGAGACCGACAGCCCCTATCTGGCGCCCGTGCCCCATCGGGGCAAGCGGAACCAGCCGGCGTGGGTGACCCACGTGGGGGCCACCTTGGCCGAGCTCCGCGGCGAACCGCTCTCGGTGGTGGCGGCGGCCACCTCTGCCACTACGGCGGCCTTCTTCGGCCTCGACGCGCCGCCGGCGTAGCCGGGCACCGCCTCGCCTGGTTGGTCGGGCGCCTCGGTGTCCCGGCCTGCCAGCTGGCCCCGGTGGGCGCTGGTCGAGTGCCCGGGCCGTTGTTCGATGAGGCGTCGAACAGTTTGCGGATGTGTTACGACCGTCATAGGGTCGTGAGCTGATGTCGGAGAGGGAGCCTTCCATCGGAGGCACGCGCAGCGCGGACACGCACACCGAGAGCGAGATCGCCGAGGACGAGGTCCTCGAGGTCGACCTCGAACCGGCGACCGCGGCCGTGCAGTCCCGGTGGCTGCTGGCCGCGGTGCTGGTGACCGTGCTGGCCGTGCCGTTGCTCGTGGTGGACCTGATGTCGGACAGCGACCACGCCGAGTCGGCGTCGTTCGTGGAGATGCTGAGCACCACCACCGGGGCGCCGACCACCACCGAGGCACCCACCACCACCACGGCGGCGCCGACCACCACCGACGCGCCCACCACCACCGTGGCGCCGACGACCACCACTGCAGCGCCGACCACCCTGGCGCCCACGACCACCACCGCAGCGCCGACCACCACCGTGGCACCCACCACGGCGCCACCCACGACGGCGCCGCCGACCACGGCACCTCCCACCACCGCCGCACCTGCTCCCACGACGCCACCCACGGTGGCGGCGAGCAGCAGTGGTCCCGGTCTGACGCCGACGGCCGAGGAGCTCGCATGGATGGCGTGTACCAAGGCGCGGGAGAGTAACGGCAACTACAGCATCGTCGACGCCTCCGGCACCTACTTCGGGGCGTACCAGTTCCACCAGGGCACGTGGAACACCACGGCGTCCCACGCCGGGCGGCCCGACCTGATCGGTGTGCCGCCCAACCAGGCCTCGCCCGCCGACCAGGACCAGATGGCGCTGGTCCTGTTGCGCTGGCAGGGCAAGGGTCACTGGGGCGGCTACTGCTGAGTGGGCGCTCCACCCCGCCTCACCGCCCCGCTCATCCGGCCCTGACGACCTGGCCCTCATGACCCACTCCCGCCCCACCATCACCACGATGTTGGCTCGCCACGGCGTGGCCCCCACCAAGGCGCTGGGCCAGAACTTCGTGGCCGATCCCAACACCGTGCGGCGCATCGCCCGCCTGGCTCGTGTGGGGCCCGGTGACCACGTGGTGGAGATCGGCGGGGGGCTCGGCTCGCTGTCGTTGGCGCTCATCGAGACCGGCGCGCATCTGGTGGTGGTCGAAGTCGACCCCGCGCTGGCCGGCGCGCTGCGCGAGTTGCTGGCTGATCCGGCTGACGCGACGGTCGAGGTGGTGGAAGCAGACGCGCTGGAGCTCGACTGGCCGGCGCTGCTCGCCGGCGCGCCTCGGTGGGTGCTGGTGGCCAACCTGCCCTACAACGTGGCCACCCCGGTGGTGCTCGACGTGCTCGACCACGCGCCGAGCGTGGAGCGCATGGTAGTCATGGTGCAGCGCGAGGCGGGAGAGCGCCTGGTGGCCGAGCCCGGGTCGAAGGACTACGGCATCCCGTCGGTGAAGGTGGCGTACCACGCCACCGCCCGCCTGGTCGGGTCGGTGCCGGCGTCGGTGTTCGTGCCCCGACCGTCGGTGGCCTCGGTGCTCGTCGAGATCACCCGACGCCCGGCCCCCGTCACCGACGCCGATCCCAAGGTGCTGTTCGGCCTCGTCCGCCACGCGTTCTCGCAGCGACGCAAGATGCTGCGCCGCTCCCTGGCCGGTCGGGTCGACGTCGAGGTGCTCACCGCCGCGGGCATCGATCCCACCGACCGCCCTGAGCAGATCGGCGTCGAGGCCTGGGGACGCCTGGCCCGAGCCGTGGCGGCTGACGGCAGCTGACGATGGGGGTCGGCTCGGGTCGGGGTGGAAACGCATAGTGGTGCGGGGGGCTGAACCGATTGCGCCGGAGCCGCACGGCACCCTTGTAGCTCTTGCATTCCACCTCGTACGTTGGCTTCGTGACCGTCACCAACCATCGCGTGTCGGACCGAGGGCACCTGACGCTGCCGGCCGAGGCGCGCCGCCGGTGGAACCTGACCGACGGCGGCGCCGTCGAGGTCGCCGATCTCGGTGACGCCCTCGTCATCGTGCCTGCCGGGCGAGCTGGCCTACGCGGCCTGGTGCGAGCGGCGATCGACGACGCCGGTGGCTATGCGCTGCTGGCCGAGCGAGCTGCCCAAGAGGACTCGGATCTCGCTTGAGCATCGTCGTGGTGGAGACCGTGGAACTGGCATCCCTCAGGTCGCTCGGTTGGCTGATGGCCGAGCTCGTCCATGCCGGGACGCGACTCAACCTGCTGTCGCTCGAGGCGCTCGCCACTGCACGTCACCTCTCCGCCGAGTTCTGCCTCGCCGACGGGGACGACAACGAGCCGCTGCGAACTGCAGCCCACCGCTGCGACGTCACCGTCCGGTCGGTGAGCGGCTGATCGCTGTGCCCACGCCGTTCGTGCGTGCGTCTCGCGTGCTGGGATTCCCCGCGAGATGTCATGAGGAAACGAGAGGGCGGGGCGGGGGCGGTAGCACTGGGTGGCGCTGCGGGACCTGAGCAAGGGTTGCGGCAGGCAAGGTGGAGGTTCTCCGACAACGATCCATCGTTGTGTGCAACAATCTCGCGGGTGTCGTCGGACGGGGAGATGGTCACGGTGTCGGAGTCTCACGATGGGCCGACGGGCGCGATCCGGAGAAGGCCGGTGGGTCGCAGAGTGCGGTGGCATCTCGCTGTGGTGGCAGCGGTGCTCGCAGCGGGGATTCCCCCAGCGAGCAGTCAGATCGGGCCGACACCCCCCCCAATCGGCGAGGTAGATCCTTCCGGCGAGCGTGCCATGGTCGCCGACGCAGCCGATTTCGTCGAGCACGTCGACGCATCTGCTGAGTTGGTCGAGGTGCCGGAGTACTCGGGGGATGAGCGCCTCACGTTGCGCGTCGGTGATACCGGGTCGTACGTCACGGTCGTCGGCGAGACCGCTGGCGAGCTTCGTGACGAGCCGGCGGAGAGCTTTGCCTTGGAGCGCGCGGGCGACGGGCAGTACCGAGCTGTGACGTCGGCGGTGGAGGTTGTCGTCGTTGACGACCCAACGGGCGGGCCAGTTCGGGTGAGGGCCTTGGGCAGCGAGTCTGAGGTTGGTCTCCGGTTTCCGGCCGCTCGGTCGGTGTCGGGGCGCCTGGAGGGTGCGACGGTCGTGTACCCCGATGCGCTCCCCGAGACAGATCTTGAGGTTGCGGTGAGACAGGATGGAGCGAAGATCAATGCTTGGCTACGTAGCGAGCTTGCGCCGCACGAGTTCGAGGTAGTGATCGACGCTGCAGGGGGGACACCGGTCGTGGACGACAGCGGCCACGTGCGCTTCGTCGACACCGAGGGTTCGCCCGACGGAGGCTCACTGTGGATCCCGCACGGTTGGATGGTCGACAGCTCGGTCCACCCGACAACAGGGCGCCCCGCGTACTCAGACGGTGTCAGCTACCGCATCGCCGAGCGTTCAGGCGAGACGGTGCTGGTGGTGAGCGCTGACGAGGAGTGGTTGGCCGACCCCGAGCGGGTGTACCCCGTGATGGTCGATCCTGCCTTGGCGCTGACCCTCGATGTGGCCGACACCTACGTCACGGACGGTGACAGTGCCGACCACTCGGCTGAACCGTCGCTGTGGGTCGGACACGACGATGCGACCGGCAAGGCGAGCCGAGCCTACGTGAAGCTGGCGCCTGGGTTGTGGGACGTCGGAGGTGACGAGCAGGTCGCCGACGACTGGGCGAGCTTTCTCGCAGGGAAGAACGTCCTCGGTGGATGGTATGCGCACCGGTTGGCTGGCTGTCCGGCTGGTCCTCCGGCGGATCTGAGCCTTCATCCGACGTTCGGTTCGTGGGATGCCCAAGGGTTGACGTGGGCGAACCAGCCCTTCACCGGAAGCGCAGTGGGGTCGATCGACGACGTCGTGGCACCGGCGCTGTCGACGGTGCTCGACCTTGGTGACTGTCACTCGAATCCTGCGGACGAGGGCAGCGAGGTGGTGGCATGGTGGCTCGGGTCGTCGCTGGCTTCACCGTGGATGCTGGGCAGTGGCTTGATGATCGGCGCTGAAGATGAATCGAGTGGGACGCTCACTGAGCTTCGCGCTACACAGGGCTACGACTTCGCAGGCGCGTTGGTGGTCTGGTGGTCCGACGGCGCCGCCGTCGATGCACCGCTGCCGCCAGCGGAGGTTGCGCCGAGCACGGTTGTCGGAAGCTTGCAGCCAACCCTGTCCGCTGTCTACGAGACCGACGCCATGGAGGTTCGCCGCGGCGCAATCCTGTTCGTCATCGAGGACACGGCGGGAACCCTGGTTGGTGTTCATGCCACTCCGCCGGTGTGGCCTGGTCTCCGGGCTGAAGCAGCGGTGGGCCCGGGCGTGCTCGAGTGGAACCGTGAGTACGTGGTCCGAAGCTACGCGGTCACCCGAACGGACGATGAGCCGGGCTGGGAGCCACTGTTCGCCGACCTCTTCGACGAGAGCACGAACGCCTCGTTGCCGACGACGACGTCGTTCTCCACCTCACCGTACTCCATCGATGGAATCGACGACGGAGACCTCCTCTTCGGCGAGGAGGAACTCGTGGTCGGTGTGCACGATGGCAGCGTGCCGACATCGGTGACGGTTACCGTCGACGGCGACCCCTACGCAACCACCACCGCATTGCCCCATGCGGTTGTGCTCGACACGACGGGCCTCGACGATGGCCCGATAGCGCTCGGGCTCGTGGTGACAGACGCCGAGAACGAGGTGGTCGCCGGTCCGACAATCCAGGTCGTGGTGGACAACGCCATGCCGCCAATTGACCGCGTCGTGCTCGACCGTGAGCGGGGTCGGTTGTTGGTGGACGACTACGCGCTGCTGCTTCTCCAAGCTGCGTTCGGCGTGGTGGAGCTCGACGCTCGTTACGTTCCGAGTTCCGCAGGGGCGAGCGACAGCACCGATTCGTACTTCGCCAGCAGTGCGACGCCGCTGGTCTCAGCGATGTTCTCGTACGACTTCGACGACCTGCAGCCGGCAACACAAATAGCAATCGAGGATCTCATCGAGGAGCCGAACTACGCGCTGGATGGTCATGAGGCGCCGGGCGGTGGTGGGGGCGAACCACCCGATGGAACGAGCGGGACGCCTGATCCGGAGTGCCTTGACCCGCTGCAAGTGCGCTCCCAGAACAGCACCTTCCGGCGATGCGAGATCGTTCACGAGTTCGATGATCCCGGTTTGCCCGCGGTGAGCATCACGTTCAGCCTGGGTGACGAGGAACTCTACGAGTACGACCCGGAGCCTGGTGACCCGCCGTTGCTCGACCTCGATGAGAACGACCTCACGGGTGTCGACCCGAAGCCGTCGGTGGCGTTCCCGACCTACCCCCAGCAGATCTACGAGTACTTGATGGTCATCGAGGCGTCGATGCTGACGTTCAGGGACGCGGGGTACGGCGATCCGTCTGACCTTCCATCCCCGCTGCCGGTGAGGATCGAGCCGATCGCCACGAGAGGCCTAGCCTGTTGCTCC
This sequence comes from Acidimicrobiia bacterium, assembly GCA_020832495.1. GTDB lineage: Bacteria > Actinomycetota > Acidimicrobiia > Acidimicrobiales > Acidimicrobilacustridaceae > JAFIEP01. Next base: position 8,119 of record JAFIEP010000039.1, on the reverse strand, counting down.
TACTACCGCCTTGGCCCCTTGACCAGGGGCGGTCCAGCGTGGATCAAGCTTCATCCAAGTGCTGAGGGTCCGACGGTCATCCACGAGATGTTTCATCTGTTCCAGTTCGAGTTGATGGGAACGAACAAAGACTCCGATGGCGACACGTACAAGTGGTTTCTCGAGTCCACCACTCGGTACGCAGAGGCCTACTACGCCTCCATCGACGGTACGCCCCTCAACGAGGTGATGAGTCACGTCGTGCCGGCGGCGGAGCCGCCGACCCACGTGCATGAAGGGGTGTGGGCGAAGCCACCGGAGTCTCTGCGGATCGGTGCGGCGTTGTGGCAACATCCGGCCCGTGCCCTCACGGCACGGGGACCGGAATCCCGACCTCACCAGGATCGGCCGTGGGGTGCCGGACGCTGGTACGCCGGAGGGATCTTCTGGCAGTACCTCGCCGAACGGCTGAACGACGACAATGACATCGACGTCGTCTACGAGTTCTGGCAGGCGGTGGCCGACCACTCAGGGTCGGTCGACTACTTCGATGACATCCTGCGGCCGCTCGTTGCCGACCAGGGCCCTGGCCTCGAGTCGCTGGTTGCCGACCTCTGGGTTGCGATGCACACGATGCACCACAGCAACTCTGGCTCGGCTCGGTACTCGTGGACGCTTCCGAGTAGTGATCCGAACGCATGGCATTCCAGGCTGGCGCCGCCTGCCCTGAGACCGTCTGGACTCTTTGGTATGCAGCGCTTGATGGCGCCGAGTGACCTGTCGTCTCGTCCGCGCCAGCCAGTAGATCCAGGCTACGAGCGCGAGATCCTCGAGTTGCAGAGTGGCGTTCAGGGCGGCGCAAGCGGGGAGATCGAACCCGGAGGCGCCTGGGTCGTCGACGTCGACCCAGCGGACGGGGTTGACGGTGACCTGACCGTGAGCCTGTTCAGCAGCGATGACACCCTGCGCGCAACGCTGGTGGGCTACGGCATCGGAGGCCACCCGTACATCTGCTCATCAGCGTCTGGCGAGGTTGTCGACCGTCGCACCGGAGCCGGGGTGCTGACCATTTCGGTCGTTGACGGATGTAGTGCAGCCAGCCTCGTCGTTGTCCACCCCGATCCCCACGCGTCGGGCCAACCGATCTCCTTCTCCGCCCGCATCAACCACCTCTGGGAGGGCAGTGACCTCGTGTGGCTGTTCGCCGATGGAGCGTCGAGTGGGTCACTCCCGAGCAGCACATGGCTCCACGTCTACGGCGGCCAGAACCAGACCTGGGACAACTACTTCTCCGGCGGCTACGCCACGCTACGACCGATCATCACGACCGGATCTCCGAGCGCGATACCTGGTGCGACGGTCACCGTTCGAATCACGTTCTACGGGCATCGACCGAACAGTACGACAGTGGTGGGGGAGTACACGCTGCCGGCGTGGTCCACGGTTGAGATCGACGACCTCGGTTCGTTGCACAACAACTACAGCCGGGTTCTGCCCGCAACCGCGCGACTCGAGGTGCTCGATGGCGAAGTGACCTCGTGGGAAGCGAGTGCCGTGCTCGAGGTGGCGTCGTCGTGAGAGGTGATGTCGCATGTCGCCTGGCGGTGTGCGTGGTGGCCGTGGCGCTGATCGTGGTCGGGTGTCGGAGCGTGGGGCCGTCAGGCGAGGAGGCGCTCCGGCTCGAGCACGACGGGATGGATGATGGCGTGCTGCCGCGGTTGGGAACGCCCGCTCTTCTCCTTCACGGCGAGGATGTTGCGGTCGTGCTGGGGGAGCGCGATGACGTGATGGCTCATGTGGAGGATGCCGCAGCGGTGGCAGACTTGGTGCGGTGGGCCGAGGGCGAACCGAGCGAACCGCAGGCTGGTCCTCATGACACCTTGTGGGCCGGGGTGGCCGGTGGTTGGGGGGAGCAGTCCTTGCCGTTGGCCAAGACTGGGCTCTTTGCGACCTGCACGGATCGTTGGATGGTGCTCGTCGACGCAGCCGGGTCGGCGCTTGCGTGGGTGGCGCCTGGGCTCTGTGTCCGCATGCTGAACGGGTGGACGGTGGCCGAGGTCGGACAGGAGTGGATCGAGGTCGGGAGCGCTCGGCCTGAAGGTGGCGGACCAATCGACCGAGCGGGGCTGTCCGATTTCGAGGTGGAGCAGTATCTGGCCGGGTTCGAGGACGAACCCCACGTCGCCGTACCGGATCGCGTTCGGGCGACGATGGTTCCCGTAGGTGAGCCAGTGGTCGTTGCACCGGAGGTTGGTGAGCGTCGTGCATCACGCTTCTACGAGAGTGCGGATCCAGACCCGGGGTACGGGCCCACCGATACGATCTGCGGCGCTGTCTCGGTCCGTGCTGGGGCTCCGGGCGCTGACGGCATGGTCGAGGTGGCAGTCGAGGTCGAGACCGTCGACGGTGGCTGGGAGACGGGCGACGTGTGGGTGGAACCCCGGGTGCCGGCCGATGCGCTGACGTTGCTGTCGTTGCGGCCGATGCCCATCGACGAGCCGCTGTCGGTGCGGGTCGATGCCGTGGACGGCGAGGTCGAGTGGTGGGGGCTGAACATCCGTGGCTGTTGAGCGGTGTGGACGAGTCAGGTCGCTGGCAAGGCGCGGAACGGTGTCCCGGTGACAGGCCCGGCACCCCGCTGGACAGCCTGTGCGGTCGCCGCCGTCGCCTCGGTGCTTGCGTCGATCGGCTGTGCAGCCGACCAGGGCGTCACCCCGAGAGCACACGATGGGATGGATGCCCCCCTGCTCGTCGACCTGCGACCGCCAGCGGTGCACATCGTCGGTGAGGACGTCACCGTCGCGGTGGCCCACGACGTCGAGTGGCTGCTCGGCGGACAAGCGGACCTGGGCAGGCTGGTGCAACGCAGGGAGGGTCAACCTGGTCCTCGCCCCTGGGGATGGGCGGGGTGGGTCGACCCGACATCGAGGCAGCGGTACCTGCCTCTGGCGGTCGACGGCGAGCAGGAGAACTGCACGGACCGGTGGGCGGCACTGTTCGCGGGCGACCGCTCGGTTATCGCCGCCTTCGCCCCGGGGTTGTGTGTGGGCAGCGCGGACGGCTGGGCGACTGCGGTGGTCCGGGACGGTTGGGTGACCGTCGGCGGTGCTCGGCTGGCGCCGGATGCGCAGGAGGAAGCCGACGATGTGCACCGGCACGTCGCGCCGCAGCGGGGCGTCGGCGACGTGGAGGTCGACGGTGCTCCGGTTGCGGAGGTGCCGGTTGGCGAGCCGGTGGTGATCGCTCCAGCCGTCGGTGAACGTCGGGCATCGCGCGACGTCGTCGAGGTTGGGCCGACGCCGGCCACCGTGCAGACCTCGACGATCTGTCCCATCGTGTACGTGCAGGCGGGCCGTGCGGGGTCCGATGGCCGCGTGGAGGTTGCGCTGGACGTCGAGACCGTCGACGGTGGCTGGGAGACGGGCGACGTGTGGGTGGAACCCCGGGTGCCGGCCGATGCGCTGACGTTGCTGTCGTTGCGGCCGATGCCGATCGACGAGCCGCTGTCGGTGCGGGTCGATGTCGTGGACGGCGAGGTCGAGTGGTGGGGGCTGGGGGTCCGTGGCTGCTGAGGGTGTCGTCGGTCCCACCCTGGGGTCGCTTCGCCCGTCTGGCGATCACCTCGGCTGAGATCCCGCGAACGTCTGCAAGTTCCGGGTGGTGCCGCGGCCCACGGCGGTATCGCCGGGCTGGTTTGGCCGGCGGAGGGTGGCCGGGCTCGATCAGTAGGCTGCTCAGGTGCCAGACGCCAGTACTGACCCGTCGCCGGAACCCGCCGCTACCGGCCCGCAGGCATCTGCCGACGCACCTCAGGCGGCGCCACCCGAACAGGTGATGCTCGAGGCTCCGGCCAAGCTGACCACCTCGCTGCGCGTGGTGGGGCGGCGCGACGACGGCTACCACCTGCTCGAAGCGGAGATGGTGACCGTTGACCTGGCCGACACCGTGAACATCGTGCCCGGCCGCTCGGGCATCACCGTCGAGGGTCCCGCCGCCAGCGAGGTGGTGCCGCTCGACGGCTCGAACCTGGTGCTGCGGGCGCTGGCACTGGTCGGTCGCACCGCTCGGGTGCACCTGCACAAGCGCATCCCCGCCGGGGCCGGCCTGGGGGGCGGCTCCGCCGCCGCAGCGGCAATCCTGCGGTGGGCGGGCGGCGACGACCCCGACGCGGCGGCCACGCTCGGCGCCGACGTGCCCTTCTGTGTGCGCGGCGGACGGGCGCTGGTGCGCGGGGTGGGGGAGATCCTCGAGCCGTTGCCCCACCGCCCGCAGACCTTCACGCTGCTGACGCCGCCGCTGTCGTGCGACACCGCGTCGGTCTACCGCGCCTGGGACGACCTGGGCGGCCCCACGGCCGACGGCACGAACGACCTGGAACCCGCCGCGCTGGTGGTGGAGCCGCGGTTGGCGCGCTGGCGCGACGAACTGGCCGAGGTCACCGGGCGCGAACCGTCGCTGGCCGGGAGCGGCAGCACCTGGTTCGTGGAGGGCGACCACCCGGGGCCTGGTCGGATCGTGGTGCGCACCGTCGGACCTGCGTAGGTCCGGAGAAAGGGAACGCCACCACCGTCCGCTCGACGGCCGGCAGTCACCAGGGCGTTACTTGCCCTGTGCCCGCCGTTGGAACCGGGTACGGCGGAGCATCTTGCGATGCTTCTTCTTGCGCATGCGCTTGCGGCGCTTCTTGATGAGGGAGCCCATGACGGGGAGCACCCTAGCGGCGTGGTTCGCACCGAAGCGAAACGAGCTCGGGGGAGAGGACTCGAACCCCTACGTCGAGGACCAAAACCTCGCATGCTGCCGATTACATCACCCCCGAAAGGTGATCCCGCCGGGGCGGGTGCCCCGTGAGCCTATCGGGTGGGTCCGAACGCGCTAGAACAAGCCCATGCCAGCTCGCGACCTTGCCGCCATCGTCCTCGCCGCCGGTGAGGGCACCCGGATGCGCTCCACCCGGCCCAAGCCGCTGCACTTGTTGTGCGGCCGGGCCATGCTCCTCTATGTGCTCGACTCCCTGCGGGAGACCGAGGCTCGCAAGGCGGTGGTGGTGGTGGGCCACGGCGCCGATCGGGTCACCAAGAAGCTCGGTGAGCAGGACACCCCGGTGCCCCTCGAGTTCGTGGAGCAGGCCCAGCAGCGGGGCACCGGCGACGCCGTCTCGGTGGCCCTCACCGGGTTCGAGGAGTCCGAGCTCGACGACGAGGGCGACGTGCTGGTGCTCCCGGGGGACCACCCCCTGCTGCGGCCGGCCACCATCTCGGCGCTCGTCGAGCAGCACCGGGCCACCGACGCTGCGTGCACCATCCTCACGGCGCGCCTCGACGACCCCACCGGCTACGGCCGGGTGCTGCGTGATGCCAACGACCGGGTGGTCGGCATCGTCGAGCAGGCGGATGCCACCCCCGAGCAGTTGGCCATCACGGAGATCAACACCTCCATCTACTGCTTCCGTTCGGCGGTGCTGGCCCCGGCCCTGCGTCGCATCGACCCCGACAACGCCCAGGGCGAGTACTACCTGACCGACGTGGTCTCGGTGCTCGTCGACGCCGGCTACGCGGTGTCGGCCATGGTGGCCGCCGACGCGTCGGAGACCGAAGGGGTGAACGACCGGGCGCAGCTCGCCGCCGCGGAGGCCGAACTGCGGCGGCGCACCAACGAGGCCTGGCTGCGGCGAGGGGTGGCCATGGTGGACCCGGGGTGCACCTACGTGGACGCCACCGTCGAGTTGGCGCCCGACGTGACGTTGTTCCCCGGCGCCATCCTGTCGGGTCGCACCACGGTGGGGCGGGGCACCGAGATCGGACCCGGCGTGCGCCTCGTCGACTGCACGGTCGGCGAGGAGTGCGTCGTGGCGGCCACCACCGGTCGGGAGGCCAGCATTGGGGACCGCTGCGAGGTGGGCCCCTACGCTGCCCTGGGCCCTGGGGCGGACATCCCGGACGACACCGTGACCGGCCCGTTCTACACTGCGGGCATCGACGTGGCTGCGTCCGAAGGGAACCCGTGAGCGAACCCGTGAGTGAACGACCCGGCGCACCGACCGATGCGTCGGCCGATGCGTTGGTGGGTGCACCGCTGGGCGAAGCCGTGGGGACGCCGATGGGCGGCCGACCGGAGCCTGGGAAGGGGCCCATGGAACTCGTCACGACCAAGAAGCTGCACCTGGTCTCGGGCCGGGCGAACCTGCCGCTGGCCGAGGAGATCGCCGAACGGCTGGGACAGTCCCTCGGCGACGCCAACACCGCAGAGTTCGCCAACGGCGAGCTGCACTGCCGCTACGACCAGTCGGTGCGCGGCAGTGACGTCTTCATCGTGCAGAGCCATGCTCGCACCGATGCCATGACCGTCAACGACGCCGTCATGGAACACCTCATCATGGTGGACGCCGCCCAGCGGGCCTCGGCCAAGCGGATCACCGTGGTGTGCCCCTCGTTCGGCTACGCCCGCCAGGACCGCAAGTCCGAAGGACGCGAACCCATCACCGCCAAGCTGGTGGCCAACATGTTCCAGGTGGCCGGTGCCGACCGCATCATCTCGGTCGACCTGCACTCCGGGCAGATCCAGGGCTTCTTCGACGGCCCCGTGGACCACCTCACCGCCATGCCGGTGCTGGTCGAACGGCTGTCGCGCCTCGGCGACGACCTGGTGGTGGTGTCACCCGACGCCGGTCGGGTGAAGGTGGCCGAGCGCTACGCCAACATGCTCCACGCGGATCTGGCCATCGTGCACAAGCGCCGGGTGAAGGGCGCCCGCAACACCGTCGAGGCCCGCGACGTGGTCGGCGAGGTGGACGGTCGCACCTGTGTGCTGATCGACGACATGATCGACACCGCCGGCACCATCGTGGCCGCCGCCGAACAGCTGGTGGAACGGGGCGCCTCGGAGGTGCACGCCGCCTGCACCCACGCCATCCTGTCCGGCCCGGCCATCGACCGGCTCAAGAACTCGGTGATCGGCAAGGTGGTGGTGACCAACACGCTGCCGCTGCCACCCGAGAAGCAGATCGACAAGATCGAGGTGCTGTCGGTGGCCGGTGTCATCGCCGATGCCATCGACGCCGTGTTCGAGGACACCTCGGTCAGTGAGATCTTCGGCGGCGCCAACCAGAGCTGAGCCAGAGCCGAGACCGGTGGCGCGTCGGCTGGTTCGCCCCTGCCGCCCTCGTCCCGGTAAGATCCGACGCTGGTCTACGTCGACTCCCGCGCACCGCGGGCGTCGATCCGGCCCCCGCTCGTCCGCCGAGCGCCGTTCGATCTCGATTCGATCTCGATTCCCGTCATCGCCCCCGATTCGGCCGCCACCTGGGCGGTCCCGCCAGGAGAACAGCCATGGATGTCACCTTGACCGTGGAGACCGGCCGGCCCACCGGCACCGCCGCCGCTCGGCGCCTCCGCGAGGAGGGCCGAGTGCCGGGCGTGGTGTACGGGCTGTCCACCGAGGCACGCTCGGTGAGCGTGGCCTGGCCGGAGCTGCGCCGTGCGCTCTCCACCGACGCCGGGCAGAACGCCCTCATCTCGCTCACCGTCGACGGCAACACCCACCTGTCGATGGTGAAGGACCTCAACCGCCACCCGGTGCGGCGCACCGTCGAGCACGTCGACTTCCTGCTCATCGACCCCGATCAGCCGCTCAGCGTCGAGGTGCCCATCATCCTCGAGGGCGAAGCCCCCAAGGTCGATGCCCAGAAGGGCATGATCGACCAACTCATGTACACGCTGCCCATCAAGGCCCGCCCCGACGCCATCCCCACCCAGGTGGAGGCCGACGTGAGCCACCTCGAGATCGGCACCGCCCTGCGGGTCAGCGAGATCCCGCTGCCCGACGGGGTCACCGCCGATGTGGACGGTGAGGAGCCGGTGGCGCAGGGCAGCCCCACGCGCTCCACGGTCATCATGCAGCAGGAGGCCGCTCGCCAGGCCCGTATCGCTGCGGGCGAGGCCACCGAGGAAGACCTGGCCATCGAGGCCGGCGAGCTCACCGCCGAGCAGGTGGCCGACGGTGCCTCCGCCAGCGGCGCCAGCTCGGGCGGCGATGGTGGTGGCGACGGCGCCGACGAGAGCTGAGCCCGGCGGTGTTCGGCCGTCGCGGCGGTGACGCCGCGCCACCGCGGGGCCCCCCCCCCGCCGGGGTGGTGGTGGGG
>JAFIEP010000036.1 GCA_020832495.1 Acidimicrobiia bacterium | reverse complement strand
TGCTGTTTTTCACCCCCGCGCTGCTGCACGTTTCCGGGGCCGTGGTTAACTTGGTGGCCCTGACCTGCTTGGTGGCGGTGGTAATGGGGGTCCCAACCGCCACCATCTGGGTCCCGATCGTGAGCCATGTCAGGGTGCCCCGCTCGCTCGACCAGCGGCTGGTGGCAGCACGGAACTGGCTGGACGCCCACGGCCACCAGATCACCGTTGGAGTGTGCCTCGTGTTCGGTGTCTACCTGCTGGTACGCGCCGCCCTGATGCGGTGACCGCGAGGCATCACGTCGTACCATCGGCGACGTGCAGCGGGACGACTTCGGCAAGGACTTCACCTGGGGTGTGGCTTCGGCCGCCTGGCAGATCGAAGGGGCTTGGAACGCGCACGGCAAGTCGCCGTCGGTGTGGGACCACGCCGGCCACCGCCGCCGGGTTCGTGGCGGCGCGAAGGTCGGCGACCGCGGCATCGACTTCTTCCACCGCTACCCCGAGGACATCGGCCTCATCGCCGAGCTGGGCTTCGCAGCCAGCCGGTTCTCGCTCTCGTGGCCTCGCATCATCCCCGAGGGGACCGGCGCCCCCAACCCGTCGGGCCTGGCCTTCTACGACCGGGTCATCGACACCTGCCTCGAGCACGGCATCGAGCCGTGGCTGACCCTCTACCACTGGGATCTCCCCCTGTGTCTCCACGAACGTGGTGGCTGGGCCAACCGAGACGTGATCGACTGGTTCGCCGACTATGCGGCGGTGTGCGCCGAAGCCTTCGGCGATCGCGTCACGCACTGGATGGTGTGCAACGAACCCAACATGCATGCCCTGCAGATCCTGGTGGGCATCTTCGACCGGTTCGGACTCCACCTGCGCCGGTACTTCACGAGCGTGCACCACCTCAACATGGCCATCGCCGAGGCCGGTCGAACCCTGTCGGCCCTGCTGCCCGCCGATGCCAAGGTGGGCACCACCCACCAGACAGCGCCCATGCACCCGTTCCACCCGACGTCCCCGCTACGTCGCGCTGGCCACGACGCCCTCGATGCCCTGTGCAACGGCATGTTCCTCGAACCACTGGGAGGCCGCGGCTATCCCTTCGCCGCATCCAGCCTGCTGCGGCGCTATCTCGCCCCCGCCGTCCGCGGCGACGACCTCGATGCGCTCAGCCATCGCTTCGACTTCTTGGGCATCCAGTACTACTACCCGCCGCACGTGGTGCCGGCTCCCGTCCCGGGCCTGTGGGCGGTGCCCAGTCCCGTCCCACCCCGCAGCTACCCGAAGGTGCGGACCTCGCTGGGCTGGCCGGTCGAGCCCCGTGGCCTGAGCGAGGTGCTCCGTCGCTACAGCGGCCACCCGGTGGCCGACCGCCTGGTGGTCACCGAGAACGGTGCCGCCTTCCCCGACACCGTGGTCGACGGTCGGGTGCACGACGACCTGCGCATCTGGTACTACCGCTCCCACCTCGCCGAGGTCCTCGCCGCCCAGCGCGAAGGGGTGCCGGTCGACGGCTACTTCTGTTGGTCGTATGCCGACAACGTGGAGTGGGCACTCGGTCGGACGCCGCGCTTCGGCCTCGTGCACATCGACTACGACGATGACTTCCGCCGCACGCCGAAGGACTCGGCCCGCTGGTTCGCCCGTTTCCTGGCCGGCGAACCCGACGGCGGTTCGTGAGTAACGTCACCACCACCCGGCGGGTCCGACCCAGTCCCGCCCGTTCGTTCGACCCCGGAGTCCTCATGGCTGACGCCCCGTCCGACCTCGCCCCGCGCCCCCGCCACCGATGGGTGCGCCCGCTCGTCGGGGCAGGTGCCGCCGTGGCCACCTGGCTGGCCGTCGGCGGCGTGGCTGCCGCCCACCCCCACCACGCACCGGCCACCTCGACGGGCCTGGGGGAAGGCTTCCTGCACCCCATCGTCGGGTGGGACCACCTGCTGGCCATGGTGGCGGTCGGGGTGGTGGCCGCCACCGCCTCTGATCGCCGTGTCGCCTGGGCCACGCCCGCTGCCTTCGTCAGCGCCATGGTCGTCGGAGGTCTGGTCGGTCTCGGCACCGGTGCGGCGGCGGGCGTCGAGGTCCTCATCGCCGTGTCACTGCTGGCACTCGGCGGGCTCGTGGCCTTCGGATCGAGGCGCACGGTGTGGTACCTGCCAACCATCGCTGCGGTCTTCGGCGCCGTCCACGGCCACGCCCACGGTGCCGAACTACCCGCCGGGGCCCTCCCCTTCGGCTACGTCGTCGGCTTCGTGGTCGCCACTGCGCTGCTGCACGCCGCCGGGGCCGCCGGGGCCATGGCGCTGCGCAACATCGGGGCCGCCCGCCTGGTGGCCGGCGGGCTGGTCGCGCTGGGTGGTCTCTTCGCACTGGCGGGCGTCTGATCCCCGTACACTCGGCCGACATGACCGACGTCGCCCCTGCCGAAACATTCCGCTTCGGCGATCACACACTGCACTACGAACAGTACGGCGAGGGCGACCGGGTCGTCCTCTACCTCCACGGTCTCCTGCTGTCGAGCGACATCAACCGGGCCCTGGCCCGCTCGCTGGCGGCGCAGGGTTACCGGGTGGTGCTGCTGGACCTGCTCGGCCACGGCCGCAGCGACAAGCCCCCGAAGGCCTCCGCTTATCGCATGGACGCCTACGCGGACGAGGTGGTGGCGCTGCTCGACCACCTCGGGATCGACCAGGCCGTGCTCGGCGGCGTGTCGCTCGGCTGCAACGTCAGCCTGCAGGTGGCGGTGGCCGCCCCCGAGCGGGTGCGTGGCATGGTGCTCGAGATGCCGGTGCTCGAATGGGCCACCCCCGCAGCCGCCATGTTGTTCACGCCACTGCTGTTGACCATGCACTACGCCGCCGGCCCGGCCGGCGCGCTCAGCCGGCTGCTGGGGCGCCTCCCGGCCACACCGAACGACGCGCTGAACGGCGCCATGGCCCTGTTGACGGCGTCGCCCGAGGTCATCAAGTCCGTGCTCCACGGCATCCTCATCGGACCGGTGGCCCCCACCGTCGAACAGCGCAACGCCATTGCGGCGCCATCGCTGGTCATCGCCCACGCCCACGACCTCATCCATCCCTTCAGCGACGCCGAGCGACTGGCCCAGCAACTCCCCAACGGCCGGCTCGAACCGGCACGCTCGGTGCTCGAACTCCGGCTGTTCCCCGACCGGCTCACCGCCGAGATCGCCGAGTTCCTCGACGACCTGTGGCCCGTCACAAGAGTTCCGGCTTGACGATCCGGTCGGTGAGCTTTTCTGGGTTGCGCACCACCCACAGGGCGCGGACCTTGGCTCCGTCGTGATCGGCACTCAGGACGAATTCTCGGGTTGTCCCGACCCACACCTCGAGGCCAGCAGCGCCGTTCACCGTGCAGTGGCGCACCACCGTGTCGGGCGCCGCCCGCCGGGCCAGGTTCACCAGGAACCGAGCCACCCGATCCGCGCCCACGACCGGGCGACGCGCCGCGGTCACCACCCCGCCGCCGTCGCTGGTCAGCACCACGTCGTCGGCCAGGAGTTCGACGAGCCCGTCGAGGTCGCCACCCACCACGGCGGCCAGGAAGGCGTCGAGCAGTGTGCGGGCGCTCTCGGGGTCGGGGCGGGCGTCGATCACCCGCCGTTCGGAACGCACGCGCCGTCGGGCACGATGCGCGATCTGGCGGCACGTGACCTCCGAACGACCCACCACCGACGCCGCCGTGGCGTAGGGCTCGCCGAAGACGTCGACCAGTAGGAAGACGGCCCGCTCGACCGGCGCCAGGCGCTCCAACACGCACAGGAAGCCGAGCGACAGCGAGTCGGCCAACACCGCAGCGTCCGCCGGGTCGGGTGGCGGCCCGGGCACCGACCCGTCGCCATGGAGGACCGGCTCGGGCAGCCACGGACCCACGTACTGCTCCCGCTGCCGCTGCGCCGAGCGGAGCCGGTCGAGGCTGAGCCGGCTCACCGTGGTGGTCAGCCACGCGGCGGGGGTGCGCACCTCGGCCCGCCCGGCGTCGCCCAGGCGGTCCCAGCGCAACCAGGCGTCCTGGACCACGTCCTCGGCATCAGCCAGCGTGCCGAGCATCCGGTAGGCCACACCGACGAGGCGTGACCGTTCGGCTTCGAAGATGGCGAGGTGGTCAACCGACACCGAGGCGCGCTCCGATGTGGTGCACCGCGGCAGTCGCCGCCGCGGCGCCGCTGGCCATGGCCGCATCAGCCAGGTGTCCGACCGGACCGACCCAGTCGCCGGCCACGAAGGCTCCGGGACGTCCCGGCACCGCGACCGGCGGGCGTCCCTGCAGTCCCCCGGCGGCGGCGGTGGCCACAGCCTCGACGACGACCATGCGATGAAGGTACCGGCTCCACACGACGTCGGTGGCCTCGATGCCGGCGTAGTGGGCGTGCTCGTCGAGTTCGGCCTGCGTCGTGTGACGGTCCGGATCCTCCTTGGCCGACAGGTAGCGGGCCAACTGCACGAGGGCCCCACCCGGTGGCGCCAGCTCGGCCGGCGGCGCGTGAGCGGAGAGGTAGAGCGGGCGGTCGATGCCCAACAGGAACGACACCGGAGGCACCCGGCGAAGCGCAAGGTCGCTGCAGGCGGCCAACGCCGGCGGTCCGGTGCGCCAGCGGGGTACCCCGAGCAGCCCGGCCGTGGCGTCGGGCCCTCCGACGGTCGCCACCACGGCGCCGGCGGTGACCGCTGCCCCGTCGGTGGTGTGCACCTCGAAGCCCTCCGGGCAGTCGACGACCGCCGACACCGTGCCGCTCCGCACGTCGACGCCCGCTGCCAAGGATCCCACCAGCCGCTGCCAGCCACCGTCGAGGTAGCGGACCCCTCCGGAGAGCGCCAACTGCAACTGGCCCACCGCCACCTCGGCGCTGAGCACCCCCAGGTCGGCGACGTAGGTACTGAGCCGCACCAACGCCTCCGCCAGGGCCAGGGCGTCGGGCGGCAGCCGCAGCGACGCCAACCAGTCCGCCGTCGTGACGGCGGCCAACGACGAGGCGTCGGTCTCGGGCAGGCGCCTGAGTAGACGCGCCACGCCGACCTTGCCGCGACCGCCGAGCAGGCCGGTTCGAGCCAGCGTCCACGCCGAGCCCGGCAGCAGCCCCACCTGCTCGCCCACTCGCCCCTTGGCGCCACCGAGGGCGGGCGACGCTCCCGCTGGGAGGGCGACGCCGAGGTCGGCCATCACCTTCACTGCCGCACCCTCGAGGTAGAGGGCGTGAGGTCCGAGGTTGGCCGTGAAACCCTCCCGTTCGACCGAACGGGCCCGACCGCCTGGCGCTGCTCGCTCGAGCACCACCGACCGCAGCCGATGTCGCGCACAACTGCGCGCGGCCGTCAGCCCGGCCAGTCCACCACCGATGATCACCACGTCAACGTGTTCCATACCGACCTGACGATCGGCGGACGCTCGACGTGACAGCTCTGCTCGCGCTCAGGGCCTCACGACGTCGGATCCGCCATGGTCACCACACGGTCGCGGCCTGCTGACTTGGCCCTGTAGAGGGCGGCGTCGGCCTGCGCCACGACCTCCTCACGGGCGTGTTCCACCGTCGGGTCGGTGGCCGCCACCCCGAACGAGGCCGTCACCGCCAAGCGGTCGGTGGCGTTGATGGGAAGCGGGTGCTGTCCCACCGCCATCCGGATGCGCTCGGCCACGGCAGCGGCGTCCGCGAGTGTCGTTTCGGGGAGCACCAGGCAGAACTCTTCGCCGCCATAGCGGTAGACGCTGTCGCCCGGTCGCACCTCGGCACGCAGGATGTCGGCCACCTCGCGCAGCAATCGGTCACCCGCAGGGTGCCCGTGGTTGTCGTTCACGTCCTTGAACCGGTCGAGATCCATCATCACCACGGCGACGCTCGGCGCGTTCTCACCATCGGTTGACGACCGATCGAGCAGCGCGCCGAGGTCGGCGTCCAAGCGACGTCGATTCCCGACCCCGGTCAGCGGGTCGGAGAGGCTGGCCGCGGTCGCGTCGCCCACCCGCTGGGCCCCGTCGACGGCGGCAGCCACGAGCGGCGCCATGGATCCCAGTGTCGCCTGTTCCCCCGGGTCGAACGGCACCTCCGCTGCACGAAACACCGCCAACAGCGCGCTGATCTGCCCGGACCGCACCACTGGCACGGCCACCACGCTGACCGGCAGGTGTCGGATGGCAGCGTCGTCACGCACCACGGCACGCAACGGCTGGCCTGTCTCGGCGACCCGAGCGAAGATGCTCCCGATCATGTGCTCGGCGACCAACAACCCGGGCTCGCTCTCCACTCCGAGGTGCAGCATGTCGCCGTCACGACGAACGACGGCGGCGGCTCGGGCCCCGGTGAGCGCCACTGCCTCGCGCACCGCCAAGCGTTCGACGCTCTCGGGATCGGGGGCTGTGGCCAGCCGACGGCTGAGGTCCAGCAACTCGTCGAGGTTGCCGGGATCGGCGTCGTCCACCGGCCGGCGGCCTCGTGTCACCGCCAGCGCCACCACGGCCACTGCCAGACCACCCAGCGCGACTCCTACCGCCACACCCACGACCAGCCAGGAGACGCCGTCGTCCGACTCGGAGCGGGTGCCCGTGTCGTCGTAGACCACATCGAAGGCCAACACCACCTCGGCGAGGAGGAGGTCGACGTCGATGGAGCGGCCACTGCCGGCGGGTGCGCCTCCTGCTCGTTCGACCAGGTCGGCGAGCGCGTCGAGGTGGATCCCCGGATCGGCGGGCGACAGATCCACCGGCCCGAGCGTCTCGCGCACCGGGTCGGACAGGTCGATGCCATGGTCCGTCAGCTCGAACCCGGCGACCTGGCCGTAGACCTCGATCTCCTCGAGCACGTCGAGCAGCTCCTCGGTGGTGGTCCGGCGCGGCACGGCCACCTCGTCGATCACGGCATCGAGGGCGGCGGGTACGGGGGTAGCGAGCAGGTCGAGCGCCTCGAGATACGCAGCTCGCTCAGCCACCACCACGATGGCCAACAGGCGCGCTTCCTCGAGCGTATCGATCTCACGTTCCTGAGCGTTGACCGACGCGGTGCTGACGGTCACCACCACCGAGGCGGCGAGAAGGAGCGTCGCCAGGGTCGCAATCGGCCGCTTGCCGTCCACCCGCCGTCGATCGGTCGTGGCCACCACGTCACCTTACCGAGCAGCCGGCGCCCGACGGCCTAGCGCGCCGCGACCTCGTCGGGATAGGCGAACAGCCCCGGTGCGCCACCGGTGTGGACGAACACCACGTCACGATCCGCCGGAATGGCAGCCGAGTCGATGGCGGCCAGCAGGTGGGCGAACGCCTTCGAGGTGTACACCGGGTCCAGCAGGACCCCTTCGGTGCGGGCCAACAAGGCGATGGCCGCGAGGCCCACCTCGCTGGGGATCCCGTAGCCCGCCCCCAACGGGGTGTCGTCCACCTTCCAGGTCGCCAGCGCGGTGTCGTCCAGGCCGAGGTGGGCTGCAGTGTCGGCGACGAGGGTCGCCAGCGTGGCCTCGGTGGTGACCGCCGGGGCGTAGACGCAGGCCACGTCCACCACCGCTGCGGCGGCTGCCGGCGACGCCGCCGAGGCCAGACCGGCACCGACCACCAGGCCGGCTGCCGTCCCGGCCGTGCTGGCCGCCACCACCACCCGCTCCACGTCGAGTGCCAGCTCACCGGCCTGTGTCCACAACTCGAGCGCACCTTGCACGTAGCCGAGGGTGCCGACCACGTCCGACGCCCCCGGCGGAACGACGTGGAGGGCACGGCCGTCGGCCTCGGCCTCGCCCAGCAGCGCGAAGAGGGTCTCGGCCGCCGCGTCCTCGTCGGCCACCTGGTGCACGGTCGCCCCCAGCACACCGTCGAGCAGAAGGTTGCCCGATGCCACGTACGCCTGGTCGTGCCGGTCGACCGCTTCCACCAGGACCAGGTCGCAGGTCAGCCCGGCAGCGTTGCAGGCCGCCGCTGTCTGGCGGGCGTGGTTCGACTGCAGCGCACCGAAGGTGACGACCCCGGTGGCCTCGGCGGCCAGCGCGGCGCCGAGGTGGTACTCGAGCTTGCGGGTCTTGTTGCCCCCGAGGGCCAAGCCGCTGCAGTCGTCGCGCTTGAGCCACACCATCGGCCCCCCGACCACCTCCCGCAGCCGATCGCAGCGCACGAGCGGGGTCGGCCAGTACCCGAGCGACACCCGCGGCGCGGCAGCGAGGATCTCGGCGGCGGTCACGAGGCACCCTCGGCGTCGGTGGTGATGGGACCGAGTACCCGGTCCAGGTAGGGGTTGGTGAACCGCCCGTGCGGGTCCAACCGCCGTCGCACCGCCGCGAACTCGACCCAGCGCGGGTAGCGGGGCGTCAGGGTCTCGGCGGTCTGGAAGTGCAACTTGCCCCAGTGTGGTCGACCGTCGTAGTCGTCCATGATCGACTCGAACCCGGCGAAGTACTGGTCGTAGGGCTGACGGTGGTGGACGTGGGCAGCGATGTAGACGCTGTCGCGGCGGTGGGCATGGCTCAACAAGGCGTCGTCGCCCTTGGTCCAGCGGATCTCCACCGGCACGGGCAGCGGCGTGCCCACCGAGTCGACCAGCCGCCCGAGCCGCTCGAACACCTCGGGGAACACCTCGGGGGCCACGGCGTACTCCATCTCGAGCACGCGGGCGAGCCGCGGGGTGGTGAAGACCCGGTCACTGCGGTCCACCCACTCGTGAGGCCGCTTGGCCGATGCCCCGCTGATGATGCTGCGAGCCACCGACGGGAAACGGCTCGACAACGAGCAGGCCGCGTCGAAGACGTAGTTGTCCACCGCCACGTCGGCCCACCACGCCGCTCGCTTCGAGCGGGGCCGTGGCCACTCGTCGGTGCGGGTGCGCTGGCGCACCAATACGACGTCGGAGCCGGGAAACCAGAACAGCCCAGGGTGGTCGCTGCCGTACACCACCGCATCGAGGTCGGCCAGCAACCGGTCGACGCGCAGGGCCCGTTCGATGACGCGCAGGTTGAACGCCGGCACCGTCTGCAAGGTGATGGTCGACAACAGCCCGAGCGCACCGAGGCCCACCCGCACGGCCGCCAGCAATGGCGCTTCCCCGGCGGCGTCGTCGTCAGCGGCCGCGATGTCGTGCACCTGACCCTGGCCATCGATCAGTCGGCAGCCGATGACCCGGCTGGCCAGGTTGGCGTACCCGATGCCCGGGCCGTGGGTGCCGGTGGAGATGGCGCCGGCCAAGGACTGGACGTTGATGTCGCCGAGCACCTCGAGGGCCCGTCCCCGAACAGCCAGTTCGTCGGCCAACTTCCACAGCGGGATGCCGGCCTGCACGGTGACCACACCCGAGTCGAGGTCAGCCGCCAGCACCCGGTCGTAGCCCGACAGGTCGACCAGATGACCCGAGGTGCAGGCAATGGCCGAGTAGCTGTGCCCTGCACCGACGGCCTTCACCGTGGTGCCCTCCGCAGCAGCGCGCCGCACCACGGCCACCAGTTCCTCCTCGGTGGTGGGCCGGTGCCATCGAATCGGCACCGATGCCTGGTTCCCACCCCAGTTGCGCCACACCCGGCCTTCTCGCAGCGTGGTGCCGGGCCGCACCGTCGATGGTGCACCAGTTGTTTCCGTTTCACCGCGTCGTGGTGCCATACCGTTCCGTTCGCCCTCCGGTCGTCCATCCGTCGACCGGTCGACCCTCACCTTGGCACACCCGGCCGCGGCCAGCGGGCCGCGGGCGCTGAAGTGGCCTGAGGCCCCCCCCCCCCGCCCCCGGGCGCCCCGGCCCGGGGGGGGGGGGGGCCCCCGGGGTCCGCGCCCGCAGCCCCCCCCCCCCCCCC
>JAFIEP010000022.1 GCA_020832495.1 Acidimicrobiia bacterium | reverse complement strand
GCGCCGTCGGCGAAGATCACCGCCGTCGCCCCCTAGGTCGGGTGGCCGCTGCGGCGGAGGGGCGCGGCCCCGCTGCCCCGGGTGCGGGCCCCCCCCCAGCCAAACCGCCCCCTCACCCACGCGGCCGCCGTTCGCGGGGGGGGCGGCCTGCCCCGCGGGGTGGGGACGGGGGGCCACACCGCAAACACCTCGGCCGCCTCGATCCCCATGGCGCTGGCAGAGGCGGCCGACGCCGGCCGGTTGACCACCGGCGACAAGGTACTGCTCGTCGGGTTCGGGGCCGGCATGAGTTGGGCCAGCGCCGTGGTGCGCTGGGACGGACAGGAGCAACCATGAACCGAATCGCCTTGGTGACCGGAGGGGGTCGGGGCATCGGCCTGGCCACCGCTCGACGACTGCGTGACGACGGCCACCGAGTGGTGGCCTGCGGTCGGGGTGAACGGCCCGACGACCTCGACGAGGACGTGGCCTGGGTGCGCTGTGACGTCACGTCGGAGGCGTCGGTGGCCGAGGCCTTCGACCACATCGAGTCGGAGATCGGCAACGTCGAGGTGCTGGTGGCCAACGCCGGCATCACCAAGGACCAGTTACTCGTGCGGATGAGCGACGACGACTTCACGACGGTGCTCGACACCAACCTCGCCGGCACGTTCCGCGTTGCCCGTCGAGCAGCCCGTCGCATGATCCGCGCCCGGTGGGGACGGATCGTGGTGATCTCGTCGGTGGTGGGCGCCACCGGCCAGGCCGGCCAGGCCAACTACGCCGCCGCCAAGGCCGGCCTGGTCGGCTTCGCCCGCTCCCTGGCTCGCGAACTGGGCTCACGCTCGATCACCACCAACGTGGTGGCACCCGGCCCGGTCGCCACCGACATGCTGGCTGCACTGGGCGACGACACCGTCACTGCCATGGCCGGCGCCGTTCCCCTCGGTCGTATCGGCCAGCCCGAAGAGGTGGCGGCCGCTGTCGCCTTCCTGGCCTCCGACGATGCCGCCTTCGTCACCGGGGCCGTCCTGCCGGTGGACGGAGGTCTCGGCATGGGAGCATTCTGAGGGCCACGCACCGCCGTTCCCCCCTGCCACACCGGACAACCCATCAATCGAAGCAACTGAACCATCGAGGAGCACCATGAGCACCGACACCTTCGACCGATTCCGCACCATCGCCGCCGAGATGCTGGCCATCGACGCCGACCGCATCGTGGCCGAGGCCAGCTTCGCCGACGACCTCGAGGCCGACAGCCTCGACCTCGTCGAGCTGGTCATGGCGCTCGAGGAGGAGTTCGACATCACCGTCGAGGAGGAAGAACTGGCCGACGTCACCACCGTGGCGCAGGCCATCGCCCTCGTCGACGCCAAGCGCTGATGCGCCGCCGGGTCGCCGTCACCGGCCTCGGCGCGGTCTCGACGTGCGGGATCGGTGCCGAGGCGCTGTGGAACGGACTCCTGGGACCGGCGCCCGAGGGGCTGCGCCACGTGGAGGACTTCGATCCCCTCCCGTGGTTCGACAACCCCAAGGAGGCCCGGCGTGTCGACCGCTTCGCCCAGTTCGCCTTGGCCTGTGCCGCAGAGGCGCTGGCCGACGCGGGCGAACTGGCGGCCACGCCCGAGCGACGCGGCGTCATCATCGGCACGGGTGTGGGGGGTCTCCACACCCTCGAGGACCAGATCATGACGTTCCACACCAAGGGTCCGCGACGCGTGTCCCCGTTCCTGGTCCCCATGATGATGTCCAACGCCGGTGCTGCTGCGGTCTCGATGCGCCACGGCTGGCAGGGGCCGTGCGAGACCATCGTGACCGCCTGCGCGGCGGGCACCCAGTCCATCGCCTACGGCGCCCGCCTCATCGCCGACGGTCGCTGCGATGCCGTGCTGGCCGGCTCGAGCGAAGCAGCGTTGACCCCCGTCGGGATCCAGGGCTTCATCAACATGACGGCGCTGTCCACCTCGGGGGTGTCGATGCCCTTCGACGCCCGGCGCGACGGCTTCATGATGGCCGAGGGTGCGGCGGTACTGGTACTCGAGGAGTGGGAACAGGCCCACGAGCGCGGGGCCACCGTGCTGGCCGAGGTCCTCGGCGGTGCCAGCTCGGCCGACGCCCACCACATCACCGCACCGGCACCGAACGGCGCCGGTGCCCTCCGTTGCATGACCCAGGCCCTCACCGATGCCGGCCTGTCAGCCGGCGACGTGGTGCACGTGAACGCCCACGGCACCTCCACGCCGCTCAACGACGCGGCCGAGGCCCACGCCCTGGCCGAGTTGTTCGGTGGAGCGGATGCCGCACCGCCGGTCACCGCCAACAAGGGCGTGCTCGGCCACGCCCTCGGCGCAGCCGGCGCCCTCGAGGCGGTGGCCTGCGTGCTCAGCATGCGCCACGGCATCATCCCGCCCACCGCCGGCTACAGCGAGCCCGACCCCGACCTGCCGGCGCTCGACGTGGTGCACGGTGACCCGCGGCCGTGGACGCCCGGCCCGACGCTGTCCAACAGCTTCGGCTTCGGCGGCCACAACGGCTCGATCGTGCTGGCTCCCGCCGAGTAGCACTCGACCTCCCGGTGACGACCGGACGGCCCCCGGTCGGCCGGGTCCCCGGTCAGCCGGTCAGCCGGTCAGCCGGTCAGGCTGTCGACGGATCGCCGGCGGCGTCCACCAGCACGAACAGGAGGTCGGCCTCAGCGGCCACGTTGCCGTCGACCGTGGCTCGACCGCTGCCCTTGCCCGCCCGCGCCGATCGGCGACCCAGGGTGACGCTCAACTCCACCACGTCACCCGGCACCACCTGCCGCCGGAAGCGCACCTTGTCGACCCCTCCGAACAGCGGCAGCTTGCCCTCGTGCTCACCCGAGGCCAGCACGGCGTACGCGCCGAGCTGGGCCATGGCCTCAACCAACAACACACCCGGCACGGTCGGTCGTCCCGGGAAGTGACCGGCGAAGAACGCTTCCTCACCGGTCAGGCGCCACCGCCCGACGGCGCTGTCACCGGGCCGGAGGTCCACCACCTCGTCGAGGAACAGGAACGGCGGCCGGTGTGGCAGCACGGCGAGGGGTTCGGGCACCTCGCTCACGAGTCGCCCAGCGCGGCCAACAACTTCTTCGGAGTGTCCTTCGGGCTGATCTTGTACCAGGCGTGTGCGATCTTGCCCTTGGCGTCGACGAGGAACGCCGAGCGGATGACCCCGAAGTACTTGTTGCCGTACATGTTCTTCTCGCCCCAGGCACCGTAGGCCTCGGCCACCGCATGGTCGGTGTCCGCCAGCAGCGGGAAGCCCAACCCGTGTTTCTCGTCGAAGGCCGCCTGCCGGTCCGGCTCGTCGGGGCTGATCCCGACCACGGCACAGTCGCCGATGTCGCCGAGGACGTCCCGCAGCCCACAGGCCTGGGTGGTGCAGCCCGACGTGAGCGCCTTCGGGTAGAAGAACACCAGGACGGGCCGACCCTTGAACGAGGACAGCCGCAGCTTGTCGCCGTGCTGATCGCTGAGGGCGAACGCCGGAGCACGGTCGCCCGCCTGGAGTCGTGGAGTGGTCATCTCCGCACGCTACCGCGACACGGGGAGCGGCCTGACGGCTCGCTCCCCGTACGCGTTCAGTGCAGTTGAACCGCTGGAGAGCGGGACTACTTCGGTGCCTTGCGGTTGCCCTTGGCCACGTCCTTGAGGGTGGCACCCGGGGTGATCTTCACGGCCTTGCTGGCGGGGACCTTGATGGCCTCGCCGGTCTGCGGGTTGCGCCCGGTGCGGGCCTTGCGCTTCACCTGCTCGACCGAGAGGAACCCGGTCAAGGTCAGCTTGTCGCCACCCTTGGCCACGACCTGCTGCACGACCTCCTCGAAACCCTTGAGGACCTTCTCGGTGTCGGCCTTGGACACGCCGGTACGCCCGACGATTGCTTCGACCAGCTCACTCTTGTTCATCGTTCCTACTCCTCCTCGGGCCGGATGGGTGGCAGGTGCCCGGCCAGATCCGAGTGTCCGCTTCGTGGACCACCCAAGCCACAGCATGACCAATGACAGCGCAGAAAAGGTGGATCCTCGGGGATCGACACCGCACCGGGCAACGGATCGGGGGGTGGTCGGGCTCCACCCCAGGCGACCACTACCGTCACGCCGTGGCCTCCGAACCCCACTGCCCGCGTTGCGACGCCGTCGTCGAACCGCACTGGGACTGGTGCCACGCGTGCGGCTTCGGCGACGATCCAGCCGGGGACGCCGACCCCACGGGACCCGATGCCGCCACCAACCGCGCCGGTCCGACGCAACTGGCCATGTCCCAGCCAGCACCGCGCCGCGTCTACGAACCCGACGACGAGCCCGGTCGCTGGCGGGTGGTGAGCATCGCACTGATGATCGTGGCTGGCTTCGCTCTGGCCATGCTGGCTGCCCAGGTGTTCCTGTTCGACCGAGGCGACACGAGCACGTCGGTGCTGTCGGTGGCCGACCTCGGCGGCCAGGGCGAGCAGACGCCGATCGACGACGGCTGGCGTGTCCTCGAGAGCGCCGGCCACCCGCTTCGCCTCGAGGTGCCCCAGAACCTGTGGCGCACCCACGACGCCGCCAGACTCGGGCCGGGTGAGTCGGCTCGGGCCACCATCTGGGTCGACATCGACGAGGAGTCCGGCCGCTATGTCTTCGTGGCCGCCATCCCCGTCGCCGGCACATCACTCGATCCGGGCGAGGGGGAGCTGGATCCCATCAGGGCCACCTCGTTGGACCTGGCCCCGCTGCACCGCTCCACGCTCGGCGAGGCCGTGCCCGTGACCCTGGCACCGGGTGCCGGGTGGCGTCGGTCCGGCCTCACGGCCGCCGGCGATCCGCTCGAGGTGGCCACCACCATGGTGGAGCGCACGCTGGTGATCGTCGCCGTGGCGGACCCCGACGGGGCACACGCCACCGCGGAGCTCGATCGCATGGCCACCACCATCGAGTCCCGGTAGGGTCCCGCAGATGCCGGGGGCACCACCCACCAGCGTCGACGCCGCTGACGCCGAGCATGCCGCCAACCGCCAGGCCACCTTGGCGGCGCTGGCAGAGATCGACGCCGACCTTGCCCAGGTGGTGGCCGGCGGCGGCGAACGTTACGTCCGCCGCCACGAAGCACGAGGGCGGATGGGTGTCCGCCAGCGCATCGAGCGACTGGTCGATCCCCACTCGCCGGTCCTCGAGCTGTCCCCGCTCGCCGGATGGGGTACCGACGACCCCCTCGGCGGCGGCATCGTCACCGCCCTGGTGCAGATCGAAGGCGTCGAGTGCATCGTGTCGGCCAACGACCCCACCGTACGTGGTGGCACGTCGTCGCCCACCACCATCGCCAAGGCCCTGCGGGCCCAGGAGATCGCCGCCACCAACCGCCTGCCGCTCGTGAACCTGACCGAATCGGGCGGGGCCGACCTTCCCCGTCAGGCCGACGTCTTCCTGCCCGGGGGCGCCACCTTCCGCAACCTGACCCGCCTCTCGGCGGCGGGGGTCCCCACCGTCACCGTCGTCTTCGGTTCGTCCACCGCCGGCGGTGCCTACGTGCCGGGGATGAGCGACGAGACCATCCTGGTGCGCGACGCCGCACAGGTCTTCCTCGGCGGCCCTCCGCTGGTGAAGATGGCCATCGACGAGGACGCCGACGAGGAGGCGCTCGGCGGCGCGGAGATGCACGCCACGACGTCGGGGCTGGCCGACCACCTGGCCGACGACGAGGAGCACGCCCTGCGCCTGGCCCGACGCTGCATCCGACGACTGGGCTGGAGAAAGCGCGGGGGCGAGCCCACCGGGGCTGGCCGATCGCCGCTGCTCGATCCCGAGGAACTGGTGGCGCTGGCCCCCACCGATGTCCGCCAGCCGCTCGAGATCCGCGAGGTGCTGTGGCGCATCGTGGACGACTCCGCCCTCGACGAGTTCAAGCCCCGCTACGGGCCCCAGCTGGTCTGCGGCTTCACCGAACTGTGCGGCTACCCCCTCGGGGTCATCGCCAACAACGGGATCCTGTTCTCCGACGAGGCCCGCAAGGGCGCTCACTTCATCCAGCTGTGCAATCGCCGCAGCGTGCCCATCCTTTTCGTGCAACACATCACCGGGTTCATGGTGGGCACGGCCGCCGAGCAGGGTGGCATCGTCAAGCACGGCTCGCTCCTGATCAACGCCGTGTCCAACTCGACGGTGCCCCACCTCACCCTGATGGTGGGCGCCTCCTACGGTGCGGGCAACTACGCCATGGCCGGACGGGCCTACGACCCACGGTTCGTCTTCACCTGGCCGAACCACCGCATCGCGGTCATGGGCCCCACACAGCTCGCCGGCGTGCTCTCGCTGGTGCAGCGAGCGGCGGCCGAGCGAGCCGGCCGGCCGTTCGACGAAGCTGCCGACCGCGCCATGCAGGAGGCAGTGACCGGCCAGATCGAGACCGAGTCGACCGCCCGGTTCGCCACCGGTCGGCTGTGGGACGACGGCATCATCGATCCACGTGACTCCCGGACGGTGCTCGGCATGGCCCTGTCGGCCGTCCACTCCGCTCCGATCGAAGGAGCCTCCGGGGGGTTCGGTGTCTTCCGCTTCTGACCACCACACCACCGCAGCGAGCGGACCGCCGACCCCGATCGGCTGTCTGCTGGTGGCCAACCGCGGGGAGATCGCGGCGCGCATCGCCCGCACCGCCCGCTCGATGGGCCTGCAGACCGCAGCGGTGGCCGCGCCCGAAGACCGAGAGGCGCCGTACCTCGCCGAGGCCGACGTCGCCGTGGTGCTCCCCGGGACCGGGTCGGCCGCCTACCTCGACGTCGATGCCCTGATCGAGGCCGCCCGCCACCTCGGCGCGGACGCCGTGCACCCCGGCTACGGCTTCCTCTCCGAACGAGCCGACGCTGCCGCTGCCGTCATCGACGCCGGGCTCCGGTGGATCGGGCCCTCCCCGAGCGCCATGCGCACCATGGCCGACAAGCAGACGGCCAAGGCAGCCGCCGCAGCTGCGGGCGTCCCGGTCCTGGCCGGCTGTGCCCTCGAGGGCGACGACCCCGCCGGCGGGCGCGCCGCCCTCGACGCCGCCGGGGTCACCCCACCGCTGTTGGTGAAGGCCGTCTCGGGCGGCGGGGGGCGAGGCATGCGCGTGGTGTCGAGCCACGACGACCTGGCCGAGGCAGTGGCCTCGGCTCGGCGGGAAGCCGAGGCCAGCTTCGGGGATCCGACGGTGTTCGCCGAGCGCTATCTGCCCGCCACCCGCCACGTCGAGGTACAGATCCTCGGTGACGGCCGCGGCAACGTCGTGCATCTCGGCGAACGGGACTGCTCGGTGCAGCGACGCCATCAGAAGCTGGTGGAGGAGTCGCCGTGCCCGGCGGTCGACGAACCGCTCCGTCGAGCACTGGGCGCCGCCTCGGTTCGCCTCGGGGAGGCCATGGACTACGAGGGCGTCGGCACCGTCGAGTTCCTCGTGCCCGTCGATGACGCCGGCGACGTGGTGGCCGACGGTTTCGCCTTCTGCGAGATGAACACCCGCCTGCAGGTGGAGCACCCGGTCACCGAACTGGTGTGGGGGCTGGACCTGGTGCGTTGCCAGCTGCTCGTGGCCCAGGGCGTCCCCCTCGAGCAGGTGTGTCCCCAGCCAACGCCGTCAGGGCACGCCATCGAGGTCCGCCTGGTGGCCGAGGACCCCGCGGCCGACTGGCTGCCCAGCCCCGGGCTGATCCATGCGATCGACACGTCCCTGCCCGGGGTGCGCATCGACAGCGGGGTGGCGGCAGGCAGCGAGGTGACCACGCGGTTCGACCCCCTGTTGGCCAAGCTCATCGTGCACGCCCCCGATCGGCACGAAGCGCGACTGCGACTGGCCCGGGCCCTGCGCAGCCTGCGGATGGCCGGTCCGACCACCGACCGGGAACTGCTGGTCGGCGTGCTCGAGCACGAGGACTTCGGCCGCGGTGCGGTGACCACGGCGTGGCTGGACGACCACGACGTGGCTGCACTCTGTCGGGCGGGTTCGCCGCCCGCCGAGGACGTGGTGCGCCACCTGCTCGCCGCCGCGCTGGCCGACGTCCACGCCGCCCGAGTCGGCGACCCCCACTGGTCCTTCGCCGCACCGCGGTGGTCGAACGTGCCCCGCCCGCCCGCCGAGGTCGGCTTCACCTGCGGCGACCGGCCGGCCACGGTGACCCTCCATCCCACCGACGACGGACGGTGGGACGCCACCGTGCAGGTCGACGACGGCCCCGCCGGCGAGCTCACCGCCGCGCTCCGGCCGTTGGCCGACACTCGCTCGGGCGGCGCCTGGGATCGCCCTGCCGAGGCACTCTCGGACCCCTTCGAGCGCTGGCAGCTCGAGACGGCCCCGGCGGGCGGCCCGCCCACCGTGCGCACCGTGTCGATCTTCCGCTGGCAGGCCGAGCGATGGGTGGCCTCCGCATCGGGGGCGACCCACCTGTGGGCCGTGACCTCGGCCGACGATGCCCACGACCACCGGTCCGCCGTCGGCGAACCGGTGGCACCGCTCCCGGGCCGGGTGACCTCGGTCGGGGTCGCTGTGGGCGACGAGGTGGTGCCCGGCACGACACTCGTCGTCCTCGAGGCCATGAAGGTGGAACACCGCATCACCGCTCTGACCAGTGGCCGCGTCGCCGAGGTGCTCGTCGGACCCGACGACGCCGTGGCTGCCGGCCAATTACTCGTCCGACTCGAGGAGACCACGTGACCGACGCTTCCCCCAGTCCCACTGGCACCACCGCAGCGACATCGAACCGTCCACTGCGGGTGGCCAACTGCTCCGGCTTCTACGGTGACCGACTGAGCGCCGCGCACGAGATGGTGAACGGCGGCCCCATCGACGTGCTCACCGGTGACTGGCTGGCCGAGCTCACCATGCTCATCCTGGCCAAGGACCGCGTCCGCAATCCCGCCGGTGGCTACGCCGGCACCTTCGTCCAGCAGATGAACGACGTGCTGGCCACCTGCGCCGAGCGCAGCATCAAGGTCGTCTCCAACGCCGGCGGGTTGAACCCCGCAGGCTGTGCCGCTCAGGTGCAGGAGATCGCCGACTCGCACGGGCTCGACCTCACAGTGGCCTGGGTGGAGGGCGACGACCTCACCGACCGCCTCGACCAGCTCGTGGCCGACGGCCTCGAACTGGTGAACGCCGACACCGGGGAGTCGCTGGCCGACCTGGGCGTCGAGGCCATTGCGGCCAACGCCTATCTCGGGGGATGGCCCATCCGTGAAGCGCTGGTCGCAGGTGCCGACGTGGTGATCACCGGTCGGGTGACCGATGCTGCGCTGGTGGTCGGTCCCGCTGCGTGGCACCACGGCTGGGCCCGTACCGACTGGGACGAGCTGGCCGCTGCCGTGGTGGCCGGCCACGTCATCGAGTGCGGCACCCAGTGCACGGGCGGCAACTATGCCTTCTTCGAGGAGATCCCCGGCCTCGAGCGCCCGGGCTTCCCCATCGCCGAGATCCACGCCGACGGCTCGAGCGTGATCACCAAACACCCCGGCACCGGTGGTGCGGTGACCGTCGGCACGGTCACCGCTCAGCTCCTGTACGAGGTCCAGGGGGTCGACTACCTCAACCCCGACGCCACGGTCCGCCTGAACTCGATCCGCCTCG
Source organism: Acidimicrobiia bacterium (assembly GCA_020832495.1). Taxonomy (GTDB): domain Bacteria; phylum Actinomycetota; class Acidimicrobiia; order Acidimicrobiales; family Acidimicrobilacustridaceae; genus JAFIEP01. The sequence continues at coordinate 39,935 of JAFIEP010000022.1, read as the reverse complement.
AGCCCGACGGCGAGGACCGGGTACGGATCCACAGCGTGCGGGGCATGCCCGGACCCGAGCAGGTGAAGGTCTCGGTGAACTCCTCGGGCGGGTGGCGCAACACCATGACGTTCGTGCTCACCGGTCTCGACATCGAGGCCAAGGCCGCCCTGGCGGAGCGGACGCTGTTCGATCAGTTCCCCGAGGGGCGTGACAGCTTCGAACAGGTGGACGTGCAGCTGATCCGCCACGACCGCCCCGACCCGCAGACCAACGCCGAGGCCTTGGCCGAGCTGCGGGTGAGCGTCACCGACCACGACCGCGCACGGGTCGGGCGGGCGTTCTCGTCGAAGGTGGTGGAGATGGTCCTGGCCTCCTACCCGGGCATGTTCACCACCACCCCGCCCGGCGACGCACGCGCCTTCGGCATCTACTGGCCGGTGCTGGTGCCTGCCGACGTCCCCGACTGCGAGGTGGTTGTGGGCAACGATCGCATCGCCGTGCCACCACCACCCACCAAGCCACCGGCGCTGGCCCAACGCACGCCCCGTCGGGTGCCGACGTCGGAGACGTCGTCGGGACGAGACGTGCCCAAGACCGCTCCGGCCACCGCCTCCACCCACCCCGAGACCATCTCCACCTTGCTCGAGGACCTCGGACGGCTGCGTATCGCCGGCGGGTCGGGCGCCGCCGGGGACGGGTTGTGGTGGGACCAGGTGGCCCACCGCACGGCACCGCTCGGTCTGGTGGCCGGCGCCCGCTCGGGCGACAAGGGGGGCAACGCCAACGTCGGGATGTGGGCGCGCACCGACGACGGCTTCGACTGGCTGAGCTGGTATCTCACCGAGGACCGGTTCCGCGCGCTGCTCGGCAGTGAAGCGCAGGACCTCGACATCACCAGGGTGGAACTGCCCAACCTGCGGGCGCTCAACTTCGTGGTGCACGGGCTGCTGGGCCGAGGTGTGGCCGCCAGCACCCGCATCGATCCGCAGGCCAAGGGCCTCGGCGAGTTCCTCCGTGCCCGCCACGTCGAGGTTCCCATCCCGCTGCTCGACGAGCCGACTCCCTGAAGCGAGGCCTCCATGTCGCCCTACACAGGATCGCTGTTCACCGACGAGCACCAGCTCTTCCGACAGACCTGCCGCTCGGTGGTCGACAAGGACATCGACCCCCACGCGGACGAGTGGGAACGCCAGGGGATGTTCCCTGCCCACGAGCTGTTCCCCAAGCTGGGACAGCTCGGGATCCTCGGCCTCGAGTACGACCCCCGATGGGGCGGCCAGGGCGCCGACCACGTCTTCACGCTGGTCATGGGCGAGGAAATCGGGCGGGCCGCCACGGGTGGTGTGGCCATGGCCATCAGCGTGCAGACCGACATGGCCACCCCGGCCTTGGCCACGTTCGGTTCCGACGAACTGCGGGAGCGCTACCTGGTGCCGGCCATCGCCGGCGAGATGGTGGCGGCCATCGCCGTCACCGAACCGGACGCCGGCAGCGACGTGGCCTCCATCCGCACACGAGCCGAGCGCGACGGCGACGAGTGGGTCATCAACGGCACGAAGCTCTACATCACCAACGGGATCCAAGCCGACTGGCTGTGTCTCCTGGCTCGCACCTCGGACGAGGGTGGCCATCGGGGCATGACCCAGATCGTGGTGCCCACTGCCACCGAAGGGTGTTCGGTCAGCCGCAAGCTGGACAAGCTCGGCCAACGGTCGTCGGACACGGCGGAACTGTCGTTCGTTGACGCCCGCGTGCCGGTCGACCACACGATCGGCGAGATCGGGCGAGGGTTCCCCCAACAGATGGCCCAGTTCCAGAACGAGCGCCTCATCGCTGCCTACATGGCCGTCGGCGCGTTGGAACAGGCCCTGGACCGCACCGCCACCTATCTGCGCCAGCGCCAGGCGTTCGGGGCGCCGCTGCTGGCCAACGACTACATCCGCTACACGCTGGCCGAGTTGTCCGCGGAGCTCGAGATGGTGCGCGCCTACACCCGATCGTGCGCACGGGCGGTGGTGGAGGGCGCTGATCGGATGACCGTCACCAAGATGGCGTCGGTGGCCAAACTGGCCACCGGCCGCCTCCAACGGCGGATGGCCGACACCTGCATGCAATTCCACGGCGGCATCGGCTACATGGAGGAGACGTGGACCGCCCGGTACTTCCGCGACAGCCGGTTGTTGTCAATCGGTGGCGGCGCCGACGAGGTGATGCTGCGGATCATTGCGCAGCTCGAGGGCTGGACGGATCTCTGAGGTCCACCCCCGGTCGGGACGGCAACGGCGCCACGTCGGGGAACCGGGCCACCTCGTCAACCGACCATCCGGCATCGGGTTCCCGCTCGTCGAGTGAGCGCTGCCAGCAGTGGGCGTCGCGGTGGGTCAGGCCGGAGGCCACACAGATGCGACCGTGGCCGTCGCTGCGCCACAGTGCCCACGAGCGATCGGGTTCCTCGGCAACGGCGGCGAACACCTCCGGCTCCTCGTTCTGCAACAGCCACAGGTCCTGAACCTCCACGCCGAGGTGTCGGAAGGCATGGTCCACCTCGGGACAATCGAGGCGCACTGCGAGTTGTTGCGTGATCTGGCCGTACTCGAGGCAGGTCACCAACCCACAGGGCCACTCCAGATCCCAGAAGAACCGCCGTTCGTCGTCGGCCAGGGAGGACTCAGATGTCGGCTCACCGAGATGCTCGAGCAGGTCGACCTCCGAGGCCACCCCGCGCACCAGCTCGCGCTGCACCACCCGTTGCCGAGGGAACGACGTCAAGCGCTTAGGGTGGACCACGTCCCCAGCGTACGGGGACCGTCGTCCATGCGCCGAGCAGACCTCGGTCCGACCGCCGGAACCCGCACGCCATCTGGATCCGCTCCCATCTGAACCCACACGTCATCTGAACCCACGCGAATGATCGACCGACCCATCTTCTTCGTCCACATCCAGAAGACCGCCGGCGGGACGCTGCGCTCGTTCACCCGCGCACAGCTGGCGCTCGGCGAGGTGTACCCCGAAGGCGCCGACGGCATCGATCCCGATGCCGGCCAGGCCTACCTGAGCCTGGCCCGCCTGCTGACGCTCCCCCAGGAACGCCGCGACACGGTGCGCGCCTACATCGGGCACTTTCCCTACGTGGCGGCCGAGCTGTGTGCCCGGATGTTGGATCGCCCGCTCTACACGGTGACGCTGCTGCGCGAGCCGGTGGCGCGGACGATCTCCTACCTGCAGATGCGAGCAAACGGTCCGCAGCGTCGGGGATGGACCGCGGAGCAGATCTACGCCGACACCCTGGACCACCGCTCAGGCATCCTCAACCACCAGACGCGGATCTACTCCCTCACCGTCGAGGATCAGCCCTGGAGCTTCCTGCGCACCATCGACGTGGACACCGGTCGCCTCGAGGTGGCCAAGGCCAACCTGCGGCGAACGGACCTCGTGGGCGTCCAGGAGCGCTTCGACGACTTCCTCGACGTGTACTGCGCCGACACCGGCCTCGATCGGTCGACCCCGCTGATACACCGCCACCAGGCGCCGCTCGAACTCGACATCAGCGACGGGCTCCGCCGGCAGATCGAGGCCGACACCGCCCTCGACGCCGAGCTCTACCGCTACGCCCTCCAACTGTGGGAGGAACGGCACGAGGGCGCTCGCGCCTCCTGAGGTTCAACCTGCGTCGAGCGCAGCGCGCACCGAGGCCACGAACGCGGCCACGCCGGCGGGACCCTCACCATCGAGCATGCGACGCACCACAGCGGACCCGATGACCACGCCGTCGGCCACGCTGCACACCTCGACCGCCTGCGCAGCGTCGGACACGCCGACACCGACCAGCACCGGTTTGTCGGTCACTGCCTTGCACCGCTCGGCGATGACCAGCGAGCTGCGAGCCAACTCCGTTCGTTCGCCGGTGACGCCCAACAGGCCGACGGCGTAGACGAAGCCACGGGCGCGCTCGCAGATGAGCGGCAGTCGTTCGTCGGGGGCGGTCGGCGCGGCGAGGAGGACGGTCTCGACGTCGTGGCGGTCGGCGGCGGCCGTCCACGGTCCGGCTTCCTCGAGGGGCAGGTCCGGGAGAATGGCGGCTGCCACCTGCGAGGACTGCAGAGTGTGGGCGAAGCGATCCAGACCGGCGTGGAAGGCGATGTTGTAGTAGGTCATGACCACCACGGGCACGCCGACGTCGGCCCTCCGCAAGGCGTCGGTGATCGAGTGCGGGGTGGCGCCCTTGGCCAACGCCGCTTCGGAGGCGGCCTGGATGACCGGGCCGTCCATCACGGGGTCCGAGAAGGGGATGCCGACCTCGATGGCGTCGGCACCGGCGTCGGCCAGGGCACGGACGGTGTCCAACCAGTCGTCGCCCAGGCCGCCAGTCACGTAGGGGACCAACAGCTTGCGTCCGGCGCTTCGCTGGTGGCGCAGCGTCTGCTCGAGGGCCCCGACGCTCACCCGAGCACCTCCATCATCTGGGCGACGTCCTTGTCCCCTCGACCTGACAGGTTGAACAGCACGGTTCTGCCGGCCAGCAGCGCACGGTCCCGGGCCACCCAGGCCAAGGCGTGCGCCGGCTCGAGCGCAGGGATGATCCCCTCGGTGCGGCTCATCAAGGTGAAGGCCTCGATGACCTCGGCGTCCTCGACGTTCTCGTAGCGGGCCCGGCCCAGGTCCGCCAGGTGGGCGTGTTCGGGACCCACACCCGGGTAGTCCAAGCCGGCGGAGACGGAGTGGGCCTCGGTGACCTGACCCCACTCGTCCTGCAACAGATAGGACGCAGAACCGTGCACCACCCCGGGCACGCCCCGGCCCACCGCCGCACCCCCGGCTGGCTCGACCCCGACCAACTCGGCGTCGGTGTCCACGAACCCCGAGAAGATCCCGATGGCGTTCGATCCGCCGCCGACACAGGCAGTCACCACGTCGGGCGGCCCGCCGAGCACCTCATCGCACTGGGCGCGGGCCTCGATCCCGATGACGGTGTGCAGCTCGCGCACCATCCACGGGTACGGGTGAGGACCCATCACCGAGCCCAGGCAGTAGTGAGTGGTCTCCACCGACGCCACCCAGTCGCGCATGGCCTCGTTGATGGCATCCTTCAACGTACGGCTCCCCGACTGCGCACTGCGCACCTCGGCGCCCAACAGTTGCATGCGGAACACGTTGAGCGCCTGTCGCTCGATGTCGACCTCACCCATGTACACCACGCACTCCATGCCCAACAGCGCCGCGGCCGTGGCCGTGGCCACGCCGTGCTGACCGGCCCCGGTCTCGGCCACCAGGCGGGACTTCCCCATGCGTCGGGCAAGGAGCGCCTGGCCCAACACGTTGTTGATCTTGTGGCTGCCGGTGTGGTTGAGGTCTTCGCGCTTGGCCAGGATCCGTACGCCGAGTTCCTCCGACAGACGGTGGCACTCGGTGAGCGGGCTGGGTCGGCCGGCGTAGTCGGCCAGGAGGCCGTCGAGCTCACCGCGGAACTCAGGATCGGCCCAGGCCACCCGGAAGGCTCGATCGAGTTCCTGACAGGCGGGCACCAGGGTTTCGGGCACGAACTGGCCACCGAAATCCCCGAAGCGACCGCCGGGTGATGGTGCGGGCAGCGACATGGGAGCAGGGTACCGGCAGGGGGCCTGCGAGACGCAGCCGGAAAGCCGGAGAAGGCGCCACGGCGACCCCGTCGAGCGCCGCCCTCTGCCATGCTGGCAGGGTGGCCGACCTCGACCAGCGTCTCACTGCGTTCGACCTGCCATCAGGGCTGGACACCCCGTGCGTGGTGGTGGACCTCGATCGACTCGACGCCAACATCGCCCGGATGCAGGCCGCCATGGACGCCGCCGGAGTGGCGTTGCGCCCGCACACCAAGACGTGCAAGTCGGTGGCCGTGGCCCGCCGGGTCCTCGAGGCTGGCGCGCAGGGGGTGACGGTGGCCACGCTGGGTGAGGCAGCCGTGCTTCGCAACTCCTCCATCGACGACATCTTCGTGGCCTATCCGGTGCTGGCCACCGGACCGAAAGCCGCTCGGCTCCGGCACCTGCTCGACCAGGGACCGCTGACCGTCGGCGTGGACTCCGGCGAGGGCGTCGCCGCATTGGTGGCCGCCACCGACCCCCGACGCCGACCGACGGTGCTGGTCGAAGTGGACTGCGGCGAGGGCCGAACCGGTGTGGCTCCCGGCGAGGCGGGCGACATCGCCCGAGCAGCGCAGGATGCTGGGTTGACCGTCGCCGGGGTGTTCACCCACGGAGGACATAGTTACGCCGGGCCGGACGCCGTCGCCGGCGCCGCCGACGACGAGGTGCGTGCGCTCGACACCGCTCGCGCTGCTCTGACAGCTGCGGGCGTGGAGTGCCCGGTGCGTTCGGCCGGGTCGACACCGACCGCACTCGCCTCGGCCCGCCCACCGGTCACCGAGCAACGTCCCGGCACCTACCTCTATGGCGACCGGCACCAGGCCCACCTGGGCTCGGTGGCGCCCGACCAGCACGCGCTGGTGGTGGCCGCCACCGTGGTGAGTACGGCACAACCAGGCCACGTCGTGCTCGACGCCGGAGCCAAGGCCTTGGCCAAGGACAAAGCCGCCTACGTTGCCGGGCACGGGGTCGTGCCCGCGCTCGGTGGGGCTCACCTGACCACGGTGCACGACCACCACGGGCAGGTCGCCCTGCCGGACGGCACGACCCGTCCGCCGGTGGGCACCCAGGTGGCGGTCATCCCCAATCACGTCTGCCCGGTGGTGAACCTCACCGACGAGGTGCTCGTGGTGCGCAACGGCGCCGTTGTCGACCGTTGGACGGTGGACACCCGCGGCCGGATGTAGGCGGGCCGCTCACTCGTAGGCGAGGTCGTCGGCCAACTCGTCGCCGCCCGAGGACGGCACCGCCTCGGGATCGAGGTCCCAGTCGTACAGGCCAGGCGCATCGGGATAGTCACCGGGGTCGAGCGATCGCAACTCGGCCACCGGCAACTCCTCGAGAGGGACCTCGTGGTCGTCCTCGAACGCCTTGGCGGCGTTGCAGAACCGGCGCGTGAGCAGGACGTCCTTGTGGCCCGGCGACGACTCGACACCGCTGGCCACATCCACGCCCCACGGCGACACGCGCTCGATGGCCTCGGCCACGTTCGACGGGTCGAGACCGCCGGCCAGGATGATGTGCGCCTCGCGGGGGACCCGGTCGGCCAGCGACCAGTCGAACACCTCGCCCGATCCCGGACTGGACGAGTCGAGCAGCAGGGCGTCGGCCACGTACTCGTCGGCCCGATCGACCATACGGTCGTCGGCCGCCAACGCCTTGATGACGTACGGCACCCGCTGGCGTACCCACTTCACCTCGCCGGGCGACTCGTGTCCGTGCAACTGCGCAGCTCGCAGACCGACCTGGTTGACCAGTTCGACGACCCGTTGCGGGGCCTCGTCGCGGAAGACCCCCACGGTGAGGATCTCCGGCGGCAGGCGGCGCACGATGTCGCGGGCCAGCGGCGGCGCAATCTGGCGATCGGAGGGCGCGAAAATGAAGCCGATGGCATCGGCTCCCATGGCCACGGCCATCAAGCCGTCCGACTCGTTCGTGATGCCACAGATCTTCACGAACATGACCGCACGCTACCGCCCACCGGCCGACGCGCCGCGGCATTTCCGCACGAGCGCATTCGATCCACGCCGAGGCCGTTCGGTCCCCGCCGGGTCGTCAGATCGCGAAGGGGTCCGACGAGGGGACGTCGGCACCGCAGAACTGACAGCGGTCCGCCGCAGCCGCCACCGCGGCGTCGCACGACGGGCACTTCCGCGGCTCGGACGGGGCGCGTCGGCCGTCACGCGCCCCGCTGCGGGCGTCGATCTCGGCCACCTTGGCGGCTAGGTCGTCGTCGGTCAGGCCGAGCTTCTCCGAGGCCAACTCCCACACGGCTTCGAACACGAGCGTCAGCCGCTCGACGGCGGCGGTCTGTGCGTCGGCGTCAGGCTGACGCGGCATGTAGCCGGCAGACTCCCCGTCATCGAGGGTGCGGATACGTGTGGCGTCTCGCTGGGCACCCTTGTACATGCTCCACCTCGACATGTGCCTGGACCCTCCGTGCTCAGCGACCACCTCCGAGAGCGGTCGATCGCGGTCACACAATCGTAGCCAGGTCAGATCACGGCCGCTGCGGTGGACTCTGACGCTCGGTCATCGAGGGATCGTCGACCACCACATCGCCCAGCGCGGCATCCACGGCGGCGAGCACTTCGTCGTCGAGTCGGACGCCCGACGCCGCCACCGTGTCGTCGAGTTGCTCGGGTCGGGAGGCACCGACGATGGCCGCGGCCACATTCGGGCGCTGCAACACCCACGCCACCGCCAAGGTGGCCATCGACAGCCCGGCCTCTTCGGCCACCGGTCGCAGGGAGGCCACCGCCTCGAGCACCTTGTCGCGCAACCAGACGCGCACGAACTCGGCGCCGCCGGCCGGGTCGGCGGCCCGGGAGTCCTCCGGTACCGGAGCGCCCGGGAGGTACTTGCCGGTGAGGATCCCCTGGGCCATCGGCGACCAGACGATCTGCGCCAACCCCAGCTCCTCGCAGGTGGGCACTACCTCGCCCTCGATGACCCGCCACAGCATCGAGTACTGCGGCTGGTTGGAGACGAACGGGATCCGCAGTTCGGCTGCCAACTCGGCACCCGCTCGGATCTGCTCGGCCGTCCACTCCGAGACGCCGACGTAGTGCACCTTCCCCTGGCGTACCAGGTCGGCGAAGGCCACCATCGTCTCCTCGAGCGGCGTCTCGTGGTCGAAGCGATGGGCCTGGTAGAGATCGACGTAGTCGGTGCGCAGCCGGCGCAGCGAGCCGTCGATCGACTCGAAGATGTGTTTGCGGGACAGACCACGGTCGTTGGGTCCTGCCCCCGTCGGCCAGTAGACCTTGGTGGCGATCTCGAGGCCTTCCCGGCGCTGGCCGACCAGCGCTCGACCGAGGACCTCCTCGGCCTTGGTGCCGGCGTACACGTCGGCCGTGTCGAAGGTGGTGATCCCCAGCTCGAGGGCGCGCTGCACGCAGGCGTGGGCGGCGTCGTCCTCCACCTGTGATCCGTGGGTGATCCAGTTGCCGTAGGCGATCTCGGAGACCTTCAGGCCCGAGCGGCCGAGCAGACGATGTTCCATGCCACGAACCTACCGGGCAGCGTCGCCGTCTGCCCCCGAGGGCACCGCCGGGTTCCGCAGCTCGGCCACTGCGGCGGCCGGGTCGGACGAGCGGACCAGGGACTCCCCGACCAGCACGGCGTCGTACCCAGCGTCGGCCAGTCGGACCACGTCGGCGGGCCCGCCGATGCCGGACTCGGCCACCGACACCACGCCCGCGGGAATGGCTGCGGCCATCCGCTCGGCCCGCTCGGTGTCCACCTCGAAGGTCACCAGGTCGCGCTGGTTCACCCCGACGAGGTCCGCCTCGATGTCGAGAGCCACGGCCAACTCGGCCTCGTCGTGTACCTCGACGAGCACGTCCAGCGACAGATCACGGGCCAGGGAGGCCAGCGAGGACAACTCTCCAGGGTCGAGCGCGGCGACGATGAGCAGCACGGCGTCGGCCCCCATGATGCGGGCGTCGCACACGTCGCCGCGTCCGACGGTGAAGTCCTTACGCAGTACCGGCAACGAGCAGGCGGTGCGGGCAGCTCGCAGGTCGTCGGCCGAGCCACCGAAGAACTCCTCGTCGGTGAGGACCGACAGGCACGCAGCCCCGCCGCTGGCGTAGCTGCGCGCGAGCACCGCCGGGTCGAGGCCCGGCGCCAGTGCGCCCTTCGACGGTGACCGCCGCTTCACCTCGGCAATGACCGCCATCTCCCCCGTGGGGCGCGCCACGAGCCCGGCGCGAAAGCCACGGGTCGGCGGCGCAGCCGCTGCGCGTGCCGCCAACTCGTCGAGGTCACGTCGGTCCGCCGCCGCCATGGCCCGATGAGCAGCCAGGATGCGGTCGAGGTAGGTGCTCACACCTCGAAGCCCTTGGCGTGCACCGGTTCGGCCACCGCCAGGATCGGGGGCTCGGCGATCATGCCGATGACGTCGCCCATCAGCCCGGCCAGGACCTCTCCACCGGAGTGGGTGGCGAAGGCCTCGTCGTCAGCGTAGAGCTCGAAGGCCCACACCGTGTCGGGGTCGGCGGCGTCGTGGTGGAACGAGTAGATGACCGTGCCCTCCTCGTCGTCGACGACGGGCATCATGGCCGACAGCGCAGCGACGAGGGCATCGCGCTCGCCGGGCTTGGCCACCAACTTCACGAACACAGAGGTTTTGGACATGGCGCCACTCTAGGGCTGGCATACGGAGCCGCCCGCACGCATCCTGTGGCGAGCTCCAGAGTTCACTCCCTGGTGTGCAGGTGGGTCCGGATGGCGGCGAAGATCGGCACCGACACGAAGCCCAGCAGCCCCAGCACCACCAGCACGAGCGCCAGGGCCTGCAACGGGGCGAAGTCGAGGAGGAACCCCGTGCCACCAGCCACCAGTGCGCCGGCGAGCAACGCCGCCGGGCCCAACTGCAGGCTCCTGGGCATTGGTGAGCCGTCGCCGTAGGCCACGTCGAACTCCGCTGCGGGGTCGTCCGGGTCCTCGCCCTGGTCGTAGGGCACCCAGTCCGGTGTCGGCGTGCCGGGCTGCCACGCCGCTTCTCGCTCGCGCTGCAGCGTGTGGTCGTAGTCGGATCGCCGACGCTGGTCGCCAAGTACCGCCCAGGCGTCGTTGATGCGACGCATCTCGTCCTGCGCCACGGTGTCAGCACGCACATCGGGGTGGAAGCGACGGGCCAGGCGCAGGTAGGCCTGGCGGATCTGCGCTGCCGAGGCATCCGATGCCACGCCGAGCACCTCGTAGTGGGTCACGCCTCCAGCCTAGGGACGCGCACGTCGGCGTCCTCGATGGGGCTCAGGTGTCCTCGTCACCCGGCGCTGCGCCGAGCAACGGGAGCTCGCGGACCTGTGCCTCGAGCTCGCCGTCGGCGGTGTGCACCGACGCGGTCGCCGGTGATTGCACGGCCCGTGCCACCACGGCGAGCCCCACCATCGTCCCCAGGGCGTCGGAAATCGCACACGACGTCACCTCGCCCACGTCGTCACCGTCGACGGTCACCGTCGCACCCACCACTTCGGCCGGGTCGACGTCGGTGACATCGTCGAACACCACGCCACGCAGCCGGCGCGGTACGTTGCCTCCCCGGCTGTCGATGCGGGCCACGAGTTCCTGGCCGGTGTAACAGCCTTTGGTGAAGCTCACCGAGGCATCGATGAACCACTGCCCCATCTCGGCGGGGATGGTCCGGTCGGTCAGCTCTGCGCCCATGGCAGGCACGCCACACTCGATGCGTACCGCCTCGGCGGCCTCAGCCGTCACCTGGGGGACGCCGATGTGCACGTCGGTGCCCGCCGGCGCCAGCAGGTCGTAGCCCACCATCCCGGGCCACCACACGGGCACCGCCAAGACCGGCGCACCGGCATCGTGCTCCACGTGCACCTCGACCGGCCCGCGCACTCCCCAGAACGACCACTGGTCGGACTCCACGCCGATGTCGGCTTTGGTCCGCAGCTTGAAGCGCTGCAGGCGAGCGTCGATCAGTCCCCCGAACCCGACGTCGCAGTCGGCGAGGTACACGTCGTGGTCCCAGCGGGTGAGTCGCAGCCAGGCGTCGACCTTGCCCTGGGGGCTCAACAACAACGACCAGGCGGCGTCGCCCGGTTCGATGCCGGCCACATCGGCGCTCAGCTGACCTTGGAGGAACGTCGCCGCGTCGGGACCTTCGATGCGGACCACGTCACGGTGCACAGGGAACCAGCCGCCGGCGCGCAGTTGCTCTTGTTCGGTGAGCGTCACGGCTCCGACACTACCGGGGCGGTCGCCCGGTGCGCGGAGCGGGCTGCGGTCATCCGCCGAGCACCGGCCACCGCGGCGAGGAGCGCCCGAGCCTTGTTGTGGCACTCGAGGTCCTCGTCGGCAGGCACGCTGTCCACCACCACGCCCGCCCCCGCCTGCACCGACGCCCGCCCGTCCGGCCCCACCACCAGGGTGCGGATGGCAATGGCGGTGTCGAGGTCGCCGGCGAGGTCGAGGTAGCCCACGACCCCGGCGTAGGGACCCCGCTTGATGGGTTCGAGGTCGTCGATGATCTCCATGGCCCGCACCTTCGGGGCACCCGAGACCGTGCCCGCCGGCATCGTGGCCCGCAGGACGTCGATGGCCGACTTCCCCTCGGCCAGTTCGCCCGACACCTGCGAGGTCATGTGCATGACGTGGCTGTAGCGCTCGAGCGTCATCATCTCGTCGACCTGCTCGGTGCCGTACCGCACGACTCGACCCACGTCGTTGCGGGCGAGGTCGACGAGCATCACGTGCTCGGCCCGCTCCTTGGGGTGCTCGATCAGCTCAGCGGCCAGACGACGGTCGTGCTCGTCGGTGCGGCCGCGTTTGCGCGTGCCGGCGATGGGCCGGGACACCACCTGTCCGTCGTGCAGCGTCACCAGCGGTTCGGGCGACGAGCCGGCCAGGGTCACCTCGGGGGTGCGGACGAAGTACATGTAGGGGCTGGGGTTCACCTGGCGGAGCACCCGGTAGAAGTCGAAGGGCTCGGCCTCGAGGTCGAACGAGAACCGTTGGGCCAGCACCACCTGGAAGATGTCGCCGGCCAGGATGTGCTCGCGGGCCACCTCGACCGCCCCCTGGTAGGACTCGGCGCTCATCGAGCGCGCCACCTCGGGCAGCGGGTCGTCGGCCGACGGTGGCTCGACGAGTGGCTCGTCGAGCGGGCGGGCCCCATCGGCGGCCAGGGCGTCGAGTCGTGCGCAGGCGTCGTCGTAGGCGGCGTGCAGCGTGGCCCGGTCGGCGCCCTCGGGACACCAGGCGTTGCACACCAGCACCACCCGCTGGCGGAAGTGGTCGAAGGCGGCCAACTCGCCCAGCAGTGACAGCACGGCGTCGGGGTGTCCCACGTCGTCGTCGGGCACCGACGGCAGTCGCTCCACCTCGCGCACCACGTCGTAGCCCAGGTAACCGACCAGCCCGGAGTGCAACGGTGGGAGCTCGGGGATGGCCGGTGCACGGTGGTGGGCCAGCAACGCCTCGGTGGCGGCCAGGATGCCTTCGTCGGTGGGCAGGTCGACCCCGGCGTCGCCGGTGACCGACACCTGCAGGCCGCGGGCGGTGAGCGTGGCCATTGGTCGACGTCCGATGAAGGACCAGCGACCCCACCGCTCGGCGTGCTCGACGGATTCCAGTAGGAAGCCGGCTTCATCTCCCGGACACAGGCGGGCGAACGCCGCCACGGGAGTGATCAGGTCGGCCACCAACTCGCGCCACACGGGCACCACGGTGTGCTCGCGGGCGAGCGCAACGAAATTGTCGCGAGTGGGCTGCACGCCGTCCGCTCAGCTGGTTTCGTCGGCGGGCCGGTCGGCGTCGTCGGGACCGAAGGCACGGAAGAAGCACGACCGTTCGCCGGTGTGGCAGGCCCCGCGCCCTTCCTGCTCGACCACGAACAACAGGGTGTCGCCGTCGCAGTCGTAGTAGGCGCTGCGCACGAACTGGCGATCGCCCGACGTGTCGCCCTTGCGCCACAGTTCCTGGCGTGACCGGCTCCAGAAGACGGTGCGACCCTCGGCGAGGGTCATCTGCAGGCTCTCGGCGTTCATCCAGGCCATCATCAGCACCTGGCCGGTGCCTTCCTCCTGCACGATGGCCGGCACGAGGCCGTTGGCGTCGTAGCGGACCGTGTCGAGCTGTTCTGCGGACACGGCGATGGGTGTGGCGACCGGCATGGGTGCATGGTACGGCGAGGACCGTCGCAGGCGCGAACCGATTGCGGCACGACCTTGCCCCACGGATTGCCGCACGAGGTTGTCGTACGCCGGCGGATCCGACGAAGTGGTTGCCATGCGCCCAAACCGGCGGCATACTGCTCCGGTCATCGATACCGGGACCCGTTAGGTGAGGCTCCTGGGACCATCGACAGGCTCACTGCCCAGAAACGTCGAGAGACGCCAACGGGTCAACAGTTCTGGCCGAACCAAGGCTTGATCCAATGTGAGCGGGCCGCTCCGGCGGCATAGATGCCCCAGTGCCGAAGCTCGACGTAGGGGACCGTGAGCGGCGCCGCTCCCCCAGATCGGCCCCTTGCGCGTCACCTGCGCAAGGGGTTTTCCGCGTGCCGACGACCCTGACACCACAGTGCCGCCACAGTGCCGCCATGAAGGAGGTGAGGCAGATGAACGACGACCAACCCCCGAGTCCCACCGGGGCCACGACCAGCGGGCCCCGTCCCCGACGACACGAACCGTTCATTCTTCATCGCCTCCCCGCATGGCCGTGGTGTCGCGCCCTCTTGCCGGCGCGCCTCATGTCCCCATGAGCTCGGGGAGGCCCTCACGAGGAGGCTCCTCCCCATCATGCTCACTGACATCAGCACCCGCCTGCGCGACAACGACCTCGCCGACATCAAGCACGAGGTCACCGCCAGCTCCCCCGAGCAGCTCGCCGAGCAGCTCCCCTACCTCGCAGCTCCGGTCCAGGCCATCGTCTTCCGGCTGCTCGACAAGACCACCGCCCTGTACGTGTTCGAACTGCTGGACCGCGACGAGCAGGGTGCGCTGGTCGAGGCACTCGGCACCAGCGAATCCATCGACATCGTCGAACGACTCGATGCCGACGATCGGGTGCACCTGCTCGACGAGTTGCCGGCCAAGGTGGCCAAGCGACTGGTCACCCAACTCGATCCGGCCACCCAGTCGTCGGTCGGCACCATGCTCAACTACGCCCCGGGCACCGTGGGCCGGATGTTGTCGCCCACCTACGTCGCCGTGCGACGGTCGGCGAACGCCGGTGAGGCCCTCGACGCCGTGCGCCGGTCGGATGCTCGTTCGGAGCATCTCTCGACGGTTTTCGTGGTCGACGAGGGCCGCCGCTACGAAGGTCTGGTCCGCCTGGCCGACCTGCTGCGCGCCGACGAGCACGCGAACGTCGCTCTCTTGGCAGAGGCCACGAACGAGTACGTCCAGGCCACCGACAGCGCTGCCGATGCGGCCCGCCGGCTACAGCGACGTGACCTCGAGTCGCTGCCGGTGGTGGACTCCGAGCGGCGGCTGATCGGCGCCGTCACTGTCGACGACGCCATGGACGCGCTCGACAGCGACACCACCGCCACCATGTTCGGCAAGGCGGGCATCGCCGATCCGGGTCACTCGCTGGAGGTCATTCGCAGCGAGCGCCTCACCTCCGGGTCGATCCGCTACCCAGTGCGCGTCCGGCTGTCCTTCCTCCTCGTCACCCTGGCCGGCGGCTTGGCCGTCGGCGGGCTCATCGAGAGCTTCGAGGACACCCGGCCGCCGTGGTGGCGCTGGCCATCTTCGTGCCACTGGTCATGGACATGGGCGGCAACGTCGGGACGCAGTCCACGACGATCTTCGCCCGCGGCCTGGCCCTCGGCCACATCGACATCAACCGCATCGGCATGCACCTCAAGCGTGAGGCGCGCGTCGGGCTGGTCATGGGGACGCTCATCGGCGTCCTGGGCGGCACGATCGCCTACCTCTGGCAGGGAGTGCCGAACGACATCCCCCAGCTCGGCATCGCCGTGGGGGTGGCCCTGTTCACGTCGGTGAACCTGGCCTGCTTCCTGGGGTTCGCCATGCCCTGGGCCATGGTGAAGCTCGGCCTCGACCATGCACCGGGTGCCGACCCGTTCATCACCACCATCAAGGACTTCACCGGCCTGTTCGTCTACTTCGGCATGGCCGCGTGGGTCCTGCAGTTGACCTGAGGTCGTGTCCTGCCCGGGCCGTCGCCTGCCGGCGACCCGGGCCACCGACCCGGCATTCCGCTGAACTCGAGTCCCCTAGGATCGAATCCGAGGGGATCCCACCACTGGAGGGATCACATGGGTGAGTTGGAGGTCCTCGCACGCGTCGGCACGGGTCTGCTCTGCGGCGCGGTCATCGGCCTTGAGCGGCAGTGGCGCCAGCGCGGCGCCGGGCTGCGCACCAATGCGCTGGTGGCCACCGGCGCCACGCTGTTCGTCCTGTTGTCGGTCATCTGGGACGACGACCAGAGCCCGACCCGCGTGGCTGCGCAGGTCGTCTCCGGCGTGGGCTTCCTCGGTGCCGGGGTGATCCTGCGCGACGGCCTCAACGTGCGTGGCATCAACACGGCGGCAACGTTGTGGTGTGCCGCCGCCGTGGGCACCCTGGCCGGCGCCGGCGAGTACCTCATTGCCGCCACGGGCGCGGTGATCGTGGCGGCGGCCAACCTGTTCCTGCGCCCGGTCGCCCGGAAGATCGACCGGCTCCCCGTCGACGACACCGAGGTCGAGACGACCTACCGCTTCCGCGCCGTGTGTCGGCACGCCCAAGAGGCCCACGTGCGGGCACTGCTGCTGCAGTCCCTGTCCGGGTACCGGCTGAAGGCACTCGACTCCGCCGATCTCGACGCAGATCGAGTGACGGTCAACGCCGAGATCCTGGTGGAGGGCCGGCCCGACGAGCGTCTCGAACAGGCGGTGAGCCGGCTCAGTCTCGAACCCGGAATCTCGGCGGTCCGCTGGGAGGTCGTGCCGGGCGACACCCTCGAAGAGCCCTACCGGAACGAAGGCGACCCCTCCTGAGCGTCCCGGCTGCTGAGGTGGCGATCGATCGGGGTGGAGGTGACGGGTCGTCAGCGCGTTGTGGTCACGAAGACGTACTCGCCGCTCGTCGGACACAGTGGTGTTCGGTCGAAGTCGCCGTAGAGCGCTTCGAGTTCGAGTCCTGCAACGTCGATGAGGCCGAGCCATTCGTTCTTCGTTGCCCACCACAGCGAGCTCGTTCCACCGTCGTCGAGGATGATGTCGATGCGATTGTCGGGCACGTCGTAGTGCAATCTGTGAGGGACGCGGTCGTCCAGGTGTGCTCCGTCATTGGCGACGGCAACGTGGTGATCGAAGGCGAACACGTTCCACGCAAACCTGCCACCGGGTCGCAGCGATCTCGCGACCCGCTCGAACACGTTGCGTCGATCTGCCCATGTCGACAGGTGGAGCAGCGCGCGAAACGGGCAGTAGATCAGTCCTGCCGGCTCGTCGAGCTCGAGTTCGCGCATGTCGCCGAGTCGTAGGTCGAGTTCGACCCCCGCTGCGTCGGCACTGCGCCGCGCGCGGTCGATCATCGAGGGGGACGAATCGATACCGATGACACGACGGCCAGTTGCCTGCGCTACTGCGATGGCAACTCGACCGTCTCCCACTGCGAGCTCCACCAGGGTTCCATCGGTCTCGCCGGCGAGGCCCGCGTAGAACGGGACATCGGCGGTCATGTGCGCTGACCACTCGTCGTACCGCTCCGACATTCCCTCGTACCAGCTCATCGGTCACGACAGTACGCACCAACCGATGAATCGCCGGAGCTGATTTCGCGACGTGTTGCGCCGCCGCCCAGAGGTAGCTGATGGGTGGACCCGTTGCGGTTCCCTAGTATCACGCGTGATGCGCTTGTGCCATGGCGAACATCTCGATCCGAGATCTCCGGAACCACGGGGGTGAGGTCGTGGAGCGAGCCCAGCGTGGCGAGCGACTGACGATCACTCGGTCTGGAAAGCCCGCAGCACAGCTCATGGCGCTCCCTCGACCGCCTGCTCCCCTCGCCGAGCTGCGCCGACGCTGGGCAAAGCTCCCGAGTGTCGACCCCGCAGCCCTTCGACGCGACATCGACGACGTCGTCGACCCGGCGATCTGAGATGGCGCAAGGGGTCCTCGACACCAACACCCTGATCCTCCTGGGTCGGATCGACGACGTCGAGTCCTTGCCAGCCGAGCCGCTCATCACGACGATCACCCTCGCCGAGCTCGTCGGTCGGCCCACTGGTCGCCTCGACCGACGAGGAACGAGCCGCTCGTCAAGCACACCTCCAACAGGCCGAAGCCGACTTCGATCCGCTGCCCTTCGACGCAGCTGCGGCGCGGAGCTTCGGTCAGGTGGCGGCGTCGCTCCGACAAGCAGGCCGGACGTCATCAGCACGCGCCTACGACGCGATGATCGCGGCGGTCTGTGTGGCGAGCGAACTACCGATCCACACCTGCAACCCAGATGACTTCTCCGGAATCGATGGCCTTGCCGTGGTCGACGTGGCTCATCCCGACCGCTGACCCGGCGTTTGGGGCACTCGCGCCGGGCGTCAGCATGTGTTGACGATCGGGTGTGTTCTCGATACCTTCCACAGGTGGTGGACGTCGAGGCGAGCGCCCGCAAGCACGGTGTCACCGAGGACAACATGCTGCACGAACTGCGCAATCACTGGCGAGCGTTCGAGACCGACGATCCGCCCGTCACAATGTTCATCGGTCCAGCGACAACGGCGGAGCCTCTCGAGGTTGGTGTGGTCACCGACGAAGAGGGGACGGCCGTGATCCACGCGATGCCGGCACGACCCAAGTTCCTGAAGGGATGGTGGACGCCATGAGCAAGAGCCGCGCAGAACGAGCCGCCGCACTCGAGGCATGGGCAGAGACTGTGGACCCTGAGGACCTCCACCAGGCCGACACCGACGCGCTCCGCCAGATCGCCGAGCTCGCTCAGCAGCGCGAACACTTGGATGCCGAACTCGCGGAATCCGTCAGAGCCGCCCGCGCCGCCCACAAGTCGTGGTCTGAGATCGGTGCCATGCTCGGCGTCTCCAAGCAGGCAGCACAACGCAAGTACCGCGCGGACGCGTCAGCCTGAGGTTTCCTGCCGTTCCAAACGCGGGCAAGCAATGAGCGCAACCCTCCGTGCCTCCAGCCACCTTCATAGAGGGCCACCGGGTCACCCCCTCCCGGCGTTCTGGGGCAGTCGGGCCGGAGGTTCGCTGTCCTGGCAAGGAGCCATCGGGTTCGTCGGTGTACGTGTAGTCGATCACCGGTTGCGCTCGTTGGCATCGATTCGCCCCGTTGTCGGCCTATACAACAAATAGGAGATGACATACAATGCGCCTATGACAGCAGCTAGTCACCAGATGACGATCTCACGCAACGGACAGGTCTCCATCCCAGCCGAGACGCGGGCCCGTTGGAAGACACGCCGCGTCGTCGTCGTCGACCTCGGTGACCGCGTCGTCATGCGGCCGCTGGCAGAAGACCCCGTCGGCGAGCTCGAAGGCAAGTACCGCGGACGCGGCCCGGACACCGAGCGAGTTCGTCAACGAGCCCGCAGGGCCGACGCCGCCCGCGAGCAGCATCGGTGATCGTCCTCGACGCCTACGCGGTGCTCGCCTTCCTCAAGGGCGAGACCGCGGCACCTGAAGTTGGCTCACTGCTCGGAGCCCAGGAGCCAACAGCCCTCACGGTGATCGGGGTAGCCGAAGTGCTCGACCACCTGATCCGCGTCGTCGGAGCCGACGACGAAGACGCTGCGCTCGACCTCGCGCAGCTCGACCTGCTCAACCCCTTGGATCTCGACGAGAGGACCGCGGCTGCCGCTGGATTGCTCCGGGCACGGCACTACCACCGCACGCGTTGCGCTGTCAGCTTGGCTGATTGCATTGCCGCGGAAGTCACTCGGAACCTCGGGTCGCAACTCGCCACCTCTGACCCCCACCTGCTCGAGGTGTGCCACCGGGAGTCCATCGGTATCCATTCCCTCACAGCCTCGAACGGCACCAGATGGTCGCCGTCGGGGTAGCCGACGCGTACCGAGCCGGCGATCGGGGGCAGTGCTTCGCCCTTGGCCACTCGTGTGGTTGGGGACACCCCCGATGGCAGCGAGGTCAGCTGTTGTCGTCGGGGAGCGCGTACTTTTCCCGGGCCGACTGGCGTGAGACCCCGAGTGCGGGTCCGATCAGGTTCCAGGAGCCGCCCGCTTCACGCAGCTCGGTGACGGCTCGAGTGATGTGCTCTTCGGCCTTGCCCCGTTCGATCACGGCCGTCAGCAGCTTCTTGTAGGCGCGGGTGACGTCGGGTGACGCCCGTGCGAGAGTGACCTCGTCCGACTCGACCCGGTCGGCGAGCTCCTCGGCGTGGCGGATGATATCGGCGGTGGATCGTGGCATCGGCCTACTACTCGTTCATCGTGTCGGGGTCGAGGTATCTCGGTCTGGCGGGCATGGCGTGGTAGACGACGACGTTTCCGGTGTCGGAGACCTCGAATCCGATCTCCAGGATGGTGTCGTCGTCGGCGCTGGTTGACCCGGTGACAATGGTCAGCGGGATATCGCCTTGGTCCTCAAAAAGACGTCGATCACAGTGGCCAAGGCGTGGTGAATCTGGTCTTCGGTGCAGTCATGGCGGTAGGCGGTCGGAAGGATGATGAGTTCCGACTCCACGAAGCAAGGATAACCTGCTCAACACCAGCTGGCAAGGTAACCTGCGTCCCTGCCCTGAGTTGCTCCGGGGTGAAGCCGAGAACGAGGTTCAGGAGGCACTACATAGGTGCCGGTAGGCCACAGGGCAAACGTTGTCTGACTCGGCAGTACCTGCAGCAGCTTCGGCTTCGCCGCCCGCGCTCAGAACGTGATCAGCTCGAAGGCCACGGCCAGGCCGCCACCGAAACGGGCGCCCACGGCCTCGGCCTGGCCGGTGAGGAAGCCACGGGCGTCGGCCATGGGGTGCTCCGGTCCGAGCGCCGAGAGGTAGTCGGCGTGCGCCTCGAGCGAGGCCACCGCCGCGTCGATGACGTCGGTGACGTCCAGAGCGTGGGTGGCCAGGGGCGAACCGCCCACGCCCACCCAGCGCACGCCGCTCCACGGCTCGAGGCCCTGCTCGGCCAGTTCGGGATGCACCCAACGGTTGCCGGCGTCGGCCACGGCGTCGAGCAGGCAGCGCCCCAGCACCCGATGGTCGGCGAAGTTCCACCCGGTCCCGCCCGGCCAGCGCTCGTGGTAGTTGATGGTGAGCACCATCTCGGGCCGGTGCCGCCGGATGCCCGCAGCCAGATCTCGCCGCAGGTCCAGGCTGTCGGTGAGCATGCCGTCGGGGTGGTCGAGGAACTCGACGACCTCGACGCCCACCTCGCCGGCGCCGGCACGCTGCTCTGCCTCGCGCAGCGGCCCGGCTTCCTCGGGCGGCAAGTGGTCGATGCCGGCTTCACCGCGGGTGGCGAGCAGCTGCACCACTTCTTTGCCCTGCGCCGTCCACGCCGCAATGGCGCCCGCCACCCCGTACTCGAGATCGTCGGGGTGGGCCACCACGGCCAGCGCCTTCTGCCAGTCCGAGGGCATGGGCTCGAAGTCGGACAGCGATTTGGGGGTCGTTGCCATGAAGAGCAGTCTCGCACCCTCAGGTGGCCAGCACCCCGCCGTCGACGCCGAGCGCCTGGCCGGTCACGAAGCGAGCACCGTCGCTGCACAACCAGGCCACGGCGTCGGCCACTTCCTCGGGAGTGCCGAGGCGCCGCATGGGCGTCTGGCGGCCCATGGCCTCGAGGGCGGCGTCGTCCCCGCCGGCGAACCCTTCGAGCATCGGGGTGCGGATGGTGCCCGGGCAGACGGCGTTCACCCGGACGCCGGCGGCGGCCACCTCGAGCGCCACCGACTTGGTCAGCCCGACCACCCCGTGTTTCGAGGCCACATAGGCGGGCAGGTGGGCGAACCCCATGAGCCCCGCCGCCGAGGAGATGTTCACCACCGCTCCTCGCCCGGCGGCCACCATCGCCGGCACCTGGGCGCGCAGGCAGGCGAACGTGCCGGTGAGGTTCACCGCCACCGTGCGCTCCCAGTCGGCCATCGTCTGGTCGGCCAACGCGGCGTAGGTGCCGGGCGTGCCCGCGCTGTTCACCGCTGCGTCCAGCCGGCCGTGGCGGGCGAGCAGACCTTCGACGCAGGCCGCCACCGCGGCGGCGTCGGCCACGTCGAGCGGTTCCGCTTCGGCGACCGACCCGGCGTCGGTCAACGCGGCGGCGACCCCGGCGGCGCGGTCGCCGTCGAGGTCGGTGACCACCACCAGGTGGCCGTCGGCGGCCAGGCGTTCGGCGCAGGCCCGACCAATGCCTGACGCCCCTCCGGTCACCATGGCCACCAGTTGTTCGCCGGCCACCGGTCGTTCACTCATGTGCTGCTCCTGTGTCGTGGAGGGGTGGGTCCGGCACGGGCGTCGTGCTCAAGCGCGCGTGCTCAGGTGAGGTGGTGGCCGGCGTTCACACCGAGGCTCTGGCCGGTGATACAGCGGGCCAGCGGTGACAGGAAGAACAGCACGGCGTCGGCCACTTCCGCTGCCGGCGGCAGGTAGCCCAGTGCGGTCTCCGACGCCAGCTCGGCGTACTTGTCGTCGAAGCTCACCCCGTCGCGTTCGGCCAGGTGACCGACGTACCACTCGACGGCGTCGCCGTAGATGTAGCCCGGGTGCACCCCGTTCACCCTGATCCCCTGCCCACCCAACTCAACGGCCAAGGTGCGGGTGACCGTGGCCAACGCCCCTTTGGAGGCGGCGTAGGAACCGAAGCGCTCCTGGATGCGCTGGGTGGCCATGGTGTTGACCATCACCACCCGGGCGTCGCCGGCGTCGCCCAGGAGTGGGAGCAACGCCTGGGTGACGCGCAACGACCCCCAGAAGTTCACCTCGAACGGTGCCCGCCAGGCACCGTCGAGATCAGCGTCGGCGAAGCGGGACCAGTCGCCCTCGGTGAACGCGTTGTTGACCAGTCCGTCGAGGCGGCCGACTTCATCGGTGATGTAGCCGGCGAGCTGCGCGCAGGCCTCGGCGCTGGTCACGTCGCAGGTCACCGTCCACGCCTGCCGCCCCAGGGCGCGCACCTCGTCGGCCACCGCTTCGAGCCGACGGGCCCGTCGAGCGGACACCACCAGGTCGGCTCCGTGAGCCGCCGCCGCCAGGGCAATGGCCCGGCCCAGGTTGTCCCCGAGGCCCGAGACGAGAATCACCTTGCCCTCGAGCAGAGTGCCGTTCATCGATGCGCTGCCGGGTGCGCCGCCGGTCGGGTTGTCGGTCGACATCATCGGTCTCCTTCCACCAGCGGCCACACGTCGCGGCCGAATCGGTCGAGTTGCTCACACAGTTCCTTCGCCGACCGGGAACGCAACCGGACGGCGACGTGGTCGGCACCGACGGCGACGATGCGCCGCAACCGCTCGGCCAGTTCGTCCGGGCTCCCCGCACGGTCGTGAGGACCCAGCGGGAACGGGGCATCGCCCACGTACATGGCCGGGGCGTTGATGCCCACGTCGAGACGTTCGCCGGGGCGGTGCTCGGCCATCTGCTCGGTCAACTCCGCCACGGCTCGGGCCATGCCCTGCGGGGGCGGCCCCTGGGGCAACCACCCGTCGCCGCGGGCCACCACCCGGCGCAACGCCGCCGGCGACGACCCGCCGATCCACACCGGCGGACCACCGGGCTGTCTCGGGGCCGGCGCCACCGCCAGCCGCCCGCCGGGACCGTCCCACCATCCGGTGGCCGGGGCGTCACTCCAGACACCGCGCACGGCGTCGATGACCTCGTCGAGCGCCCGACCCCGCGCCGCCATCGGCACGCCCAGCGCGGCGAACTCGCCTTCGACGTGGCCGGCGCCCACTCCAACCACCACCCGCCCGTCCGAGAGGTGGTCGAGGGTGCCGTAGGCCTTGGCCGACTCGAGCGGATGGCGGTAGGCGGGCACGGCGACATGGGACAGCAGCCGCACCCGCTCGGTCATCGCTGCCACCCAGCCCAGGGTGGCCACCGTGTGCCACCAGGTGGCACCCATGGTCGGCACCAGGTCCTCGGGCACCGCCAGGTGGTCGCACACCGCCACGTACCACGCACCAGCCTGCTCGGCGGCTCGCACCACAGCCGCCAGGTCCTCGGGGGTGCCGTCGGCCTCCCACGGCTCGGCGAAACGAGTGGACTGTGCCTGGACGGGGAGCTGCACCCCCCACACGGCTCGGCCTTCGGGCACGACGGCTGCCATGGCGGCCTCCCCTCGGCGGTCGCACGAGGGTCCCGGAGTGGCGGGCACCACCCGCTCGACGGATCCCCCTGGTGAGAACGTGTTCTAGCAGCTTCCCACCGCTCGACGGACGGACCGACGCCCGGCGGCGGCGCTCGGGCGGGACCGTCGTCAGGAACTGGAGCGTTCGAACCGCCAGAAGAGGGCCACCAGCGGCGCCAGCAACAGGCCCGGCAGCACGATCCACAGCGGCCGGGTGGACCACCACGAGGTGGTCGGCTCGTCGCCCAGGGTGCCACCGCCGAGATGCCACAGGCCGATGGCGGCCACCAACGCCGTCATGTGCCAGCAGAACACAGTCATGGCCACGGCGTTGGTCATGACCACCGCCTTCCACGCACGCCGCCGCTCCAGGAACGCCGACAACGGGCGGTGGCACACACCGATCAGCCCGACCTGCACGAGCGCCAGCGCCGCCACGGCGATCGTGGTGGGGAACAGGTTGGAGTCGCCGCCCCGAACGGTGACCATCGACGTCGGGTAGGGCCCGACGACGCTCAGCAGCGAAAGGGCAGCCACAGCGGTAGCAGCCACGGCGGCGCCGACCCTGACCGAGAGGCCGCGGTCCCGCCAGAGGTAGCCCAGTTGGTGGGCGAACAACCACACGCCGATCGACCCGACGACGCCGATGAGCGACACCCCGGCGAGCCCCGGGCCTTCGATGCCCGCTCCGAGCCGAAGGGCATCGCAGGCCGCCACCACGGCCAACATCGAGGCGGCGGCGGCCAGCCCGAAGCGGCGGTGGGCCCGGGCGGTCAGCGGCACCAACAGGACGACCCCGAGGTAGGTGCCCAGGAACCACAGCGGGATGAACACGACCATCCCCCACTCGAGCACCGACGGGACCGAGGGAACGAAGATCAGACGCAGCGCTTCGAGGGCGGCCCACACGGCGACGAGCACCGCCGCGGGTCGCAGCAGTCGCTCGGTGCGCGACCGGAGGAAGACCAGATCTCCCTCGCCGCGGCGATGAGACGCGTCCCACGCCGCCAGGTTGGCGAACCCGCCGACGATGAAGAAGATGGGCATGACCTGCAGCACCCAGGTGGCGGCCCACAGACCGGGCACCTCCCCGATGGGGTTGGGCATGACCAACTGGCCGTCCTCGACGTGGGTGATGGAGAACACCCAGTGCCACAGCACCACCACCACGATGGCCAGCGCCCGCAGCGCGTCCACCGTGCGGTCTCGGCGCTCGGGAGTGGCATCGACCAGTTCGTCCACGAGGGACTGGTCGCCGGTGTCGGCGCCACGTTCATGGCCCGCACGGCCATCGCCCGCTGCAGACCCGGACCGGTCGGCCGGCGACCCAGATGGCGGCCCAGACGGCGAACCGGCTGCTGCGGAGCCAGTGGAGGTGGCGACCTCGACGGTGAAGGAGACAGGAGATGTGGACATGACGCCACCATCCCCGCTACCCGCCACCGTGCCTATCCAGACCGGCCCCCATTGTGGCGTGGGGGTTCCCCTGGGGAAGGCGCCAGGTGACTCAACGCTCCACGGGTGGCTTCTGGCCGGTGATGGTGGTGAACACGATCCGGCCCATGGCCGTGCGCGTGTCGCCGGTGCGGATGCCCCAGAACTCGAAGCCCCACCGGTGGGCGGCGACATGGGCCAGCATGGACACCAGCACACCGGCGACGGCCATGGGGTCGGTATCGTCGGCCACGGACCGCTTCTCGCTGCGCACCTTCACCACCACTTCACTGAGCGCCACGGTGAGCTCGTTCAACAGGCGCGTGCGGATCTGACGGAACCGCATGTCGCCTTCCTCGGTGGCCAGGTCCACCACCCGCAGCACGGCCCGGTTCCGTTCCCAGAACTCGAGCACGGCGTCGACCAACTCGAGCGACGTGGCGTAGCCGGCGCGACCCTTCCACGGGCGGTCCCGCACGTGGCCGGACAACTCGGCACCTTCGAGCGACATCTCCTGGGCGAGGGCCAACACGGCCGCTTCCACGTCGGGGAAGTACTGGTAGAACGTGGCCGGCGACGTGCCCGCACCTCGGGCGATGTCCACGACCTTGAGGTCGCGGTACGACCCGCTGCGCAGCATCTCGGCCGTCTGGTCGAGGAGCCGCTGGCGGGTGGCGAGGCCGCGCCGACCCGGCACCCGGCCGTCGGCGGCCCGGAGCTCGTCGTCGTCGGTGGTCGTGTCCGCGCTGCTGCTCACCACATCGGAGCGTAGTTGAGGCCCAACGAGAGCAGGGTGCGCTGGTGTCCGGCACCCGCGTCCGCCGAGCGTGCCCGCTGCGTGCGGACAGGCCGTGCAATGATGGCGGGTCACCGAACCGGGGAGGCTCATCATGCGTGCACGACAGCTCATCGTCCCAGTCCTGGCGGCCGCGGCGCTCACCATCGCCGGCTGCGGGTCCGACGACGGCGCCGACGGTGCCGTCGACGACGAGGCCACCACCGCAGACGAGGTCAACGAGCCCGTGCTCGACGAGTCCGACGACGGAAGCGACGATGCCGACGCAGCAGCTGCGACCGAGGTCGTGGTGCTCGACACCGACATGGGCGAGGTGTTGGCCACCGCCGACGAGCAGGTGCTCTACATCTTCGACGCCGACGACGAGGGCGACAGCGCGTGTGTCGACGAGTGCGCCGACCTGTGGCCTCCACTCGGGGCCGAGTACAGCGAGTGGCCCGACTCGGTGACCGCGGAGATCAGTACCTTCGCGCGACCCGACGGCACCGAGCAGGTGTCGGTGGGTGGCCTCCCGGTGTACACCTACGTCGCCGACGGTCCCGGCGACACCGAGGGCCAAGGCGTGGGCGGCGCCTGGTGGGTGCTCGACGCCGAAGGCATACCCGACCGCAGCCAGCCCTGACGGCGACGTTCGCGACGGCACGACGTTGGTCGGCAGCGCACCGATCACGACCAGCAGGCCAGCACCTCGTCGGTCGTCGGAAGCGTGGCCAACAGAGCCAGCGTGTTGTCCAGCACCGCCTCGCCGTAGGCCGCCGGCACACCGGCCACCGCGTCGCGGGGCATCACGAACGTGTAGCCCAGGTTCACGGCGTCGAGACAGAAGCTGAGCATCCCGACGTTCAGCGACACGCCGACACCGACGATGGTGCGCACGCCCAGGTTGCGCAGCACGGGGTCGAGGTCGGTGCCACCCATCGGCCCGAGACCGTGCAGTCGGGTACGCACGACGTCGGTGGGCGCCACGCCGATCTCGTCCACCACCTCGGTGGCCTGCGATCCCGGTTCGAGCTGCACGCCCGCCTTGCGCATCGCCCCGAACAGCCGGGCGTTGGCGTTCGAGCCCAGGCCGTCGGCGCGGCGTTCGGCCACACAGTGCACCACCGGCACGCCGGCTACCCGCGCCGCAGCGGCCAACCGGGCAGCGTTCGGCACCACCGTGGCCGCCGCGGCGGCAACCAGCTCTGCGAGCGGGCCATCGGGACCGATGACGCCCTTCTGGCACTCCTGGGTGACCAGCGCCGTGTGTGCCGGGTCGACCAAGGCCGCCAGCTCAGGTGCCACCGTCGCCTCCGCCCGTGGCGTCGGCGAGAGCTGGCAGGACCTTGTCGGCGAAGAGCTCGAGGTGGGGCCAGGCCAGCTCCGGAGGGATGCCCCCGCACAGCGGATGATGGGTGAGCGCCCCGAAGGGACCCAGTTCGCCGGCCAGCGTCACGCACTCCTCGGGGGTGAGGATCTGGTACACGCCCTCGGCACGCAGTTCGTCGACCGTGGTGGCGTCGGCCTTCACGTGGCTGCGGATGTCGGGGGTCTGCCACGAGGCGTAGGTGACGGCATCGTGGAGCAGGTACGGGCCGATGGTCGCCCAGGCCGCGTCGGGATCCTCGGCGCACACCAGGGTCCCCGGCCCCGACGGCAGCAGCACCAGGCCCGGCGGGCGCCCCAGGCGCTCGCACTCGTCGCGGTAGAGCTGAGCCAACGACTCGTCGCCCACCGGGGGGAAGAACCCGAGGTCGAACCGCGCCGCCCGCTTCGCCGCCGCCGGACCCGACCCGCCGATCATGATGAGTGGATGGGGCTGTTGCAGCGGACGGGGCGTCACCGTGACCGTCGTGCCCCGGTACTCGAACGGCTCGCCCGACCAGGCGGCCAACAGCACCTCGAGACACTCATCCATGCGCTTGCCGCGCTGGGACCACGTCCGGTCGAACAACTCGTACTCGACCGGCCGGTAGCCGAGGCCGGCCACCAGGGAGATCCGCCCGCCCGAGATCAGGTCGAGCACGGCAATGTCCTCGGCCAAGCGGATCGGGTCGTGCAGCGGCACCAACAGCGCCGCCACGTTGAGCGGGATGCGCTCGGTGCACCCGGCGACCGCGGCGGCCATCACCAGCGGTGAGGGCAGGAAGCCGTCGGGGGCACTGTGGTGCTCCGACAGCACGACCATGTCGAAGCCGACCTGGTCGGCCCATCGGGCCATGTCGAGCGCGGCGGCGTACTGCTGTGCCGCCTGCTCGGGCGCCATGTCGGGACAGCGCATGTCGAAACGAATGATGCTCAGGGCCACGGCGACCTCCTGGAACGACGTCAATGGGGTCGGGTGTCCACTGCCCCCCACGAGAACACGTTCTAGTCTGGCACAGGCGTGTCGACGATCTCAGTGTGACCGGCGCAGGACCCTCCGACTAGACAGGAGGGGTCCGTTCCGGGGGAACCACCCGAGTCGCAGGGAGAACGTCATGACCGAAGCAGTGATCGTCGCCACCGCCCGTACGCCCATCGGCCGGGCCTTCAAGGGTTCGCTGGCCAACTGCCGTCCCGACGATCTCACCGCCCACATCGTGCGCACCGTGCTCGACAAGGTCCCGGCCCTCGACCGCACCGAGATCGAGGACCTGATCCTCGGTTGCGGCCAGCCCGCCGGTGAAGCCGGCTACAACATCTCCCGCGTGGCCGCCGTGCTCGCCGGGCTCGACGAGGTCCCAGGCGTCACCGTCAACCGCTACTGCTCCTCGTCGCTGCAGGCGATCCGCATGGCGGCGCATGCCATCAAGGCCGGTGAGGGCGACGTGTTCCTCGCCGCCGGCGTGGAGACCACCAGCCGCTTCGGGAACGGTATGGCCGACGATGGCCCCCACAACCCGGTGTTCGCCGACGCCGAGGCCCGCACCGCCCAGCGCGGTGAGGGCGGCAAGGGCCCGTGGAGCCCGCCCGAAGGCCTGCCCGACGTCTACATCGCCATGGGCGAGACCGCCGAGAACGTGGCCGAGTTCGAGAACGTGAGCCGCGAGGACATGGACGAGTTCGCTGCGCTCAGCCAGCAGCGGGCCAGCGCCGGGCTCGAGAACGGCTTCTGGGAGATGGAGATCACCCCCGTCGAGACCACCGACGCCGAGGGCAACCCCGTGACCGTGACGCGTGACGACGGCATCCGCCCCGGCACCACGGTCGAGAAGCTGTCGCAGCTGGGCCCGGTCTTCCGCCCCGACGGCCGCATCACCGCCGGCAACGCCTGCCCACTCAACGACGGCGCCGCTGCGGTGGTCGTCATGAGCGACACCAAGGCCAAGGCCCTCGGTCTCACCCCCCTCGCCCGCGTCGTGTCGAGCGGCGTGAGCGGCCTCAACCCCGAGATCATGGGCATGGGGCCGGTCGAGGCCAGCCGCCAGGCGCTGCGTCGGGCCGGCATGACCATCGACGACATCGACCTGGTTGAGATCAACGAGGCCTTCGCCGCCCAGGTCATCCCCTCGGCCCGCCACCTCGGCATCGACTACGACAAGCTGAACGTGAACGGCGGCGCCATTGCGGTGGGTCACCCCTTCGGCATGACCGGTGCCCGCATCATGACCACGCTCATCCACGGGCTGACCGAAGCCGACAAGACCTTCGGCCTCGAGACCATGTGCGTCGGCGGCGGCCAGGGCATGGCCATGGTCATCGAGCGCCTGAACTGACGCCTCGGGCGCCGACGTTCGGCGCTGGCCCAGCCCTCCGTCGGCCCCGGACCCACACCGCTCGTCGATACCCCGCGTCAATCTTGCGTGCGACCCGCAGGCCGTGGCCTCGCGAACCCACGCATGGTTCCGCTCGTGGTGGGTCGCCGCGAACCGGCTCCATCGGCACGGCACACCAACCCGGTCAGCCGGCATAGAATGAATGTCGTAGGAGATGGTTGCTGCGCGGTGCCGCGTCGCTCCTCGTCCGGGCGTCGGCGTCGCCGGGGCGGCCGTGCGGCCAGACGTGTGACCATCCCCCCTCCGAGGTCGCCACGGCCCGCAGGGGCCGCGTGGTCCATAGGAGCGTGACATGACCTGTACGGTGCGCAACCACCCGGCAGGCCCCCGTCGACCGCGGACCCGCGGGAGCAACGGCACGACCACGACGAGGCACCCTCGACCACGAGTCGCTGGTCGGCGACGGGGCCGTCGAACGCTGGCCACCGTGCTCGCCTTGGCGCTCCTCGCCGTGGTCCTGGCGGGCAACTCATCCGTCGCAGCGGCTGACGAGGCAGTCCCGGACATCGCCGGCGAGGTCGACGTCACGGCCTACCGGGGTGACATCAGCGGGCCTGTTGCGCCCACAGTGGCCGACAATGGCGTGCTGTGGTTCGGCTCGGCCAGAGACGGTGTCGTCCGCATCGCTCCCGGCGGCGCGCCAACGGTGTTCACCGACTCGGGCGGCTCGTCGCTGCGCGACATCAGAGAGATGGTGGCGACCGGCGACAGTTCGGTCTGGTACTCGGAGCGGAGGATCGGGCAAAACCAGGTCGGACGGCTGTCGCCCGACGGGACGAACCAGGTGGTCATCGACTCGGCGACCGACTTCTTCATCGACCTGGAACCCGCCCCTGACGACGGGTTGTGGTTGCGGACAGGACCGACACTGCCCCAATCGACGCTGGTCAGGATCGATGGCGCGGGCACGGTGACGACGACCGACATCGCGGTGACGTGGCTCCGAGCGGCCTCCGACGGCGCCGTGTGGAGTGCCGTGGAGATCGACGGCGTCTGGAACCTCCGCCACGTGAGCGCCGGCCTCGTCGTCACCGATCAACCCCTACCGATGGAGACCAGGCCCCTCCCAGGGTTGGCCGCCGACCTCGACGGTGGCATCTGGTTCACGGTACGACCCGTCGACGACCCCAACGGCCAGCCGAGCCTGGGCCACGCCAACCTCGATGGCGTCGAGTTCGTCGACGACGAATCCATCGTCGGCCCCACGAGCCTCGCCGTGAGCGATGAGGGCGACCTGTGGTTCTACGACGTCGACCCCGACGACGACAACGTGTGGATCGTGCGAATCGACAGCGACGGCCACGTGCACCGCACCGCTCCGCTCCCCTACGTCTGGCCCAACCTGACGAGCTCGTCGTCGTGGACCAACCTCAGCAACTCGCTGGTGCCCATGGCCGACGGCACCGTGTGGTCCTGGCTGCACACCAATCCCTACGAGGTGTTCAGCATCGACGAAACCATGACGCTCACACCGGAGATCTCACGTGCGCCTACCCGTTCGACCGGTTTCGCCACCCTCGACGGCACGTCACTGTGGATCACCTCGGGCTCGTCGATCGTCGAGGTTGCCCTCGACGGCGAACGAACCGTCCACGGCACGATATCGGCGCCTCGCTCGCTCACGATCGGCCCCGACGGAGCGCTGTGGTGGGTCAACGCCAGATCCGGGGCCATCGGGCGCCTCGACTCCAACGGCACCCCGGAACTGGTGCACGTCGAGTCCGCTGACTCGCTGACCACCGGACCGGACGGCCACCTTTGGTTCACCGACTCGATCAACGATCGCATCGGGCGGCTCGCCGTCGACGGTGACACCGGCTACTTCACCGATCCCGGCATCTCCTCCCCCACCGCCATCGTGGCCGCACCCGACGGACGACTGTGGTTCGCCAACGCCGGCGAGGCCACCATCGGGCGCGTCGGCGTCGACGGCACCTTCGACTTCTTGTCCATCGACGACCTCGAGACCCCTGCGCTCCTCGCCCGCGGCCGACACGGCGACGTCTGGTTCTCCGAACACCTCGACGGGGGCGGCTCCTCGATCGGACGCATCACCGCAGACGACGAGATGCAACGCCAGGCCCACCCGTTCCGGGTCAACGCCTTGACGCTCGGTGCGAACGGCGACATGTGGTTCAGCACCACCTCCCGAGGGCAGGACGCCGGGTGGGTCGAGGTGGACGGAACCACCAACAGCCTCAGCGTCATCCAACCGATGGGCTCGCCGAGGGGCATCGCCCGCGGTCCGGGCGGGAACATGTGGCTCACCCACACCTTCATGGAAGAGGGGATGCTCTCCTGGGTGACCCGCCTCGACACCGAGGGAGCAAACGGGTTCCTCCGCCCGCGCACCCCCGGCACAGGTGGGCTACCGAACCTCGGCGCCGGTGAGATCATCGCCGGGGCGGACAACGACCTGTGGATGGTCTCGCTCTACAGCAGCTTCGGATTGGCACGTCTCGAGGTGAGCTGTGGGCCGGCGCCGTTCACCGACGTCAACGACTCGAACCCGTTCTGCTTCGACATCTCGTGGCTGTCGGCCCGCGGCATCACCCAAGGGTTCCCCGACGGCACCTTCCGCCCCGCCCAATCGATCGAACGCCAAGCCATGGCCGCCTTCCTGTGGCGAGCCGCCGACGAACCCCAACCCGATGACGCACCCCCCGTGTTCGCCGACGTCGGGCCCACCAACCCGTTCTACGACGCCATCCAATGGATGGGCCAACAAGGCATCTCCACCGGCACCCCACAACCCGACGGCACCGCACTGTTCGAACCCGTCGACCCCGTCAGCCGCCAAGCCATGGCTGCATTCATCTGGCGAGCAGCCGACGAACCCGAACCGACCGACGCACCCCCCGTGTTCGCCGACGTCAGCCCTGCGAACCCCTTCTACGACGCAATCCAATGGATGGGCCAACAAGGCATCTCCACCGGCACCCCACAACCCGGCAGTGCACCCCTCTACCTACCCGGCGACCCCGTCAGCCGCCAAGCCATGGCCGCCTTCCTCAACCGCACCGACCAACGCAACCGCTGACCTCAGCCACCACGGGACCCCCGGTTTTCGTGCGTACGTTCGCGAGGTCAGGACCCGCGAGACGTACGCAAGATCCTGGCGACCGCTGCCGGCGGCCGGGATGGCGCCAGCGGCGCAACCCCGCTCGAGCCCAGCTCAGCCGGCGCCGTAGACGGGGGCCGCAGCGGGTGCCTCCTCGAGGAGGCGAACCACCGCAGGCCCCACCTCTGACGGCACCCATCGGCGGCCGAGGTCCTCGGCGGGACCGTGCTGCCAACCGTCGGCCACCGAGATGGAGCCCCCCTCCACCTCGAACATGCGTCCCGTCACCCCCGCCGACTGGGCGCTCCCCAGCCAGACCACCAGCGGCGACACGTTGGCCGGATCCATGGCGTCGAACTCACCCTCTCCCGGTGCGGCCATGGTGGCGGCGAACACTTCCTCGGTCATGCGCGTGCGCGCCGCTGGCGCGATGGCGTTGGCCGTCACCCCGTAGCGGCCGAACTCGGCGGCCTCCACCAGCGTCAACGTGGCGATACCTGCCTTGGCGGCGGAGTAGTTGCCCTGCCCGACGCTGCCCAGCAGGCCCGCACCCGACGACGTGTTGATGATCCGGGCGTCGACTGCCTCGCCGGCCTTGGCGGCGGTTCGCCAGTGCTCGATGGCATGACGGGTGGGAGCGAAGTGCCCCTTGAGATGCACCCGCATCACGGCGTCCCACTCCTGCTCGCTCATGGTGGCCAGCATGCGATCACGCAGGAAGCCGGCGTTGTTGACCAGCACGTCGAGCCGTCCGAAGGCTTCCAGCGAGCTGTTCACCAGGTCGGCAGCCTGCTCCCAGTCGGCCACGTCGGCGCCGTGGGCCACGGCCTCGCCACCGCTGGTGCGGATCTCCTCGACCACTTGGTGGGCCGGCTCGTCGGAGGTTCCCTCTCCTTCACGTGACGCACCGAGGTCGTTCACCACGACCTTGGCGCCCTCGGCGGCGAACGCCAGTGCGTGGGCGCGGCCCAGCCCTCGCCCCGCTCCCGTGACGATGACGACCCGTCCTTCGCAGATGCCTGCCATGGTGTGCTCCTCGATCGACTGGCACGATCATGCCTCATGAATCTGACGGGTCGTCAAGAACGGCGGCCCGTCACCAGTCATGCCGGCAACCGAAGAGGCGCCTACGCGCTCAGCTCAGCGCGACGCCACGGATCACATAGGCCTCCTGGTCGCCGGCGATCGTCTCACCGGGTCCGACGAAGAGTGTCTCGGTGCGCTCGTCACCGTTCTCGTCGACGACGTCGACAGTCACCTCGAAGGAGTTGGCGTCAGCACCCTCGACGGCGGCGATCTCGTACGAGGCCACGTCGTAGAGCGCCAGGTCGTCGGTGAACTGCTCGTTCGAGATCGGCGTCAGGAACTCTTCGGCGTCACCAGCACTCTCCACGCGGGCGTCCATGAAGGCGTCGACCACCGCACGCGCCGCATCCTCGTCGGGGGCGGCGTCCTCAACGGCGTCATCACGCTCGCCATCGAGGGTGGTGTCCGTCCCCACCGTCGTCGTGGTGACCTCGTCAGCGGCATCGGTGTCGGCATCGTCGCCACCACAGGCACCTGCCCCGACGAGAAGGGCCGACAGCGAACAGATGAACAGGAGTCGTCGCATGAACCGAGACTCTCCCCCGACATCGACATCGTGAAGGGTCGAAGGTCCCACATCCTGCGACGCGGCCCCAATCTGACGGGTCGTCAAGAACGGCTCCGACGCCGGCGGTAGGGTCCGACCATGCACCTGGGTGTCACCATCTTCGCCACCGACCGCAGCATCGACATGGCCACGCTGGCCCGAGCGGTGGAGGACCGGGGGTTCCACTCGCTGTGGCTCCCCGAGCACACCCACATTCCGGTCTCTCGTCGCACTCCCCCACCTGTGGGTGGCGGTGAGCTCCCCGAGGAATACCGGCGCACGCTCGACCCGATCGTGGCCCTGACCGCGGCGGCCACGGTCACCAGCCGGCTCCGGGTCGGCACCGGCATCCTGTTGCCGGCGCAGCGCGAGCCCATCGTCACCGCCAAGGCACTGGCGTCGCTCGACCTGCTCAGCGGCGGTCGACTCGAGGTGGGCGTAGGCTTCGGGTGGAACGAGGACGAACTCGAGCACCACGGCGTGGCCATGTCGGAGCGTCGCGGCGTGGTGGCCGAGAGTGTGGCTGCGATGCGGGCGCTGTGGACCGAGGACGAGGCCGCCTACGCCGGAGCGCACGTGTCGTTCTCGCCGAGCTGGTCGTGGCCGAAGCCCCTCACGAACGCGACGCGTCCGCACTTGCCCGTCTTGCTCGGCGGCGGTGACGGACCGAAGCTGCGGTCGCACCTCGTCGAGTGGGCCGACGGCTGGATCCCGATCGGGGGCGCCGGACTCAGCCGTTCGATCCCGGTGCTCCACGAGGAACTGGCCGCCGCCGGGCGGGATCCGTCGACGTTCGGCATCGTGCCGTTCGGGTCGGTACCCACACCGGGCAAGCTCGAGCACTTCGCCGAGATCGGCGTCACCGAGTGCGTGGTGCGTCTGCCCTCTGCTGGCGAGGCGGAGGTGCTGAACACGCTCGATGAGTACGCCCCGCTCGTCGAGTTCGTCGCCGCCATGAGCTGAGCAGTGATGGTTGAGCGCCGCAGCCGTTCGCGAACGCCAATCCGCTCGCTCAGCCCAGGCGCTCGATGATGGTCACGTTGGCCTGCCCGCCGCCCTCGCACATCGTCTGCAGCCCGTAGCGCCCACCGGTCCGGTCGAGTTCGTCGAGCAGTGTGGTCATGAGCCGGGCACCGGTGGCGCCCAGGGGATGACCGAGCGCGATTGCGCCGCCGTTGACGTTGACCTTTGTCGGGTCGGCGTGCAGGTCCTTGATCCAGGCCAGCACGACCGAGGCGAACGCCTCGTTGATCTCCACCAGGTCGATGTCATCGAGCGACATCCCGGTCCGCTCGAGGGCATGGCGGGTGGCGGGAATGGGGGCGGTCAGCATCCACACGGGGTCGTCACCCCGCACCGACAGGTGATGGATCCGCGCTCGGGGCGTGAGCCCGTGGTCCTTGACCGCCTGCTCGGAGGCCACCAGCAGCGCGGCGGAGGCGTCGGAGATCTGGCTGGCCATCGCTGCGGTGACCCGACCACCCTCGATGAGTGGTTGGAGACTGCGCATCTTGTCGAGGTCCGGCTCGCGCCTCGGGCCCTCGTCGACGGACGCCTCGCCCAGAGGCACGATCTGATGCTCGAAGCGACCCTCGTCGATGGCCCGCACCGCCCGGGCGTGGCTCTCGAGGGCGAACGCCTCCATCTCGTCCCGGGAGCAGTCCCAGCGTTCGGCGATCATGTCGGCCGAGCGAAACTGGTTGATCTCCTGGTCGCCGTAGCGGGCCAACCAGCCCTCGCTGGTCCGGAACGGGTCCTCGAAGGCGATCGGGGTCACCGGCGGCTGGGCGGCCAGCATGGCCGAGGAGATAGGCACCTGGCTCATGTTCTGCACCCCGCCCGCCACCACGAGATCCTGGGTGCCGCTCATGACACCCTGAGCGGCGAAGTGGACCGCCTGCTGCGACGAGCCGCACTGGCGGTCGACCGTGGTGCCCGGCACGCTGTCGGGCAAGCCGGCGGCCAACCACGCGGTACGCGCGATGTCGCCCGCTTGCGGACCGATGGTGTCCACGCAACCGAACACGACATCGTCCACCGCCGCGGGGTCGATGCCCGTGCGGTCCACGAGCGCCGCGATGCTGTGGGCACCGAGATCAGCGGGATGCACGGCGGCCAACCCGCCGTTGCGGCGGCCGACCGGCGTTCGCACGGCATCGACGATGTAGGCCTCGCTCATTGACTGGCTCTCCTCAGGGTGGCAGGGGCGATCAGGCGGATCTTGCGTGCGTTCGGCGGGCCCTGGCCTGGCGAACGTACGCAGGAAAGCGGGCGGTGGCGACCACGAGGATCTTGCGTACGTATCGCGGGTCCAGGCCTCGCGACCGTACGCAGGAAAACGGACGGCGGCTGGAGCGAGGGCGCCGGGGTAGGCGACGCCCGCTGCTGACGACCGGCGTGGCTCGCCAGGGCTGCACGGAGGTGGGTCATCGCAGGAGGTGCGTCGCAACGATGCTGCGGTGCGTGGCGGCGTCGCCGTGGCTCCGGGCCAGTGCCCACGTGCGCTTCATGTACAGGTGCAGGTCGTGCTCGACCGTGTAGCCGATGGCCCCGTGGCACTGCAGGGCCGCAGCTGCCACCTGCTCGGCGGCGTCGGAGGCCGCCGCCTTCGCCGTCGACACCGCCACCTGCGGCTCACCGAGCGGGCCCCACTCGGCGTCCTCGGTTCCCTCGACGCCGGAGAGCACCGCAGCAGCGAAGCGCACCGGCGGTACGGCGAACTCGAGGTGTAACGCAGCATCGGCCAACTGGTGCTTCACCGCCTGGAACGACCCAACGGGTACACCGAACTGCCGGCGTTGGTTGACGTAGTCGACGGTGAGCGCCAGCATCGGGCGGCCCAGACCCACGAGCTGGGCCGCACAGGCCACCTCCGCTCGGCGCCGGGCGGCAACCCAGGCGGTGGCTGCCTCGCCGGTGCCGCACAGCTGCGTGGCGGCGGAGAGATCGAGGTGTGCTCGGTCCAAGCGGGCGACGCGGCGGGCGCCGTCGACGCTGCGCTGCGGCACCAGGGCGTTTGCTGGCAGCGAGCGGCCGTCAACGAGGTGGAGCCCACCGTCGGCCTCCACGAGCAGCCACCCGGCGTCGGCACACTCGACGAGCGTGTCGTCCTGTGGTGCCACGGCGACGGCCGCAGCGCCCGCAACGACATCGTCCAGTGCCTGCTCGAGCGCCTCGACGACCTCGGGCGAGGCTTCGCCCACGCCGTCAACGATCTGCGCCAGATCAGCCAGTAGCGGAGCAGCCACCACGGCGGTGGCCACCACCGGCTCGGGCAACGCTGCCGCCCCGAGCTCCTCGCACACCCCGACCATCTCCACGAAGCGCAGACCGGCGCCACCGACGTCGCCAGGAAGACAGGCGCTCACCACTCCCATGTCGACCAGCGCCTGCCAAGGGCCGTCGCCGGTGAACGGCGGCGTGACGAGTGACGTCTCGGCCGCATCCCACCAGCGCCGGACATGCGCCGGAGGTGCGACGCTCCCGAGGGCATCGCGCACGGCGTCAGCGAAGCCGAGCCCGTCATCGGAGAGAGCGAAGCGCATCGTCATCGCCTCGGCAGACCGAGCACGCGCTCGGCCACGATGTTGCGCTGGATCTCGTTCGTCCCGGCGTAGATCGGGCCGGAGAGGGCGAACTGGTACGCCTTCATCCACGCCCCGCCCGCCACGGCCTCCTCCGCGCCTTCCACCAACTCTGCTCGCTCGCCGAGCAGGTCGAGTGCCGTCCGGCCGATGTGCACGTCGAGTTCCGACCACCACAGCTTGTTGAGGCTCGATCGAGCGCCGGGGGGTCGCCCCTCGACGATGTCGGTGACGTCGGCCAGCGTGTAGAGCCGGTAGGCCTGGGCGTCCATCCACGCTCGGGTGACCTCGTCGGCGAGGACCGGCGACCGCTCGGTCGAACCGTCGCCCAGCCCGTCCCGCGATCTGGCCAGGTCGACCAGCCGCGACGCCGAAGCCGTGAAGCGCCCGGGCGCCCGCAGGGTCAGCCCCCGCTCGGACGAGGTCGTGGCCATGGCCACGCTCCACCCCCGGTCGACTTCTCCGAGGACCATGTCGTCGCCCACGAAGGCGCCGTCGAAGAACACCTCGGCAAACCCCTCGTCGCCGTCGAGCCGCCCGAAGCCCCGCACGGTGACGCCCTCGGCATCGAGGGGCACCATGAAGTAGGTGAGCCCCTTGTGTCGTTCGGCTTCGGGGTCGGTGCGGAACAACCCGAACAGGTGGGTGCAGAACGCGCCACGGGTGGTCCAGGTCTTCTGTCCGCTCAGTCGCCAGCCGCCGGCCTCCTCGTCGCGCACCGCCCGGCTGCGGATGCCGGCAAGGTCGCTGCCGGCTTCCGGTTCGCTCCAACCCTGACACCAGAGGTCCTCGGCCGCTGCCATACGGGGAAGAAACCGATTCTGTTGCTCGGGTGTGCCGAACTCGAACAAGGTCGGGGCCAGGAGGAAGATGCCGTTCTGGGTGACACGCTGTGGCGCCCCGGCCCGGTAGTACTCCTCCTCGAAGATCAGCCACTCCCACAGCGAGGCGTCGCGACCCCCGTAGCGCTCGGGCCACGACACCACTGCCCAACGAGCCTCGAACAGTTGCTGCTCCCACTCGAGGTGCGCGGCGAAGCCCTCCGCCGTGTCGCCCGAAGGGAGGGGTCGGGACGGCACGTGGTCGGACAACCACGACCGGCACTCGTCGCGGAAGTCCCGCTCGGTGTCGTTCCAGCGCAGCTCCACCCGGCGAGTCTGACGCATCGTCAGATTCGGGGCAAGGCCGCTCACCGCAGCTTCGACTCGGCCGAACCTGACGTTCCGTCAGATTACTGACTAGGATTCTGACGGATGGTCAGGAATCGACCTCGCGTGTGGCGGGGCTGATCAGCAGGAGGACCCAGGTGACCGACACCGTTGCCGATCAGCGTGACACCACGACACGACACGAGGGGTGGATCGATCGTGAGCTCCCGAAGATCGTGAGCGTCGACGACCACGTCATCGAGCCGCCGAACGTGTGGACCGATCGCCTGCCCGCTCGCTACAGCGACGTCGGACCGAGGGTCGAGCGCAAGCGAGTCAAGAACCTGGCCTTCAACGGCACCACGTACACGTTCGACCTCGCCGACGACGGGAACGAGGCCGACTTCTGGGTGTACGAGGACCTCATCATGCCGCACCGCCGCATCATTGCCGCGGCCGGCTACCCCGTCGACGAGGTGACCCTCACGCCGATCACCTACGACGAGATGCGTCCCGGGTGCTACGACCAGACGGCTCGCCTCGAGGACATGGACGTCAACTGGGTGGAGGCCTCGCTGTCGTTCCCGACGTTCCCTCGCTTCTGCGGACAGACCTTCCTCGAGGCCTCCGACCGAGAACTCGCGTCGCTGTGTGTCACGGCGTACAACGACTGGATGGTCGAGGAGTGGTCCGGCGGGACCAACGG
>JAFIEP010000017.1 GCA_020832495.1 Acidimicrobiia bacterium | reverse complement strand
TCAGTGGGCGGTGCCCTGGTTGGCCACCGCAGCGGCCGCAGCGGCGATCTCCTCGGCGTCGCCGAGGCACCGCTCGAGGGGATGGCGTCGTTCGACGGGTCGCAGGTCGTCGCCGAGTTGGTAGACGATGGGAACACCCGTGGGCAGGTTCAACTCGCTGATGTCCTCGTCGCTGATGCCGTCGAGCACCTTCACGATGGCCCGCAACGAGTTGCCGTGCGCACCGACGAGCACCGTGCGCCCCAGACGCAGGTCTTCCACGATGGCGTCCTCGAAGTAGGGCCAGGTCCGGGCCACGACGTCGGCTAGACACTCGGTCATGGGGAGCGCAGCGGGGTCGAGCGACGCATAGCGGGGGTCGTCGGTGGGGTCGAAGGCATTCTCGGGTGTGATCGGTGGCGGCGGGATGTCGTAGGCCCGGCGCCAGATCTTCACCTTGTCGGCCCCGTGCTTGGCTGCCGTTTCCGCCTTGTCGAGCCCGGTCAGGTCGCCATAGTGGCGTTCGTTGAGCCGCCAGTGGCGGCGCACGGGCAGCCAGGCGCGGCCGAGCGCGTCCAGCGCCAGATTGACCGTGCGGATGGCCCGCGTCTGCAGCGACGTGTGCACCACGTCGGGGAGCAGACCGGCATCGAGCAGTTGTTCACCGGCGCGGGTCGCCTCGGCTTCACCGGCAGCGGTCAGATCGGCATCCCACCAGCCGGTGAAGCGGTTCTCGAGGTTCCACTGGCTCTGGCCGTGGCGCAACAGCACGAGGGTGTGGGTCATGGCCGACGAGGGTACAGCGCTGCCCGGAGCGCGGGTTCACGAACGACGTGGGGGCGGCGTCACTGCAGCGCAGCGCGCACGTGGTCGGGCAGCGGTCGGGGCGTGCCGGCCGAGGTGTCGATCAGCACGTACACCATGGTGGCCGACACGATGGCTTCGTCGGCCACGGTGAAGGTGAACCGCAGGGTGAACGAGGTGGTGCCCAGCCGTTCCGGCTCGACCACCACCACGAGCGGATCCCCGAAGCGGGCCGAGCCTTTCCAGTCGATGGAGGCGTGCACCACCTGCACGTCGAGGCTGTCATCGGTCAGGCCGGCGTAGGGCAGGCCGCGGGCGGCCAGGAAGCTGGTCATGGCGTCATCGACGTAGGCCAGGTACCACATGTTGAACACGACGCCCTGGCTGTCCACCTCGAGGTAGCGCACGTTGACCGGGTGCTGGTGGGCGGCGGGCGACGGTTCGGCGGCGGCGGGGGACATCGCCCCATTGTGGCGGCCGACAGCCGCGACTCGTGGCGGGCCGACGCACGACCGCCGCCGCCCGCCGTCGATGGCGGCTACGGTCGCCGTATCTGACGATCCATCAGGAGGCGCCGTGT
Organism: Acidimicrobiia bacterium; assembly: GCA_020832495.1. Lineage (GTDB taxonomy): Bacteria > Actinomycetota > Acidimicrobiia > Acidimicrobiales > Acidimicrobilacustridaceae > JAFIEP01. The sequence goes on along the minus strand of JAFIEP010000017.1, from coordinate 38,977 downwards.
CATCGATCCGAGTCATCCAGTGGGCGACGGGAACGGTGGGCGTGCACGCCGTGCCGGCCATCGTGGCCCATCCGGACCTCGAGCTGGTGGGGCTGTGGGTGCACAGCGAGGCCAAGGAAGGTCGCGACGCCGGTGAGCTCTGTGGCATCGACCCGGTGGGAGTGGTCGCCACCCGCGATGCCGACGCCTTGCTGGCCACCGACGCCGAGCTCGTCTGCTACATGGCCCACAGCGATGTCCGCCCGACCGAGGTGGTCGACGACCTCTGTCGGATCCTGGCCTCGGGGAAGAACGTGGTGAACACGTCGTACGTGCCGCTGCTGTATCCCGACGCTGCCGGTGAGGGTGTCACCGAGCAGCTACAGGCCGCCTGCGCCGCCGGCGGTTCCTCGATCTACACCTCGGGCATCGATCCCGGCTTCGGCAACGCCGGGTTGGCAGTTCACCTGCTCAGCCTCTGCAAGGAGGTCGGCACGGTACAGATGTCGGAGATCGTGAACTACGCCACCTGGGACAATCCCGGCACCATGTTCGACATCATGGGCTTCGGCCAACCCGACACTTCCCAGTCGCTGCTGTTGGCGCCCGGCTCGACCACCCTGGCGTGGGGTCCGGTGCTGGCCCTGGTGGCCGACGCGCTCGGGGCGACCCTCGACGAGGTGCGCGAGTGGCACGAGGTGATCTATGCCGAGGAGCCGTTCGACATTGCCTCGGGCCGGATCGAGGCCGGCACCGTGTCGGGCATGCGCTTTCGGATCATCGGTGTGGTTGCCGGACGCGAAGCCATCGTGGTCGAGCACGTCACTCGGCTCCGTGACGCCGACGCTCCGCACTGGCCGAGCGGCGAGGGCTACCGCATCGAGGTGGACGGCGAGCCGTGCCTGCGGGCTGAGCTCAGCCTGTCCAGCCACGTCGGGGACCACAACCACGCCGGCTGCCTGGCCACTGCGATGGCTGTGTTGAACGCCGCGCCGCACGTCGTGGCCGCTGACCCCGGTGTGCTCACCTATCTGGACCTGCCGGTGCACAGCGCACGTGGGCTCCTCCGGGCGTGAGGCGCCCGGTGCCCTCGTGAGTGGCCGTCGGCGAAAAGTCGTCAGCGGAGTTGTCAACGGCGCACTCAAGTTTTATCCTTGAGGCATGTGAAGATCGGCGTGAGCGCCCGTGTTCGCCCGGCGTACGTTCCCACACCGTGAGCGGCGTCGGCGGCGTGGTGCGGGTCGCGCAGGTCATCGCCCCTTCGACCGCAGCCATTCCACATCCTCAGGAGACCGTTCATGCCCAAGGCCGTCGGTATCGATCTCGGTACCACCAACTCCGTCGTCGCCGTGCTCGAGGCCGGTGAACCCGTCGTCATCCCCAATGCCGAAGGTGCCCGCACGACGCCATCGGTGGTGGCCTTCTCCAAGACCGGCGAGGTGCTCGTCGGCGAGGTGGCCAAGCGTCAGGCCATCACCAACCCCGATCGAACCTTCCGCTCGGTCAAGCGCCACATGGGCACTGACTGGAAGAAGGACATCGACGGCAAGGCCTACACGCCTCAGGAGATCGCAGCGCGGGTGCTCATGAAGTTGAAGAGCGATGCCGAGTCGTACCTCGGTGACAGCGTCAACCAGGCGGTCATCACCGTCCCCGCCTACTTCGACGACGCCCAGCGCACCGCCACCAAGGAAGCCGGGCAGATCGCCGGGCTCGAGGTGCTGCGCATCATCAACGAGCCGACCGCTGCGGCGTTGGCCTACGGACTCGACCGCGAAGGCGAGGACCAGACGATCCTGGTGTTCGACCTCGGCGGCGGCACCTTCGACGTCTCGGTGCTCGAGATCGGCGACGGCGTGTTCGAGGTGAAGTCGACCCACGGTGACACCGAACTCGGTGGTGACGACTGGGACCAGCGGGTCATCGACTGGCTGGTCGACAGCTTCAAGTCTGCCCAGGGCGTCGACCTGTCGAAGGACAACATGGCGGTCCAGCGCCTCAAGGAGGCGGCGGAGAAGGCCAAGATCGAGCTGTCGCAGGTCCAGGAGACCCAGATCAACCTCCCGTTCATCACGGCCAACCAGGACGGTCCGCTCCACCTCGACGAGAAGCTGACCCGGGCCAAGTTCCAGGAACTGACCTCCGATCTCCTCGACCGGTGTCGCACCCCCTTCGAGCAGGCCATCAAGGACGCCGGCCTCCAGAAGGGTGACATCGACCACATCGTGCTCGTCGGCGGTTCCACCCGCATGCCGGCCGTGGTCGACCTGGTGAAGGAACTGACCGGCAACGATCCGCACAAGGGCGTCAACCCCGACGAGGTCGTGTCGGTGGGTGCCGCCGTGCAGGCCGGCGTGCTCAAGGGCGAGGTCAAGGACGTCCTGCTCCTCGACGTCACACCGCTGTCGCTCGGCATCGAGACGAAGGGCGGGGTGATGACCCGTCTCATCGACCGCAACACCACCATTCCCACCCGGCGCACCGAGGTGTTCACCACCGCAGAGGACAACCAGCCCTCGGTGGAGATCCACGTGCTGCAGGGTGAGCGGGAGATGGCCAGCTACAACAAGACGCTGGGCAAGTTCCAGTTGGTCGACCTACCGCCCGCTCCCCGCGGTGTGCCCCAGATCGAGGTCACCTTCGACATCGACGCCAACGGCATCGTGCACGTGTCCGCCAAGGATCGAGCCACCAACAAAGAGCAGTCGATGACCATCACCGGTCAGTCGTCGCTCGACAAGAACCAGATCGACCAGATGGTGCGCGACGCCGAGTCGCACGCCGAAGAGGACCGTCGCCGCAAGGAAGAAGCCGAGGTCCGCAACAAGGCGGACACCCTCGTGTACCAGACCGAGAAGCTGCTCCGCGAGCAGGCGGACAAGATCTCCGCCGACGACCGGGCCAACGTCGAACGCGAACTCGGCCAGCTCAAGGAGAAGCTCGGCGGTGACGACATCGACGCCATCCGCAATGCCACTGAGCTACTGATGAACGCCAGCCAGGAGTTCACCCAGAAGCTCTACGAGCAGGCAGCAGCGGCGGAGAGCGACTCCGGCGCAGCGGCGGGCGCCGGCGCTGCGGGTTCGCAGCCTGACGACGACGAGGTGGTCGAGGCCGAAATCGTCGAGGACGACGACGACGCTGAGGCACGCTGAGATGCCGGGCTCCCACGACGTCGACCCGCCGGAGCCACCTGGCCCCGGCGGGCACGACCGAGGTGACGACCACGACCACGACGACCTCGTTGATCTCGGTCCGGCGGGTGACGAAGCGGCCGAGGTGCTCGCCGAGGCGGAGGAGGTCCTCCACGAGGCGGCCGAACACCTCGGTGCCGGTGGCGCGGCCGACGCCGGCCCAGGCACGTTCGTCGATGGCACCGAGGAACCCTCGGAGCTGCGCGCCGAGCGGGACGAGTACCTCGAGGCGCTGCGACGGGTGAAGGCCGAGTTCGAGAACTCGAAGAAGCGCTGGACACGAGAGCGCGACGAGATGGCCACGCGCGCCACGGCCCAACTGGTGGAGCGCCTGCTCCCCGTGCTCGACGCCTGTGACGCCGCCATTTCCCAGGGTTCGACCGAGGTCGAGCCGGTCTACAAGACCCTGCTCGAGACCCTGTCGCGCGAAGGCCTGGCGCCCATGGAAACCGAAGGTCAGATCTTCGACCCCCACCTGCACGAGGCCGTGGTGGCCGAACCGGCCGACGACTCGAGCGACGGCCAGACGGTGGTCGTGGACACCTTGCGCACCGGCTACCTGTGGAACGGCTCGGTCCTGCGCGCTGCCATGGTCAAGGTGAAGGGGTGACAGAGAGGTGATCGTCGGTGGCACCTCAACGTGAGTGGTTCGAGAAGGACTACTACAAGACGCTCGGCGTCCCCGAGTCGGCCTCCCACAAGGAGATCACCAAGGCCTACCGGAAGCTGGCGCGGGAACTGCACCCTGACGCCAACCCCGGCGACACCGCAGCGGAGGAGCGCTTCAAGGAGGTGTCCTCGGCCTACGACGTGCTCGGTGACGAGGCCAAACGGGCCGAGTACGACGAGGTCCGGCGCATGGGTCCGGTGGGCGGTATGTACAGCGGTGCCGGCGCCCCCGGTGGCCCCGGCGGGGCCACGTTCACCAGCGAGGACCTCGGTGACCTCGGCGGGCTGTTCTCCAACCTGTTCGGACGACGGGGCGGACCAACGCCGGGAGGGCCCGGCCCCCGGGGCACCGGGCCGCAGCGAGGTGATGACCTCCAAGCCGAGCTGACCATGTCGTTCACCGACGCCATTGCTGGGTCGGACACGACGATCAGCCTGGTGTCCGACGCTGCGTGCCACGTGTGCAACGGCACCGGCTCCCGTCCGGGGAGCGCGCCGCAGATCTGCCCGACGTGCGGTGGCAAGGGCGTGAAAGAGGACAACCAGGGGTTCTTCTCGTTCTCCACCCCGTGTGTGAGTTGCGGGGGGAGCGGGGCCATCGTGGTCGATCCGTGCGCCAACTGCCACGGCAGCGGTACCGAACGCCGCACGAGGGAAGTGAAGGTGCGCATTCCCCCCGGCGTGTCCGACGGCAAGACCATCCGCCTCAAGGGGCGGGGCGGCCCCGGCCGCAACGGCGGACCTCCCGGTGACCTGTTCGTGAAGGTCCACGTGCGCCCCGACCCGACGTTCGGTCGGAAGGGCAACGACGTCACCGTGACCCGCACCATCAGCTTCCCCGAGGCGGCACTCGGCACCAAGGTGAAGGTGCCCACCCCAGATGGCCCGCCGGTCACCATCAAGGTGCCACCGGGCACACAACCCGGTCGGGTGTTGCGGGTACGTGGACGTGGGGTGACCACGGCCAAGGCCACCGGCGATCTGCTCGTCACCGTCGACGTGGCCGTTCCCACCGAACTCAGCGACGAGCAGCGGCGTGCCGTCGAGGACCTCGCTGCTGCCTTCGACGGCGCAACGCGTGCCACCACAGAGGCGGCGTCATGAGCTCCCGCAGGGATCGACGAGCCCTCTACGTCATCTCGGTGGCCGCCGAGCTGGCCGGTGTCCATCCCCAGACGCTGCGCATCTACGAGCGGAAGGGCCTCTTGCAGCCGGCGCGCACCCAGGGTGGTTCACGTCGCTACAGCGAGGCGGACATCGAGCACCTGCGTCGCATCAACGAACTCACCGAGATGGGGCTCAACCTGGCAGGTGTGAAGCGTGTGCTCGAACTCGAAGCCGAGCTCGAGCAGTTGCGGCGAGAACTCGACGAGGCCCGGGCGCAGCAGGTCGAAGCCGTGGAGCGCACCCGCCGTGAGTTCCGACGCGACTTGGTGCCGCTACGCCAAGCGGTCGTGCGCTACGGACAGGCCCGGGCGCTGTTCGACAACTGAGCGAGTCGCGCTGCTGTCGACCGGGGCGCGGCGCCTGTCGGTGGGGCCTGTTGCTGCGACCCGATTCGGGTACACCGTGCAGTAGCGTTGTCTTCGACCGAGTGCCGCTCTGCAGCTCCGGCGTCGAGATTCGCAGGCCCAGGCGATGCCGGGTGAGCCGCACACCGCTGGCCCGAGCACCATTGTGTGCCACCGTGGGAGGACGAGCCGATGAGCCGACGACCGGGTACAGCGCTGGCCAACCGTCCGTTCGGATGCGCCCTTCGGGCGGAGGTCGCCTCGCCGACCGTGCCGAGATCCGGGCCCGTGACGACGAGCTGACATGGACGAGCTGGCCCACCGAGTTGCCGACCTCTTGACCCGAGTGGTCGATGCGGAACCGCACCTGCTCGACGAGCCGGACGCGCTTCGGGCCGTGCTCGAGTCGGGGCTGGGGCCCGACGGCGCGGAGGCCAGCCCACATCTCGATGCATTGATGGTGGTGGCCATCGACCGCATGGCCGGATCAGACAGCGCCGAGGTCGACCCCTCGGTGCTCGAACGGTGGGAACGCCTCGCGCCGGGATGGCTTCCGTGGGCCTCCTCCGTGTGGGATGCCGCCACGCGAGACCTCGACGCAGCCGGCGCGCCGGCTCGGCATCGACACGCAGGGTCCGGCGCGGCAGCGACCACACCGACGGAGCTCGAGGTGGTCGTCGAGCGATCGGTGCCGGAGCGGAGTCCGACGCGCCGATCGGCAGGTGAGGAGGACCGGGTCGATGCTGCCTTCGGCCCACGCGCCTCGCTCGGCGCTGGCGCGTTGTTGCTGTTCGTGGCTGCGCTCACGGCGGCGATGACCTTCGGTCTACTGCGCGATGACGGGTCGGCCACGGCCGGTGGCGCTCCGCCGACCACGGCTACCACGCTGGCCTCCACCACGACCACGGTGCCCGCTCCGCCGCCGGAGATCGGCCAGCCCGAGGGCCCCGACGTGCTCACGGGTGGGGTGGAGACCACCTACACCGTGACCCACGACGGCGCCTCGGCGGTCGTCTGGCAGCTCACCGTCGATGAACAGACGGTGGAGATCGGGACGGGCGACTCGGTGAGTTTCGCTTGTGCCACCCGCCCGGACCCCTACGAGGTCCTGCTCGCCGTCGAGGGGGAGCGGGACGGGGCAGTGGCCAGGAGCGAACGGGCGCTCCCCTGCATCCCGCCACCCACGGGCACGGTCGACCCCACCGCAGCGGAGTTGGTCGTCGCCGAGGAGGTAGTCGTCACCGTCGCGCCGGCAACGGAGGAGACCTGGCGGCTGGTCGTTGCCGGGGGCGATGCCGCGCTGGCCGGCAGCGACAACGAGATCCGCTTCTCCTGTGCCGGCGCCACCCGACCTGGCGTCGAGGGCACCCCGGTTACCTACGTGGAGGTCTACCTGGCGCCGACCGACCGCGCTGCGGCACAACTGGCTGCCTCGGTGGAGGGGGTGGCCCCCGAGTCGATCGACCGGCCGACCGGCTCGGTCACCCGCAACTTCGAGGTGGTGTTCGCCAACGCAGCCGGGGTCGAGTCTCGCCAGTCGCTCGACGTGACGTGCGCGGCACCGCCACCGCCGCCACCGCCTCCCGAGGATGACCCAGCGCCGCCCGCTCCGGAGCCCTCAGGTGACTGAGCCCAGCCGCTGAGCCTTCGGCTCCGGACTGAGGGTTGGGCGCCCTCGACAGAGGAGCGCAGCGCACCGTGCACGTCGTAGGTCTATCGTTGTGACGGGTCCCTGGCGAGTGCGAGGAGAGGACCAATGGTGGCGAAGAACCGATGGGTATCGATTGTGGTCGTGGTGGCCATCGTGGCGGTCGGATTGGTTGGCGGGGGTACCCCGGCGGGCACACAGACGTTCACCGGTACGGTCGAGGGCGTCCTGCTGGCCCCTGACGACACGCCGCTCCCAGGGGTCGAGGTGACGTTGGACCACCTCCAGGTCAGCCACGACGATCAGCAGACGTCCGGGCCGGACGGAACCTTCACGTTCACCGAGGTCCCGATCGGGAACTTCTCGGTGTGTGCGGCCACGACCGACCCGGTGATGGGTGAGCTCGAGGGCTGCTTCCAGAACGAGGCCTTCGGGGACTTCACCACCCAGGTCGTGCTGCAGCTCGACGCAACCGTGCAGCACGACACGTTCGCCTACACGTTGGGTGACACGGTGTCCGATGGGGTGCCGGCTGCGGGTGCGGGCAACTTGGAGGTGCCGGGGTCGACGGACACGTACACGTTCGAGGCGGTGGCGGGGACCGAGGTGTTCTTCGATCTCTTGACGAGTTCGGTGAGTGGGTTCCGGTGGGACCTGCGTGCGCCGGACGAGTCGATGGTGTTCAACGGGGCGGCGGGCGACCAGTTGGTGACGTTGCCGCAGTCGGGTACGTATGCGTTGGTTGCTCGGGCGTGGAACGACTCGGTGGGTACCTACAGTTTCACGACCCATTTCCCGGTGCGCGACACGTTTGCCTACACGTTGGGTGACACGGTGTCCGATGGGGTGCCGGCTGCGGGTGCGGGGAACATCGAGGTGCCGGGGTCGACGGATACGTACACGTTCGAGGGAGTTGCGGGCACCGAGGTGTTCTTCGATCTGTTGTCGAGTTCGGTGAGTGGGTTCCGGTGGGATCTGCGTGCGCCGGACGAGTCGATGGTGTTCAACGGGGCGACGGGTGACCAGTTGGTGACGCTGCCGCAGTCGGGCACCTACGAGTTGGTGGTCCGGGCGTGGAACGACTCGGTCGGCACCTACAGCTTCACCACGAACTTCACGGTGGACGAGTCGTTCTCCTACGCCATTGGGGACACGGTGTCGGACGGGGTGCCGGGTCCGGGTGCGGGGAACCTCGAGACGCCGGGGTCGACGGACACGTACACGTTCTCCGGTGTGGCCGGGGAAAGCGTGTACTTCACACGCCTCTCGTGTGAGGTGACTGGTGGGTGTGGTGCGCAGTGGACGTTGACGTCGCCGGAGGGCACCCAGCTGTTCAGCGCGTTCCTCAGCGACCGAGGTCCGGTGGTGTTGCCCGAGACAGGGACGTACACGTTGGTGGTGAACTCGTGGAACGGCAACACGGGCACCTATTCGTTCCGGATCACCAACCCCGTCGACGAAACCTTCGCCTACACGCTCGACGAGGTCGTGTCCGATGGGGTGCCGGCTGCGGGAGCCGGGAATCTCGAGACACCGGGATCGACCGACACCTACACCTTCGCCGGCTCCATCGACGACCTCGTTTACTTCCAGCGGCTCTCCTGCTCGGTCAGCGGTGGCTGCAGCGCTCGGTGGAGGTTGACGGCACCGTCGGGCACGGAGATCTTCGAAGGCTGGCTCGCAAACCAACCGGTGTTCGTCCTCCCCGAGACGGGGACCTACACGCTGGTGGTGACGTCGTTCAGCCACAACACGGGCACCTACAGCTTCCGAGCCGGGTCACTGGCACCGTCCCCACCGACTGCCGTCAGCGCGGTCGCCGGTGACGGCCAAGCCACCATCAGCTGGCAGCCGCCGCTGGCCAGTGGCACCGATCCCATCCAGAGCTACACGGCCACGGCCAGCCCGGGTGGCGCGCAGTGCACGACGGCGCAGCTCTCCTGCACCATCAGCGGCCTGACCAACGGGACCACCTACTCGGTGACGGTGGTGGCCACAAGCAGCGTCGACGACAGCGCGCCGTCGGCGCCGGTGCTGGTCACGCCCCAGGGGACGACCACCGGAACAGGGACGGTCACCGGTCTGGCCACCACGACGGAGGGGTCGCTCCTGGTGGACTGGCCGGTGAACCTCCAGAGTGTTCCCAACGGCTCCGAGCCGTACGGCGACGTGGTCCCGACCGGCCCCGACGGGACCTACACCTTCTCTGAGGTGCCTGTCGGGACCTATACGGTCTGCATCGCCTTCAGCCCGCCTGAGGGCGAGTCCGTGTCTGCCTGTGAGCAGATCTCCGTGACGGCCGACCAGACGACCATCGTGCCCACGTTGCTCCTGGCGCTGGACGATCCGACCGATCCCACGGACCCGACCGATCCGACTGATCCGACTGATCCGACTGATCCGACCGATCCGACCGATCCCACGGACAGTTTGAGCGTCCTGCCTGCGGCCGCCAACGTGCCGGTGGGCGCCTCGGCCTCGCTCACGGCCACGGTACGCGGGCCCGACGGCCTCACCATCGGTGCCGGCCGCATGGTGCGCTTCGAGGTGGTGTCGGGCCCGCTGGCCGGCCGCGTGGATGTCGTGCCCACCAACGCAGAGGGGCGAGCAACCGCCAGCTTCCTCAGCGAGACCGCCGGCACCGCCAACGTCGAGGTGTCCGTCACCTCGGCCCAGCAGGGCTCGATCGTCCAGAACATCCCGGTCAGCTGGGTGACCGTGCCCACTGCGGCCCCCGGGCAGGGAGACATCTTGCTCTCCGACGTCGAGCCCGTTCCCGGGCAGTCGATCACCGTGGTGGCCGACGGCTTCGCTCCGGGGACGCCGGTGGACATCTACCTCCAGTCGGCGCCGGTGTTCGTCGGCACCACGACCGCCAGTTCCACCGGCACTGCCATCGGTGAGATTGCCATCCCGGCCAACTTCCCACCGGGTGCGCACCAGGTGGTGATGGTGGGCCAGACCATCGGCGGTGAGGTGCTCATCCGTACCGCCGGGTTCACCGTCGGCTCGGCCGCCGGTTCGGTGGCTGCGCCACCTCCTCCGAACCCGTTGACCCCATCGGCCCCGTCGGGCTTCGTCCCGGTCGGCGGCGCCCTCGGCGCGGTGGCGGCCAGTGGCACCGGGAGCACCGGCGGCGCAACGAGCCCGTCCCCGTCGGGCGCAGGCACCGGCAGTGCGGTGGCAGCGACCTCAGCGACCGGAGGCGGGCCGTTGCCCCGCACAGGATCCGATCCACTCGGAATGGTGCTGATCGCCCTGGCACTGCTCCTCGGTGGAACCCTCGGCGTGCGGTATGCCAGCTCGCGGCGTCCGACCTGACAACGACCTGACCCCCAGGGCACCAATCACCTCGACCCGCCCGGGTGAGTCGAGCGACGGCGCCCTCAGAACAAGTGGCGGCTGGAGCTGACTCCGCACACCAGGTTGCGGTGAAGGCACTGCTCGACCTGGCGGTCGAGCCCGTCGGGATCCCAGCCGTTCAACACGTCGCCGTGGGCGGTGTGCATCGCCCCTGAACTCAGCGACAGCGAGGTCGGGTCATCGTGCACCGGGTATTGGACCTCCATGATGAGCTGCACGATGGGGGTCGGATGTGCCGGTGGACAGGCGCCGTCGGCGCTGTAGGACACATGGCCGCGGTGGTCGTCGCTGTCGAGGTCCCGGCCATTCCAGCAGTCGGGGAAGGTGAGTCGTAACGCCAAGGGCGACCGCTCGGCGCACCCGGGCGGTTCGGCCGAGAGACGTTCCGAGTTCCCGCAGTGCCAGGCCACGATGCCCAGCGGTTGCGGCCCCTGCGCGCCAGGGTCGCCGGCCAACATGGCCAAGCCGAGGGGCCAGGAGCGAACCTCGGTGGGGTCGACGCCCGGCCCGGCTCGGTAGTAGGCCACGACGCGGATCGGCTCGACGGGGGTGCCGTCATCGAGCAGTGACGGCACCCAGTAGGCGGCCGTGTCGGCCGGGTCGGCGCAGGTCGTGTCGCCGATCACGAGCGAGGTGCCCGTCGAGTGGGCATCGGTGGCGGTGGCGCCGAAGAAGTCGTGCTCATGTGACACGCCCGGTCGGCGGGGATGCACGATCGGATCATCGGGCAGCCGATGACTGAAGCCGCATTCCACGACGAACTGCGGCACTCGGCCCTGCGGCCCGAGGACCACCGGCGGCGGAGGATCGACTACCATCACCGGCTCGTGCCGGTGCTCTTGCCGGTGATGGTCGTGGTCGTGGTGGGCGCTCTCCCGCTGCTGGTGGTCAGGAGCGAGTGCGACGGCGGCTGCCAGCGCAACGGCGAGCAGTGCCCCGAGCGCCAGCGGGAACCTCACGGCCGGGTCGGCACCGTGATGGCGTCGATGTCCACGGCCGTGGGCACGTCGTTGGCCGGCCGTGCCGGGGCATCCTCGGCATCAGGCATGTTGGGCTGCGGGCCCGGCACCGGCGACGTCTCCCAGTCGCCCGATGGGGGGCGCTCGGCGGCCATCAGCTCGATGAGGTCGAAGACGCCCTCGCTCCAGTCGCCCGACCCGGTGCCCTCACACGGGGCCAGGGTCTCGATGTCGTTGGGGGCGCTGGTGGTGAAGTCGTTGTCGGCGAAGCAGTTGCGCAACACAGCCAGGTCGTCCTCGAGCGACCCCAAGCCGAGATCGGCCAGTCCCGAGTCGCTCACCACGTTGTCCCGCACGCTGTTGTCCCGTGGTGACCACAGGACCAGGTCGTCGATGTCGTCGGGATCGGGCAGGTCTCGATCCAGTGACTCCTCGCAGGTCATGGCCAGGTCGTCGGGATCATCGGAGGGTACGTCGGTGGCGTCCTCCTCCGGGAAGGGAACCAGGCCGATGCCGGTGCGTTCGTGGTCGAACACCAGGTTGCGCTCCACCACGTTGTCGACCGCACCGGCCAGCAGGATCCCGTTGCCCATGGCCAACAGGGCCACGTCGATGGCTGCGGTGTCGGGTTGCTGGTTGCTGTACACGGTGTTGCCCACGATGGTGGTCTGCCGGTTGGGGTAGCAGAGCTGATACGAGCCGGTGTTGGGCACGATGCCCGCTCGGTTGTTCCGCCAGGTGGAGTTGATCAGGTACAACTCGCCGCCGGAGTTGGTGCCGGAGTAGCCCAAGCCGTTGTACTCGCTGATGACGTCGTCGATGACGATGTCACAGGGGTAGCACTGACCGACGTAGAAGCCGGCATCGGCGCTGCCCGAAGCGTAGGAGTGCTCGAACTGGCCCTTGGTCGAGTCGAAGGCGTAGATGCCGTAGACGCCGTTGCGGTATGACGTGAGGTACGAGCCACGGAAGCCCTCGACGCCGGTCCAGTAGAAGCCGTACCGGGTGTAGTTGCGGGCCGTCATGTTCTCGACGGCCACCCCGTTGGCGCCCAGGACGCGCACGGCGATGTCGCGGTCGAACTCGCCGTCGAGGATCACCTCGTTGCGGTCGAGCCCTCGGATGGTGAGACCGTCGGTGGTGACGTCCACTGCTTCGTTGTACACCCCGGGGGCCACGAGGATCAGGTCCCCGGGTACCGCCTCGTCGACCGCACCCTGGATGGTGTCGTGGTCGTCGGGGACGCTGATGACCGTGCCCGTGGGCTCGATCGACGACAGGTCGACCGGTTCGTCCGTGGCGGCCTCACCGCCGTCAGCGGTGGTGGTCGTCGTGTCGCCCTCGTCGGTGGCGTCGCCGTCGTCGTCGCTGCCGCAGGCTGCCAGCAGCAGGGCGAACGCCGCTAGTACGGCGACGCCTCGTCGGTGGATGGTCCTCTGCATGGTCCCCTCTTTCATGCTGCACGCCGTGTTCGGCGCGTTGGATGGCGATGGCGTGGGCGCACCGGACTCCGGTCCGCCGGTGGTTATTCGGTCACCACGATGGTCCCGATCATGCCTCGATCGGGGGTGGCGTGGATGGTGCAGTAGTAGCGGTACTCGCCGGGCTCGGTGAAGGTGTGGCGGTACTCCTCGCCCGGCGTGAAGTCGGCCAGGGCAACGCCCCAGTCTTCGTCGTCGTCGACGGGCACCACGTCGTGGTCCTGACGACCCTGGTTGATCCACAGGATCTCGGTGCCGACCGGCACCTCGACGACCTCGGGTCGGAACAGGTTGTCGAGGGCGTCCACCGTGACCGTGGCCGCTGCGGCGTCGCTGCCGCCGTCGTCGTCGGACGAGGTGCTGTCGTCACCCGAGCAGCCCATGGCCAGCAGCGCCAGGCAGGCGATCGAGGACACGGCCACGGTGCGGGCGCGGCGGCGACGGGGCGTCATCATCGGGGGGACTATAACGCGTGTCACCTGTGGCACCGTTCAGATCAACTTGATATACTTGCTATCAAGTTTTCTGTTCGCCCTCTTCACAATACGCCCGAACGGCCGTATCCTGTGGACAACACGGGAGCACCACTCCAGGAGGACACCCCATCCCATGGCACTCGACCCCAAGCATTGGACCCTGAAGACCCAGGAGGCGATCAACGCCGCCATCGGGTCGGCCCAACAGCAGAGCAACCCCGAGGTCACGCCCGACCACCTGCTGCTCGCGCTCTTGGGTCAGTCCGAGGGTGTCGTGCTCCCCATGTTGCAGAAGGTGGGCGTGGCGCCCATGTCGCTGCGCAACCAGGCCGAGGAGGCGGTGGCCAAACTGCCCAAGGCCTACGGCGGCGAGTCGCGGCTGGGTCGCGAGTTGCGTGACCTGCTGGAGCGGGCGGACACGGCGCGCACCGATCTGCACGACGAGTACCTCTCCACCGAGCACCTCCTGCTGGCCATGGCCGACCAGGTCGGGGTCTCACCCGAGGAGCTGCTCGAGGCGCTGCGCGAGGTGCGGGGCAGCCACCGGGTGACCAGCCAGAACCCCGAGGACCAGTACCAGGCCCTCGAGAAGTACGGGCGTGACCTCACCGAGGCGGCACGGGCCGGCAAGATCGACCCAGTCATCGGCCGTGACGACGAGATCCGTCGGGTCATCCAGGTGCTGAGCCGTCGTACGAAGAACAACCCGGTGCTCATCGGTGAGCCGGGCGTGGGCAAGACCGCCATCGTGGAGGGGCTGGCCCGCCGCATCGTCGAGGGCGACGTGCCCGAGAGTCTGCGCAACAAGCGACTCATCGCACTGGATCTCGGTTCGATGGTGGCCGGGGCCAAGTACCGGGGGGAGTTCGAGGAGCGGCTGAAGGCCGTGCTGAAGGAGATCACCGACGCCGACGGCGAGGTCATCACCTTCATCGACGAGATGCACACCGTCGTCGGCGCTGGCGCCGCCGAGGGTTCGATGGATGCCAGCAACATGCTGAAGCCCCTGCTGGCCCGCGGCGAGCTGCGCATGGTGGGCGCCACCACCCTCGACGAGTACCGCAAGTACGTCGAGAAGGATCCGGCGCTCGAGCGCCGCTTCCAGCCGGTGTACGTCGAGCAGCCCTCGGTGGAGGACACCATCGCCATCCTGCGCGGGCTCAAGGAGCGCTACGAGGTCCACCACGGCGTGCGCATCCAGGACAACGCCCTCGTGGGCGCGGCGGTGCTCTCCGACCGTTACCTCACCGGACGGTTCCTGCCGGACAAGGCCATCGACCTCGTCGACGAGGCTGCCTCGAAGCTGCGCATCGAGATCGACTCGATGCCGACCGACATCGACGTGGTCGAGCGGCGGATCCGCCAGCTCGAGATCGAGCGGGTGGCGTTGGCCAAGGAGACCGATGATGCCTCGAAGGAGCGGCTGGCATCGCTCGACGAGGAACTGGCCAACCTGTCCGAGCGCTCGGCGGGCATGAAGGCGCAGTGGCAGTCCGAGAAGGACGCCATCGGTGCCATCCAACAACTGAAGGAGCAGCTCGAGTCGCTGCGGTCCGATGTGGAGCGCGAGAGCGACCTCGAGAAGGCCGCCGAGATCCGCTATGGCCGCATCCCCGAACTGGACCGCCAGGTGGAGGAGGCGTCAGCTCACCTCGAGGAGCTGCAGGCCGGCCACCCGATGCTCAAGGAAGAAGTCGACGAGGAGGACATCGCCGAGGTGGTGAGCCGCTGGACCGGTGTGCCGGTCAGCCGGCTCGTCGAAGGCGAGATGGCCAAGCTCATCCGCCTCGAGGAGGTGCTGCACGAGCGGGTCATCGGCCAGGACGAAGCGGTCACTGCCGTGGCCAACGCCATCCGCCGCAGCCGAGCGGGCCTGTCGGACCCGAACCGGCCGATCGGCTCGTTCCTGTTCCTCGGGCCCACCGGCGTGGGCAAGACCGAGCTGGCCCGTTCCTTGGCCGACTTCTTGTTCGACGACGAGCGGGCCATGGTCCGCATCGACATGAGCGAGTACATGGAGAAGCACACGGTCAGCCGCCTCATCGGGGCTCCTCCCGGGTACGTCGGCTATGACGAGGGTGGGCAGCTCACCGAAGCGGTGCGCCGTCGGCCTTACGCCGTCGTGCTGCTCGACGAGGTCGAGAAGGCGCACGGCGACGTGTTCAACGTGCTGCTGCAACTGCTCGACGACGGACGGCTCACCGACGGGCAGGGCCGCACGGTGGACTTCACCAACTCCGTGCTCATCATGACCTCCAACCTGCCGGGCGACCCGCGTGACTTCTTCCGGCCCGAGTTCATCAACCGGGTGGACGAGATCGTGCGCTTCCGCGAGCTCAGCGAGACCGACCTGCGCTCCATCGTGGACATCCAGCTCGACCTGCTGCGGCGCCGCATGGAGGATCGTCGCCTCACCCTCGAGGTGAGCGAACGGGCCGCGGCGTCGCTGGCTCGGGAGGGTTTCGACCCGGCCTTCGGTGCCCGGCCCCTCAAGCGGGTCATCCAGAAGGAGATCGGCGACCGCCTGGCCGTGGCGCTCCTCGAGGGTCGCTACAGCGACGGCGACACCGTGCGCGTCGACGTCGACGAACACGGTGACCTGGCCCTGAGCTGATCCGGTTCAATCAGGGCACCATCGGCCCGTCGAGAGGTCCGCCGGCCGACGCGGTGGCAACGATCCGGTCTGCATGGGAGGCTCGACGCATGTCTCGTGTGTCGAGCCCTCCCGATCCTGATCCCGATCCCGAGGTCACCACCGAGCAGGTGTCCGACACCCAGGCCCGTCGCCTCTGGGTACTCAACGTGGTGGTCGGCCTTGCGCACCTGGCCCAGGCCGTCCTCATGGTGGTGTTGAGCAACGACTTGGCGTTGCCCGTGACCGCCTCGTTCCTGTCCACCGACCCGGTGGCCGCGCTGGACCCAGTGGCTCCCGAGACGGTGTTCGAGGTGCCCATCGGGCTGGCGGTGGCCGCCTTCTTGTTCATGGCCGCCGTCGACCATCTCCTGATGGCCATCCCGGGGGTGCGGCAGTGGTACGAGCGCAACCTGCGGCGCGGCATCAACGTGGCCCGTTGGGTCGAGTACTCGGTCTCGGCTTCGCTCATGGTGGTGCTCATCGCCCTGTTCGTGGGCATCCGCGACGGCGCCGCCCTGTTGGGCCTGGCCGGAGCCAACTCCGCCATGATCCTGTTCGGGTTGCTGATGGAGCGGGAACGTCCCGGCCCGTCCGCCCGGTGGAGCGCCTTCTGGTTCGGCTGCATCGCCGGTGCTGTGCCCTGGGTGGCCATCTGGTGGTACATCATCTCGGCCACCGAGGTGCCGGGCTTCGTGCTGGGCATCACCGTGGTGCAGTTGGTGCTGTTCTGCGCATTCGCCGTCAACCAGGCGCTGCAGTACGCCCAGGTGGGCGCCTGGCGGTCCTACGCCTTCGGCGAAGCGGCGTACATCGTGCTGAGTCTGGTGGCCAAGTCTCTGCTGGCCTGGATCATCTTCGTCAACGTGCTGCGCACCTGACCGATGCCCACACCCGAGGACGTCTTCGTCGCGCTCGCCGCCCTCGGCCTGCTGGTGCTCGTCGGCAAGCTCATCCGGGCCCACGTCGGCGTGTTCCGTCGGCTGTTCATCCCGTCCTCGGTGGTGGCGGGCATCCTGGCGCTGCTGTTCGGCCCCGAGGTCCTGGGGCGGGTGGCGGGCGACGGCCGGCTGGCCGACGGCGTGTTCCCCGCTGAGATGATCGCGGTGTGGTCGGTGCTGCCGGGCATCCTCATCAGCGTGGTGTTCGCCGGGCTGTTCCTCGGCAAACGGATCCCCAACGTGCGCGAGATCTGGGAACGAGCCGGACCACAGGTGGCGTTCGGACAGACTCTCGCCTGGGGTCAGTACGTGGTGGGTCTGACCCTGGCCCTGGTGGTGCTGTCACCGCTGTTCGGCATCGACCCCATGGCCGGGGCACTCATCGAGATCGGTTTCGAGGGCGGTCACGGGACCGCCGCCGGGCTGGCCGACACCTTCGACGACGTCGGCTTCGCCGAAGGGGCCGACCTGGCACTGGGTCTGGCCACGGTCGGCATCGTGGTCGGTGTGCTCCTCGGCAGCGTCTTCATCAACGTGGCCGCCCGCAGAGGTGACATCGATCCGGATGCCCCGGCCGATCCAGCCGACGAGCACGCGGGTGACGCCGGGACGGACGACGGCGCGGACGAGCGTCTGGCCGAGTTCGACGAACGCGAAGGAACGGCGTCGGTGCCCACCATCGATCCGCTGTCGGTGCACATCGGCCTCGTGGCGTTGGCCATCGGTATCGGCTGGTTGCTCCTCGAAGGGCTCCGTCGCATCGAGTCGGCGCTGTGGGGTGGCGACGACGGCGTGCAGGTCCTGGCGTTCCTGCCCCTGTTCCCACTGGCCATGCTCGGCGGCGTCGCCGTGCAGCTGGTGGTGGACCGGACCGGTCGCACCGACCTCATCGATCGGGCGCTGGTGAACCGCATCACCGGCTTGGCGCTCGACATGCTCATCATTGCTGCACTGGCCACGCTGTCGCTGGCCGTTCTGGGTGACAACTGGGAAGTGTTCGTGCTGTTGGCGCTGGCGGGCGTCGTCTGGAATGTCGGGGCGCTGGTGTTCCTGGCGCCTCGCATCATCCCCCGCGACTGGGTGCCGAGAGCGTCGGGTGACTTCGGACAGTCGATGGGCATGACCGCCACCGGGCTGCTCCTCATGCGGATGGCCGATCCACCCAACCGGTCGGGTGCGCTCGAGGCGTTCGGCTACAAGCAACTCATGTTCGAACCCGTGGTGGGCGGCGGACTCTTCACCGCGGCGTCACTCCCGCTCATCGCCCAGTTCGGCGCGGTGCCGGTGCTGGTGCTGTGCCTCGTGCTGGCCATCGTGTGGGCCACCGTCGGGCTACGCGTCTTCGGTCGTCAGCGCGCCGCGCCGGCCCGCCCGTAGCGCGTTGGGTCGGATCAGCTGCGGAGTTCGATCCACAGCGACTCGGCTCGGGCCACCAGCTCGCCGTCGGGGGTGTAGAGCGCCGACGCACCGGCGTGCTTGCGGCCGTCGGACCACAGTTCGGCTCCCACTACCACCAGGTCCGCCGCCGGGACGGGCTCGAACTGTTCGGCGGTCATGCGGGCCAGGACCATCGGTCCGTCGGCGGCGGCGATCGACGGCCAACCGCTGGGGCAGTCCAGCGCCGCCCACACGACCGGCTCGGGTAGCGCACCGTCGATCGCGTCGGGCAGCGTGCCGGCGCGCACCACCGCCGCCATGGGCGACAGTTCGTTGGCGACCGGTCCGGGGAACACCCGCAACCCGTCGCCCGGCGAACGCTGCGGCCCGCAGGTGAAGCAGCGGGGAAAGGCGTGGTCGATGAGGCCCGGGTAATGCGACTCGGCGGCGAGTGCCACCTCCAGGGGCACGGCAGCCGGCGCCGGGTGGTCGAAGCGACCCGGGCGCCCGTCGGCCACGAGCGTGCCGTCGGCCGCGAGCACCCGGACCTCGTCACCGTCGACGTACACCTCGAGTGGGGTGTCGAGCGGTGGTGGGATGCGCAGCGAGACCTGCGCCGGTCGGCCCGGTACGAACTCGGCCACCGCCCCCGACGTCCACCCACCGTTCCCCGAGGTGCTCGGGCCACAGCAGCGCGCCGGCACCACCAGCGTCTCGGCGATGCCGGTGCCGGTCACGAGGTGGCCGGCTGCTCGGCTGCCGAGGTCCCGGTGGTCGGGGTGGCGCTGCCGCGGTGTTTGCCGAAGGGGTGGGTCTCTGCCCGCTGGAGGTTCTCGAAGAGCTGTCGCTCGTAGGGGCTGGCCCGGCGGGCGGCGGTGAGCATGGCCTGGACGGCCGCCGCGGCGATTCGGTCGCGGATCGGGTTGGGTTCCATCCCGTAGAGGTAGCGGGCCGTGGGCGAGATCAGCAGCGACACGCCGCCCTCCACCACCTTCATGGTGACGAACGTCGCCGGGTTCCCCCACAGCGGCGGATGGATGAGCCCGGCCGCGCCTTCCTTGGCCTCGGGACCCATGGCCAGCCGGTCCTCCATCGAGGCCATGTAGGTCTCGAGTTCATGACGGGTGGCGGGTACGTCGTCGCGGTCGAGGCCCACCAACTCCGCTTGCTGGCGCTGCTCGTCGACGTAGCGGTCCTGGTCGGCGGCGCTCAACGTCGGTCCGAAGCGGTCGCAGGTCCGTAGGGCGCACCACACTAGCGTGCAGTGGGTCCACTTCAGCCAGGCTGGCTCGTCGGCGCGCAGCACCTTGCCGGTGACCGGGTCGGTCCAGTGCGCCTGGGAGTGCATGTGGCGCACTGCCTCGCCGGCGATGCGAGCCTGCTCCGTGTCACCGAACATGGTGGTGACGAGGAACTCCTGGGTCCGCTCACCCCGGGTGGCCGGGTCGACCTTGGCCGTGGTGACCTTGCCGAACAGCCGCACCATGTCGGGGAGCAACGCCTGCATGAGCAGCGCCGCCACCCCGCCCATGGTGGCAGCCGGGTCGCTGTGCACCCGCCAGGTCACCGAGTCCGGGCCGTAGAGGCCGTCGTCGGCCCGGTTCGGGAACCGCTCGCGCAGGTGCGCCGGCAGGTCGGCAGCGGCGTCGCCGAGCGTTGGGTCATCCGCCATGGTGGTCCCCCGAGGTGTCGGGCACCGCCGTCCCCGCGGTGCTGTGTGCAGTCTGCCACGATCGGACCCGGGGTGAGAACGGGGTGAGAACGGGTCGTGCTGCAAGAGCTGTTCGGGATGACCTGGTGGGTCCGGTCGGTTGTACCAACCATGGCGACCAACGAGACCTCCGATCGATCACAATCCACTGGTGAGCGTGCCTCGTCACGATCGGACGGATCGGACGTATCGGACGCCGGCGTCGCCCACCCGCTGCGGTCGGCGTCGGTGCTGGTGGCCGGGGCCACCGGAGGGTTGGGCGCGGCCATCGCCACCGAGGCGGCCCGCCGAGGTGCTGAGCTCACCCTGGTGGGGCGGGACGCGGCCCGACTCGAGGCTCTCGACGTCGAGGGCCACCGAGTGGTGGCGGACCTCCGGACCCCGCCGGCGTGCGAGCACGCTCTCGATGCCGCCATCGATCACGTCGGTCGGCTCGACGTAGTGGTGAACGCCGTGGGCGTGGTGGCCTTCGGGCCGATTGCCGATCTGTCGGTCGATGTGATGGAGGAGCTGTTCCTCACCAACACCTTCGTCCCCATCCTGTTGGCCCGGGCGGCGCTCACGCGGCTGTCCGCCGGCGGTGCCATCGTCAACCTCTCGGGGGTGATCGCCGAGCAGAACCTCCCCGGCATGGCCGCCTACGGCGCGTCGAAGGCCGCAGTGCGCTCCTTCGACGAGGCCCTGGCCCGTGAAGCACGGCGCGCCAAGCTCCGGGTGCTCGATGCCCGCCCGCCCCACACCGAGACGGGTCTGGCCGATCGGCCGCTCGAGGGCGCTGCTCCCCGCATGCCCGACGGGCTCGCCCCCGCAGTGGTGGCCACCGTGGTGTGCGACGCCCTCGAAGCTGGCACCCCCGATCTGGCGTCCGACGCCTTCCCTCCGGGTCGGTGACCGTGCTGAGCGCCTGCTCGGTGTCCGGTCGGCGTCGCTGACGGCGCCAACGGGCGCGGGGTGGCGTCGAGTGCGAAGATGAACCGATGAGCATTCCCAGGTTCACGGCGGACGCGGGGGTCGGCGAGGTGGCGGCGGCGGTGGCCGCGCACGGCGTCGCCATTGTCGAGCGTCTGGTTCCCCCGCGGGTGTGCGATCAGCTCGAGGCTGAGCTCGCTCCGCACCTCGAGGCGACCGCGCACGGCGGCGACGACTTCGTTGGGCGGCACACCCGCCGCACCGGCGCCCTGCTGGCCAAGGCGCCCTCGTCGGTCGACCTCGTTGCCCATCCGCTGGTGCTCGACGTGGCCACCGCCGTGCTGTGGCCGAAGGCGTCGTCGATCCAGCTGCACCTCACCCAGGCCATCAGCATCGGGCCGGGGGAGACCCCTCAACAGCTCCACCGCGACCAGTGGTGCTTCGACTTCTTCCCCTTCCCCGACGACGTGCAGATCGAGCTGTCCACCATCTGGGCGTTGAGCGACTTCACCGAGGGCAACGGAGCCACCCGAGTGGTGCCCGACAGCCACATCGACGCCGATCCGGCCTCGTTCGGTCCCGACGACACCGAGGCGGCCGAGATGCCGCGGGGGTCGGTGGTGCTCTACACGGGGCGAACCGTGCACGGGGGCGGCGCCAACACCACCGACTCGTGGCGCACCGGCGTCAACATCGACTACGTCCTCGGCTTCCTCCGTCAGGAGGAGAACCAGTACCTGTCGGTGCCGCCCGAGGTGGCCCGGACACTGCCCGAGCACGTGCAGCGGCTCATGGGGTACCAGATGGGTGCGTACGCCCTGGGCTACGTCGATGACCTGCGGGACCCCATCGAGGTGCTGCGGGACGACGCTGTCGGCGCGGCAGCTGCGCCGTCCTTCGACCCACGCCGCTGAGCCGAGTCCGGGACGCTGCGCCGGTTCAGGTCGGGCTGCGCGGCGTCTCCACGACCTCCAGCGCAGTCGCCGTGCGGGCGGCCACGGCCAACAGCACCGCCCCCAGGGCGAACGAACCGAGCGCCATCGTGGGCAGGCCGAACGGGCCGTGGGATCCGGAGCCGGCCAAGGCGATGCCCACCATGGCAGCCAGGCTGGCGGCGGCGCCGACCACGGCGGCGGCATCGGCCCACCCGCCGCGCAGTCGTCCGATGCGCGGCGCTGCGCAACTGCGTCGCTCGAGCCCACCGAAGGCCACCGTGAACACGGCCAGCACCAGCGCGCACCCGGCCAGCCACGGCACCCGCCAGGCGTACCACGCACCCGAGCCCACCGGGGCCGGTGGTACCAGACCGCTCCCGTAGAGGGCCACCACCGCCACCACCGCAGCGGCCATGTGCCACAGGAACAACGTCAGCACCATGGCCTGCACCTTCGACACCCGGCGGACGAGGTCGGGTCGCCGGCGGAGCCACCGGGTCAGAGGAGCGTGCACCGTCAGCAGGGCCCCAATCTGGCCGAGGGCCAGCACACACAGCGCCACCGTCGGCGGTTCGGTGTTGCGCACCGCCTGGCCCGGCGCGGCCACCATGCTCACCGAGTAGGGCCCCATGGTGGTGAGAACCCACAGCAGCGCGAAGGCGGCGACGGCGAGGGGAACACCGACGGCTGTTCGGGCGGGAAGCCGACCGTGCCACCAAGATCCACCGAGGGCGAAGATGCCCAGCCAGGCCGCAACATAGGTGGTGTCGCCGAGCAGCGCCGGTGCATCGAGGTGGAAACGTCCGAGATCCATGGCCACCACCCAACCCAACAACGCGGCGGGGGCACCGAGGCCGACCCGGCGTTGCACGGCAGCGCCGGCGGGGGTGGCGGCGATCGCCACCAGGTAGACAGCCAGGAACCACAGAGGCACCGTGGCCACCCAGGCACCGGTGCCGGTCAACTCGGCGTCGGCGCCTGCCGCGGTGACCACCGCCACGGTGGCTGCCAGGAGCCCGAGCAAGGCGGCTGCGGGGACGAGCAGGCGACGGAAGCGGCGCACGATCCACGCCCAGGCGTCGCCGCCTGCCTGGCGGTGCCGTTGCCAGGAGCCGGCGTTGGCGAACCCGCCGACGAAGAAGAACAGCGGCATGACCTGCACCACCCAGCTGAGCGGCGGCGCCCACCACAGGTCACCGATGGCGTTCACCCCGTCGAGCGTGCCGTCGGTCTCGGTGACGGCGACGACCGTCCAGTGGCCCAGCACCACCACCACGATGCCCACGGCGCGGACCAGATCCGCAACGACGTCACGCGAGGTGGGCAGCGGGCCCATGGCGCCATGGTGCCAGGCGAAGGACTGGCTCAGCCGGAGCCCACCGTCCGCAGTGCCTCGTCGTCGCAGCCCGGCGGCTGCAGGATCGGGTTGCACCGCACCGCCGGCTCGCCGAGGCGCCAGCCCGGGAACCGCACCTCGAAACCGGTGCCGAGCAGTTCGTCTTCCTCGTAGTAGTCGGTCGAGATGTAGTGGGCACCGCTGGCGAAGGCCGCGTCGCGGCGAGTGGTGTCGCCCTCGACGGCGTCGACGCCGGGAGTATCGGAGCGAGTGCGGATGAGGTAACCGGCCTCGACCAGTTCGGGAATGCGGTCGGGCTCGGCGACGGGGTCGTCGACGCGCAGGAACGCTGCGTCGGGCTGGCCCGGTTCCGAGGAGGTGAACAACAACCGGTCCTCGAGCGAGGTGGCGTCGCCGATGTAGGTCTGGCGCGTCTCGCCGGTGTCGATGAGCGAGAAGAGGAACGTGCCGCGTGCCTCGCCCAGGGTGGGCCAGGCGTCGCCGGCCAGCACCGCTGCCTCGAGCGTGTCGTGGTCACCCCGGACGTCGTCGGGCGTGATGATGCGGTCGCGGTCGACTACCGACAGGATCTCGGCCTCGAGTTCGTCGAAGAGGTCCCGATCGAACGGGAGCACCTCTGTCCACTCCACCGGGAGGTCGGCGATGTCCACTCCTGAGGCGGCCGCAGCCACGTCGAGAGGGACCTGCTTGGCCTCGATCATGATCATCACCGGGAGGTGGTCGGGCTCGGCGTTCGAGAACTCGACCACCTCCTCGAGGCAGGCGACCAGGGTGAGACAGCTCGTCTCGAAGTCGATGTCGACCGTGTGCAGCACCTTGAACCCGGGTTCGTCGAGGGCTGCCTCGCCGCTGGCCGTGGGTTGACCCAACAGGTCGAGGGCGGGACGCTCGGCGAAGCGCCCGCCGTCGGGGTCGGCGTACACGTCGATCTCGAGCTGCAGCAGCCCGAACTCGTCGAGTTGGCGGCCCAGCTCGGCGTGGCCGTAGTCGATCTCCGCAGCCAGCTGTGGGCTGAACAGGGCGAGGGCTTCGAGCACGTCGGGCTCGGGGCGCAGCTTGTAGGAGTTGTGCGAGCCGATGGCCTGCAGCTCGTTGATCCGCAGGTGGTCGATGGCGCCGGCACTCACTTCGTCCCCGGTGTGGTCGTCGCCGGACGCGTTGGTGGTCTCGGTCGTCGGGTCCGCGGGGTCGCCAGGTGCGGCGTCGTCGCCGGCGCAGGCAGCCAGGATCAGGCCGAACGCCAACAATGTCACCCAAAGTTTGCTTCTCATTCACCCGAACGTACCGATCGGGCGGGACCTCTGCAGGTCGCCCCAGGGCGCGCCGACGTCAGCCGCAGTTGACGGCGAACTCGAACGCACCCTCGCCGGCAGCGTCGTAGTCGCGGGTGAAGGGCATCAAGGCCACCTCGCCGACGGCGGTTGCCATGACGACGCCGTCCTCCTCGAGGACCTTCACCACCGGCAGCGTGTCGCCGTCGCCGGTCACCGGGCCACCCAGCTCGTCGCGTGTGGTGTCCATGATGGTGTTGGAGAAGCCGTCCTGCGCGTCGTCGCGCTCCATGAACACCGACAGCTGCACCCAGTCGCGCTCGTAGATGCCGCCGACGCCTATGTCGCCGCTGTCGTGCACGCTGCGCGTCACCTCGAGTCGGGTGGACGCGCCATCGTCGGTCTCGCCCATGGCGTTGACGGAGAAGCCGGTGGTTTCCATACCCTCGGTGAGGCCGCAGTTGTCGAGGTCGTCGAACTCGTAGGTGGTGCCGTCGACGGTGATGACGGCCACACCTGCGTCGGGCATCTCGACGTCGTCGAGTGCGTCGGCCAACAGGTCGGAGGGCTGGCCGTCGCCCTGGTCCGCGGCCTCGCTGCCGTTGTCGGCGGCGTCGGTCGCGCCGCCTCCGTCGTCGTCGCCGCACGCAGCGAGTGTGCCGGTGGCGAGTAGCGCAGAGGCGGTGAGGACGAGAAAACGGTTCGGTCGCATGGATCCTCCCGGATCTGGTCGGACCGCACGCACCGAGCGCACCGGTCCTCCTGTCGAAACCTGAACGATAGCAACGGTTAGCCGTCGGTGGAGCACCGGTGAAATCGCCCTCCCGACGTGGGCCAGACTGGAGCCGTGGCCATCGATCCGACCCGTACCGTGCAGTGGTGCGACGACGCCGTCGTGCTGATCGACCAGACGGCGCTGCCCGACGTCGAACGATTCGTGACGTGCGCAACCGTGCAGCGGGTGGCCGACGCCATCAGCACACTCGAGGTCAGGGGCGCGCCAGCCATCGGCGTCACCGGCGCCATGGGGGTGGCGCTCGCCGGTGTCTGCTCGACCGCCGCCGCACCAGCCGAGGTGCTGGCCGAGCTCGAGACGGCGGCCGAGCTGCTGGTGGCCACCCGACCCACGGCGGTGAACCTGCGCTGGGGGTGCGAACAGGTGGTGCGCGCCGCTGGTGAGGTGGCCGATGCCGGCGGCGATCGCGACGCCGTAGTGGCTGAAGCCGTGCGGATGGCCTGCTGGTTGGCCGAGGACGACGTGGCCCGATGCCGTGCCATCGGACAGGCCGGTTCGCAACTGTTCGACGGATGCTCCGACGTGGTCACCCACTGCAACGCGGGCGCCTTGGCCACCGTGGCCTACGGCACCGCGCTCGGCGTGGTGCGCGCCGCGCGCGACCGGAACCCCGACCTGCACGTGTGGGTGGACGAGACCCGCCCCGTGTTGCAGGGGGCGCGACTGACCTCCTACGAGCTGGGACGCGACGGGATCACCAACACGGTGATCGCCGATGGGGTGGCGGCGTCACTCATGCGGGCCGGGCGCATCGGCGCGGCGGTGGTCGGGGCCGACCGGATCGCTGCCAACGGCGACGTGGCCAACAAGATCGGCACGTACTCGCTGGCGGTGGCGGCACATCACCATGGTGTGCCCTTCTACGTGGCAGCGCCCCTGTCCACGGTGGATGCCCTCACCGCCGCCGGTGCCGACATCGTCATCGAGGAACGGGACCCCGACGAGGTGCGCAACTATCGGGGCCAGCCGGTCACGCCGGCGGGTGCGGCGGTGCACAACCCGGCCTTCGACGTCACCCCCGCCGAGCTGGTGACGGGCATCGTGACCGAGGTCGGTGTGCTGCACGCCCCGTATGGACCCGCGCTGGCAGCAGCGCTGTCGGGCGCCCGCTGAGGGCGCTCGAGGCGGGCGGCAGCACATCAGCAGACAATGGTCTCGCACCCTGGCACCGGTGCCGATAGTGTCGCGTGGTCGTCGAGCGAGGTTCAGACCTCGACGAGGAGGCGCACGTGCCGGCCACCGTGGTCGTGGGGACACAATGGGGTGACGAGGGCAAGGGCAAGTTCACTGACCTCGTGGCCAAGGAGATGCACCTGGTCGTCCGCTACCAGGGCGGCCACAACGCCGGCCACACGATCGTGGTGGACGGCGAGAGCTTCGCCCTGCAGCTCGTGCCCAGTGGTGTGTTGTACGACCACATCACCCCGGTCATCGGCAACGGCGTGGTCGTCGACCCACGGGTGCTCATCGCCGAGATGGACATGCTCGAGCGAAAGGGCATCGACACCTCCCGGCTGCGCATCAGTGGCAACGCCCACCTGATCCTCCCGTACCACCAGGAGATCGACAAGGTCACCGAGCGCTACCTGGGCCGCAACAAGATCGGCACCACCAAGCGGGGGATCGGTCCCACCTACGCCGACAAGGCCTCCCGTGTCGGGCTGCGGGTCCAGGACCTCCAGGACCCCAAGATCTTCCGGCAGAAGCTCGAGGCGGCGCTGCGTGAGAAGAATGCGGTGCTGGCCAAGGTCTACAACCAGTTGCCCCTCGACGCCGAGGAGATCTGCGCCGAGTACCTCGACGTGTGTCGGCCCCGCATCGAGCCGCTCATCGGCGACACGGTGGGGCTGGTGCACGAGGCGCTCGAGGCCGGCCAGCACGTCCTGCTCGAGGGAGCGCAGGCCACGTTCTTGGACCTCGACCACGGCACCTACCCGTTCGTGACCTCCTCCAATCCGGTGGCCGGCGGCGCCTGCACCGGCGCGGGGGTCGGTCCGCGGCACATCGACCGGGTCATCGGCATCACCAAGGCCTACACCACCAGGGTGGGGTCTGGTCCGTTCCCCACCGAGCTGCTCGACGAGGTGGGCGATCTACTCATCGACCGAGGCCACGAGTTCGGCACCAACACCGGCCGTCGTCGTCGGACGGGGTGGTTCGACGCCGTCATGTTGCGCCATGCAGCCCGTCTCAACTCGCTGTCGGAGCTGGCGCTCACCAAGCTGGACGTGCTCGACACGTTCGAGACCGTCAAGGTCTGCGTGGCCTACGAGGCCGACGGCGAGATCCACACCCAGCTGCCCTACCACCAGTCCGTGTTGCACAAGGCCACGCCGGTCTACGAGGAGCTGCCCGGCTGGGGAGTCGACCTCTCCGGTGTCACCGAGCGACGGGCGCTCCCGGCAGCGGCCCGTGACTACGTGGCCTTCCTCGAGGAGCAGGTGGGGGTGCCGGTCAACCTCATCGGCGTCGGCCCGGGGCGCGACCAGTTCCTCCACTTCGCAGCGTGACGGTGGGGGCGGTGTGAGCGAGGTCGGCGTGAACGTGGTGGTCGTGTGATGAAGGTGGTGGTGGTCGGCTCGGGTGCTCGCGAACACGCCTTTGCCTCGGCGCTCTCGCGCACCGCTGACGTGGTCGTCACCCCTGGGAACCCGGGGATCCCCAGCTCGGTGGCCACCCCACCCGAGGAACTCGAGGCCGACCTGTTCGTGGTGGGGCCCGAAGCGCCGCTCGTCGCGGGCCTCGCCGATCGACTCCGGGACCGAGGTGTGGCGGTGTTCGGTCCCGGCGCCGACGGTGCCCGACTCGAGGGGTCCAAGGCCTGGATGAAGCAGCTGCTGGTCGACGCCGGGGTGCCCACCGCCCGCCACGGCGCCTTCGACACGCTCGAGCCGGCCGTGGCCTTCCTGGACACGCTGTCGGGCACCTATGTCGTCAAGACCGACGGTCTGGCTGCGGGGAAGGGGGTGACGGTCACCGCCGACCTCGAGGAGGCCCGTCGGACCGTGGCCGCGTTTCTCTCCGGCGAGGCGTTCGGCGACGCCGGGCGCTCGGTGGTCATCGAGGAAGGCTTGATCGGCGACGAGTTGAGCGTGTTCGCGCTGTGCGACGGCACCCGGGTGGTGCCGTGCGGCTGGGCGCGGGACCACAAGCGGGTCGGCGACGGTGACACCGGTCCCAACACTGGCGGCATGGGCGCCTATTCGCCGGTGCCGGAGGTCTCCGCCGGGCTCGTGGATCGGGTGATGGACGAGATCATCGAACCCACTGTGGCCGCTCTGCGCCGTCGGGGCATCGACTACCGCGGCGTGTTGTACTGCGGGCTGATGGGCCCTCTCGACGACCTCAAGGTGCTCGAGTACAACGTGCGTTTCGGTGACCCCGAGGCCCAGGTCATCCTGCCGCGCGTCACCTCCGACCTCGCCGAGCACCTGATGGCTGCCGCAGAGGGACAGTTGCGCGAGGCGCCCACACTCGACGAGGGGGCGGCGGTCACCGTCGTGTGCGCCACCGAGGGCTATCCCAGCGCGCCGCGCAGCGGCGATGCCATCGTGGGTATCGGCGCCGCTCAGGGAATCGAGGGCGTGGAGGTGTTCTGCGCCGGCGTCGCTGCTGCACCCGGTGCGACCGGGAAGGTCGACCCACACGCCATCGAGGACGGTGCCTTGGTGACCGCCGGAGGACGTGTGCTGTCGGTCACCGGCCGGGGGAGCGACCTCACCGACGCACGTCGTGGCGCCTACGCCGCCGTGGAGAAGATCTCCTGGCCAGGAATGCACCATCGGACCGACATCGGAGCTGATCTGACATGACCGTCGCCATCCTCATGGGTTCGCCCAACGACATGGACAAGATGCGTCCAGCCGAGGAGACCCTCGCTCGCTTCGGGATCGCCACCGACGTGCGGGTGCTCTCGGCCCACCGCAACCCCGACAAGGTCACCGCCTTGGCCTCGACGGCGCGGGAGGAGGGGTACGTGGCCTTCATCTGCGGCGCGGGGATGGCGGCGCATCTGGCGGGCGTGGTTGCGGCCCACACCACGCTGCCGGTGGTGGGTGTGCCCCTGTCGGGCGGGGCCATCAACGGCGTCGATGCCCTCTACTCGACGGTGCAGATGCCCAAGGGCATCCCGGTGGCCACCGTGGCCATCGACGGGTCGATGAACGCCGCACTGCTGGTGGTGGCCATGCTGGCCGTCAACGACGCGGCCCTGGCCTCCCAACTTGCCGAGTTCCGCGAGGAGATGGCCAACCGCTAGTAGGGCGCTGGACCGTGGTGGCGGTTCTCAGGTGCTCTTGATCGGCTGCCACTCCACCTCGTCGGAGTCCCAGTCGATGGACAGGGACTCCGCCTGGGAGTCGTACATCTCACGTTCCTTGCGGAGCTGCTCGAGTTGGGCGGTCCGGCGCTTGCGTTCCTTGCGCGACAGCTTGCGCGGTGCGGCGCCGTTCGAGCGCACACCGGCAGCCGCCAAGGCGCACGACACGCAGTACGGCGGCTTGGACGCACCGAAGCTGTAGACCAAGCACTCGTTGCAGAACAGGTCTCCACAGTGACGGCACATGTCCTGCGCTGCTTCGAACTGGTGCCTGGCGCACCGCCCCTCGTCCATGGCACTCCACCTCGCCGGAAACGTCGTCGTGTTGATCGTACGCCGAGAGCAGTGTGGATGCTTGCTCCCACCGAGCATCCGACCCACCATCCCGTTCGTAACCTTCGGCTGTAGGTGTCGGGAACTTTACGAACCGATGGCGCGATGCAGTTCTTTGGGTCGTCCGACCTACGCACCCCGTTGCCGTCGCACTCGTGTCGGCGGGCCGACGTCTCGATGCCGCCGGAGGGCGGCGAGGTAGACTGTGGTGTGAATTTCGACAGTGCTGCTTCCCCGCCTGATGTCCTCCCCGACGTGGTGGCCAGTCGCTACGCCAGCCCCGAGATGGTGCGGATCTGGTCCCCCGAGCGAAAAGTGGTGCTCGAGCGTGAGCTCTGGTTGGCGGTGCTCGAGGCACAGCGCACCCTCGGTGTGGCGGTCCCCGACGAGGTGGTGGAGGCCTATCGCTCGGTGGTCGACACCGTCGACCTGGCGTCCATCGATGCCCGCGAGCAGGTGACTCGTCACGACGTCAAGGCGCGCATCGAGGAGTTCTGCGCGCTGGCCGGTCACGAGCACATCCACAAGGGCATGACCAGCCGCGATCTCACCGAGAACGTGGAACAGCTCCAGATCCGCGAGTCGCTCAGGCTGGTGCAGGAGCGCGTCGTGGCGGCGCTGCAGCGCCTGGCCGAGCAGGCGGCGGCCAACAGCGAGCTGGTGGTGGCGGGCCGGAGCCACAACGTCCCGGCGCAGGCCGTGACGTTGGGGAAGCGCATGGCCAACGCCGGCGAGGAGCTGCTCGAGGCCTTCGATCATCTCAGCAGCGTGACGGCGTCGCTGCCGTTGCGGGGCATCAAGGGCCCTGTGGGCACCCAGCAGGATCAACTCGACCTCTTCGAGGGCGACACCGCCAAGGTGGCCGAACTCGAGCGGTTGGTCGCTGATCACCTCGGGTTCGACCGGATGCTGGGAAGCGTCGGACAGGTCTATCCACGTTCGCTCGACTTCGCGGTTGTCGCAGCGTTGGTGCAGGTGGCGTCAGGGCCGGCGAACCTGGCGCTGACCATCCGCCTGATGGCGGGGGCCGAACTGGCCACCGAAGGCTTCCAGCCCGGCCAAGTCGGTTCGTCGGCCATGCCCCACAAGATGAACTCGAGGTCGTGCGAGCGCATCGGCGGGTTGCTCACCGTGTTGCGGGGGCACTTGGCCATGGTGACCTCGTTGGTCGGCGACCAGTGGAACGAGGGCGACGTCAGTTGCTCGGTGGTGCGTCGGGTGGCGCTCCCCGGCGCCTTCCTGGCGCTCGACGGCCTCCTGCAGACCTTCCTCCATGTGCTCGACGAGTTCGGTGCGTATCCGGCGGTGGCCGAGCGGGAGCTCCGGCGCTACCTCCCCTTCCTGGCCACCACCAAGATGTTGCTGGCCGGTGTGCGCAACGGGATGGGTCGCGAGGAGGCACACGAGGTGGTCAAGGAGCATGCTGTGGCTGCTGCATTGGCCATGCGTGAGGGCGACGGCGACGGAGGCGCCGACCTGCTCGAGGCCTTGGCCGCGGATCCCCGCTATCCGTTGGATGCCGCCGGACTCGATGACCTGGTGGCCGAGCCGATCAGTTTCACCGGCGCCGCTCGCAGCCAGGTGAGCGAGTTCTGTGATCGTGTCGAGGCGTTGGTCAAGGAGTATCCGGACGCGGCGGAGTACGTGCCGGCACCGATGCGCTGAGCCCACAGTCGGCGGCTGTTCGGCGGCTGTGCGTGTCGAGCACCGTTCGTGTCGACCACCGCCATGGCGCCGGGTAGCGTCAGCAGTCGCTGCTCACCGTCGACCGCGAACCTCGAGGAGAACCTCCGTGGCCAATCCCACTGACATCGGCTTGCCCCACCTCTACTCGGGCAAGGTCCGAGACATCTACGACGCGGGCGACGGGCAACTGCTGCTCGTCACCTCCGATCGGCTCAGTGCCTTCGACGTGGTCATGGCCGAGCCGATCCCCGACAAGGGTCGGGTGCTCACCGCTATGAGTGCCTTTTGGTTCGAGCAGTTCGAAGGGTTGGTGGGGTCGCACCTGGTGTCTGTCGATGTGGCGGATCTGCCGGCGTCGGCGCAGCGACCCGAACTCGCTGGGCGCATCATGTTGTGTCGCCGTGCGGAGATGTTGCCCATCGAGTGCATCGTGCGGGGCTACATCACCGGGTCGGCATGGAAGGAGTACCAGCGGTCGGGAACGATGCACGGCGACCCGCTGCCCGAGGGGCTGGCCGAGGCATCGCAGCTTCCCGAGCCGGTGTTCACACCCTCGACGAAGGCTGACGAGGGCCACGACGTCAACATCTCCTTCGACGAGGCGGCATCGCTGGTCGGCTCCGACATGGCCGACCGGGTGCGCGAGGTGTCGATCGAGATCTACCGGCGGGGTGCCGAACTGGCCGCCACTCGCGGCATCATCATTGCTGACACCAAGTTCGAGTTCGGCATGGTGGGCGATGAGTTGGTCCTGGCCGACGAGGTGCTGACCCCTGACTCGTCACGCTTCTGGCCGGCCGAGGAGTGGGAGCCGGGTGCCACGCCACCGTCGTTCGACAAGCAACCGGTGCGTGACCATCTCGACGGGTTGGACTGGGACAAGCAACCCCCGCCGCCGCCACTTCCGCCCGAGGTGGTGGCCGCCACGTCGCAGCGCTACCGGACGGCCTACGAGCGCATCACCGAGCGGTCACTGTCGGACTGGCCCGGCGAGGGTTGACGACGGTGGCCAGCGGGTGTGCGACGATGAGGCAATGACGTTCTCGATCCACGTGGAAGTCCGCCTCCGGCCAGGCATCGCCGATCCGCAGGGAGCCACCATCGAACGAGCTCTGCCGACCCTCGGCTTCGACGGGGTGAGCGGTGTCTCGGTGGGCAAGAGCATCCGCTTCGAAGTGGAGGGGACCGACGAAGCGTCGGTGCGTGCCCAGGTGGATGACCTGTGCGACCGGTTCCTCACCAACCCGGTCATCGAGGAGGCCGTCGTCACCATCGAGCAGCTCGAGCAGGCGACGTCGTGAGCGTTCGCGTCGGCGTGCTCGTGTTCCCCGGCTCCAACTGTGAGCAGGATGTGGTCTGGGCCGTCGAACACCTTGGTGCTCAGGCCGAGTTGTTGTGGCACGGGGACGGGTCGGTGTCGGGCGTGGATGCGGTCGTGGTGCCGGGTGGCTTCGCGCACGGCGACTACCTGCGTCCTGGCGCCATCGCCCGGTTCTCGCCGGTGATGGAGGCCGTCACCGAGTTCGCTCGCGGAGGTGGACCGGTGGTGGGGATCTGCAACGGGTTCCAGGTCCTCACCGAGGCCGGGCTGCTGCCTGGTGCCCTCCAGAAGAATGCGGGGTTGAAGTTCCTCTGTGCGCCCGCAGTGCTCGAGGTGGTGACCACCCGCTCGGTCCTCACCGGCGACGCCACGGTGGGTCAGCGCCTGTCGGTGCCGGTGAACCACTTCGAGGGCAACTACACGTGTGACGACCGCACCTTGGCGTCGCTGCGTGACGACGACTGCATCGTGCTGCGGTACGTGGACAACCCCAACGGCTCGGTCGACGACATCGCCGGGATCTGTAACCGGGAGGGCAACGTGGTGGGGTTGATGCCCCACCCCGAGCGAGCCGTCGACGAACTCTTGGGCTCTGCCGATGGTCGGGTGTTGCTCGGCTCGCTGCTGTCAGCGGCTGGGACCAGCGTGACCGCCTGACGCTCCGGGTCGACACGTCGAGGGGCGTCCACGAACCCGTTCATTGTCAGGCGGCCGCGCCCGATCGAGCGGCGCGCTCGAGGCGTTCCGCTGCGGTCGTCCTCAGCGGCTGGAGCGCGAAATCCCGGCAGAACGCAGGACTGCAGCCGGCACTCCGACCTCGCGCCATGCCGCGTAGGAGATGCCCTTGCGCTCGGAGTAACCAGCGGCGTACTTGATGAACTCCGCTTCGAGTTCCGGCAGGTCGTCAGCCTGTTCCGTGGCGGCCAGTTGACGTTCGAGGTCAATGCGTTCTTGTACGAGGGAGAGTCGCTTCACGTCTTCAGCGTGAGCGATGTCCTCATTGAGGGTTTCGATGCGCTTGCGGATGGACTCGGGCGAACGCTTTCGTCCTCGTTGTCCAGTTCCCGCTTCAATGGCCTTGAGGTAGCTACGAATGGCGCGCCCTTGAGCCCGACCTTCCGCTAGTGCCGCCTTGTGCTCATCGGTGAGCGCCTTGGGGCCCTTCTTCTTGGTCGAGGTGTTTGGTGCCATACCTCATTGCGTAGTCGCTGGAAGCCCTCTCGGCAAGTCAGAGTCACATCTATATCGCGAATGTGCTCGGCATCATTGTTTTGGAAGGACCGTTCCATGAATGGATCTTGTGACGATGGTCATTCGCACCGTGGTCGACATCGCATGTCGACGAATGTGGTTCGTCCGTACTGTTCGGTGGAACGGGCGGGACGGTCACGCCGTTGCTCATTCAGCCGACAGGCCGCCCTCGGAACCCGTGTCGGCCGGCCCATGCCACCCTCCCCTCCGGACGAAGATCGGGCAGGTCGTTCGGCGTCGCAGCCTGCGGGTAGGTTGCAGTCCATGAGCGAGCCCGTCCACCGTGCCCTCGGCCTGACCGACGACGAAGCAGCCGAGATCGAGTCGATCCTCGGCCGTGAGCCCAACCACCTCGAGTTGGCCATGTACGCCGTCATGTGGTCGGAACACTGTTCCTACAAGTCGTCCCGCATCCACTTGAAGCGACTTCCCACCGAAGCGCCGTGGGTGCTCGTCGGTCCTGGTGAGAATGCGGGGGTGATCGACGTGGGGGATGGCATCGCCGCGGCCATTCGCATCGAGAGCCACAACCACCCGTCTGCGATCGAGCCGTACCAGGGTGCGGCGACGGGAGCGGGAGGGATCCTGCGGGACATCTTCACCATGGGGGCTCGCCCCATCGCCCTCATGGACCCGCTGCGATTTGGACCGCTCGACGACCCTCGCAGTCGATGGATCGCCGAGGGAGTGGTGTCAGGCATCTCGGGCTACGGCAACTCGGTGGGCGTGCCCACGGTCGGTGGTGAGACGGTCTTCGACGCCACCTACACCGGCAACCCGCTGGTGAACGTGCTCTGTCTCGGCCTGTTGCCTGCGGACCGTTTGGTGCTCGGCGCCGCCACCGGCGAGGGGAACCTCGCCGTGCTGTTGGGCTCGACGACTGGGCGTGACGGCATCGGTGGTGTGAGCGTGCTCGCTTCGGCGGGGTTCGGCGACGAGGACGCCGATGCCGAGAAGCGGCCCAGTGTGCAGGTTGGCGATCCCTTCGAGGAGAAGCGCCTCATCGAGGCGTGCCTGGCGTTGCTCGACGCTGGTCTCGTGGTCGGCATCCAGGATCTCGGTGGTGCCGGCCTGACCTGTGCCACCTCCGAGACCGCCTCGCGAGGCCATGCCGGCATGGACGTCGACGTCGCTGCCGTGCCGCGCCGTGAGCCCGGCATGGAGGCCTTCGAGGTCATGACCAGCGAATCGCAGGAGCGCATGCTGGCCATCGTCGAGCCCGGTTCGCTCGACGAGGTGCTCGAGATCTGCGATCGCTGGGAGGTGCGGGCGTCCGTGGTCGGTACGGTCACCGCCGGACCGGACCGCAGCGACGGCGGTCGCCTTCGCATCGTCGACCCCGACGGCACCCTTGGTGATGCGGGTGTGCTGGCCGACATCCCCGCCGCATCGCTCCATGATGCGGCACCCCTCTACGACCGACCGCAGCGTCCTCCCGAAGGCTTCGACCTCGACGCCCGGATCGGACCGAGCAGCGGCGAGGTGCCTGAGAGCAACGATCCGGGTGCCGACTTGGTGGCCATGCTCTGCGACACCTCATGGGTGTGGCGCCAGTACGACCACCAGTTGTTCGTGAACACCGTTGTCGGGCCGGGCGCCGATGCCACATTGCTGCGATTGCGAGACCCGCTTAGCGGAGCGGACACCGGTCGGGGACTGGCGCTGACCACCGACGGCAACCATCGGTGGTGCGCGGTCGACCCGCGGGTGGGCACGGCGCTCGTGGTGGCGGAAGCCATGGCCAACCTGGCATGCGTCGGCGCCCACGCCCTGGCGCTCGTCAACTGCCTGAACTTCGGCAACCCCGAACACCCGGAGGTGATGTGGCAGCTCTCGGAGGCGATCGATGGCATGGCTGACGCCTGTGAGGCGTTCGGCATTCCAGTGGTGGGAGGCAACGTCAGCCTCTACAACGAATCGCAGGGCACCGACATCGACCCGTCCCCGGTTGTCGGACTGTTGGGCATGGTCGATGAGTTGGTGCGCCGGCCGCCGGGCCCACGCCTGGTGGCGGGGGGTCGCCTGGTGGTCATCGGTCCACCGCCGCAGCGCGAGCTCGCCGGATCACGCTTCGCCTACGATCGAGGGCACCGCGGTGGAGGACTACCGGCGCTCGACTTCGGGTTGCACGCCGAAGTGGCTCGCACAGTGGCCGGTCTGGTCAACAGCGGGCTGCTCGCCGGCGTGCACGACGTGGCCGAAGGTGGGGTCGGGCTGGCGCTGGCCGAGATGGCGGTGCACAGCGGCGAGGGGTTCTCGGCGGCGCGTATCGACGACGCCGTCGACCTCTTCTCCGAGGCGCCGTCGCGGATCGTGGTGTGCGTGGAGCCCGAACAGCTCACCACCGTGCTGAACGTGTGCGAGTCGGCTGGCGTGCCGACTACTCGCATCGGGGTGGCCGGTGGTGACCGGCTGATGGTGAAAGGTCTGGTGGACGTGGCCCTCGAGGAGGCGACCGTGGCCTGGCGAGATCGGCTCCCGAACGCCCTCGGACACGGCACCACCCAGGGGTGAGGGCTGCGGCCCGCGGGGTGATCGTCCACCAGGAAGTGCGAACAGTGCTCGCCGGGCTGGGATACTGAGCTGATGGCACCACGCGACGACTGGCGGATGGCGTACGAGGGATCGCCTCGTCGTGATGGCGACTCGGCAACCATGTCGGGTGTGCCGCTCGAGCCGGTCTACGGCCCGCCAGCCGGCGGCGAGCCCGATGAGCGGATCGGTTGGCCTGGGTCCTTCCCCTACACCCGCGGGCCGTACGCCTCGATGTACCGGTCGAAGCTGTGGTCGATGCGGATGTTCGCCGGTTTCGGCACCGCGCTCGACACCAACCAGCGGTTCCGAGACATCCTGGCTGCGGGCGGGACCGGGTTATCCACCGCTTTCGACTTGCCCACCCTCATGGGACGCGACTCCGACGATCCGCTCGCCGAGGGCGAGGTCGGCAAGTGCGGCGTGGCCATCGACACCCTGGCCGACATGGAGGACCTGTTCGCCGGGATCGACCTGGGTGATGTCACCACCTCGATGACCATCAACTCGCCGGCTGCGGTGGTGTTCGCCATGTACATCGCTGCGGCTGAGGCCTCCGGGGTGCCCCGAGCGAAGCTGGGCGGAACACTCCAGAACGACATCCTCAAGGAGTACCAGGCCCAGAACGAGTACGTGTTCCCCCCACGTCCCTCGATGCGCCTGGTGAGGGACACCGTGCAGTTCACCTCGGCGGAGATGCCCCGGTGGCACCCAATCTCCATCTCCGGCTATCACATCCGCGAAGCCGGCTCCACCGCTGCACAGGAACTCGCCTTCACACTGGCCAACGGCTTCGCTTACGTGGAGCTGGCGATCGCCGCTGGACTGGCGGTCGACGACTTCGCCCCTCGCCTGTCGTTCTTTTTCAACGCTCACATCGACTTCTTCGAAGAGATCGCCAAGTACCGCGCCGCTCGCCGCATATGGGCCACGTGGATGCGGGACCGCTACGGCTCGACCAATCCCCGCAGTCAGCAGCTTCGTTTCCACACGCAGACCGCCGGCGTGTCGCTCACGGCGCAGCAGCCCGAGGTGAACATCGCCCGCACCGCCATCGAGGCGCTGGCCGGTGTTCTCGGCGGCACGCAGAGCC
This sequence comes from Acidimicrobiia bacterium, assembly GCA_020832495.1. Classification (GTDB taxonomy): domain Bacteria; phylum Actinomycetota; class Acidimicrobiia; order Acidimicrobiales; family Acidimicrobilacustridaceae; genus JAFIEP01. Next base: position 1,234 of record JAFIEP010000017.1, on the reverse strand, counting down.
TCCACACGAACTCGATGGACGAGGCGTTGGCCCTACCGACGGAGCGCACAGCCCGCATTGCCTTGCGCACCCAGCAGGTGATCGCGCACGAGACCGGCGTGGCCAACGTCGCCGATCCGCTCGGTGGCTCGTGGTTCGTCGAGGAACTCACCGACGAGATGGAACGTCGAGCCACCGAGGTGTTCGATCGCCTCCTCGACCTGGGCGACGGGTCGATGCTCGAAGGTGTGCACGCCGGGATCGACAGCGGCTGGTTCCAGGGTGAGATCGCCGATGCGTCGTACGAACTGGAGCGACGTGTCGGGGCAGGCCGACGCATCGTGGTCGGCGTGAACGCTTTCGAGGACGGCAACGACGAGGATCAGATCGACATCCTGCGCATCACGGCCGAGCAGGAACAGTCGCAGATCAAGCGGCTCGGCGCAGCAAAGGCCGACCGGGACAGCGAGGCGGTGGCTGCGGTGTTGGCCCAGGTGCGTTCGACCGCCGCCGACCCCGAAGCCAACCTCATGCCGATCTTGATCGACGCCGTGCGGACCTACGCCACCGTTGGCGAGGTCATGTCAGCGCTGGCCGAGGAGTTCGGGCTGCACACCGAGAGACCGGTGCTCTGAACGCATTCGGTGTCGCCGCGCCCGTTGTCTCGATGATTTTCGGGGGGTGACCATGTACCCCGGCCGTGTTGGGGTACATTCGCCGACTTCACAACCCGAGGGAGCACATCCAATGAAGTTCACTTCGAAGGCCCTGTCGGTCGTTGCGGCCGGCGCACTGTTGTTCGGCGCTGTGGCTTGCGGCGACGATGACGACGCCACCAACGACGACAACGGTACGGAAACCGAGGCCGTCGACGAGGAAGCGCGCGACGCGATGGTCGCCGAACTCCTGGCGACGTCCGAGGATGACGACATCACCGAAGACCAGGTCGAGTGCTTCGTCGACGGGATGATCGCTGCCTTGGGCGAGGAGGAGACCCAAGCGTTCGTCGACGACCCCGATGCGTGGACCGGTGAGCAGGTCGAGATCGCCATCGAAGAAGGTGACGGCGAACCCACCGAGGCCATGGACGCCCTCGGCGACGTGTTCAACGAGTGCGGCATCGACATCGATGCCGACGGCGAGGTCGACGTCGACGCCGAGGACGACGAGAGCTGATCGGACGGAGGCGACCGGTCGGAATCGACCAGAGTCGTCACGACCACGAGAAGGGGGGGCCCCCCCGGAGCGGGGGGGC
>JAFIEP010000005.1 GCA_020832495.1 Acidimicrobiia bacterium | reverse complement strand
CCCCCCCCCCCCCCCCCCCCCCCCGCCCCCCCCGGGGCCGGCGCCCGCCCGCCCGCCCCCCCCCCCCCCCCCCCCCCCCCCCACGGATCTGTCAGCTGGTTGCTGCTGCAGTGCGACGTTCTGCGGGGGCTGGTCCGCTGCTGCCGTCGGCCGAACCTCGTTCGAGACTGCCGTCGGTCGACTCGAGATGGGCCCGGACGAACCACTGGTAGAGCTCGAGGTCGCCGGTGTGACCGATGAGAAGGTCTTCCGACACCGGATCGATCTCGGCCAGCTTGGCGGCCACCTGGCGGTGGTCGCCGATGACGCCCTCGTAGACCCGGTCGAGCTCGCGCAGGTGGACAGGGACCTGTGCGCGGCCCTGGGAGTAGTCGTTCCACCGGCGAGTGGCCACGAGGTTGCCGGGCAACCCGTTCGGCTCCCCGCCCAGGGTGGCGATGCGTTCGGCCACCGCGTCGACCATGGCCGAGACTCCGGCGTGCTGGGGATCGAGCATCTCGTGCACGCCGACGAACATCGGACCGACAACGTTCCAGTGGATGTGCTTCAGCGTGAGTGAGAGGTCCACCAGGGACACCAGCCGGTCCTGGAGCATGGCGGCTGCCTCCGCGGCTGCTGCAATGTCGAGACCTGGGACGGTGTACTTCGGGGTGGTGGGCATGTCGCCTCCTCATGGCGTCGGACGTGATCTGTCCCTACCCACCGTCGTGCCGAACATGCCAGCAACCGTGCCGGGCCCACTGACGGAGGTGTGCGTCGTCGCCCGCCGTAGGGCAGGATGGTCCGCCGTGACCGATACTCCGTGGCTCGACGACGCATGTTCGCTGGTGGACGCCTACCGAGCCGGTGAGCGATCGCCGGTCGAGGAGGTGCAGGCCACCCTGGCCGCCATCGAGCGCAGCGACCTCAACTGTTTCTCGTTCCTCGATCCCGAGCGTGCGCTCGCTGCGGCCCGCTCCGCAGACCTGTCGTTGCCCTTCGGTGGTGTGCCGGTGGGGATCAAGGAACTCGATCAGGTCGAGGGATGGCCGGCCACCGAGGGCTCGTTGGTGTTCGCCGACCGGGTGGCCAGCGTCACTGGTGAGTCGGTGCGGCGCTTCGTGGACGAGGGTGGGGCGGTCCCCGTCGGGCTGACCACGGCGTCGGAGTTCGGTGGGCTCAACGTGAGCGTGACGAAGCTGAACGGCGTCACCCACAATCCGTGGGAACACGGCCGGACCTGTGGCGGCTCGAGCTGTGGCAGCGCCTCGGCCGTGGCCGGCGGGCTCGTGTCGATCGCCAGCGGCGGTGACGGGGGCGGCTCGATCAGGATCCCCGCCGGCTACTGCGGGCTGGTGGGCATGAAGGGCACCTACGGCCGGTTGTCGCGAGGTCCTCACGCCTTCTTCCGGCCCGGGACGGTGGTGCTCGGCGTACTGGCCCGTTCGGTGCGTGACGCAGCCAGACACTTCGATGTCTGCGCTGGCTCCGATCCGCGCGATCCGTCGAGCCTGCCCAGCGCCGGGCGATGGGAAGCCGACCTGGGATCGTCGGAGTTGACGGGCAAGCGGGTTGCGTTCCTCCCGACCATCGCCGGGGTCGACGTGGACGCTCGAACGGTGGACGCCGTGCGTGCCGCAGCCGACGCGCTGATCGCAGCCACCGGCATGCGCGAGGTGGCCGTTGAACTGGAGCTCCCGAACCTGGCGGCACAGTGGGCCATGGGCAACTTGTCGACGCTGCTGGCCGAGCTCGGCCCACGGTGGCCGAAGTGTCGCGATCAGCTCACCGAGGAGATCGCGCTGGGGACGACGATGGCGCAGTCGCTCTACAACCTCGATGTGGCTGCGGTGGCCGAGGCCCAGCGACTCGAAGCCAACGAGGCCATGGCCTCGATGTTCGAACAGGTCGACTACCTCATCTGCCCCACGAACCCAACGCCGGCGTTCCCCGCCGAGTGGCCGACGTCCAGCCCGCCTCCGCCGTTGCTGGCCAAGGCGCAGCAGATGAAGGCGGCCAAGGTGGCGTTCCGCGGTGTCATGGCCTCCCTGCGGATCGCCAACGGGGTGTTCCCCCGCATGTCGAACGTTCTCATCGACGCCGCCGTGGACCTGGTGCCGGACCTGGTGACGATGGGTGGGCTCACCATCCCGTCCAACATCTACGGCAACCCTGCGGTGTCGATCCCCGCCGGTGCGGTGGAAGGTCTCCCGGTCGGGATGCAGGTCCTGGCCCGACATCACCGAGATGCCGAACTGTTCGACGTGGCCTTGGCCTTCGAGCGCGAGGTCGGTTGGCCGAAGGTGGCGCCCCCGTTGGCAGCCCTCGGTGCAGTCGGTGCGTGAGGTAACCTGACGGCGTCCGGCACGGGCGCAGGAGGCGTACAGTCGGGCGGCAACGCCGGCCGACGACACCGGCCGACGAGACCGGCCGACGAGACCGGACGGCAACACTGGCCGGCAACGAGGGACGGGAGCGAGGTCCGATGCGACGACGTGGAGTGCTGCTCGGCATCGTCATGTGGTGTGGCGTGGTGATGGCGTGCACCGACGACGACTCGGCGGAGCGGGAACGGGAGAGCCAGCTACCGAATCCGGCCTCTGCCTATTGCGAGGAACAGGGCGGCGAGGTGGACATCGTCACCGACGAGGACGGCAGTGAGTCCGGTGTGTGCGTTCTCCCCGACGGCACCCGGGTCGACGAATGGGAGTTCTACGGCAGCGCCAACCGCTGACGTGTCCGCTGGGTGAGTCCGGCGCTGCCTTGCCCCGTGTTGGCCTGTCCTCAGAACGGGTCGTCCCCGAGATTCCACACCAGGACCCCCAACACCATCCCGACGACGAACCCCACGCCCGCCACGATGAAGCCGATGTTGGCCCGCGGTTCACCCTTCGACTTGCCGATGGCCGCGCAGACCAGACCGGCCGGTCCGAGCAGGATCGGGCAGAAGAGCACGGCGATTGCCCCGAGAACGATGGCCGCGGTCGAGTAGCCGTTCCCCGGTGGCGTCGGTGGGCCGGTTGCCCATCCCTGTCCGGGATACGGCTGTCCCGGGTAGGGCTGGCCGGGGTAGGGCTGGCCGGGATACTGCTGGCCGGGGGCGGGCTGTCCGGGATACGGCTGTCCGGCGTAGGGCTGGCCGGGGTAGGGGGCGCCCGGAGGAGGTGGTCCGGGAGGGGCATGGCCTGGTGGGCTCGGGTACCCCTGGCCCTCTGGGGTTGCCCCCGGCGTCGCGGCGCCGGGCGGGGCCGGCCACGGCGGGGCGTGGGGAGGACCTCCACCGAACGGCGGGTGTGCCGGGCCTGATCCACCATCGGGGGCCGTCGGCCAGGCGTCGCCCGGTGGCGCGGTGGGGTCGCCGTTCGATGGCGCGTCGGTGGCGGCCGGCACCGAGACATCGGCGCCGCATGCCGCGCAGTAGATGGCGGCGTCGGGGCCGACGTGGCCACAACGGGGACAGGTCCGAGCCATGGTCGGGAGTGTAGGACGACGTCGGGCGGGGCGTCGGGCGCGGCGTCGGGACGGTCGCGTGGTCGACCAGTTGTTGACCGGCAGTCGACCGGTTGTCGAGCGGTGTGCTGGCGTCGAGTGCCGCGCGCCGTCGGGTTCAGCCGGCCGCTGAGCGGAACAGGAACGCGCCCATGGCCTGACGGCTGACCGGATCGCCCGGCTTGAACAGCGAGGACGCCGGTCCGGCCACCGTCCCGGTGGAGACCCCGGCGTGGCCCATCCACTGCACTGCTTCGAAGAACGGGTTGGGGAAGCCCACATCATCGAAGTAGGGGATGGACAGCGCGGTCGACGGTTCCTCGGCGGCTCGCCACAGGAAGGCGGCCATGGCCTGGCGGCTGACGGGGTCGGTGGGCTTGTAGAGCGGCTTGCCGCCGACCTGGGGTGTGCCGGTGGACAGACCGCTGGTTCCCATCCACTGCAGCGCGTCGTAGAAGGGGTGGGACGGGTTCACGTCGGCGAAGAACTGTTCCGTCGTCGTCGCCTCGGGTTCCCCGGCAGCTCGCCACAGGAAGGCGGCCATGGCCTGGCGGCTGACGGCGTCGGTTGGCTTGTACAGGGGCTTGGCGTCGACCTGGGGTGTGCCCGTTGACAGACCGGTGGTTCCCATCCACTCGATCTCCGAGCAGAACGGGTTGCTCGGGCCGACGTCGGCGAAGAAGAGCGCCGAGGGGTCGGCGCAGGCATCTGCTCCGGCCGAGGTCCACTTCAGGACGACGGCGCCCTGGGTGCCGTCGATGCCGTCGACTGCCACGTGGTAGGTGGTCCCGGCCGAGCCGTCGAACTCGACCCGGCTCTGCAGGCCCAGCCCGGGGGCGTCGTCGTTGGCGACCACCTCGGTGAGTGCCCCCACCTCGTCACCCGTGTAGACGGCCAGCACCGTGTCGAAGAGGCTGCCCGCGGTGCTCACCTCGATCATCCCGTCGGCACCGGGGGTGATGCGGTACCACACCGATGACCCACCGCCGACGCTCGCGTGGGTCGGTTCATCGGGTTCCACCGTGCTGTTCCGGCTCGAACCGGTGACAGTGCCCGCCGGACTCAACAGCGGTTGGGCGTCGGCGAAGTCGTCGTTGAACGGGGGATGGGTGTCGACGAACGGTGCCAGGAAGCTGCTGTAGGCCGTGACTCTCGTGTACACCCCTGGGAAGTTCGGCTGGGCACAGCCGACGCCGAAGCTCACGACGCCCACGAGGAGTGGGTTCCCGCCGGGACCGGTCACCGTCAGGGGGCCGCCACTGTCGCCTTGGCAGGCGTCGACGCCACCGACGCCGAGGAATCCGGCGCAGAGCATGATCGAGGGTAGGACCGGCGGGAAGGTGCCGGCGTAGGCGTCGACACAGTCCACGTCGTCGACGACGGGCACGTCCGCCTCGAGGAGCACGCTCGATCCGCTCCCGCCCTGCGAGGTCGCTCCCCACCCCGCCACGGTGGCCGTGGTGCCGGCGGTGGTGAACGCCTCCTGGCCGGGCACGGCGGCGGCGACGGGCGTCACCGAGGTGGGGGTCGACAGCCGCAGCACAGCGATGTCGTTGGTGAAGTCGCTGGCCGGAGCGTCGTAGGACGGGTGGATCACCAGTTCGCTGGCCTGGTGCAGGGTGCCACCGGTGTTCAGCGAGTTCGATCCGGCGCGCACGGTCAGGTCATCGGCGAAGAGGTCCTGGGCGCCGTCCCAGAAGAAGCAGTGCGCGGCGGTGACCACCACTGTCGGGGTGAGGACCGATCCGCCACAGATGTGGCCGAACCCCGTCGCTCGCACCGACACGAGGTGCGGGTGGGCGCCGTCCGCAGCGACGGTGCCGCCCACGATGCGTGGCTCGGCCGGATCAGACCCTTCGGCGGCCACTGGCCCGGCCGCCGTGGCAGCGGTCAGGGCCATGAGGAGGAAGATCCACCCCACTCGAGCACCCTGGTTGATTCTCATGGTTCGTCCTCGATCAGCAGTGGTGTGCCCGGCTGGTCGGGCAGGGTCAGAGGGCCGCTCGTGGACCTTGCACTCGCCGGTGGCCACGGCCCAGGGCGAGCGAAGCATATGCGGCGGTGCCGGACCGCGCCCGGCACCCACGGGCCGGTCACGCTGTCAGCCGGCGGCGCCTTCAGTGGGAGATGCCCACACCACCTGCGGTCATCGGTCCGTAGCGCTCGATGGTGGCAGGCAGGTCGAGCGGTCGGAGTGACCGTCGGGCCTCCAGCGCAGCGTCATCGAGGAGGGCGGCGGGCACCAGCCACACCACCTCCAGTTCATGGCCGTCGGGGTCGCGGGCGTAGAGGCTCTTGGTGGTGCCGTGGTCGGTGGCGCCGACCAGGGCGCCTGCGGCGCGTAGCGCGTCCGCCAGTCGGGCCAGCTCGCCGAGGGTGTCGACCTCCCATGCCAGGTGGTGGAGCCCGACGGTCGAGCGTCCGGCCGTCGACGGACCTGCGTCGTGGCCGAGTTCGAACGTGGCCGAGGTGTTCCCCGTGTCGACCCTCCCAGCGGCCCGCCGGTTCGATCCACCAGTGGGCTGTGAGGCAGACTTGGGTTCCCCGACACGAACGAGGAGCCATGGGTTACCAAGTGTGGATCGATCAGGACCTGTGCACCGGCGACGGCATCTGTGTCGAGATCGCACCTGCGGTCTTCACGCTGCTCGACGACGGTCTGGCATACGTGAAGGACGGCTCCGGGGTGAAGAGCGACCCCGGCGGCCCACAGGGCATCGTCGACGTCCCCGACGGTGAACTCGACGGCGTCATCGATTCAGCCGAGGAGTGCCCGGGCGAGTGCATCTTCATCGAGGCTGCCGGCTGAATCATCCGGCCGCACCGTCGGTCTGGTCGACCGACCCGGTCAGCGTCGGTCGAAGCCCAGGCCGAGCGACGCCACCATGCAGGCGAAGATGTTGGGGATGTCCTCCACCTCGTCGTCCACCCGGAGGTTCGTGATCGTTGAGGTCATCTCCTCGAGGAGCACGGTGAGCACCATGCGCGCCAGCGACGCCCCCAGGCAGAAGTGGGTGCCGAAGCCGAACGCCACGTGGGGGTTCGGCGAGCGCTCCACGTCGAAGCGGAAGGGCTCGTCGAAGACGGCTTCGTCCCGGTTCGCCGACGGGTAGAGCAGGATCACACGGTCACCCGCAGCCACCGGTTGGTCCCCGATGTGGCTGTCCACGACGGCGGTGCGGAAGAAGTTGTTGAGTGGGGTGACCCAGCGGATCATCTCCTCGACCGCACCCGGGATGGTGGCCGGCTCCCGGGCCAGGAGTTCCCACTGGTCGTTGTGATCGCAGAAGGCGCGCAGACCCCGACTGATGACCGTGCGAGTGGTCTCGGCGCCCCCCGAGATGAACAGGCCGGTCTCGTGCATGATGCGCATCGGGTCCATGGGCACCCCGTCGAGCTCCGCGGTGGCCCACACCGAGAGCAGGTCGCCCATCGGGCACCCACGTCGCTCCTCGAGCATGGCGGGCAATTCGCCGCCGAACTCCATGATGGCGGCCAGCATGTCGTTGGCCGCATCGGCATCCTCGATGATGGCGTCGTAGGCCATGAGCCGCTCCGCCCAGCTCTTGATCTCCGGCCAGCGGCTCTCGTCCCATCCGAGGAGGCGGGCGGTCAGCCGGGTCGGGAGTTGCCCGGCGAGGTCGTTGATCACCTCCATGTGTCCGGACTCCACCACGGCGTCGAGCATCTCCCGCACGGCGGCCCGTACCCAGTCTTCGTGGTCCCGCACCGCACGCGGGGTGAAGCGTCGCGACACGAGCCGCCGTTGGGTGGCGTGCGCCGGATCGTCGAGGGCGATCATGTTGGTCTCGTCGGGCGACCAGTGCGACCGGTAGCCACGGCCGCTCACGAAGACCTCGTCGCGCGCTTCGACATCGTGGACGTCGTGGTGACGGGTCACCGCCCACAGCCCGTTGGCCTCGTCGCGGTAGACGGGTTCGTGCGCGCGCATCCAGGTGGTGGCCGGATGGAGGTCGTGCAGGTAGAACTGCGGATCGAGCAGGTCGGCGGTGGGTCGTTCGGTGCCGGTGTCGGAGGTCAGTGTCATCGGGCGCCTTCGTCGTCGTGGGGACGCCCTCATGGTCGCACACCGGCTCCACCCCGGTCGTCCCGACGACGTGGTCGGTGCCGGTAGCATCGGGCGATGAACACCTCGCCACGTCATCGGTCGGTCATTCGATTGGGGACCCGCCGACCAGATCGGTGGCGGTTCCGAGCGGTGGTCGCCGTGCTGACGGCACTGATCATCGTTGCCGCCGGGTGCGGAGGCGACGACGGAGCATCCGCCGACGGCGGGGCTGTGCCCGTCGACACCGACGCGACCGCCGAGGACTCGGCCTCGTCCGACGCAGCCGATGGGGACACCGATGGCGGTACCGACGGCGGTACCGATGGCGAGACGGTCGGCGAAGGGGAGGATTTCGAGGCGCAGGCCAACGACTTCATCGCCTTGGCCGACATGGCCAAGGTGCGGGGCATGTTCATCGACAACCCACTCGGCTATCTCGACGAGGCCATCGCCGTGGCCGAGAACCCCGAAGGGGGCCGCTACCCGGTGGGCACGGTCATCCAGTTGATCCCTCAGGAGGCCATGGTGAAGCGGGCGCCGGGGTTCGACCCGGCGTCGAACGACTGGGAGTTCTTCGAGTTGGCCGTCGACGAGGACGGCACCCGTATCCTCAACCGCGGCGGCAGCGAGATCATCAACCAGTTCGGCATGAGCTGCGCCGACTGTCACAAACAGGCGGATGAGCGCTTCGACATGATCTGTGAGAAGGACAACGGCTGCGAACCGTTGCCGCTCGGTGACGACTTCTTCGAGGCATTGCAGGTCGGCGATCCGCGTCCCACCCGCGACGGGAACTGACCGTGCGGCCTCGGTCGCACTCCACGGCCCGATCGTCTGTCCGCTGCAGCGGAGTGGCCAGGCGCCGGATCACCACGCGCAGCGAACCACGAGGGGAGGGGAGCCGGTGAGTCCGCCGCTGCGCGCCGAGTTCGTGGTGTCGGCCGACCGGGTGGAGGCGCTCCAGCCGACGGCCGCGGAAGTGGCGGTCGTCGGGCGCTCGAACGTCGGTAAGTCGTCGCTGCTCAACGCCTTGTGCGGGCGCAAGCGGCTGGCGCACACCTCGGGGACACCAGGGCGCACTCGGCTCCTCAACCAGTTCGCCCTCGAGCGTGGCGGAACGCTCGTCGACTGCCCGGGGTACGGCTACGCCAAGGTGCCCGAGTCGATGCGTCGCTCGTGGCAGGCGATGATCGAGACGTACCTTCTCGAGCGGGAGGGCCTCACCATGGTGGTGGTGCTCGTCGACGGGGCCGTGGGTCCCACGGCGCTCGATCGCCAACTCCTCGATTGGCTCCGCGCCAACGAGGTGCCCCACACCGTGGTGGCCACCAAGGCCGACAAGGTGAAATCCTCGAAGCGGACCCGACGCCGGCGTGAACTCGCCGAGGGATGCGACCTCGAGGTCGGCGACGTGGTGTGGGTCAGCGCCACTACCGGAGAAGGGATCGACCGGTTGCGATCGCTGCTGCTCTCGTGGGTCGCCGCCGCTCGCTGACCGCCTACCGCACCGCGCTCACGGCCGGTCGTCGGGGCGACCGTGCGCGGCCAACGCAGCGTTCGACCAGCCTTGCTCGCCGGTGAGTTCGCGCCCGAACCACGCAGGTGGTGCGAACCGACCGGCGTCGGTCTCGTCGGCGAACTCCACCTCGACCACTGTGAGTCCCTCGAGCGCGCCGAGGTAACGGTCCACCTCCGCCACGTGGGTGCCCAGCGGCACCCGGTGCCGACGTTTGTGGATCATGCGGTCCGCCGCCAGGTCCAGGAGTCGGTCGGCGATCGCCGGGTCGACGGGAATCTCGATCTCCTCGCGCACCAGGCCCTGTCCGGATTTCACGGTGATGGTGCTGCTCGCATCACTCGTTCGGACCCGCACCTCGGCGCGCTCGTCGACGGCCAGGTAGCCCTGGCGCAGTTCGTCGGCCGGGCCGAGGTCATCGGGGAGTCGGCTCACCAGGTACTTCCGCTCGACCTCGGTCATGGTGGCAGCCTACGAAGCACCCAGGGCCGAACGGGCGATGTGCCCCACTCAGGAGGACGCGGCGCCGACCAGGTCGGCCAGGTCCGCCTCGGTCGGGACGCCGGGGAACCTCCGGACCTCGTCGCCGGAGGGGTCGAACAAGATGAGCGTGGGCACCATGCGGATGCCGAACGGTTCGGCGACGGTGGCGTGTGCCTCGACATCGAGGGTGGCGAAGCGGACCTCTCCGGTCCCCTGCTCGGCGGCAGCGCGGAAGCGGGGAGCGAAGGCCCGGCACGGCCCACACCACGGTGCCCAGAAGTCGACGAGCGTCCAGCCTCCCTGTACGGCATCGTCGAACGACGCGGCGTCGAGTTCGGTGACGGGCTCGGTCCAGGTGGGTGCGCTCACAGTGCTCCTTCGTCGGGCTGATGACGGCTCACTGGTCGCTCACAGCGACCAGTGGTGACGTCGAGGACGGTCACGGCAGGAAACCACCCCGAGGAACAGATCATTCCGACTGCTGGTGTCGTTCCGGTGGGTCGCGCAGGGGTGCGCTGGTGTCGGGCACGGTGACACCGCTGAGACGGGCGGGTGTAGCGATGGTGGCAGTGTCCGGGTCGTAGCTGCGCAGCCAGCGCACCATCCACGTCGGGTCGGTGAGCTGTGAGGGGTGGTGACGTCTGAGTGAGGAGACGGCGAGGGTGGGCAGCACCTCGAACGCCAGACTGAACGCCCAGGTCACCAGTCGGACCCACACCGAGGGGCGCAGGAGCGACCGATCGCTGGCCAGCATGGTGAGGGTGGCGCACGTCGTGAGGAACACGAGCAACAGGACCGAGACGGTCGACGCAGCCACGTACCGCAGGCGGGAACCGTCGACGGCTTCGTAGACGTCGTAGGCCGCCGTCTTGTGTTCGACCTCCTCGGCCAGGTGCCACATGAACAGCGTGGCCGGCAGCAGGTCGGCGTCGGCCATGAGGCGGTCGCACCGCTTCTCGGTCCACCGGGCGATGCTGTAGGCGATGGTCTCCGATCCTGCGGCGAAGGCCAGGTTGAACTCGAGGCTGCGGGTGCGTCCCAGCCAGCCGTACGAGCGTCGCGCCCACCCTTCGACTCGGCGCAGTGCCGGGTAGCGCACCAGCAACAGGTCGTTGAAACGGCGGTGGGCGCGCTGGTGCGCGAGTTCTTGGCGGAGGTACTCCTCGGTGCGGGTGGCCAGCGGCGTCGGCAACTCGGGCAGGGCCTTGCGCACCGACCCGACGAAGTAGGGCTCGGCGAAGGGCATGAGGAGCGACACGCTGTTGGCCGCCGCCGCGAACTCGGGCAGTCGCCGGTGCCACGCAGGATCGAAGTCGTCGGGATACTCGAAGCGAACCCGCCGCTCGGGGAGAGGCTGCGTGGCCGCAGGCGCCCGTTCACTCATCACCCGAGCCTACGCCACCTCGTCGGTCGAGTGGCCGGTGGGTGGCGTGCTCAGACGGCCAATCCGTCGAGACGTACCTCGCAGCGGTGGAGCAGGTGGCGCCACAAGGATCGCTCCTGGTTCCCGCGAGTGGCGGCCCACACGAGCAGGACGAGGGGACCCACCTGCAGAGCAGCCGAGTCGAGGGTCACCGCCAGGAGGGAGCCGTCCTCCGCGTGGGACCAGCGGGCGTGGTGGCTGCTGACCCGGAGCCCTGACCGCTCGACGGTGAACTGCGACGGCAACATGTGTGGGCCGAGCAGTTCGCCCGAGAGATGGTCGAGTGCCAGCTCTGCGACGCTGGCAGCGAAGCGTTCGGCGAAGGATTCGTCCGACAGCGCCGACCAGGTCTGTGTGGCGGGCTGCACGCCGGAGAACACGGCGGCCAATCCGTGGACGATGGTGCCGTCGCGCCGCTGGAGCCAGGTGACGTCGGCGTCGGCCACCACCGCTCCCTCGGCCACGTGGTCATGGAGGGCTGTCGGGAGCGACGGCAACGCTCCCGAGGCGGCGTCGGCGTCGTCTCGCTGCCAGTGGTCCCCGGCAAGATCGTCAGCGGTCGGGAGCGCGGCCTCGGCGAGCGCGGCCGCACGCTGTGGATCGAAGGAAGTCGGCTGGGCCACGTGGCCATTGTGTCCCACGTTCCGGCGGCGCGCCCTGCCACCCGGCTCGTCGTGTACCGTTCCCTCGACCGCTGACTCGCACCCGGGGGGAACATGCGAGCACCTCACGACGGGCCGGCGCTGGTACCGGCCGTCGATGCACCGAAGCTCGAAGAGGAAGACGCGTTTCGCTTCGAGTTCTTCCACCGGATGCGTCCTGCCGCCATGGTGACCTGGCGGCAGCTCGCCGAGGAGCCCGACGACCTCCGGTCGCTCGCCTACTGGACGTCGGTGCTCGGCCGCTATGCCATGCCGCTCGAGGTCATCTTCCGCTACACGGTGCCGGGGTTCGAGCGGCTGGCCATCGGGTTCCTCGACGAGGGCAACGAGGGGCTCGGGTTCGGGTTCATCGTGTACACCCGCAGCTGGAACCGCTCGGAGATGGTGGGTCCCGAACCGGTCCGGATGGTGGACTTCGAACGGAAGCTGCGACGGTTGGGGATCGGCAGCGACGCCTGGGAGTCGCCGAGGTTCTTCCACCTGGATCCGGCCCTGGCCGAGCAGGTGCGGTCGTTCACATGGATCGTCGAACGACCGTGCACGGTCGAGCCACATCGGGGTCCGTCGGTGCACCCGGCCGCCGGCACGGGGAGTTGCTTCGCCCGGACCCGGGTACTCGGTCCGTCCCGTCAGGAGGGTGTGGTCACGGCACGCCACGCCGTCGGCGACGCCGGATCACGAGGCGACCCGGTCCCGTTGGCCGACGGTCGTCTCGGTGAGTTGAGCGACATGGCGCCGGGAGCCATCGACGTCTGTGTGGTCTCGACCGGAGAGGCCATGTCCAACCAGAAGCTGGGGGTGCAACCCCACGTGGTGCCCTGGTCCAAGGCGCGCATCCTCACTCGCCAGGGAGCGCTCACCACCCGCGTGGTCGACGTGTCGAACGGGTACGGCTTGTTCAACGCCACCGAGCGACCCCTGTACGTGAACCTCGAGAACTGGGGCCAACCGAGCGACTCGGGATCGCTGGTGGTCGAGGCGTCGACCGGCGACGGGATCGGCATCTACCTGGGTCGCCTCGACACCCCGCCGCCGTCGAACGCCTCGGTCGGCTACGCCGCGCACCTCTACCAGGCAGCCGTGCTGATGGGCATGCAACTGTTCCGCTGAGGGTGTTCCCCTGAAGGCCTCGCCGGGCGGTCGACCCGGCCGCCGCTGTCCCCGACCGGGATCGTGGAGGTCGAGGTGGTACCGTGGCCGGGTCGTGGCGACCTGCTGCGTCGGTGTGCGTCGGCCCGGAAGGGCGCGCGTGGTCCCGGGAAGGGTGACCGCGTGCTGCTCGGCGCATGACGACATGCGAAGCAGTGCTGCCCTCCCTCGCGGAGCGGTCGGCGGGCGCGGCGACGGCACTGTTCACCGACGAAGGGAAGTATCTATGCGCAAGCGCCCAACTCTACGATTGCTGACTGCACTGCTGTTCACGATGGGCCTCGTCGCCGCTGCCTGTGGGACGGACGACGACGGCGACACCAACGACACCGGCACCAACGGCCAGAACGGTGACGCAGCAGCCATGCCTGGTGAGGGTGTGAGCGTCGAAATGGCTCGTGCCGACTGGTCGACCGGCTACTTCCAAGCGGCCGTCTACAAGGCGCTCCTCGAAGAACTGGGGTACGAGGTGAGCGATCCCAGCCAGAACGAGCTGGGCCCCACCACGTTCTACCCGGCGCTGGCCCAGCGTGAGTACGACTTCTGGGTCAACGGCTGGTTCCCGCTGCACGAAGAGTTCTTCGACGCCGACGTGCCCGGTGGCACGGCCTCGGACTTCATCTCGCCGGTGGGTATGCAGATCGAAGCCGGTGCGCTCCAGGGCTACCTGGTCGACAAGGCGACCGCTGACGAGTACGACATCACCACGCTCGAGCAGATCGTCGAGGATCCCGAGTTGAACGCCATGTTCGACATCGACGGCGACGGTGTGGCCGACATCCTGGGCTGCGACGAGGGCTGGGGTTGCCAGGTCACCATTGAGGACACGATCGAGGAGAACGGCTGGAGCGACAGCATCAAGCAGGTCAGCGCCACGCATGCTGCGCTGTTCGCCGATGCTGTGGCCCGTGTGCAGGACGGCGAGCCGACCCTCGTCTACGTCTGGACCCCCAGCGCCTTCATCACCGAGCTGGTGCCCGGTGAGGACGTGATCTGGTTGGGGCTGGAGAACCCGCTGCCCGCACAGGAAGGCGCTGCGGACCTCCCCGAGGACCAGTGCCCCGCCGACCCGTGCGAGATGGGTTTCGTGGCCAACGACATCCGGGTCGTGGCCAACAACGACTTCCTCGAGGAGAACCCGGCTGCTGCCGCACTCTTCGAAGCCGTCGTGCTCTCGGTGACCGATGTCGCCATCCAGAACGTCGAGATGGACGCCGGTGAGGACACCCAGGCGGACATCGACCGCCAGGCTGCCGAGTGGATCGAGAACAACCGTGACACGGTGGACGAGTGGCTCGCTGCCGCTCGCGCTGCCGCCTGATCAGCGGAGTGACGAGTTCGACCGCCCGGTCGGACGCACGGAGGGGGCGCCGTCGGCCTGCTGACACTCGGCTTCCGGATGACCCCGGAAGATCGGCGCATGGCTGATCTCCGTCGTCGGTATCTTGAGCTGTATGCC
>JAFIEP010000002.1 GCA_020832495.1 Acidimicrobiia bacterium | reverse complement strand
GCGCCCCCCCGCCCCGGGGGCGGGGGCCAACCCCCCCCCGGGCGGCACCGTCGACGAGCGAGCGACTCACGAGTCGCTGACCTCCGGGTCACCACGATCCGCCAGCAGCTCGTTGAGGATCGTGAGGTCGTAGATGCCGTCGAGGTCGACCGGGTCGAGCAGATCCGCCTCGGTGGCGTCCTCCGCTGACTTGGCCAACGACGAGGCGATCGGATCCCAGGTGAACTCCAGGTTCTCCCAGGCCGCCTCGATCACGACCTCGGGGAGACGGGTTCCGGAGATCTCCTCGATGGCGTCGAGGACCACCGCCTGCGCCTCGGCGGCGTCGGCGTTCACGAAGTCGACGGCCACGAGCAGACCGGACAGGAAGTCGCGCACCACGTCGGGATGGTTCTCGAGGAACTCGGTGGCCACCAACACGTGGGTGGTGACGAACTGGCCGTTCGGCCAGAGATCGGCCTCGTCCACCAGCACCTGGGCGTCGGCTTCCTGGATCAGCCGGGTTGCCCACGGCTCGGGCACCCAGGCGCCGTCCAGTTCGCCGACGGTGAAGGCCTGCAGGATGTCGGGGTTGGCCAGCGGGCGGATCGAGACGTCGCCGCCACCGGTGAGGTCGGTCTCGTAGCCCTCGTCGGCCAACCAGGCACGCAGCGCGACGTCCTGGGTGTTGCCCAGGGCCGGGGAGGCCAGCGTGGTGCCGGCGAGGTCCTCGGGGGAGTCGATGCCCTCGCGAACGACGAGGCTGGCACCCCCCGACGTCGACCCGGCGATGAGGCGAACGGCTTCGCCCCCGGACTCCGAGAAGCCGTTGATGGCCGGGTTGGGTCCGATGAAGGTGATGTCGAGCGCCCCGGAGAAGATGGCCTCGATGGCCTCGCCACCGGCGTTGAAGTAGGAGACCTCGAGGCTGGTGTCGCCCAGGGCGTCCTCGAAGAACCCCTCGTTGATGCCGGCCAGCGCAGGGGCATGGGTGACATTGGGGAAGGCCCCGAGGCGGAGGGCGTCGGGGCGGTCACCGCTGGCCGAGCCGTTGTCGGTGCCGTTGTCGGTCCCGCCGTTCGACTCGCTCGTGGCTGCCTCGCCACCGTCACCGCCGTCGTCGCTGCCGCAGGCACCCAACATCAGGCCGGCGACGAGCGTCAGCAGGAGCAGCAGGAGGGCCGGTCGGGGGCGTCGAGCGCCGCCGGCGGTGGATTGGTCGGGCAGGTTCGTGTGCACAGAAGCTCCTCGGTCATTTCCAACGAAAGAAGTGTGATTTGTAGACAACTGCCGAGTAAAAGGCAATAATCCCCACTGATTTAGTCGGAAAGAGGGTTCACGTGCTCCGGATCACCGCCAAACTCGACTACGCAGTGCGCGCCGCCATCTTCATCGCCGGCTCGGACGGTTCACCGGTGAAGGCCGCCCAGATCGCCGAGCGGGAGGGCCTGCCGGTGCGGTTCCTGACGTCCACGCTGAGCGAGTTGCGGCGAGCGGGAATCCTCTCGAGCCGACGTGGCGGCGACGGCGGGTTCTGGTTGGCACGCCCGGCGAGAGAGGTCTCGCTGGCCGACCTCATCCGCGCCGTCGAAGGTGACCTGGTCGACGTACGGGCGCTCCCACAAGGGAGCACCGCGCACCTGTGGTCCACGACAGCACGCACGATCGAGCGTCAGTTGAGC
Organism: Acidimicrobiia bacterium; assembly: GCA_020832495.1. GTDB lineage: Bacteria > Actinomycetota > Acidimicrobiia > Acidimicrobiales > Acidimicrobilacustridaceae > JAFIEP01. The sequence continues at coordinate 17,352 of JAFIEP010000002.1, read as the reverse complement.
GTGGTGACGCTTGCCGACCTGGTGCCCAGCAGCGGCAACCCGGGTGTCACACCATGAGGAGCCGCACACCCGCCAACGCGGCAGCCAGTGCAAGCACCCAGCGCAGGAGGGCCACGGGCAACCGGTCCTGGAGCGACGCCCCGAGGGCTGCTCCGCCAGCACCGCCCACCCCCAACGCCAGGCCGGTGAGCCAGGCCGGCCCCGTCGCCGCACCGACGCCGAGGGCCGCAGCGACGAGGAACGCTGTCAGGCCGACCATCGAGGTCGCCAGGGTGACAACCAGGCCCGATGCCGCCGCGCGACGCAGGCCGATGCGCTCGACGGCCACCATCCAGGGCACGAGCAATGCGGCGCCACCCAGTCCGTAGATCCCGCCGATGACCCCCGCCACCACCGCCGCACACCTGAGGCGCGCCACGTGGGCATCGACCACCGCCGGCTCCATGCTCACCTCCGGGCCACCGCGTCGGATTCGGTGTCCGACAGCCAGATGGACGCCGAGCGCAATGAGGACGAGGGCAGCAACGACCGCGAACACCGACTGATCGGCCAGGACGGTGGCACGCACCAGCACCCCGATCACCATGCCGGGCACCACCCCCGTCAGCAGGAGCGCCGTCAGCTGGCGGTCGAACCGCCCATGGCGTCGCATCGAACGGATCCCTGTCGGAGTGGCAACAAGGTTGTAGAGCAGGTTGGTGGCACTCACCGTGGGGCTGGGTGCACCGAAGATCAAGACCTGGACTGGGAGCAACAGGAATGCTCCCGAGACGCCCGCCGGTGTGCAGAGCAGCGCAACACAGAAGCCGGCAAGGGCATAGCCGAGGTGTTCCACCGCTGGCAGCGTAGGTGCCAGTTGTACGGCATCACGGCCGGGTCGCTCGGTGGGAACAGCCTGCCACCCCGTTGCAGTGCCTCAGCCGGCCGCAGCCCGGCAGGCCTGCACGACGGGGTCCCACACCGGCGACAGGGGCGGGCAGTAGCCCAGGTCCAGGTTCACCATGTCGTCGAGGTCGAAACCCGCAGTGATGGCGGTGGCCAGCGTGTCGATGCGCTTGGCTGATCCCTCGCCGCCGACGATCTGACCGCCGAGGAGACGACCGGTGCCCACCTCGGCCAGCACCTTGACGGTGATCGGTGCCGACTTGGGCATGTACCGCGACTTGGTGGTCGACTCGATGCGCCCCACCACGTACTCAAAGCCGGCTGCCTGCGCTTCCGCCTCGTTGACGCCGGTTCGGGCGATCTCGGTGCTGCACAGGCGGGTCATGGCCGTGCCCACCACTCCGCCGAAGGTGGCGTAGCCCCCACCGATGTTGATGCCCGCCACCCGGGCCTGGCGGTTGGCCACCGTGCCGAGCGCAACGTGGACCCGCTCCTGGCGCACGAGGTGGAACGAGGTGGCACAGTCGCCGGCCGCCCACACACCCTCGGCGCTCGTGCGCTGACGGTGATCCACCTCGATCGCCCCCCGGTGGCCGAGGACGAGCCCGGCGTCGCCGGCCAGCTCGGCGTTGGGGGTGACGCCGAGCCCGAGCACGACGAGGTCGGCAGGGAGTTCGTCGTCGTCCTCGGTGAGGATCCGGCCACGCTCGATGGCTGCCACCGGCGTGTTGACGTGCACGTCAACGCCGTGGCGCTCCATGGCCTCCACCACCAGCGCCGCCATGTCGGGATCGAGTGTGCGCATGACCTGCGGGCCCGCCTCCACGACGGCCACGTCCGCGCCCCACTGCACGAACGCCTCGGCCATCTCGAGGCCGATGTAGCCGCCGCCCACCACGGCCACCTGCTCGCAGCGCAGATCTCTCGCCACGTCGAGCAGCGCAGCGGCGTCGTCGAGGTTCTGCACCCCGCGCACCCAGGGCTCGTCGATGCCCGGGAGCGGCGGTCGGACCGGCCGGGCGCCGGTGCCGATGAGGAGCTGGTCGAAGCCGAGCCGGTAGGTGCGCTCGTGGGCGTGGTCGCGCACCTCGACCGATCGGTCGGCGAGGTCGACGCCCACCGCTTCGGAGCGGAGCCGGACGTCGATGCGCTGCCGATCTCGGAACTCCTGAGGGGTGCGCGCCACCAGGTCGTCGAGCTCTGGTACCAGGCCACCCACGTGGTAGGGAATGCCGCAGGCGCTGTAGGAGGTACGAGTGTCCTTCTCGAGCGCCACGATCTCCAGATCGTCACGGCGACGGCGCGCTGTGCTGGCGGCCGCCATGCCGCCCGCGTCGCCACCGATGACCACCAGCCGTTCGCTCATGGGCGCACCCTACCCGTGGCGTTCGACGCCGACGTGCGCTGAGGACCAGACTGGCCCAATGGCCGTGCGAAAGGACTGTCGGCACTACTCGACCCGCTCCACCCCTGGTGGCGACGTCGTGCAGCGTTGCCGGCTCGGTGCCAACACGGAAATGCCCTTCGCCTGCCCCGACGACTGTCTCTTCTTCGAGCCGCGGTCGCTCTCGAACGCCGGGTGGGAACGCTTCGACGAGCCCGACGACGGCGACCGGTGGGGCGAGGGCTACTCAGGTGGCACTGACGACCCGGACCAACCCAAGGGCTGAAGGGCCCCTGAGCAGCTACGACGGCTCGTCGAGCGTGCTGGCCAACTCGCCCAGCCTGCGAAAGAAGGCACTCCGGGCGAGCGCTTCGTGCCCCGCACCGGCGGCAACGGCCAGCACGTCATCGTCGACGTGCGGGGCGAAGCAGACGACCCGGGGGCCGGGTTCCAGCGAGATGACGGCCTCGATCGCCCCCGGCCGGGACAGGTCGGCGACCACCAGAGCTGCCCCACGGGCTTCCGACACGAGCTCGGCGGCCGTGCGCACGAACCGGCAGCGTTCACCGAGGGCGGCGGCCACCTTTGACCGGTCCATGAGGTCGGGAACGAAGGCCACCACGACGGCGTCCGTCGATCGTTCGCCCATCAGAAGGGCCGATCGGAGACAGGCTCGACCTCGCCGAGCAGGCTCAGCGAGATGCCGACGGCGCTGATCAGGGTCTTCGCATCGACGTTGGCACGGATCGAACCGGCCCGTTCGGCCACGGCGTCGAGCCGGTCGACGTCGCAGATCTCGCCGAGACCGGTGTCGCTGGCCGCCCGACGGAACAAGGCACGCATCTCGTCCTGTTGGGACCCGAGGAACCGCCACTGCCACTGCTTGGTCCTGTGCACGGTGTCCGATGGCTCGTCGAGCGGTGAGGCGCCTTCGGGCAAGGCCAGTTCCTCGGATCGTTCTGATCGCTGGGCCGGCCATTCCAGGCCGCTGGGCGCGAAGAAGGCGGAGGCCAAGGCATCGTCCGGCGGTGGCGGCACGGTCGGTGCCTGCACCCCGTCACCCCGCTGGCGCACCCGCGGGTCCCACTCGTCATCGAGGAACGGCACATCCAACAACTCGGGAGCGGCACGACGCATCACCTCGTAGTGGAACCGCTCCATCGCCCGCGCATCGGGTGCGAGGCGCATGCTGGCCTGCGCTCCGACCATGGCGAGCAAGGGATTCAGCTGGATGTGGGTCGGCTTGAACTGCAGGTTGGGGCCGTTCCAATGGCCGTTGCGGTAGCTGATGCGGAAGTGGTCGGGCAAGAGGTCGAACCGCACCGACGATCGAGCCATCTCGACCCACGAACGCAGCCAGGTGGCCTGCGCCTCGGCCACTTCCGGACGCAGCAGGTGCAGCGGGTCGGGAGGATGGTGGAATCGCACGAACCGCTTGGCCAACGCCCTGGGGGTGGCCAGCCCTCCCCTGCTGTACTGGTGCGTCCGGTAGAACTCGCCCCCGTACCCCTTGATCGACACGGTCAGCGGACCGTGCGACGCTGTCGTGAGGTTGTCCCACAGGCACGTCATCCCGTCGGAGCGATACGCACTGGCGCGCAGGCGCCGCCAGACCTCATCCATGTCCTCGAACCACGGGCGTGTTTTCGGTGGGCCGGCGTCGGGCAGCCGGCGCCGCGCTCGGGGTGGCGGAGGCGGCCGCACGGCGTCCTCGTCCACCCCAGCCGGCAGGTAAACAGCCCGCGGTCGGAGCAGCCCCGACCCTGATCGGAAGTGCGGGAGGCCGGCCGCCCGGGCCACCTCGGCGGCGGCGTGCACCTCTGGGTTGGTCTCGGTGCCCATGGTGACCAGTGAGATCCGATCGGTGATGCCGGCCGCCATGGCCAGCGCCAAGCACAACCGAGAGTCCTTCCCACCCGTCAACAGGAGCAGCAGCGGCACCTCGAGGCTCTTGAGTGACCGAACCCCGTCGACCATGGCGTCAGCCACCCGATCCCACTCGGCCGGATCGAGGTCGTCGACCCCGCCTCCCTCACTCGGTCCGGGCCAGATGTTCACCGGGGACGAGTCGAGCCTCGCCTCGGACGAACCCGGTGCGGCGGTCAAGACCAGGTCGGGTCGCAAGAACTGCACGCCGTCGTGCACCGTGCGGTCGCCGAAGACGTTGCTGTGGCCCACCAGCCACGACATGGCCAGCAGGTCCCACTGGCGCCCGCCGGCCACCTCGGCGATCGTCGACGGACGATTGCCGACGATCAGCAGGTTGCCGGAGGTCGCCCAGTACAACGGCACCATGCCCGAGAAGTCGGTCGCCGCGCCCAGGCCGTGTCGCGGGGAGAAGGCAACGATGTTGTGTGTCCCCACCACCGTCCGGGTGAGACCTTCGACCCCGTGCTCTCGGTACGACGCCAGCGCCGTCGGCCCCAAGTGGTCCTGACCACCGTCGGCGGCGAGCGCAGGTCCGTTGAAGGCGACGAAGGCGTCCTCGTCGACCACCAGCCGATCCGAGCTGAGCTGATCGTTGGCCGTGATCGCCGCCACCGCCCACCGGCCGGAGGCTCCGACGAACTCCTCGACGTCGCCGTCGACGAAGCGTGTCGCCCGCAGCGCGGGCGCCATGCGACCGCGGCTGGCGGTCACGGCAGCCGCTGGCCCGGCGATGGCGACGTAGTGGAGCACTCGATCCCCCTCCTGACGATGCGGATTCGTCAGGGACAACGACTTCCCGGCGAACAGCGAGCACCGCCAGCCGTCCGCAAGGGACGGATCGCCAATGGTAGCATCGCCTTCGGGGCGTCCTGTCCCCGGACGCGACCATGGACACCGACGCACCGCCCCTGCCGGGCTTCCTCATCATCGGGGCGCAGAAGAGCGCCACACGGTGGCTACGCCAGAACCTCGGCTATCACCCCGAGGTCTTCGCCGCCGAGCAGGAGATCTCGTTCTTCAACCATCCCCGGCGAATCGATGAGCGTGGCCTCACCTGGTATCGCCAACAGTTCGTGGGTTGGCTGGGGGAACCGATCATCGGCGAGGCCACCCCCGGGTACATGATGCCGCGCCACCACCCCACCCGGATGGCGCTCGACATCGATCGCCACCTGCCGGGGGTCCGCCTGATGGCGATCCTGCGCAATCCCCTCGACCGGGCCCAGTCGGCCCTTGTCCACCATGTCGACCAAGGCCGAGTGGCGCCCGACACCTCCCTCACCGACTACGTACGGACCGTGTCGGACAGCGACGAGCAGCGGCTCAACATCGTCGAGGGCGGGCAGTACGCCGCTTGCCTCACCCCCTATGTCGACCAGTTCGAGGACCGCCTGCTCGTCCTCTTCCAAGACGACATCGCCAACGATGCCAAGGGGCTCTACACCGCAGCGCTCCAGCACATCGGCGCCAGCGCCGACTTCGTGCCCCAACACCTCGCACGCGTCCGCTACAGCAACGTCGCTGCCAAGGGCGAGTCCGAACCTCCTCCGGTACCACCGCTGACTGATCAGGACCGAGCCGACCTCTGGCACCTGTACGACAAGGACGTAACCCGCCTCGAGGAGTTGGTTGGCCGTGACCTCTCGTCCTGGCGTCCCGAGACGGGGCCCTGAGCACCGCGACCAAGCGCCCAGCCCTGAGCAACCATCCGCGCCGGGCGGGCTGCGGTCAGAGCAGCAACACGGCGGCCACGACGGCCCCGCCGATTGCCGCAGCAGCCACGAACAGTTTCAGGACCATCGTGAGGACGAACAACGCGCCGGTGCGCGGTCGACGCACGCGCACGCCAGCCGGCGCCTCCGCAGCGACGGCATCGCCCAGCACCTCGAGCCACTGTTCCACCACTCGCTTGGCCCCACGATGGGCACGCACCGACTGCTCGAATCCTGCGGCGGCGTCCACGACGCCCATGACACCGGGCGCGTTCGACACCACGATGGCGTCCGACGTGCCGGGAAAGACGATCCGGTGGCGCACCGGCCCCGACCAGACGTCGAGTCCTGCGCCGAGTTCACTGGGCGCAACGCTGTGCAGCGCTCCGAGGGGCTCGTCGAACACCACCACACCCCGCCGTGTGGTGAAGCTGAGTCGACCATCGACGAGGCGGAGCGTTCCTTCCTTGGCGAAGAAGCGCAGCACGGGGCTGGGTGGATCGCCTCGACCGAAACTCATCCAACCAACCGACTCGAGCATGACGTCGCCTCCGACGGGTTCGGTCATGACGCCTCCCTTCGCTTCCGCCCAGCCGGCCAGCCGGCCAGCCGAGCGGACGTCCTTCACCCACCATTGTTCAGCGGTGGTCAGCCGACCGCCAGAGGCGAACGTCCCGCACAACTCCGATGGCTACCCTCGTGGGAGGAACGGCCGTCGACTCCTCGGGAGGACCTTCTGTGACCACCCGCACAGCGCTCGCCGCCGTCGTCGTTGCTGCGTTCGCCCTCGCGAGCTGCGCCAGCGACGACGCCGACGACACCGATCCCATCGACTCGACCACCACCGAGCAACCCTCGGCCACACCGACCACCGCCGACCCCGACGACACCGATGACGAGGCCGATGCCACCGACGAGGCAGCCTGGGTGGCGCTCGCCGATGCACCGCTCGAGCTCACCGAGAACGATGCCGAGGCGTTCGACGGGGAACTGTGGGTGGTCGGCGGGCTCACGGCCGACGCAGCGGTCAGCGACGACGTGCTCGTCTACGACCCGGCGACCGACACCTGGCGGGAGGGCCCGTCACTGCCCGAACCGGTACACCACGCACGGTTGGTGGCAACCGATGACGACCTGGTGCTGATCGGCGGCTACCGCACGCTGGCATTCGACGCCGTGGACGACGTGTGGGTCCTGAACGACGAGCGGGACGGTTGGGTCCCCGGCCCGCCGCTGCCGGCGGCGCGGGGTGCCGGTGGCGCAGCCTGGGACGGTGAGCGCATCGTGTTCGGGGGCGGCATGGACGACGACGGGCTGACCGCCGACGTGTTCGCCCTCGACAGCCTCGACGGCGAGTGGGAGCGGATCGGCGAGCTGTCGATTGCCCGTGACCACCTCGACGCCACCAGCGACGGTGCGGGCACCGTGTGGTTCCTGGCCGGCCGCGAGATGGCGCTCACCGCCAACCTCGGGGCAGTCGACCTCCTCGTCGGTGACACCATCGAGGTCATCGGCGAGCTGCCGACACCCCGTGGCGGCGTGGCCGCCTTCTACTCGCCGACCCACGGAGCCTGCCTGGCCGGCGGGGAGGAGCCCGACAGCACCTTCGACGAAGTGGAGTGCATCGACGCCGAGGGTGAGATCACGGTGCTGGCACCCTTGGGCGTGGCTCGGCACGGGCTCGGTGCGGGTGTGATCGACGGTGTGGCCTACGTGGCGCTGGGCGGACCCGAGCCGATGCTGGCCGTCAGCCCGACGCTCGAGGCACTCGAGCTCGGGGACTGACCGCCGTCGCCACCCTCACGCCGGCCGGCCGCGCCGGGCCTACTGACCGCGTTGCGGTCGGAAGTAGACGAACAACCGGCCGTGGTTGCGGGCGTCCTTGTCGATGCGGTGATAGCGGGCCTTGACGTCCTTACGCTCGAGGTAGCGCAGGACCCGCTTCTTCAAGGCTCCGCTGCCCTTGCCGCAGATGATCTCCAACTGCCGGGCCCGAGTGGCTTCCGCCTCGTCGAAGGCCTCGGCCAGTGCCGCATCGATGAGGTTCCCCTTGTTGTAAATCGGGTGGAGGTCGAGGGTGATCGATCGGCTCGACACGGCAGCTCACTCCCTTTCTTCCTCTGCTTCTTCCGCTGCGCCTTCCAGCTTGCGGCCTTCCCCCTGTCGGGCGGCCTCCCCCTCCCGGCGGCGACGGAGGTGCACGTGGGCCTTGGCAGCGCCCCACATCAGTCCGGGTTCAGCCAGGGCGTCAGCAACATCGCTGAACGACGCCGGCGAGAGGTCGTAGTCGTCGTCGGGGAATCGCTGGACGGTGAAATCGTCCCGCCGCACCGGCGGCACCCCTGCGGCGCGGAGCACCTCGGTCGGGTGACGAACCGCGCCCCGGAGCACGCTGAGTGGATTGGTGCGCTGCTCGTCGAGGTCGAGTGCCATGAGGGCCCGCAGCCGTTGCTCCACCTCTTCGGCTGCCCGGTCCGCCGCCTCGTCGGTGGCGGCGAGCAACTCGGGTTCTCCTGCGCGGCCGACTCGACGGGCCACGTCCTGCACACAGCGCCGCACCCACGGGCGCACCTGGCGGCTCGCGACCTCGACGAGGGTCTCGGACAGCTCCGCGAAACGTGCTTCGTCATCGGCCAAGGTGGGTGACGAGGCCACATCGGCGGGGTCGTCCGCTCGACCGCGGTCGGCGTCGAGGTTGGGATCCGGTGACACTGCCTCCATGCTGGCAAACGTGGCACGCATCGAACGCATCGAACCGGGGCCGAACCAGGAGTCGGTGTGGGACTACCCACGCCCGCCTCGTCTGGAACCGACCGACCGCCACATCGTGGTCCGACAGGGCGACACGGTGCTGGCTGACACCCGCCGGGCGCTGCGGGTGCTCGAGACGAGCCAGCCGCCCGCCTACTACCTCCCACCTGCCGACGTCCGCTGTGACCTGCTGGTGCCCTCGCCCTCGACCACCTTCTGCGAGTGGAAGGGCATCGCCACCTACTGGTCGCTGCCCGACGACCTCGGTGGTGTCGACGACGTCGCCTGGGCCTACCTCGATCCGGTGCCCTCGTTCGAGCAGATCCGCGGCTACCTGGCCTTCTACGCCCAGCGGCTCGATGCCTGCTTCGTGGACGGCGAACAGGTGGAGGCCAACCCGGGCAGCTTCTACGGCGGCTGGATCACCTCGCACGTGGTCGGACCCTTCAAGGGCGGCCCCGGCACGGCAGGCTGGTAGCAGGCCGGCGCGACTGACAGGATCACGCCGTGCGCATCAAGGCGATGTCGGTGTTCGAAGGCATCGTGTACCACTGTTGGCCCGTCGACACCTCCGACCCGTGCCGACCCCGACTCGAGGTGGAAGCGGTGCTGCGTCCCGGCGACGCCGACGGCGACTCAGGCCCGCTGCTGTTGAGCGTCGCCGACTACATCGTGATGGCCGGCGGCATCGAAGTGGCTCGCCCCTGCCTGGAACGCTTCGACGAGCAAGGACGCATCGTCACCCATCTCGGAGCCCAGTACCTCTCGTTCCCCCTGTGGGAGCGCCTCCCGCTCGGGGGCGGGCCAGAACCCGGCGAGATGCCGTGAGCGTTGACGGCTCAGATCGTACGGCCGGCGGACTCCCAGTAGGGATCGCGCAGTAGGCGCTTGAACAGCTTCCCGGTGGGCTGGCGCGGCAGTGCGTCGAGCACGTCCACTGACTTCGGTGCCTTGTAGCCGGCCAGGTGTTCACGACAGTGGGCGATGAGCTGCGCCTCGAGGTCGTCGCTGGGCGCCACGCCCTCGGCCAACTCCACTGCCGCCTTCACCTGCTCGCCGAACTCCTCGTCGGGCACGCCGAACACGGCAGCATCGGCCACAGCGGGATGGGTGACGAGCACCCCCTCGATCTCGGCCGGATAGATGTTCACCCCACCCGAGATGATCATGTCGATCTTGCGGTCCGAGAGGTACAGGTACCCGTCCTCGTCGAGGTAGCCGACGTCGCCCAACGTGCCCCAGCCATCACCTCGGTGGGCTGCTGCGGTCTTGTCCGGCGCGTTGTGGTACTCGAAGTCGGCCCCCACCCGGGACCGGAACCAGATCTGGCCGGACTCGCCCGGTGACGCCGTCGTCCCGTCCTCACGCAACACCGCCACCTCTGACATGGCGGTCTCCCGCCCGATCGACCCGGGGCGCTCCAGCCACTCCGCGCCCGTGCAGAGCGTGAGGAAGCCGGCTTCGGTGCCGCCGTAGTACTCGCCCACCACTGGGCCCCACCACTCGAGCATGGCCCGCTTCACCTCCGGCGGGCACGGCGCAGCGCCGTGCAGCACGGTCTCGAGGGACGATCCGTCGAAGCGAGACCGGACGTCGTCGGGCAGCTTCAACATCCGGACGAACTGGGTGGGCACGAGGTGCACGTTGGTCACCGCGCAGCGATCGATGAGCTCCAGGGTCTCCGCCGGATCGAAGCGGTGCCGCATCACGAGCGTGGAGCCCATCCCGACGAGCGGGAACACCGAGAACACCCACTGCGCCGAGTGGTAGGCCGGGCCCTCGAGCAGCGTCACTCCGGCCTCGGGCAGACCGAGCATGCCGCAGAAGCTGCCGGCCACCAGCTCCCACAACGCAGGATCCTCGCCGAGTCGGGAGAGCCCACCGCGCACCCCCTTCGGCCGGCCGGTGGTGCCCGACGTGTAGAACATCGGTCCGCCGGTGGCCTGAGCGTCGGGTTCGGCCGGGTCACCCGATCGCACCAGATCCTCGAAGGCAACGGCGCCGTCGAGATCCACGGCCGCCTCGTCGGGCCCGATCACCACCCGCACCGGGCATCGGTTGTCAGCCATGGTCAGCGCGGCGGCGGCCACCTCGGCGAAACGGCCCTCGACGACCACGGCGGTGGCGTCGGCATCGTCGAGGACGTAGGCCACCTCGTCGGCCACCCAGTGCCAGTTCACCGGCACCAACAGCAGCGAGGCATGCATGCCGGCAAGCGTGAGCTCGAACAGCTCGTTGCGGTTGCCGCACAGCACGGCCACCGTGTCACCGTTGCGCACCCCGGCGGCTCGCAGGGCCGAGATCAACCGGTTCACCCGCTCGTCGAGCTCGGCGAACGTGCGACTGCCGTGCACGTCGACGAGCGCCGTGCGATCGGGTGTGGCCTCGACGAAGCGCTTCAGGCACGCGGCCATGTGGTGTCCCCCAATGTGCGGTTCGGCTGATCCGACGCCGACCTTAGCGCCTCAGTGAACGCCGTTCATCCCGTCGTCGCTCGCCGACGCCCCGCTGCCCGCACCAGCGAGCGCGGCATTGAGGTTGCCCGAGCGAAGCCCTTCGAGGTCGACGGTCACATACCGGTACCCCACGGCGCGCACGACCGCTACCACGTCGGACCGGTGCTCGACGAGGTCGCCGAGACGATCGAGAGGGACCTCGATGCGCGCCGTGTCGTCGTAGTGGCGGACGCGCAGGTCGTCGAAGCCGAGCCGTCGCAACGCAGCCTCGGCGCGCCCCACTCGATCGAGGAGCGGCACCGTCACCGCCGTGCCATAGGGGATGCGCGACGCCAGGCAGGCCGCGGCGGGCCGATCCCACGTCGCCAGGTCGGCACGGCGTGAGGCGGCGCGCACCATCGCCTTGGTGAAGCCCGCCTCCACCAGAGGGAAGCGGGCGCCGCGATCGGCTGCGGCGGCCTGGCCCGGACGATGGTCACCCAGGTCGTCGACGTTGACGCCCAGAACGACCACGGCGCCGCCGCCGTCGTCCACCAGCGGCGTCAGGGCCTCCATCAGCGCTGTCTTGCAACGGGCACAGCGATCGGCGTCGTTGCGGCGATAGGACGGATCATCGAGTTCGTCGGTGGTGACCGTGAGCCAGTGCAGACCCCAGGCGTCGGCCAGCCCGGCGCAGTGCTCGAGCTCGCCGGGAGCCAGCGATGCGGACACGGCGGTGACCGCGGAGGCGTGGTGGGGGCCCAACGTGGTGTGCGCGAACCAGGCGAGATAGGCGGAATCCGCCCCGCCCGAGAACGCCACCAGCACATCGCCGAAGGACCGCAGCGTCGCGGCCAGACGCTCCTCGGCGGCGTCGAGCTGGCCCGGCTCGACGTCGACCACCGGCGCCATCAGTCGACGATGCCGGCGGCGGCGAGCACCTCGTCGAGGCTTCCGACCATGCCGGTGACGAACGGGCCGAACTCGGCGTAGAGCGCCGAGGCAGCGTCGAATCGCATGGTGTAGACGACCTCCTTGAGGTCGTCGGGACGCTCGGCGAACAGGGTGACGCCCCACTCGTAGTCGTCGACGCCGGTCGAGCCGGTGATGACCTGCACCACCCGCCCGGCGAACTTCCGCCCCGACGAACCGTGGTCCATCATGAGCGCCTTGCGGTCGTCGTAGGGCAACGTGTACCAGTTCTGCTCTGCCTCACGCCGCTTCGACATCGGGTAGAAGCACCAGGCCCGCTTCCCCTCCGGCGGCAGCTGGGGCCGCAAGCGGGCCTCGGCCATGTGCTCGGGCAGGCCCTGCGCGTACTCGCTCAGCTCGGTGAGCGACACGTAGCTGTCCACCACGTCGAGTCCGGCGTCGACCACCGCCGTCTGGAAACGACGGAGCTGCCACACGTCGGCGCCGAGCACCATGAAGGCCAGGTCGCACTTGTGACCGAGCACGGCGACGGGCACGACGGAGAGGTCGTCCGCCTCCGCTTGCTTCACCGCAGCGGCAACGGCATCCGCCTCGGCCAACGGAGTGCGATCGCAGAACAGGTGCAGGACGGCCAGGCCGTCGCTCGGTGTCAGGGGTTCGCTCACACCGACAGTCTAGGGACCGGCTCCCACAGGTCCATCCGCGGTACGTTCGCACCATGGCCGACGGCGCATCGGAGCGCATCCGCGTGAACCGGACCCTCAGCATCGCCGCCTCGGAGTTGCAGTGGCGGTTCGGGCCGAGCGGCGGACCCGGTGGGCAGCACGCCAACACGTCCAACACCCGAGCCGAAGTCCGCTTCGACGTCACCCGGTCGCCGTCACTACGACCCGAGCAGCGTCGACGCCTGCTCGACAAGCTCGGCCCCGAGGTGCGAGCGAGCGCCTCCGACGAACGGAGCCAGGTCCGCAACCGAGCGGTGGCCACGCAGCGCCTCGTCTCGACGCTGGCCGCTGCGCTGCACCAACCCCGCCCTCGACGGGCCACACGGCCCTCACGCGGCGCCGTCGAGCGCCGACTGTCAGCCAAACGCCAGCGCTCACAGCGAAAGGCCGATCGTCGCCGCCCCACCGGCGAGGACTGAGCACCGGCCGTGCACGAGGCCCGCGCCGGTGCCGATGCAGTCGCACCAACGAGGCGATCAGTGCCACCATTCCGGTCATGAGCCGATCGAGCGGCGAAGTGATCGGTGACGGCGACCACCCCCTCGGTGGCTCGGGGGCTTGGATGGTCGTCGTCCGCGGTAAACGCCTGCTGCCCGGTCGCACGCTGCGGATCCTCCACGACGTGGTCGGCTGGAATCCGTTCCCCGCCGAGTTGGCCTCGATGGGCGCCACCCAACTGCCCGTCGCCCGCATGTCGAGCCGCTCGGCGGCGGAGGAACTGGTGGCCACGCTCGAGGAGACCGGCCTCGATGCCGAACTGACCACCGCACGCGACGACCACCTCGTGGTGCTCGACGGACCGCTCAACGAGCGGCAGCTCGAGCGGGCCATCCGCCGACTGAGCTGGGTCCCGGGACTCGAGGACGGCGTCGACTACGACGGCGACTACCCGGTGAGCGACGTGCCGCTCGCCGACGACTACCCCGAAGCCCTGGCGCAGGCCATGGTGGCGGTGCTGCGCAGTCGCAACGTGGTGGCCACACTCATCGGGCCCGACGACGGCGACGACGACGACGTCGAGTGGTGCGACCTCGTGGCCGAGGCGTTGGATGCCGTCGACGACCTCGATGCTCTGGCCGGGCTGAGCGATGCTGCCGCCACTGGCCTCGTCGACGACGCCGAGGTGGCCGACGCGCTGCGGGTGCTGGCCGACCGATTCGACGACCCGTCGACCACCGACTGACCCACAGACGCGCCGGCCCGGCTGCCACTCAGGAGCCGATGCGCTCCACGACGAACTCGCCGCTGACCTGCGGGAAGCTGGAGTCGGCATCGGCGGTGATCTCCCCGCACACCTCGTCCTCGCCCACCTCGGTCAGCGTGATGACGATATCGGCCAGCGGGAGCACACGGCTTTCGTCGGTCCACAGGCTGTAGTTGCCGATGCGCTGCCCCTCGCTGTCCTCGCTCGAGAAGTCGCCTGGCGCCAGGTCCTCGTCCGCCGGAGGCAGCAGCGTGGCCATGAAGATGATTCCACCATCGTCCACGTCGGGCTGGCCCACGGGAGCCCGAAGCCCGAACTGCTCGCTCGCCTCGAGCTCGTAGGTGGCCAACACCAGCGTGCCGGTCTGGCCCAACACGATGTCGATGAAGGTCATCTCGAGATCCATTTCACCGTCGATGTCGGCGTCGTCCCCCGAGGCGGTGATGGTGATCGCCGTCTCGACCGGGCACGGTCCGTCCGAGGCAGCAGCCTCGTCACCGTCGTCGGCGTCGTCGTCAGCCCCGTCGTCGTCGGTCGCGTCGTCGTCGGTCGCGTCGTCGTCAGCCGCGTCGGTGGCGTCAGTGACGTCGGTCGTGTCCGACGTGTCATCGCTCCCGCAGCCGCTCGCTGCGAGGACGAGAGCGACGGCCCCGATCATGGCCAGCAGTCGTCGGATCATGGTTCTCCTCAGTTGGGTGTCATTGCTCATGAATTGGGTGTCATTGCTCATGAATTCGGAGCTGTTCGGATGGCTGGCAGGCAATTGTAGCCAGCCATGGTTGACGGACCAGGCTTCCTCGGCCTGCGCGAGGGGACCACCTCGTCGACGCCACCACGCCAGATGAGCATCCGCAGCGGCGAAGCGCACCGCACCTGGTGTGGCGAGCGACGTCGCTGTGCGACACTTCGCCCTCATGGACGACACCACTCCCTTTGCCGCAGCCGCTGCCCGCGTCGCCGCTGGCGCCGACCATCGTGTGGAAGCCGCTTCGCTCGTCGCTGACATGACCGTCGCCGAGAAGCTCGGTTGCCTCGACGGCGACACGCCGTTCTGGCCGGGCCTCGTCGACATGGTCTCGGGCGGGTACTACCGCCACTCGTGGCCCGCAGCCGCCGTGGATCGCCTGGGGATCCCCGGCATCGAATTCGCCGATGGGCCACGTGGTTGTGTCCTCGCCCCCGCCACGGCCTTTCCCGTGTCCATGGCACGGGGCGCCAGCTTCGATCCGGACCTCGAAGCGCGCGTGGGTGACGCCATCGGCGCCGAGCTGCGCGCTCGCGGCGCCACCTACACCGGCGCCGTGTGCATGAACCTCCTCCGCCATCCGGCATGGGGCCGTGCGCAGGAGACCTACGGAGAGGACCCCCACCACGTTGGGGTCATGGCCGAAGCGCTCACCGTCGGACTGCAACGCCACGTGATGGCCTGCATGAAGCACTTCGCCCTCAACTCCATGGAGAACGCCCGCTTCACCGTCGACGTGACCATCGACGAACGAGCGCTCCACGAGGTCTACCTCCCGCACTTCCGGCGTGTGGCCGCCGCCGGAGTGGCCAGCGTCATGAGCGCCTACAACTCGGTGAACGGCGAGTGGTGCGGGGAGAACGCTCAACTGCTGCGTGACGTGCTCCGCCGGGAGTGGGAATGGGACGGTTTCGTCACCTCGGATTTCATCTTCGGACTGCGCAACCCGGTGCAGTCGGTGGCAGCCGGCCTCAACATCGAGATGCCGTTCCGACAGCAGCGGGCGTTGGCGCTGGCCGAGGCAGTGGAGAGCGGCACCCTCGACATGGCCGTGGTCGACGAGTTGGTCGTCGAGACGGTGGCCACGCTGCTGCGCTTCGCGCACGTGTTCCGCAACACTCCCGATGCTTCGGTGGTGGCCTGTCCGGACCACCGGGACCTGGCCCGCGAGGTGGCGTCGGCGTCGATGGTGCTGGTGCGCAACGACGGGCTGCTCCCGCTGCGCCCACAGGCGCTCCGAAAAGTGGCCGTGCTCGGTCGCCTGGCGGCAGTGGCCAACCTGGGCGACCACGGGTCCTCGAACGTCACGCCACCGCAGGCGGTCACCCTCCTCGAGGGCCTGCGTAGCGGCCTCACCGGTGTCGAGGTCGTCCACCACGACGAGGACGCCGCCATCGCCGGCGACGCGGACGTGGCCGTGGTGGTGGTGGGCTACACCGAGGCCGACGAGGGCGAGTTCCTCGACACCAGCGCCCAGGTGAACCTCCTGCACCTGTTCCCCCCGATGGAGCACCCCGAGGTCGGCCTCCCCCCCGACATGGACCCCGACGAGGCGTTCGCCGTGCTGACCGGCGGGGGCTCGGGCGAGGAAGGCGGGGGCAGCGACGATGCACCGCAGGCCAGTTTCACCGTGCCCGGCGGCGACCGGGCCTCGCTGCGCCTGCACGCCGAGCACGAGGCGCTGATCCGCGCCGCCGCCGAGGCGTGCGACGACGTGCTGGTGGTCGTGATGGGCGGGAGCGCCGTGGTCATGCCCTGGCTGGAGGACGTGAGCGCCACGCTCCTCGTGTGGTACCCGGGGATGGAAGGTGGCCACGCCCTGGCCGACGTGGTGTTGGGTCGCTGCGAGCCGGGTGGACGGCTGCCCTTCGCCGTGCCCTACGACGAGGCACAGCTCGTGCCGTTCGACCGCGACGCCACCGAGGTCACCTACGGCCTGCTCCACGGCCAGTGGAAGCTCGACGCCGACGGCGAAGCCGCACACCTGCCGTTCGGCTTCGGGTTGGGCTACACGACCTTCGCCGTGGAACCGGGTCCCACGCTGGTGGGCGACACGGTGTGCGCCACGGTGACCAACACGGGCGATCGCTACGGGGACGCGGTGGTGCAGGTGTACGGCTCGGTGCCCGACTCGGTGCACCAGCGCCCACCGAGGCGCCTCGTGGGTTTCGCCCGCGTGTCGGTGGCCCCCGGGGCGTCAGCAGAGGTGGACGTGCCAGTGGACCTGCGTCTGCTCGACGTCCGCATCGACGGAACGTGGGTTCGCGAGGATCGTCCGGTGGTGCTCACCGTCGGCCTCGATGCCGCCCACGCCGACACGGTCGTCACCGACGCCCGCTGAGGCCCGAGGTTCAGGCCAGCACCTCAACTGTGACGACGGCGTTGTAGTCGGGCACCTTCGATCCCGGCTCACGGTGCTCGACGCCGCCGGCGAGCAGCACGTTGCCCTCCGGCCAGTGGACCTGCAGGCTCCGGGCCGGCAGCTTGGCCAGGCGCACCCGACCCTCGTACTCCCCCGTGTCGGACCGCAGCCGCACCCCGCCCCCCACCGCGCCCCCCCCGGGGGGGGGGGCGGGGGGGGGCCGGCCCACCGCGGGTAGCCCGGCGGCCCGGGGCCGGGAAATTGGGGCCCACACCAGTGAGGTGAAT
>JAFIEP010000079.1 GCA_020832495.1 Acidimicrobiia bacterium | reverse complement strand
CCGACCCGCCACCGACATCCACCTCGGCGACCACCCACAACCCGCCACCCGCTGGATCCCCTCCGGCGACCGCCTCGACCGCTACGGCGCCGACGCCATCCTCAGCGCATGGCTCGAACCCACACCCACACCGCGCTCCCGACCCCCCGACGACAGCACCTAGGTGCCGCCGGCCCTGATGATGACCAGCTGCTACCGTCGCCCGCGGGGCAACAGGGCCGGCGCCGGACGTCTTTGGCGGAACGTGGAGGCAGCGGTGTACCGAGATCGGTGGCGGGTCGAGGGTCTTCGGCGGGCGATGGCACTCGTGGTCGTGGCTGCGCTCCTGAGCGCGTTGAGTTGCGGCAGCGACGACGGCGGCGGTGAGGACGAAGAGGGCTCCGGCACGACTGCGCCCGTGCCCGGGCAGGCGGCGGAGCCGACCGAGACAGAGGCGCCGTACGTCGAAGGTCTCGAGGACTGGTACTCCGTACAGGGCGAGGTCACCGAGGCAGAGGCACGCTGTGGCGCAGTGGGCCTCGTCCGCGTCCTGGACGCCGACAGGTTGGCCGCTCGGAACGCCGACCCGCGCAGCATCGGGGGTTTCGATCCGGATGTCCACTTCGCTGAGGATGCGCTCGAGGAACAGATGCGCGGTGCCCAACAGGTGTGGCTGGGCTGCATCGACGCGATCGAGTTCCTCGTTCGCTCGGTGGAGGCTGGTGACGGCTCCCCGGAAGATGTGGCATGCGTTCGCCAGGAGGCCGAGGGGCTCGCCGATGCCGTCGCCGCCGTACTCGCATCGGATCTGGCGCCTCGGGGCATGTCCGACGCCGAGTTCGCCGAGGAGTTCGATCGCCTGTGGGGACTGGCTCGGGCCTGTCCCGGCGCCGTCGAGGCCATGGCCTCCCAAGCGCAGGAGGTCTATTCGGAGGTCCCGGGAGCCATTGAGCCGAACTAGGACTTGACGACGGTTCAGGCGGCTGTCGGTTGGCGGTCGGCGGCCAAGACGCCGTCGAGCACGAAGGCCACGGCGGCGTCAGCCACCTCGTCGGCCGGCTTGCCCAGGTCGTGGATGAACACCCGGGCGAGGTGGGTGGTGATGCCCAGGATGCCGTGGGTGATGAGTGCCGGGTCGGCGTCGCGCACGGCGCCGGCGGCGATGGCGTCGCTCACGTGACGCATGGCGTCACGGGCCGCCACCTCTTGGCCCTTGCGCAGCGCCGGGGCGAAGCGTTCCTCGGTGGCGGCGAACTGCACCAGCGAGTGGTAGTGCCGATGGTCGGCCGACCACTGCAGCGAGGCACGGATGCCACTGGTGATGCGCTCGACGGGGTCTTCGATGCCGTCGATGGCCTGACGCTGGGTGCGGCGCAGGTCCTGCTGGGCGTCCTTGAGGATCTCCAAGAAGAGCTCTTCCTTGGACGAGAAGTACCAGTAGAAGACGCCCTTGCCCACGCCGAGCCCTTCCACGATCTCGGCCACGGACGTAGTGTGATAGCCGTTCTCGGCGAATCGCTCGGCGGCGAAGGCCATGAGCTGGCTGCGGCGTTCCTTGCCGCGTGGGGTGAGACGTCGGGCCACGGCGCCAACCTACCAGTCTTGACCGCGCGGTCTAGTGTCACGCTGGTCGGCGTGGGGTGGGCGGTGTGGCGGCGGTCAGCGTGGGCTCGACCGTTCGCGTAGCCGTACGGCATGGGAAACCGGGCGTTCACAGTGCATCGGTAGCGTGATGGCCATGACGACCTTCGTTGTGCGCATGTGGATCCCGGACCGTCCCGGAGCGCTCGGCGCGGTGGCCAGCCGTGTGGGGGCCGTGGGTGGTGACGTGGTGGGCATCGAGATCCTCGAACGCGGTGCCGGCCGCGCCGTGGACGAACTCGTGGTCGACCTCGAGGACGAGTCGCTCGTCAGCTTGCTCATCAGTGAGGTCCAGCAGGTCGACGGTGTGTCGGTGGAGGACGTGCGGGCCATCGCCGATGCGCTGCGCGACCCGCGCCTCGACGCACTCGAGACCGCAGCCATGTTGGTCGGCGCCTCCACACCGGCGAGTGCGATCGAGGAGCTCTGCGAGCACGCCGTGCGCACCATCGGTTCGGCGTGGGGCGTGGTGGTCAGCCTCGACGAGGTCGAGGTGGAGGCATCGGTGGGCGAGCCACCCGACACGGCGTGGTTGGTGGCCTTCGTCGCCGGCAGTCAGAGTTCGGCTCGGGTGGCAGCCGGCAAGGGCGGCCCCGACGACGTGGTGTGGTCGCCGCTGCCGTCAGCTCGCATGGCTCTGGTGTTGGGTCGGCACGGCACGCCGTTCCGGGCTCGGGAGCGCCGGCAGGCGGCGGCATTGGCTCGCATCGTCGATACCCGGTTTCGCGAGCTGCGAATGATGGGCTCGCGGCTGGCGCACCCGTCAGTGTCGGGCTGAGACCTGCCCGGCGCGTCAGGCGGCGGCGAAGGCCCGCACGCGCTCGACCGCTCGACGCCACTGCGCGTGGCGGGCGTCGGCCAGCGCACGGTCGGCTGTCGGCTCGCAGGCGACGTCGAGGTGCCAGTTGGCCACGATGTCGTCGGTCGAGGTCCACACACCCTCGGCCAGCCCGGCCAGGTAGGCAGCGCCGAGCGCGGTGGTCTCCTGTACCGTCGGTCGGCTCACACTCACACCGAGTTGGTCGGCCTGGAGCTGCAGCAGCAGGTCCATGACCGAGGCGCCGCCGTCGGCTCGAAGCGCCCGTACGGTGTGGCCCGACGCCTCGGACATGGCGTCGACCACCTCGCGGGTCTGGTGTGCCATGGCCTCCACCACAGCGCGGGCCACGTGTGCCTTGCCGGTACCGCGGCTGACCCCGAACAGCGCGCCGCGCACGTAGGGGTCCCACCAGGGGCTACCCAGGCCGGCGAAGGCCGGCACGAGCACCAGGCCGCCGCTGTCGGGCACCGACGCGGCCAGTGGGCCGGTCTCGGCGGCGTCGTCGATGAGGCCCAACTCGTCGCGCAGCCACTGGATGGCTGCGCCGGTGACGAAGATGGCCCCTTCGTAGGCATAGGTGGTGACCGGGGAGCCGCTGGCGTCGGGCAGTGACCAAGCCACGGTGGTCAACAGCCCGTCGACCGGTTGGGGGCAGGTGGTGCCGACGTTCATCAGCACGAACGAGCCGGTGCCGTAGGTGTTTTTCGTCATGCCCGGCTCGAAACAGGCCTGGCCGAACAGCGCCGCCTGCTGATCGCCGGCGATGCCCGAGATCGGGATCCCTGCTCCGGTCGGCACCTCGGCACAGGTGGTGCCGAAGCGGCCGGAGGACGGCCGCACCTCGGGGAGGATGTGGCGGGGTACGCCGAAGAGTTCACACAACTCGTCGCTCCATGACAACGTCCCGATGTCGTAGAGCAGTGTGCGGCTGGCGTTGGTGACATCGGTGGCATGCACCTCGCCGCCGGTGAGCTTGTAGACGAGCCAGGAGTCGACCGTGCCGAAGGCCAGGTCCGGGCCCGCCTCGATGCCGCCCTCGGTGAAGGACCACCACAGTTTGGTGCCCGAGAAGTAGGGGTCGAGCACCAACCCCGTGGTGCGGCGCACGAGGTCGAGGTGCCCGGCGTCGCGTAGCGCGTCGCACTGCTCGGCGGTGCGACGGTCCTGCCAGACGATGGCTCGCCCCACCGGCTCGCCCGTGCGACGGTCCCACAGCACGACCGTCTCGCGCTGGTCTGTGATGCCGATGGCGGCGGGCGGCGCCTCGATGCGACCGCAGACCTCGGCCAGCGTGGCGAGGGTGGTCTGCCAGATCTCCTCGGCATCGTGTTCCACCCAGCCGGGCCGCGGGTAGTGCTGGGTGAACTCGCGCTGTGCGCTGGCCAGCACGGTGCCGTCAGGGGCGAAGGCGATGCTGCGGACGCTGGAGGTGCCGGCGTCGATGGCGATGACGTGGCTCATGGAGAACGGACGCTACCCGCTCGGCGCGGCACTACGCTGCGGCCATGAGCGAGCAGTCGCCCTACGACCCCAACGCATGGCAGGGCCAGCAGCAGTCGGGCGGCGCTGCTGCGCCCGGGTGGTACCCCGATGGGTACGGCCAGCTGCGGTGGTGGGACGGCAGCGCCTGGGGTCCGGTGGCCGACGCCGCTCCGCAGGCCACGGCTGCGCCCAACACGGGGATGGCGGCGCTGGCGCACATCTTGGGGTTGTTCCTCGGGTTCCTCGGGCCGCTCATCATGTTCGTGGTGGCCGACCGGAGCGATCCGTTCGCTCGAGACCAGGCTGCCGAGGCGCTGAACTTCCAACTCACCGTGCTGATCGGCTGGTTCGTGTCGTTCGTGCTGATGTTCGTCCTCGTCGGCTTCTTGCTCATCTTCGTCGTGCTGCTCGTCGACTTCGTCCTGTGCATCCTGGCGGCCATCGCTGCCAGCCGAGGCGAGTGGTACCGCTATCCGATCAACATCCGCATGGTGAAGCCTTGACCGGGCGCTCAACTCGGCGGGAGCAGGTCCGTCGCCCACCCGTTGGTCACGTGGTCGAGTCGGGAGGGTGCCGCCGGCAGCGGCACGAGCAAGGGGCGACATGGCACGCGCGCGGGTGACCACGGCGGATGGCAGTGGGCGGCGACGGCGCACCGCGGTCCTGGTGGCGGCGGTCGCCGTCATCGTGTCGCTCGTGGCCGGGCCGGGCAACAGCCTGGCCGCGGCCGACGTCCCGCAACGCTACGTCGATGAGCTGTTCGCCGACGTCACCGTCACCAGCGACGTCCTCTACGGCCAGGCAATGAACCACGGCGAACTCGTCGATCTGCGGCTGGATGTCTACGAGCCGGCTGGGGACGTCGCAACCCAGCGTCCACTCATCGTGTGGATCCACGGTGGCGGCTTCGTGTCGGGGAACAAGGCCGATCCGATCGAAGTGGCGGTGGCCAGTCGGCTCGCCCGTCAGGGCTACGTGGCGGTCTCCATCGGCTACCGCCTGGGGAGCGCCATCGACGAGGTGGCAGCGATGCGTGCGTATTCGGACGCGGGCGACGCCATCGCCTTTCTCCGAGGCTCCGCCGAACAGTGGCGGATCGACCCGTCGCGCATCGTGGCTGCCGGTGCCTCCGCAGGAGGGATCACCGCGTTGAACCTGGCCTACCTGCCGAATCGAAGTGCTGGCGAGGGCCTCGACGACGATCCGCGCCGGGTCTCAGCGGCGGTCTCGGTCGCGGGCATGGCCGTACCCTCCAGCATCGAAGCGGGCGAACCGCCCTCCTATCTGGCGCACGGCACGGCCGATACCTTCGTCCAGTTCAGTTCGGCGGTCGACACCTGCGACGCTGCCCACGCCGTCGGGGTCGAGTGCGTGCTCGACGTGTACGAGGGGGCGACGCACGTGTCGATCTTCCTGTCGGCCGAGCAGATCGCCGACGACGTCAGCGTCTGGCTCTACGGGACGCTGGGCCTCGAGGACATGACCTCGATCTCAGGTCGGTTCACGACCGACGACGGGACACCCGTCGCCGGGGCGACGGTGCGCGCCGTCCCGCCGGGACACCCGGGTCGGTTGCGCACTGCGGTGACCGGCGCCGACGGCCGCTTCCGCATCGACGGTCTGACACCCGGTCCTCACGCCGTGCAGTTCGAGTCCGGACCGTGGATGGCGTGCCGCGGTGACAGCGGGTCTTGTGGGCGTGGTCGGTACGACGTCGTCGACGTCGCTGCGGCCGACGAGGTCGCAGGGGTCGACGCTATCGTCGGCGCGGGACGATCCGGCAGTCTCGACGGCACCGTGACGGGGCTCGACGGCGAACCTGTGGCTGAGGTGGCGGTGTGGGCCATCGGTGCAGGGTTCTCCTCGGTGCACGTTGCCCACACGGGGAGCGACGGACAGTTCACCCTCGGCGGGCTGCCCGAGGGCTCCTACGCCGTTGCGGTCCTCGGCGACAGCGGATGGGTGTGCCACGGTCCGACGGCGTGCGCGCCGCCGACCTTCGTGGAGGTGGGCGATGGGGCGGTGAGCGGGGTCGACATCGGGCTCGTCGCGATCCCGTCGCCACCGAACAGCTGAGCCGTCGTCGACGAGGGGGCGGGGCGGCTGCGGGCTGCGCAGGTGGGCCGTGTCGTGCAGGTGAGCGGTGTCGAGGGGCCAGCGCACCGTTAGTGTGCAGGGCGACGACGAGGGGGCAGCATGACCGAGATCGGGCAAGCGACGGCGCGGCGCAGCACCAGGTGGCGGCGGCGACCGCTGGTGCTGGTGGTGGCGCTGATGCTGGCGACTGCGCTCGTCGCCGCGCCGGGCAACGGCGTGGCCGCCGCCGACACGTCGCAGCGCTACATCGACGAGGTGTTCGCCGACGTCACGGTCACGAGCGACGTCCTCTATGGCCAGGCGGTGAACCACGGAGCACTGGTGGACCTGCGGCTGGATGTCTACGAGCCGACGGGCGACGTCGCCACCGAGCGGCCGCTCTTCGTGTGGATCCACGGCGGCAGCTTCACCGGCGGGGACAAGGCCGGCGCGCTCGATGTCGCGGTGGCCACCCGCATGGCGCGCCAGGGCTACGTGGCTGTCTCGGTCGGCTACCGGCTCGGCACCTCCACCAACTTCGAGGCGATCATGAACGCCTACACCGACGCCTCCGACGCGGTGGCCTGGCTGCGAGCCAACGCTGAGCAGTGGCGCATCGACACCTCCCGGGTGGTGGCGTCGGGCGCCTCGGCCGGGGGGATCACCGCCCTCAACCTGGCCTACATGCCCAACCGGGCAGCAGGGGAGGGCCTGCCCGACGATCCACGCCACGTGTCGGCCGCCGTGTCGTTGGCCGGGTCGACAGTCCCCAACATCATCGAGGCGGGTGAACCGCCGTCGTACCTGGCGCACGGCACGGCGGACACCGTCGTGCCCTTCAGTTCTGCGGTGAACACGTGCGCGGCGGCCGATGCCGTGGGTGTGGAGTGCGTGCTCGACGTGTACGAAGGGGCAACGCACGGGAGCCTCTTCCTGTTCGGGAACGACATCCTCGACGACGCCAGCGTCTGGCTCTACGACAGGCTGGCCCTCGAGGCCATGACGTCGCTGTCGGGCCGGGTCACCACCGATGGCGGCGACCCGGTCGCCGGGGTCGTGGTGCGGGCGGTGCCTCCCGGGCAGCCAGGGCTGTTGCGCAGCACCGTCACCGACGAGGAGGGCCGCTACCGCATCGACGGTCTCACTCCTGGTCCCCAGGCGGTGCAGTTCGACACCGGGTCGTGGTTCGCCTGTCTCGGTGCCACCGGCTCGTGCGGCCGGGGTCAGTACACCGAGGTGATCGTGGCCGGCGCAGACGAGGTGGCCGATGTGGACGCTGTCGTAGGGGGCGGCACCGCTGGTGGTCTGGCGGGCACCGTGATCGACGATCTCGGCGCACCGGTCGTCGACGTGGCGGTCTGGGCCATCGGTGCCGGTTTCTCGTCGGTGCACGTCGCCAGTACGTCCGCCGAGGGCACCTACACCCTCTCGGGGCTGCCCGAGGGGTCGTACGCCGTTGCCGTCCTGCACGATGACGGGTGGGCATGTCACGGGCCGGGCGGATGTGGCGCCGCCCTGTTCCTCCCCGTCGGCGACACGACGACTGCCGGCGTCGACGTCGTGGTACCCGCTGCGCCCTAGCGGCTGGGTTGCGACCGGCGGTCGGCAGGTAGTGTCGAGTGCGCCGAGGCACCGACGGTCGAGCACGAGGAGAGCCCATGGCACGCAGCGGAGGAGCGACAGGGCGCCAGCAGCGAGCGGGCTGGGCCTACCTGGCGGTCAGCATCAACGGGGGCCTCTACACCCTGAACGCCTTCCGTCCGGTGCGCAACAACCGACTGCTCCTCGGGTGGAGCTTCTTCGCATCGTGGGCCACCATCGAGTTGGCTCCGTTCCACCTCATGTGGCAGATCCTGGCCACCGGCGTGTTCGCCCGTCGCGGCGCGTTGCGCACCACCCCTGGACGGCTGGGCCTGGCGGCCACGCTGGCATCGTGGATGGGTCTGGCCGTTGCCATTCGCCAGAGCTACACGGCGCGCTCGGAGATCCGCGACGCCCTCGCCGAGGTCGCCGAGCACGAGCGGTCGCACCCGCCGATGGAGGTGCGGGTCGAGCGTCGCATCACCTTCGCTCGCGCCGGTGGGCGGTCGCTGCGGCTCGACATGATGGCCCCGGCGGAACCCCCTCCCCACGGCGAGCGTCGCCCGGCGATGATCCAGGTCCACGGGGGCGCATGGGTGCTCGGCTTCAAGGACCGCCAGGGGCAGCTGCTCATGCGGAAGATGGCGCAGCAGGGCTGGGTGTGCTTCAACGTCGACTACCGCCTGAGCCCGATGGCCACCTTCCCCGACCACCTCGTCGACGTGAAGCGCGCCATCGCCTGGGTGCGCGAGCACGCCGACGCCTACGGGGTCGACCCCGACATGGTGGCGATCACCGGTGGGTCGGCCGGAGGCCACCTGACCTCGTTGGCCGCCCTCACCGCCAACGACCCTGCCTACCAGCCCGGCTTCGAGGATGCCGACACCTCGGTGCAGGCCGCCGTGCCGTTCTATGGGGTCTACGACTTCACCAACCGCAACGGGGCCTGGCCACCGCAGGTGGTGTCCGACTTCCTGGCGCCGGTCGTGATGAAGTGCGACCCCGAGGACGATCCCGATCGCTGGGAGGCCGCCTCACCGCTCGATCAGGTGCATGCCGAGGCGCCGCCGTTCCTGGTCATCCACGGTGACCTCGACGTGCTTGCCCCGGTCGAGGACGCTCGCGACTTCGTCGAGCGACTGCGCACCACGTCGAAGGAGCCCGTCTACTACCTCGAGTTGCACGGGGCCCAGCACGCCTTCGAGACCTTCGCCTCCCTGCGGGCCAACGCCGTGGTGGACGCAGCGGCGCGCTTCCTCGAGGGTGTCCGGCTGGCCGAGGCCCGTGCGGTCGACCACGACCCGACCGGCGCCGAGGTGGAAGCAGCGGTGGAGGAAGAGATGGGCGAGGAAGCTGCCGAGGCCCTGAGCTGAGCGCGGCTCAGTTCGACCGGGTGGGCAGCTTCGGGATGAGCCACGACAGGAACTGGTCCTGGCTGCGGGTCTGTGTGTAGATGCGACCCGGTCCGGTGAGACGGCAGACGAGCCCTTCGCCGCCCAACATGGTGGCCTTCCAACCGGCCACCTTGGTGACCTCGTAGGTCACTCCTTCCGACCAGGCCACCATGTGGCCGGTGTCGACCACGTAGGACTGTCCCGCAGCGAGGTCGACGGCGTCGATGGCGCCGTAACTCGAGACGAGCAGATCGCCTACCCCGCTGCACTTGAGGATGAACAGGCCCTCACGGCTGAAGAACGTCTTCGCCCCGCCCCACGAGGAGTCCACCTCGATGCCCGTCGACGACGCCAGGTAGGCGCCGGACTGGAGGTACACGGTGTTGCCGTTCATCGGCCAGTGCACGATGTCGCCGGGCAGCGACGGGGCGAAGGTGACGTGAGCACCGGGCTGGCTGGCAGTGAAGGTGTTCATGAAGAACGACTCACCGCCGAGCATCGAACGCTTCAAGCCCTTGAGGACCCCGCCCTGGGTGCTGGTCTCCATGGTCACGTCGGGGGTCATCGACACCATGGCGCCGGCCTCGCCCTTCACTGCTTCGCCGGGGTCGAGGTGACACA
Source organism: Acidimicrobiia bacterium (assembly GCA_020832495.1). Taxonomy (GTDB): domain Bacteria; phylum Actinomycetota; class Acidimicrobiia; order Acidimicrobiales; family Acidimicrobilacustridaceae; genus JAFIEP01. The sequence goes on along the minus strand of JAFIEP010000079.1, from coordinate 8,593 downwards.
CACCCATGGCGAATGCTGGACTGAACTTGATGTCGACTCGCATGTCGGCAAGGTAGTCCCCACGATGGGTGTGCGCTGGTGGTGGGCGCTATGCTCATCGTTCGCACTTCGGGCGATTAGCTCAGACGGCTAGAGCGCTGCCTTCACACGGCAGAGGCCACAGGTTCGAGTCCTGTATCGCCCACTACCGGAACCGTGCTCAGTGCAAGGGGTCTCGCGCTGGCGCAGGGTCGCCGGGCGTCGTGCCACTGCGGGTGAACATGCACAGCGTGGTGTCGGATCCGCCGGCGATCACCTGGGGGCGATCACAGAACGCGCCCAGCCACCGTTGCTCAGCGCGTCGAGCATGTGCTGAACACTGCTCACCGGGACGAGTAGTGTCAGGGCTCGATCTCGATCCCCAGGGGGCACCAGATGGCGATACGGCGGACAACGGCGGCGACTGCGGCAGCGTGCGGCCTGCTCGTGGCCATGGTGGCGGTGGCCACGCCCACCGCTGGTGCGTTGCCGGTGCTGGTCAACTCGACGTGCACTGCGGATGCACCGATGACCCCTCGGGGCACGGTGACCGTGCAGGTGCCCTTCCTGGGGCCGGTGCCCGTGCCGTTCGCTGCGATCGGCCAGCCCCTGGCCGATGCGTTGGAGTCCACCGACCTGCCCTTGCCGCTGCCCGTGGATCTCGATGCCACGGCGGCGATCGAGCCGGGCGGGACCATCGACTACGCCACCTCGGTCGCCGTCGATCCGGGTACTGCCCTGCAGGATGTCGTGGATGTGGCCCGCCAGGGCCTGGCCGCTGCCGGCTTCCAACAGCTGGCGGACACGCTGCAGCTCGGCGCCACCTTCGACCAGCTGACGGTGCCGTTCCCACACCCCGACGGGACCACGGCAACCGGGACACCGACGGCGACCGGCGCCACCGGCGTCAGCGCCTCGCACACGGCAACCTCGCTCGAGGTGGTGATCCCGCGCTTCGCCATCAGCACAGCCGCCGGCATCGATGCCCTCGAACTCCAGGTCGGCTGGTCGGTGGTTGACGCGGGCACGCCACCACCAGCCACCCTGGCGCAGGATGTGGGCGACATCCGGTTCACCCTCGACGTGGAGGTGAGTGGCACGCTTCCCGCCGAGCTCGTGAACCTCCTGCTCGCCGACACGCTGCCCTTCCCGGTGACCGGTGACCTTCCCGTCATGGCCGGGGCCCGTGGGCCGTGGTCCTGCACGGCGTCACCGCCGGCCACGGTGGCCACCACCTCGGTGCTCCTCGTCGACGGTATCGCCGGTCACGTGTTCGACAGTGACGGTGCGCCGGTCGCCGGCGCCGAGGTGTACGTCGCCCGACCGGGTGAGCCCGACAGCGTCCGTTCGGTGGAGGTCGGGCCCGACGGTGACTACCGGGTACTCGGACTGCCCGCTGGCGGCTACGCCGTCTACGCCACCGCGCCGGGAGCGGAGCCGGTCTGCTACCCGTCGGTGCGCAGCTGTGCCCCGGGGGTGTACGAGGTGCTCCAACTGTCCGAAGGCGGGGCGCTGGTTGGTATCGACCTGACGCTCGAGGAGGAACAGGGCGGGGCCGTGGCAGGCACGCTCACCGACGACGCCGAGGTGGGCATCTCCCACGCCCAGGTGTGGGTAGTCGGCCGAGGCTTCCGGTCGTTCCGGCTGGCGCACACCACGCCGGACGGCCAGTGGCGCGTCGGTGGGCTCGACGACGGTGTGTACTTCGTGTGGTTCAACGTGGTGGGAGGCCCGGCCGGCTGCTATCCCGGTCCCATCTGCGGTTCGTTGACGGTGGCCGACGGCTCGGATCTCGACGGTCTCGATCTCGCGCTCGGGTCGTAGCTAGCGCAGTTGCTCGAGGCGCGCCGCAGCCACGGCGGCCGTGCGCTCGGCCTCGACTCCCCAGCCCTCAGGGTGGTCGGCCGCGCCCACCCAGCCCACGTCGGGGTGGTAGCGACGCACGACCTTGGCCGGAACGCCCACTGCCACTGAGTAGTCCGGGAGGTCCTCGGTGACCACGCTGCCGGCTCCCACGGTGACGTGCCGTCCGATGGTCACCCCGGGAAGGACCACCACGTGGTGGCCCAGCCAGGACCGGTCGCCGATGACCACCGGGGACGCCTGCTGCCACTGTCCGGAGATGGGGAAGGCAATGTCCTCGTAGCCGTGGTTCATGTCGGTGATGCGCACGTCGTAGCCGGTCCACACGTCGTCACCGAGTTCGATGTAGGCATGGCCGATGATGCTCGAGCCGCGCCCGATGAGACAACGGTCGCCGAGCTTCACCACGGTGTCGGGAAGGTTGGGATGCCCTGGTCCCCAGCCGGCGGACAGGGTGACGCCCGGGGCAATGAGGGTGTCCGATCCGAGGTGGATGTGACGCTCGTTGACGTGGCCGCCGTAGGGAAAGCAGATGACGCTGCCGAACCCGATGGAGCCCCAGCGCTTGGCTCTCCACGAGTGCGGTCCGATGCTGCCCACCGCCGCGGCGCCGTCCCACAGACCTCGCACCACGGTGCCGGCCACGTTCTTTGCCAGGTGCAACAGTCGGTAGCGCGTGGTCGCAGGGAGCGGCGGCCGATGGATCATCCCGGAACGCTAGCGTGCCGGCCTCCGCTGCTCCCAGCAGGCGAGGTGGGTCACGGGGGCGGTAGCAACTCCTCGAGCAGCTCGAAGGTGGCCTCCGCCACCACCGGCCACGCATAACGGTCGCGCAGCTGCGTGGCCACCTCCGCTGCCCTGCGGATGTGGACGGTGTCGAGTGCCTCGAGGGCGGTGGTGTAGGCAGGCTCGTCGTCGCCGATGTCGATCGCAGCGTCGCCCAGCATCTCGTGGAGGTACGGCCACGACGTGCACAGCACGCCGACGCCCAGCCCCACGGCGTCGCCCACCACGCCGGTGGTGAGCATCTGACCGTCGGCCCGAAACGGCAGGGCCAGCACGTCGATGGCGGCCAAGCGCTCGTTGTAGGTGTCGCGGTCGACGAACTCGTAGGGCAGTGCCGTGATCCGCTCGTCGTCGGGGATCTGCTCGAGCTCTTCGGGACGCGCCGATGCCACGAGCAGTCCCAGGTCGGATCTCGTCGTGGCCGCGAAGGCCCGGGCGAAGCCGACAACGTCCTTGTCGGCCCGAGGGGCACCCACGATGCCGATACGGATGCTGCACGGCGCCAGCTCCAGGGTGGCCTCCGCCCGGCGTCTCGCTGCCCGACGCTGGTCGTCGTCCCACGAGCCGAGGAGATTCCCGAAGTGGCCGTGGGGGATCACTCGATGCGTGACGGTCTGGCTGTAGTCCCAACGGTCGAGTGCCCGTTGCATGCCCCACTCGCTGTGGTGGATGACCGCAGCGGCTCGGGTGGCCACCGCCGCGTAGAGGTCCTCGAAGGCGGGCAACTGCCAGTGCGGGATGAGGTTGTGCTGGGTCCACAGCAGCGGGACACCCAGGCGGTCCAACAGGTCGCAGAACCGGAGCATGCGATCCACGTCGTCGCCCACGAACCACTCGGGCCAGTGCAGGTGGAAGACGTCGACGTCACGCAGCCGGTCAGCGCCCGCATCGGGCCGGTCGAGGAGGTGGGCGGGGAAACGGTGCTCGCGGACGCGGGTGGCCAAGGGGTCGTACAGGCTGCGGTGGTAGTGGTGGCCGGCGTCCTCGCTGGCCACGCGCACGGCGGGCGTCACTCGTAGCTGCCAGTGGCGCGGGGTCCGTGCGGACCAGGCCAGTTCGTGCACGACGGGCAAGGGACCCCAGAAGCTGCGCCACTCCTTGATCCCGTCGGTCGACACCACGTGACGGCGGTCGGGCTGCTCGCCGCTGACCTCGACGACGAGTGGCCGCGCCGACGTCTCCGGAATGCTGACCACCGCCCAGGCGGCGTCGTCGGCGGGGGTGAGGTGGTCGTCGAGCACCACGGTGCGACCCTCGATGCGGATGCTCCTCACCAGATGGTCCGGTCGGCCGAAGGGGGCCGTCCCGTCGGTGCCGGCCAGGGCAGTGAACGCCGACCAAGAGGCGCGCACGCTGCCGCTGCGGTGGGTGAGTTCGTCGGGTGGTCCGGCGGGCACCACCGGCGGATGGAGTGCGTCGACGGGCACGACGGTGGGGAGCCAACAGGCCAAGGGTCGGTCGACGGGTACCTCGAAGTGGCCCGGGTACGACGGCGCCGCCAGGTAGTCCGATCGCCAACCGCCGACGAAGGGCACCACCACAGCACACCGTCGGTCCCGGTAGGCCCACACTGCCGCATGCCGCTCAGTCTCGAAGCGGTGGAGGTGGTCGATGGCCGGGAAGGCGTCGTCCTCGGGGTCGTCACCGGTGGCCTGCGAGGTCGGCGGCCGCAGCGGCGGCTGGCGGAGCTGGGCGGCCGACCAGGCCAGCTTGCCCAGGCAGTCGAGGGTCATCTGCAAGCGGCGCTCGGGACCGCGATAGCCGTAGGGGGAGCGGTGGCGGTGGGCGGAGATGACGCCGTCGTCGAACCATCCTGCCAGCGCGTCGGCAGCGATGCGGGCGCGTCGGAACCACGGGCGGGGGTCGTCGACGAGCCCGTGGCGGTGGGCGAGCGCAGCAAGCTCGACGGTCAGGCACAACGACAAGGCCCCGGTGGAACGACCCCACGTGACCGTGGCCCCGTTGCGTTGGGCGCTGAGGGCAGCGAGGTCCACCGCTTGGCGGGCGCTGGCCTGCCACAGGCCCCCGAGCTCGTCGGCCAACGGCTCACAGAACAGCACGACGTCGATGGCGTAGATGTCGTAGCGGCCGCTGTGGTCCTCGGAGTCGTCGAGTGGTCGTGGCTCGTCACCACCGAGGAGCTGGCGAGTCCGGTCGACCAACGCGGACGACAGCTCAGGGTCCACCGCCAGTCCGAGCCGTCGGCGGGCGTGCTCACAGCGCGCCAGGACGGCCGCGTAGTTCCGCGGGAGCCCTCCGTCGAGCAGGGGGACCCAGTCGGTGGAGTCACTGGCGGCGGCGATCTCGCCGATCTGCGCAGATGGGGTGTCGACCAGGAGCCAGTTGTCGTCGAGTGGTCCGCCGAGCGCCGCCGCCTCGGCCACCCGGTAGGAGAAGAAGGTGTGGGTCTCGCTCCCACGAACGGCCCCGAGTGCGGTCCGCAGGACGTCCTCGATCGACGTCTCGCCCACACGGTCGACCCCGGCGCGGTGCAGGTGCGCCACCGTCCAGGCCAGGTCCGCCGTCACGTCGGCCCCCACCCGGTGTCCGCCGTAGACCGGCGGAGGGAGCCAGCCGGCCAGCGGACCGGCCGCCAGGGATTCGAGTCGGCTGACGATGCTCGACGCCAGGTGGTCGGCGAGCTCTCCGGCGGCTGGCGAGGACATCGGTCGTCACCCTAGCGGTGCCGTTCAGACGTCGTCTGAGGTCCACAGGACGTCGCCGAGGCGGTCCTCGTCGAGCACGGAACGATCCCGGCGCGACCGTCGGGGAGGGCCGGGACGTGTGCCGGGAGGGACCAGGAGGGTGAGCGAGCGGGGGTGGCACCGGATGTCCACGGGGGTGGTGAGCTGCACCCCTTCCCCGTCGATCCCGCTGGGGACGGTGTCGAGGGGGGAGTGCACGGTGACGTCGTCGGTATCCCAGTTGCGCACCATGTCGGTGTCCTCCCCACCGAGCGCGGCAACGGCCGACGCCAGCAGTGCGGGCCCGCTGCCTCCGGCGCGAACCACCACCAGACCGAGGGTGCCCGTCGTCAGGCTCGGCCGCCGTCCGAACAGGCTGGGGGGCCGCAGCAGGTACGGCCCGTTCGACGCCACTACCAACCCCGGTCGTTCCCAGGTGGTGCCATCGGGGAGCGTGACGCTGATGTCGTAGGCCTCCCCGTCGGGGTCGGCGAGCGAGGGCATCTCGGCCAACACGGTGGTGAGCTTGGCGTCGCGGTACTCGGGGCGCTCGATGGCCGCTGCGTACACACCGAACACGACGTTGTTCAGGAACCACCGTCCGTTCACCTCACCCCGGTCGATGGCCAGTGGTTCGCCGCAGGTGAACGCCGACAGCGCCTGCCGGGGATCCTGACGGTCGAGCCCCAGATCGAGCGCCAGATGATTGCGTGTGCCAGTGGGAACGACCACGAACGGGATCCCGTGGCGATGGGCCACCTCGGCCACCACGGCGAGTGATCCGTCGCCGCCGGCCATCCCGAGCGCGTCGGCCCCGGACCGAGCGGCATCCTCCGCCACCTCGGCCAGATCGTCGTGGTCCTCGAGGAGCACGGTCGTCACACCGATCTCGTCGCACAGTTCGAGTACGCCGCTGTCGCCCACCTTCCCGCCCCCCGAGCGCGGGTTGCACAACAGCACGGCTGCGCTGGTGACCCGACGCTGCTCGGGCACGAGGAAGAAGGACCGTCGGTACGGAGGCGCCACCACCAGCGATCGGTGGGCGCAGACGGCGGAGACGGCGAGCAGGACACCGGCCGTCACCAGCAGCGGCGCAGCTGCCGGCCCCCCGGCGACGGTGACCACGCCGAGGCCGGCCACGGCGGCACCTGCGACGACGACCACACCGAGGGCCAGGCGCCGCCGACTCGCACTGCGTGTGGTGAGTGCCCAGCTGGTGGCCAGCACCGTGGCGGACACGGCGGTCACCATGGCAGCGACGAGCAGGGGGTGGCGGAGGGTGGCGATGGCGGCGGCCAGCAGGGCGGCCACCGACGTCACGAGGGCCACGGTGGCGAGCACGCGCTGGGCTCCGCTCGGGCCGATGCGGCGACGGACGCGTCCGGGGTCGGGGATGGGCGACGGGTGGGTGGCAGGCATGGGCAGGCGTGGGTGACGTGGCGGCGAAGTGGTGGCAGCGTAGGGGAGGTGGGGTGTCCGTGGGGTAGGGCGACACCCTCGTCCGTGGCACACTGCGACGTGGTGGTGGCACACGACGACGTCACCACGAGACCTGGAGCGGACGTGGACGACACCACTCAGGACCTACAGCTGGACGCCTTCTCCCGTCCCCCGACGGTGAGCGAACGTTGGGTGGCGACCACCCTCGACGTCGACGTCCGTCGCTGCCTCGACGACGACTGGATGGCGGACCGCGCCGTCCTCACGTCGCTGCCCGCCTATGAACGCACCAGCGTGCTGCGGGCCATCGAACATCTCCCGGGCCGCCTCGGCGCCGCTGCCTTCGCCCACGGAGAGCGATCCTTCGTCCGTCGGGTGAAGGTGCCGACAGGACCTGGCCTCAGCGAGGACTGTGTGGCACCGGGCACGCTGGTCGGGTGGCGGTACGCCGGTGTGCCCGTGATCACCTGGATGGACGTCGCCCCCGACGACCCGATCGGCGAGCTGCAGCTGGCCTGCCTTGCCGCCGAGGTCGACGTCGCCCACGAGGCCCTGGCGACGCTTCGTTCGATGGTGGTCGGCGACTGCTCGACGTGGCGGCGACGCCACGTGGTGTTCGACCCGACCAGCCCGGGTCTGCTGCGCTTCGCCGCCGCCCGACGCAAGAACCCGCGGCCGGGGTCCGATGGTCGCCCCGCCTCGACCGTGGCGCCGGAGCTGGCCGCCGAGCTGACGCGTCACGTGGTGACACCGGTCCGCCGCTGGGAGGAGGTGGGCGATCTCGTCCCGCGTCGCGGGGTGCTGCTGTTCGGGTCGCCGGGCTCGGGCAAGCGTCACGTGGTGCGGTGGCTGCTCGGCGAACTGGTCGGGGTCACCTGCGTGACCGCCACCCCGCGTGTGCTCATGTCGGGCGACCTGGTCCGCACCCTCTACGACATGGCGGCGGCCGTGGTGCCCTCGCTGGTGGTCCTCGAGGACCTGGACCTCACCGTCGGTGACTGGAGTAGCTCACCGGCACCCGACGGCCTGGTCGAGTTGGTGACCCAGCTCGACGGCCCCTCGGCGGCACGGGGGGTCGTCACGGTGGCGACCACCAACGACCCAGGAGCCGCCGAGACGACCTTCGTGCGACGGACTGACCGCTTCGATCGTCTGGTGCACGTGGGGCCACCTTCCGACGAGCGTCGGGCCGAGTGGCTGACAGAACTGGTGGCTCGCCACAGTCCCGGGGACGCTGAGCTCGCCGAACGACTCGAGCACCGCACCCGGGGCTGGACGTTCGGGCAGCTCTACGAGCTGGAACGCACCGCGGTCCTCAGCGCCCTGGCGGACGGCCGTCCGGTCGACCTGGCCGAGGCCGTCGAGCAGGTGAGGAGCCAAGCGGCCCTCCGGTCGTCGGCGGCCGAGGGAGCGGAAGGTTCTTACCTGTAGGTCGTAGGGCCTCAGATGAGGTCGAAGACCAGGGCGGCGATGACCGCCGCGGCGATGAGCACCACGAGAAGGATGAGCACCAAGGGGAGCCGTCGCGAACGTTGGGGCTCGTCGGCCGGCGCCGGGGTCGGTTCGGCGACGGGGGCCGGAGGCGCCTCGTACTGCGCGGTCGGTGGGGCAGGCGGCGTGCTGGCGGGCGCTGGTGCCGGGGCGGGTGGTGGTGGTACGTCGGCTGCGGGCGCTGGTGCCGGGGCGGGTGGTGGTGGTGGTGGGTCGGCGGCGGGCGGGGGTGCCGGGGCGGGGGGGGGGGGGGTGTCGGCTGCGGGGGGTGGGGCCGGGGCCCGCCGGGGGGGGGGCCGCTGGGGGGCGGG
>JAFIEP010000078.1 GCA_020832495.1 Acidimicrobiia bacterium | reverse complement strand
CCGACCCGCCACCGACATCCACCTCGGCGACCACCCACAACCCGCCACCCGCTGGATCCCCTCCGGCGACCGCCTCGACCGCTACGGCGCCGACGCCATCCTCAGCGCATGGCTCGAACCCACACCCACACCGCGCTCCCGGCCCCCCGACGACAGCACCTAGGTGCGCTCCCACCCCGCGACGAGAGGGATCGAACCACCGTTGTCGCCCGAGTGGGGGACATCGATGAGCCCGCGCCAGCGATAGGTGGTCGGCCATGACCGGAACATCTTGATCACCCGGAACAGCAGTCGGGCTGTGCGCTGCGCGTCGCCGGGGGTCCAACCGCCGGCAGGGACAGCGCCGACCTCCACTTGCTGGCCCCGTCGCGCGACCTGCCAGGTGCCGGTCAGCTCACCGGCTGGCGGCACCGTGGTGACGCGGAACGATCCGTCCACCGTTGCCCTGTCTCGCAGGGCGAGCAGGTGAGGGAGCGCCGGGTCGAACTCGACGGTGACCTGTTGGTCGCCCTCGGAGCGCTCCATGCACCTGATCTCGCGGAACGAGCCGTTGGCTCGGAGCTCGTAGTGCACGCCGCCAGCGTTGGCGGTGGGCGCCGAGGGGGGCAAAACCTCCGCGGTGTCGTGGTCCTGGTGGTTCCACAGCGCCACCAACGGCTTGGCCGAGTACCGCACGAAATGCATCCAGGTTCCGTCGAGCATCAGTGGCAGCGTGTCGCTGCGGTGCGCGCGACCGTCGATCTCGATGCGAATCTCGGATCCAGCGCGGCGCACGAAGTAGAAGTCCTTGACGAACACCAGCGGGAGTGCCGGTGGGTCGGTCGCTGCGCTTCCCATCGGGGCGAGCAAGGCGAAGGGACGGCGGCGACGGGTGTCGGTCTCGTGTGCCACGAGGCGCACTGGGCGATCCTCGAGGTCGGTGAACGAGACGTCGATCAGTGCGCCGGCCGACCCGAGTTCGAGCCGGCCGCCGCTGAGATCCCGTGGTTCCATCCGGTGGAGACCACCTCCGGCGATGGCGTAGCTGGCGGGGTCCAGCCGCAGGCCCGGGTCGTGGAACACGTCGACGCCACCGTCGACCCGCCAGCCGATCACCAGCAGCCCCCGGCCGTGCACGTCGTCGTCGAAGGCCTGCGGCTCCAAGCCCTTGTAGATGCGGTCCGGGTCACCCTCGAAGTTGAACAGCGCCAGCGCCCGCATCGGCTGGGTGTCGAGGTTGAACGGGGAGACCACGGGGGTGTCCACCGCGCTGGGCTCGTAGACGGACAGGGGGACCGGTGCGACGGCCGCTCGCTTCGGCGCAAGAAACGGGCGGGACAGGACGGCCACGGTGCCGACAGCCACCGCCAGCACCCCGCCGGCACCAACCAGCAGCTTCACCGGACCGACGAGGTGGTCGACGTATCCGGTGCAGCGGGAGTCTCCTCCGCCCGCACCGCTCGCACCGGTCGGACCGCCAGCAACACCAGCAGCACCAACAGCAGCACCTGCAGCACACGCAGCCCGATGCCCCACGCCTCGAAGGCCGGGTCGCGGTCGCTGCTGACCGCCAGGTACATGGCAGCAATCATGACCTGCATCACCGCACCGAACGCCCACAACGGCCGCTTGTCGAGCGCCAGCAGCAGGGCGGCACCGACGAGGAAGATCGAGGCGGCACCGATGCCGAAGACGACGATGTTCATGTCCTCGGTGGACTCCATGCCGGCCACGCCGGCGGCGATGGCCAGGTAGCCGGCAGCCATCATGCCGCAGATGGCTGCGGCGGTTCGACGCAGCGCGTGTCGGTTACGGAAGAACTCGGACATCGCCAGTCCTCTCTGGTTCGATCGCTCCGCCCAGCATCGATCCGACGCCATGCGCTGCACAGGGTCCAACGTCCCCGGTGGTCACAACTAAGGTCGGCCGGCGTGGCCGTCCCCCCTTGGATGCAGCGGGCCTTGGCGCTCGCCCCGACCGTCGACCGTGTGGAGGTCGACGGTGTCGGCATCAACCGGCTGGTGTGGGGCGAGCCCGGTCAGCCCGGCCTCGTGCTGGTGCACGGCGGTGCGGCGCACGCCCACTGGTGGAGCTTCCTGGCGCCCATCATCGGGCCGTACCGCGTGGTGGCGCTCGACCTCTCGGGACACGGGGACAGCGATCGACGCGACAGCTACACGCTCGATCGCTGGGTGGACGAGGTCCTGGCCGTGTCCCAGGGCGTCGACATGGCCGGGCCACCCGTGCTCGTCGGCCACTCCATGGGCGGGTTCGTGGTGGCCGCCACCGCGGCCCGCGCCCCCGGTGACGTGGCGGGCATGATCGTGCTCGACAGCCCCATGGTGCGAGAGGACCCCGAGGTGGAGGCCGCCCGCATCGGTGCTGCCTTCGGGGCGCCGAAGCGCTATCCCGACGAGGCCACGGCCCTGGGTCGGTTCCGCACCGTCCCACCCCAGGACCACTACGAGCCGGCGGTGTTCGACCACGTGGCCCGCCACTCGCTCCGCCGCGACGGCGACGCCTGGACGTGGAAGTTCGACCCGCTGCTGTTCGGGGCCATCAGCCGGTCGGTGGCTGCCGAGGCGTTGTCCTCCATCACCTGTCGAGTAGCCCTGCTGCGTTCCGAGCACGGCCTCGTCACCCCCGAGATCGGCGCCGTCATGTACGAGCGGCTGGGGCGGGTGGCCCCGGTGGTGGAGATCCCCGAAGCCGGCCACCACATGATGCTGGACCGACCGCTCGAGCTGCTCACCGCCCTGCGCAGTCTGCTGGCCGACTGGGAGCACTCGGTGCCGGTTCGCCGCTGAGCGACCTCTGGCACCGAGCGGTGTGCTACCACAGTGGCGTGGACCTGCTCGATCGCCTCCCGCTTCGTCACCGGAACGATCCGAGCGTGCAACACGACGTGGACTTCACTCGACACGGCCACCAACTCCCCGCCGGGCTCGAGCTCACGTGGCTGGGCACCGCCGGCTTCGCCCTCATCTACGAGGGCACCACCATCGTCATCGACCCGTACGTGTCGCGCACGTCACTGGCCGACACGGCCCGCAACCGCCCGTTGGTGAGTGACGAGACCCTCGTGGACCGCCTCTTGCCCCGTGCCGACGCCGTGCTGGTGGGCCACACCCACTTCGACCACGCCGTCGACGTCCCCGCCCTCGTGGCCCGCGACGGCTGCACGGTCTACGGCTCCTCCTCCGCCCAGCACCTCCTCGGGCTCTTCGGCCTGGCCGACAACGCCGTGACGGTGCTTCCGCACGCCTGCTACGAGATCGGCCCGTTCACCGTGTCGTTCACCCCGAGCGTGCACTCGAAGCTGTTGGCCGGGTGGAAGGTGCCCTCCGACGGTGAGTTGACCTGCGACTGCCTCGACGGACTCGGCGCCGGTGCCTACCGCTGCGGGCAGGTCTGGGGCATCACCATCGAAGTGGCCGGGATCACCCTCTACCACCAGGGTTCGGCCAACTTGATCGACGACGAGATCCGCGCCCACGGCGTCGACATCTTCCTGTGCGGGATCGCCGGGCGGATCTACACCCGACACTTCGTCGAGCGGATCCTGCGTCGCCTCGACCCTGCCGTGGTGGTGGCCCACCATCACGACGACTTCTTCCGCCCGGTCGAAGGCCCCATGGGCTACTCGTTCAACGTGAACCTCGGCGGCTTCGTCGAGGAGGTGGCCCGAGTCGCCCCTGATGTGCCCGTGCGGACGCTGCAGCCGCTGCAGACGGTGGGGGCGGCGACGGTATAGCCGTACCAACCCATGGGGAGGCATGGCCTACCATGGCCATGTGGCGGCAGCAGATCGACTCGAGCGGCTGGGTAGCCTGTTCGCCTACCTGTTGGACGCGGAGGTTCCCAAGACCCGCGCCGACATCGTGGCCGAGTTCCCCTTCTACGCCGAGGAACGGGGCCGTCGCCGGTTCGAGGAGGACAAGGCGGCCCTGCTGCGCGCCGGCATCCCGCTGCGCAGCACCGACACCGACCTCGGCGTGGGCTACGAGATCCGCCGCGCCGACTACCTGATGCCGGAGATGGACCTCACCGAGGACGAGCTGCGGGCCCTCGAGCTGGCCGCCACCGCGGTGGGCTTCGACGGTGTGTCGTGGGCGCAGCTCGGTTCAGCTCGCCTGGACGTACCGGCGTTGCGGGATGCCTCCACCACCGTGCTGCCCGGCATCGACGCACTGCCGGTGGTGGACGACGCCGTGCTCACCCGGACCTGTCTTGCCTTCCCCTACCAGGGTGTCGACCGGGTGGTCGAGCCGTGGGGTGTGGTCTTCAAACGAGGTCGGTGGTACCTGATCGGCTTCGACCAGGTACGGGGTGCCCAGCGGTGCTTCCGACTCGACCGCATCGAGACCGACCAGCTCGACACCGTCGGTGATCCGGGCGCATTCGATCGTCCCCGAGGCCTCGACCTGGCCGCCCAGGTGCCCGACGACCCGCTGACCATGGGCGACAACGACGTGCAGGTGGCCCGACTGGCCGTGGCCGCCCGCATCGTCGAGCTGTTGCCGGGACAGCCGGCGTCGACCGTTGCGGACGACGACGTGCGCGCCGACGGTCGCCCAGTGGTTGAGGTCGACGTCGGTCTGGTGCCGGCCTTCGTGTCGTGGGTGCTGGGCTGGGGCGAACTGGTCGAGGTGCTGGACCCGCCGGAGCTGCGGGCGGCGGTGGTCGACCGACTGGTGGAGTTGGCCCGATGAACCCCCGAGGGTGCCGCTGATGCGTCACGGCGTGGAGGGCCGGTTGCGCCGCGTGCTGGCCATGCTCGTGTGGCTGGACGGACGCGACCCGGTGTCCGTGCCGGCGCTCTGCCGCCGCTTCGGGGTCACCCGACGTCAGCTCGAAGTCGACCTGGCCGCGGCGGCCACCATGGCCCCGGGCGACGCGCCGGGAGGGGCGCCGCTGCTCGAGATCGACACCGAGGCCGACACCGTCGAGTTGGTCTTCCTCCCCGGGGTCTTCCGCATCCGAGGGCGGCTGTCGCGAGAGGAGGCCTTCGCCACCCTGGCCGTGGGCAACGCGGCGCGGGAACTGCTCGGCGCCGACACCGAGGCGCTGACCTCGGCGCTCGAGAAGCTGGAGGCCGCCCTCGAGGTGGGCCGCCACCTGGCGGTGGACATCGACCACCCTGAGCACCTCGGCACCATCCGTGCGGCCATCGCCGAGCACCGCACCCTCGAGATCGACTACTGGTCGGCGTGGCGCGAGGAGCGCACGGTGCGGCGCATCGATCCGTTGCACGTCTTCTTCACCGAGGGCGAGTGGTACGTCACCGGCGCCGACCACCGCGCCGGTGGGCATCGACGGTTCCGCCTCGACCGGCTGGTCGACTGCCGCCCGACGGGGGACCACTTCGAGCCGGTGGACGTGCAGGAGGACCTGCGCTCGTTCACCACCCCGCAGGTTCCCTTCGAGGAGGTGAAGGTGCGATTCGGGGCCTCGGCGGCGTGGGTGCCCGAGTACGTGGCCGGCGAGGTGGTCGAGGAGGACGACGACGGCTTCGTCATGCGCCTCACCACCGTGGGTGAGCTGTGGCTGAGCCGTCTGCTGCTGCGTACCGGTGGGCAGGTCCTGGAGCCTGCGTCGTTGGTGGAACTCCACCGCAGGGCCGCCCAGCGCACCCTGGCGCTCTACACCTCCACGCAATGACACCGATGTAAGTCGTCTCAGGCCTCCCGCACAGTGTCGTTGACCCCGCCAAACGGTGGCGCGGCACGAAAGGAGGCACGACGACGTGACCATCGACCATGACGAGCTCGCCGCTCACATGGCCGCCATGGCAGGCGACCCCACCCGGGTCTTCGACTTCTTGGCCAGCTTCGAACGAGAACTCGCCGGGGTGGTGCGACGCCACCTGCGGGACCTCGGCCGAGGTGACCTGGCGTCGGACATCGAGGAGGTGCGGGGCCTGGTGATCGACGTGGCCATGTTGCTCTCGGGAGCAGCGGGGTCGTGGCAACCCGTCGGTGCGCTGCCGTGGAACTGGGCGAGTCGGGCCGTCCGCAGTCTGGTGGCTGCGGCGATCGGCCATGCCCGCGCCGAGGTCGACCTCGACCGACTCGACTGCCAGGAGCGCATCGCAGCGTTGTCAGCGCCGTCGGGCGACGCCACCGGGGCTGCGCTGTCGGTCGACGTGGCCGCGCTGGCCCGCACCGACCAGCGGGTGGCGCTGCTCACCGAGGCCCTGGCGACGGCGGTGGCCAACCCACGGCATCGGGCCATCCACTTGGAGTACCGGATCCAGGCGGGCCTGGGGGATCCGTCCCCGTCACAGACCGTGGCCGCCCAGTTCGGGGTCAGCTCGGCGAACGTCCGTCAGATCGATCGGCGGGTACGGGTGGCACTGGCCCAGGTGGTGGCGGGCAACCCGAGGTTCGCTCCGCTGGCGGTCGTGCCGTGGCTCGACGCCGACGAGCCTGCCGCCGCCTAGTCTCGATGGTGGCCGCCCCGCGTCACAGGAGTCCGATGCCGACCGCCCGCCGTTTCGACCCGATCACTGCCGTGCTCGAACGCCTCCGGGAGCGCATCCACCCGCTCGACGAGGGACAGGTGGCGTCGTACATCCCGGAGTTGGCCACGGCCGACCCGCAGCACTTCGGTCTGGCCTTGTGCAGCACCGAGGGCAACACCTACGACGCCGGTGACACCGAGGTGGCCTTCACCATCCAGTCGATCTCGAAGCCGTTTGTGTTCGCCCTGGCCCTGGCCGACCGTGGCCTCGACGGGGTGCTCGATCACGTGGGCGTGGAGCCGAGCGGGGATGCCTATAACGCCATCAGTCTGGATCCCGAGAGTGGCCGGCCGGCGAACCCCATGATCAACGCCGGTGCCATCGTCACCACCTCACTGGTGGCCGGCGCCGACCCCGGTGAGCGGTTCGAGCGCATCGTCGGGTTGCTCGGTGACTTCGCCGGACGCCGGCTCGAGGTGAACGAGGTGGTGTTCGAGTCCGAACGACTCACCGGCGACCGCAACCGTGCCCTCGGCTACCTCGTGCGCCACGCCGGAGTGTTGGAGGGCGAAGCACTCGACGCCGTCGACACCTACATCCGACAGTGCTCGGTGCAGGTGACCGCCGCAGACCTGGCCGTCATGGCTGGCACGTTGGCCGGAGCGGGGCAGAACCCTGTCACCGGCGAGCAGGTGGTGCCCGAGGAGGTGGCGCAGCACACCCTGGCGGTGATGGCCACCTGCGGGATGTACGACGGCTCCGGCAACTGGTTGCTGCGGGTCGGGTTGCCGGCCAAGAGCGGGGTGGGTGGTGGCCTGGTGGCGGTCAGTCCCAACCAGTTCGGCATCGGCATCTTCAGCCCCCCGCTGGACCGCCGCGGGAACCCCGTACGCGCCCTGGCGGTGTGCGAACGACTCTCGGAGGAGTTCGCCCTCCATCTCCTCCACCGCCGCCCGGGACGCAACGGGGTGGCCGAGGTGGACCGCGGTCGGTCCGACGACGGGGTCCGGCGGCCGTCGCTGGTGCGCCTGCACGGCGACTTGGACTTCGCCGCCATGGAACAGGCGGCCGACGAGTTGCGGGCCACCGTCGAGGCCTGGCGCGACCAACCCGAACCCGAGCGGGTGCTCATCGACCTGAGCAACGTGGGTCGCTGCCATCCAGTGGCGTCGTCGATGCTCGACGCCCTGGTGCGGGACCTGGCCGGCGACGAGGTGGACGTGGACGTGGTGGACCCCACCGAACGGCATCTGGTGCGAGCGGCCGACGAGTTCTGTTCGGTGGACGCCGCCCTGGCCGCGGCCGCGGCGGAGGAGCGGCCTGGCGTCGACTGACGGGCCGCCTCAGGCGCCGATGGTGCTGCGTTGCTCGGCGTTCCGTGGCGGGAGGTGCACGGTGGCGTCGTGGAAGTCGGCCAGGCAGTGGTCGGAGAACAACCGGGCGACGAGCTCACCTCGCCCGGTCACCCCTGCCTTGTCGTAGATCACCTTGATGTGGTCGCGCACCGTGTGGGCCGAGATGCACATCGCAGCGGCGATCTCCTTGGCCGAGCGCCCCCGAGCCAGGTGCAGCACCACGTCGGTCTCGCGCTGGGTCAGGCCGTAGGACTGCAGGATGATGGGCACCAGGTCGCTCGGGCGGGCTCGTTCGATGGTGACGGCCACCGCCCCCGGGTCATCGGCCATCGGCGTGACGTAGAGCCGCAGCCAGCGACCGTCGCGCCCACGGACGCGGGTGGCCAACCGGGCACTGGTCCGGCTCCACCGTGCTCGTGTGGCGGCGGCCTGCACCTGGATGGGGAGCCCCGGTTCCTCTGCCGAGGGGGTGCGCAGCTCGGCGATGAGGGCCTCGCCCCCGTCGCTCATCGAGCGGACCTTGCCCTCGGCGTCGAGGATGAGGACCACCGGCGGGTCGTGCACGCTCGAGGCCAGCGCTCGACCCGCAGCCCGGAGCAGGACGCGGGTGGCCACCGGGGCCAGGTCCCGCACGTCCTGTTGCTCATCGGGTGTGAAGGGCTCGTCGGCGCCCAGACGGACGAGGGTGGCGTGGCCCACACAGGCCTCGCTGGTTGTGAACGCCACGCGCAGCTCGTCGCAGGCCCCCGCCGGGGCATACAGCTTGCGGAAGCGGGGGCTGCGGTCGAGGTCCCCGTCGACCGCGTCGTAGAGGGTGGCCACCGGGTCGGACCGTCCGGCCAGATCGGTGAACTTGTTGAAGTCGGCGTCGAGCAGTTCGTTGTCCCAGAACGGCTGGCAGTGCTCGGGGAGGAACCCCTCGACCACCGCACCGTGCGGCAGCAGGGTCTCGGAGTCGACGGTCACCACCGCCCCGCACTCGAAGCGGGCCAGGTCGTGGAGGGCGACCAGGATCGCCTCGGCCACGTCGTTCAGCGAGGTCTCGGCCTCGTCGATGGCCAGCAGGTGATCCCGAGCTCTCGTGAACCGCCGTATCCCCATCCGGTCAAGGTACGGCACGGTCGCCGGCTACTCAACCCCCTCAGATGTGGGGGTGGGGTCCCCCGAGGCGGGGTGGCGAACCGTCGATGCGAGGGATGGGCAGGGCGAGGCGAGGTCCGTACGTTCCTGGCATCGACCGACGGCCAGGAGGCCTGCCATGAGCTTCGAACCAGTCGAACCCATCCACCTGCCGCCCCTCGAGGTGGCGGCCGACACCTTCCTCATCCGGGCGGCACAGCCGGCGCTCGGTGCGCCGCTGTCGGTGGCGCTCAACTCGCTCGTGATCCGAGGTGCAGAGCCGGTGATCGTGGACACGGGCACCACGTCGAACCGCCAGGGGTGGCTGGACGACGTGTTCTCGCTCGTCGAGCCCGGGGAGGTCCGCTGGGTGGTGCTCTCCCACGAGGATCACGATCACGTGGGCAACCTCACCGAGGTCCTCGACCGGTGTCCGCAGGCGACGGTGGTGGCCAACTGGGCACTCACCGAGCGGCTGGGCCCCGAGATCGGGCTGCCGCTCGACCGCCTTCGCTGGGTGGACGCCGGCGGCACACTCGACGTCGGCGATCGCCACCTTCGCTTCACACGGCCTCCGGTGTACGACAGCCCCACCACCCGAGCGGTCCTCGACTCGCTCACCGGGGTGCTGTGGGCCTCGGATGCCTTCGCCACCCCCATGGGGTCGGAACCCGTCGACCGTGTCGAGGACCTGCCACCGCCCATGTGGGCCGAGGGGTTCGCCATGTTCCACCACCACGCCCTGGCGCCGTGGCTGTCGCTGGTCGACGTCGTGGGCTACGAGGAGCAGGTGGCCGCCATGGCTGCCTCGGCACCCTCGGCCATCGTCGGCGCCCACACGCCGCTCATCGACGGACCGTCGATCGAACGGGCCATCGAACTGCTGGCGACGCTGCCGGCCACCGTGCCGCCCCCGCACCCCGACCAGGAGGCCCTCGAGGCCATCGTGGCAACCATCGGCCTTCCGGCCTGACCCAAGGAGACCACTGATGAGACGACGAGAGAACCGACCGACCACTGCGAGCCACGGCTCGTCGGCCCGCCGACTGGTGGCGTTGGCCGCCGCGGCCTCGCTCACCCTGGCGGCGTGCGGCAGCGACGACGGGGGAGGGTCCGCCGCCCAGGAGAATGCCCCGGTCACGGGCGGACCCGACGAGGTCGAGGTGACGCTGGTGGACTTCGCCTTCGAGGGGCTCCCCGAGCGTGTGCCGGCGGGCACGACCATCACGTTGACCAACGACGCGGTGAGCGAACTGCACGAGCTGGTGGCCTTCCGCGTGCCCGACGACGAGGACCGGTCGGTCGAGGAACTGCTGGAGCTGTCGCCCGAGGAGATGATGGCCGCCTTGGGTGGCCCACCGGCGATGGTGCTGCTCGCCGAGCCGCAGAGCAGCGAGACGATCGTGGCCGTGGGCGACGGCACGCTCGAGGAACCCGGCCGCTACGTGGTGCTGTGCGTCATCCCCACCGGCGCCGATCCGGCGGAGTACCTCGCCGCAGCGGCCACCTCCGACGGCCCACCCGAGGTCGAGGGCGGCCCGCCGCACGTGGCGCACGGCATGTGGGCGGAGCTCGTCGTCGAGTAGGCGGCGGCTAGGGTCGGACCATGATCCGCCATGTCGTGTTGTTCCGTTGGGTCGCCGACGCCACGCCCGGCCAGCGTGCGTCGGTGGCCGACGCGCTGTCCACGCTGCCGGGCATCATCGAGGAGATCCGCGAGTACCGATTCGGTCCCGATGCCGGCATCAACGAGGGCGGCTGGGATTTCGCTGTGGTGGCCGACTTCGATGACGCCGACGGCTACCTCGCCTACCGGGACCATCCCCGTCACCGGGAGGTGGTCACCGAGGTGATCCAGCCCATCGCCGCCGACATCGCCCGGGTGCAGTACCGCCTCGACGACTGATCAGCTGCACCCGCTGCTCAGCTGCTGACGGCCCGCAGCGAGCGGTCGAGGATGTCGCGTCCCTGCTCCATGGCGGTGCGTTCCCACGCAGGGTCGTCGGGCGTGTAGCAGCAGCGGTGGTCCCACACCACCTCGGCGTGCTCGGGGACGGTGCGGTCGCCGTGGCGGTGCACCCAGTGCTCGGCGTGGCCGGCCACGATCTGGCGGGTGTCGGAGCGGGTGCCGAACTCGAAGCTGGTGGAGTGGTACTCGGCGTTGGGGGCCAAGGTGGCGATGCCGCCACCGAGCTGGCCGTCCTTGTGGCCGGTGGTGGCGTCGGGGTTGTCGAGGGTGCACTCCACCCGCTGCTCGCCGACGAGCTGGCTCCAGAAGCGGTGCTGGGCGGACCCTGGAGGGGCGTCGCACAGGGCGGTGGAGGTGCCGTACTCGCCGTGGCCGGTGTGCAGGTCGATGAGCACCGTCAGCTCGGTGTCGTCCAACAGCGGCGTGAGGATCCTCTCCACGATGTGGGTGGACTCCTCGGTGCGCTCGCCACCGAAGTACAGGCCGTCAGGGTGGGAGTACTGTCCGCCCGAGATGGCGTCGCGCACCGCCGCCAGCCCGTAGCGATCCACGAAAGCTGCCAGCGCGGCCAGGAAGGCGTCGCCGTCGGG
Organism: Acidimicrobiia bacterium; assembly: GCA_020832495.1. Lineage (GTDB taxonomy): Bacteria > Actinomycetota > Acidimicrobiia > Acidimicrobiales > Acidimicrobilacustridaceae > JAFIEP01. The sequence goes on along the minus strand of JAFIEP010000078.1, from coordinate 2,359 downwards.
CAAGGTGTCGCTGTCGGGGCACAGCAGCGGGTGGAGTTCCTCGTAGTGCGCGTTGGGGGCGCCGTCACGTTCGTCGCGGCCCCAGTTGCGATTGAGGTCCACGTTCGACTCGTTCTGCCGCCGCCACCAGGCCATGCCCCAGGGGTTCACGGCGTGGACGAGGACCACGGCGACGTCGTCGGGCAGCGTCGCCGCGCCCAGTCGCCCGAGGAGGTCTGCCTGCAGCGCGGAGCCGATCACCCCTTCCACACCGTGGGTGCCCGAGAACACCACCAGCGCCCGACGGGGCGAGCGGGTGCCGATGACGACCTCGTCGACGCTGAGCAGCAGGTCGTCGGGGCCTCGGGCGGTGATCGGGTGGGTGGTCACCGCCAGCTCGGCCGTGGCGGCGGCCCGACGGAAGCGGGCGCGACTCTCGCCGTAGGTGAGCGGCAGCCGGTCGTATCGCACGGGTGCATCCTCGCGCGACGGTGGACCTGTGGTAGGACCATGCTGTGGCTGTCGACCGACTGCGCCATCGGCGGGTGCGTTTCGAGTTCCCCGACGACCTCGATCCCATGTGGGTGCCGCATCTCCCCGAGTTCGCGGCGGCGGCCAACGCCGTCTCGCTGGGCATGCCCTATGCCGAGCCGCTCTTCATCAAGGCGGTCCGCTCCACGTTCGACCAGATCGACGACGACCTGCGGGAGCGCAGCGAGCGCTACATCCGCCAAGAGACCGGCCACCACACCCAGCACCAGCACTTCAACGACCTGATCGCCCGCCGCTACCCGTCCACCTTGCGCCTGCAACGGTTGATGCGCCGGTGCGCGGACTGGGTGTGGCGGCGCAGCCCCCGGTTCCGGGTGGCCTACGCGGCGGGCGGGGAGACCATCAGCTACGGGGTGGCCCGCTGGACCGAACGCAACCTGGCGCCGCTCATGGACCGGGCCGATCCCTTGGTGGCCACCCTGTTCCTGTGGCACCTCGCCGAGGAGATCGAGCACAAGAGCTCCACCTACGACGTGTTCGAGGCCACCGACGGCTCCAAGCTGCGCTACGCCCTGGCCATGACCGTGGGCTTCGTGTCGATCAGCACCTTCACCGCCATCGGCACGTTCCAACAGCTCTGGGCGGAGCGGCGGCTGTGGCGGCCGATCACCTGGTTCCGCCTGGCCCGCCTGGCGGTCAGCCTGGCCTTCACCCTGATCCCCGTGATGGTGGTGTCGGCACTGCCCGGTCATCACCCCCGGCAGTTCACCGATCCCAGCTACCTGCCCATGTGGCTGAGCCAGTACGACGCCGAGACGGACACCATGCCGATGTGGCGGGGATCGAACGCCGCTTGAGGTCAGCTCGCCGAGGTCGTCGGGTAGCGGACGTAGGTCTCGGCCAACTGAGTGAGCAGCGCCGGATCACGGACGGGATCGTCCGCGGTGACGATCGTCTCCCCACGGTCGGCCAGGTCGGCGGCGAAGCGGCGGAGCACCTCGTCGAGGTCGAGGTCGTCTCGGTGGGAGTCCGCCAACTCTGCCTCGGCGGCGTCGGCGAACACGTCGGCCTTCCACGACAGGCTCACCCGTAGCTCGTGGCGTGGCACCTCTGCGATGGTGCGATCTCCCTCGACGATGGCCCACCGCTCGGCGTCGCGCCGTACCAACTCGCTGTCGAGCGTCAGCGTGGGCATACCGTCGGCGGGGTCGCCGGTCGGACGGACCCGGTGCCACATGAAGTCGTTGTCACCCACCACCATGGTGTTGTCGATGTCGCCCTCGTGCACGACCGACGGAGCGTCCGGTCCGTCGGGCCAGTACTCGAAGCCGCCGTCGGCCCCGCGGTAGAACCAGGCCACCCCGGTGGCGATGCGGATCCGCTCGGCCTCGAAGAGCCCAGAGCAGCCCATGATGGTGAGGAAGGCCACGGGCACGGTGCGTCGGTCCATGCCCCGGAACGCCGGGATGTCGGTGTGGCCCTGTCCCTGGGCGAAGGGCAGCTGCCAGGTCAGGTTGGCGTAGACCGTGTGCGGGCGCACCACCTCGGCGTCGAACAGTGAACGCGCTGCGGCGACGAAGCGCTCGTCGTGCAGCAGCGGCGCCACACCGTCGGCCACTCGACCCGCCGCCGCCCAGTCGCCGCGGAACACCGGTCCGATGACCATCTGTTCGGGTCGGTTGCCCGAGAGCGCGGCGTACTCGGCGTTGTTGGCCACGTAACGTTGCACCGGCCAGTAGGGGGCGTGGGCGTCGATGAGTGCGTCGATCACGGCGGGATCCTCGACCGCCGGGTCGAGGCGCACCGGGGCGGGCGGTGTGCGGCTCATGGCACATGATCGCGCGCCCGGCCCGGGGCGCGGGCCCGGGGTGGACAGTGGGCGTGGCCC
>JAFIEP010000147.1 GCA_020832495.1 Acidimicrobiia bacterium | reverse complement strand
TTTCAGCCCCCCGGGGTCGCCCCCCCCGGCCCGCTGGGGCGTGGCCCCGCGAGCGCCCGCCCCATGCGCGGCGGGGGGCGGGGGGGGGGGGGCCCCCGCGCCCCCCCTCGGCCCCCACGGACTCGGCCCGATCAGATCCTGACCGGCGCCTCGGCAGGCGTCACCTGTTCTGCTCGGCTTCGATCTCTGCCTGGATCTCGTCGAGGTCGATGTCGAGTTCATCGAGCTGCTCCAGCGCGTCCTCGAGTTCGGCCATCTCGTCCGCATCGACGACGTCCTCGATGCCGCAGTCGATGAACATCTGGCCCATGGCCTGGGCGGCAGCGATGGCCTCTTGGATGTCCATGTCGTCGAACATGCGCTCGAAGTCGTCGGGGTCGTCCGCCAGCTGGCGGGCCTGATCCTCGCCGTACTCGGCCACCATTGCGCCGGCCAGGCAGTCCGCTTGGGCCGCGTCCAACTGGACGTCCTCGTCGGCCCCACCCTCGAGCAGAGCCGCGGCGATCTCGCTACGGGCGTCCTCACTGTCGTCGTCGCCGCATGCAGCGAGCAAGAGGCACATCGTGGCCCCCAGGATTGCGAGCTTTCTCATGGGTTCGTCCCTTCCGTTGGCGAAGCGAGGCGTTTACCGTACGATGACCCACCGGCCGGGCTTGTTCGCCGCGCCCGACCACCGGGCGAGGCGATGCCGAGCAACCAGACCAAGGCCATGCCGCCGTTCTGTCCTCGCTCCCCAACGGGTACGATCGCCTCTGTCGGGAGAGGCAACGGCGCCACGTTCGGCAACGACGCAGAGCGCCCGACCCATCAGCGGCAACAACCCCGCACGTTCGTTCGACCGCCGCGCCCGACCTCATCGTCGGGCCTCCCCACGACGAGGAGCCTTCCATGCCCGCACGTTCCCACGACGCTTGTGGCGTCGGATTCGTTGCCGACGTGAACGGCACGGCCAGTCGGTCGGTGCTCGACGCTGCCCTGGCCGGCCTGGCCGGCGTGCGCCATCGCGGGGCGGTGGCGGCCGACGCCCTGACCAGCGACGGCACCGGCGTGCTGACCCCCATTCCCGCCGGTGTGTACGGCGACGGCGCCGGGGTGGCCACGCTCTTCACCACACCGGGTGGAGACCCCACGGCGGCGTTCGAGGACGCAGCCCGCGCCGAGGGCCTGTCGGTGACCTGGCGGCAACCACCCACTGACCCCTCGGTGCTCGGTGAGCTGGCCCGCTGGTCGATGCCCGAGATCCGCCAGGCGCTGCTGGCCGACGACGGGCAACGGTCCGAACCCGAGCGGGAGGTCGCCGCCTACCGCCTGCGTCGGCGGATGGCGAAGGCGGCGCCCGCCACCTACGTGGTGTCGTGTTCGTTCCGGACGATCACCCACAAGGGACTGGTGGCCGCCGACCGCCTGGCCGAGTTCTGGGGTGACCTGGCCGACCCGGCGTACTCGGTGCACCTCGCCGTGTTCCACCAGCGCTTCTCCACCAACACCCTCCCCACCTGGGAGCGGGCCCAGCCGTTCCGTCTGCTGTGCCACAACGGTGAGATCAACACCATCTGGGGGAACCAGGCCCGCATGGCGGGTCGGGGTACGTTCGGCACCGACGAGGCCGGTCTCGGCGACGAGGATCTCTTCCACCCGCTGCTCGACCCCGACGAGTCCGACTCGGGCATGCTCGACGAAGCAGCGGAACTGTTGGTGCGGGCCGGACGCTCCCCAGCCCATGCGCTGGCCATGCTCATCCCCGAGGCGTGGGAAGCGGCACGAGACATGTCCCCCGCCGTGCGAGGCTTCTACGAGTACCACTCGGCACTGTCGGAACCGTGGGACGGTCCCGCCGGCGTCGTGTTCACCGACGGCATCGGGGTGGGCGCCACCCTCGACCGCAACGGCTTACGTCCGCTGCGCTGGTCGGTGGCCGCCGACGGCATGGTCATGTGCGCCTCGGAGGTGGGTGCAGTCGACCTGTCGGGGCGGGGCACGGTCCGGCGCGGCCGGCTCGGCCCCGGCCAGATGCTGTGGGTCTCCCCCGACGAGGGCCTGCTCACCGACGCCGAACTGAAGGGCCGGCTGGCGGCCCAGCAACCATACGCCCGGTGGGCAGCGGAGGGCTTCTACCGCCTCGACGGCACCGAACCACTGTCGGAGACACCCGACGATCTCCTGCGCCGCCAGGCAGCACACGGGTACACAAAAGAAGAGCTGGCCATGATCCTCAAGCCCATGGCCGAGGACGCCAAGGAACCGACGTTCTCCATGGGTGACGACTCACCGCTGCCGCCAATGGCCGGTCGCGCCCGGCCGGTGCACCACTACCTGCGCCAACGGTTCGCGCAGGTCACCAACCCGCCCATCGACCCGCTGCGGGAGCGTCGGGTGATGAGCACCCGCATGCTGCTGGGCCCCCGCCACCGGTTGCTCTCCGAGCAGGCCGAGGCAGCGCGTCTGCTCGAGCTGGACTCGTTCCTGGTCTACCCGCCCACGGTGGCGGAACTCGACGATCCCACCCGCAATCCGTTCCCCGTGACCCACCTCGATGCCACCTTTGCGGTGGCCGACGGGCCCAGCGGGCTCGAGGCGCGGGTGCGCGCCCTGGCAGACGACGCCGTCGCTGCGGTGGCCGACGGGGCCAGCATCGTGGTGCTCGACGACGGTGCCGTCGCAGCGCAGCGAGCGCCTGTGCCGTCGCTGTTGGCAACCGGTGCCGTCCACCGGGCGCTCACCGACGCCGGCCTCCGCGCCCGTGCGTCGATGGTGGTCGTGGCCGACGACGCCCGCGACGTGCACCACATCACCGCTCTGGTGGCCTACGGCGCCGATGCCGTGTGCCCGCGCCTGGCCTTGCAGACCGTGGCCACACAGGCGGACGAGGCCGACAACAGCGAACTGGTCGGCCCCGAGGCACAGGACCGCTTCCGCGCCGCGGTGGAGTCGGGCACGCTGAAGATCCTGTCGAAGATGGGCATCGCCACCGTGCAGTCCTACCGCGGCTCGGAGCTGTTCGAGGTGCTCGGCCTGGCCGACGACGTCGCCGGTACCTGCTTCGCCGCCAGCCCGTCCAGCCTCGGCGGCGTGGCATGGGACGACCTCGGCACCGACGTGCTGGACCGGCACGCCACCGCCTGGCCGGCAGAGGGTTCGGAGGACCACGAACCGACGCTCGACTCCCCCGGCTTCTACCGGGTTCGCAAGGGCGGCGAACCGCACGGCAAGTCGAAGGAGGTGGTGAGCGCCCTCAACGAGCTCACCGCGGTGGCCGAGCCCGCGGGTGCCGCCGGCAACGGCACCGCAGGCAACGGCACCGGCGACAACGGCGAGCAGGTCGCCGAGCCGGGCACGGCCACCCCCGCCGCCGCGCACCTGCTGCAGCGAGCCATCCGCGGCGAGTCCTACGAGCTCTACGAAGAGTACGCCCGGCTGGTCGACGACCGGCCGCCCATCGAGTTGCACGACCTGTTGGAGCTGGTCGAGGCCGACGAACCGACACCGCTCGACGAGGTGGAGCCGGTGTCGGAGATCGTGCGTCGCTTCTCGACAGGGGCCATGAGCCACGGTGCGCTGTCGAAAGAGGCCCACGAGACCCTGGCCCAGGCCATGAACCTCATCGGCGCCACCTCGAACTGCGGCGAGGGCGGCGAGGACCCGGCCCGATTCCGCACCCGGGGCCTGGGACGCGACGACCGCAACAGCCGCATGAAGCAGGTGGCGTCGGGGCGCTTCGGGGTCACCCCCGAGTACCTGGCCCACGCGGACGAGATCCAGATCAAGATCGCACAGGGCTCCAAGCCCGGCGAAGGTGGGCAGCTCCCCGGGCACAAGGTGTCCAAGGAGATCGCCCGCCTGCGTCACACCCAGCCGGGTGTGGGGCTCATCTCCCCGCCACCCCACCACGACATCTACTCCATCGAGGACCTGGCCCAGCTCATCTACGACCTCAAGCAGGTCAACGCGGCCAAGGTGTCGGTGAAGCTGGTGGCGGCCGACGGCGTCGGCACCATCGCTGCGGGGGTGGTGAAGGCGCTGGCCGACACGGTGCACATCTCGGGAGCCAACGGCGGCACCGGCGCCAGTCCCCTCTCGTCGATCAAGCACGCTGGCATGCCCTGGGAACTGGGTCTGGCCGACACCCAACAGGCGCTGGTCGACAACGGCCTGCGCAGTCGCGCCCGGGTGTGCGTCGACGGTGGCTTCCTCACCGGCCGCCAGGTCATCACCGCCGCGCTGCTCGGAGCGGACGACTACTCGTTCGGCACGGCCGCCATGATCGCCGAGGGCTGCGTGATGCTGCGGGCCTGCCACCGTGACACCTGCAAGCCCGGGGTGGCCACCCAGCGTCCCCACCTGCGCGCCAACTTCGCCGGCACCCCCGAAGGGGTGGCCGCCTACTTCCTGTTCATGGCCGAGGAGGTGCGCCGCTACCTGTCGCGCCTCGGCGCCCGCAGCCTCGACGAGGTCATCGGTCGGGTGGAACTGCTGCGCCAGCGCACCACCGGCGATGCCCGGGTGGACTCCTTCGACCTGGCCAGCCTGCTGGTGCCGCCGGCCGACCCCGAGGCGCCGCGCCGCTTCGTCGAGCGGGTGCCGCTGCAGGACCCGCGCGGCGATCTCGGCGACCAGTTGCTGGCCGACGCCTTCCGCCCGGTGTGGGAAGGCGACGAGATCGACCTCAGCTACCCCATCGCCAACACCGACCGCACCGTGGGCGCTGCCCTGTCGGGGGCCATCGCCCTCGAGTACGGAGAACTCCCCCCGCGAGGAACCGCACGCGTGCGCCTCGACGGCGCCGCCGGTCAGTCCTTCGGTGCGTTCCTGACCCACGGCGTGCAGCTCGACCTCGTGGGCGAGGCCAACGACTACGTGGGCAAGGGCATGGGCGGCGGTCGCATCGTGGTGCGGCCCGGAGCGGACGACGCCAGCCACACCGACGCCGATCCGTTCGCCGCCCCGCCCGCGCTGGTGGGCAACACCTGCCTCTACGGTGCCACCGGAGGTGACCTGTTCGTGGCCGGCGCCGCCGGCGAGCGGTTCGCCGTGCGCAACTCGGGCGCCACCGCCGTGGTGGAGGGCACCGGTGACCACTGCGCCGAGTACATGACCGGCGGCACGGTGGTGGTGCTCGGACCCATCGGGGTGAACCTCGGTGCCGGCATGACCGGGGGCCGGGTGTTCCTGTGGGACGACGCCCTGCAACGGGTGCTGTCACGGGTGAACAGCGACCTCGTCGAAGTGCTCCGCCCCGAACTCGACGAGCTGTGGGACCTGCACACGTTGGTGGAGCGCCACGCCGAGATGACCGGCTCCCGCCGGGCCGAGGCCCTGCTCGAGCAGTGGGACGACCGGTCCCGGCAGTTCTGGCAGGTCCTCCCCCGCGACCGCACGGCCCGGGTGACCGACGGCGTGGCCCGGCGGGTCAGCGCCGCCTGAGCGAACCCGTCGGCTCCGCCGGTCGCGCCTCGCGGGTCGTGGCCGCCCGCAGTCGCTCGGCGCGTTGCAGTTGCCGTCGGCGCCGCAGCGCCGGGCGCACGTCGACACCTCGCACGAGGCGGGTGGTCGGCGACGCATGGTTCCGGATGACGCGTCGCACCCGGTCCGCTGACCGCCAAGCGGCCCGGGCCATCTCCGTGGTGGGCTCGTCGTGGTCATGCGCGCTCTGGTCGACGAGTGTGGCCAAGGTGGCGAGCTGTTCGAGGGGGGCCTCACCGAGGTGATGTCGGGCCTGCTCGACCACTTCGGTCGGCGTCATGGTCACCGCCACCGACAGCCCTGACGCCATCAACTCCTCGATCGCATCGTCCCAGGCAGCCGCCACCGCGGCGGCGGCCGGCACTGTTCGGCGGCGGCGATCCCGACGGACGGCCAGGATCGCCATCGGTGCCACGATCCCGAGCAACACCACCGCGAGGACCAGCACCGCCAGCGGGAACCACCAGGCCTCGCTGTCGAGGATCCCGCCGGCGCCGGTGTCCTGCGCCGTGTCGTCGTCCAGCGCCACCAACTCGGTCTCCTCGTCGGCCAGCGGATCGGCCGGCGGGGGTGGTTCGAGGTCGGCGAGATCCAGCGGCGTCGGTTCCACGTCGGGCAGCGGCGTGGTGTCGAGCGCCACCCAACCGTGGTTGGCGGACCACACCTCGACCCAGGCATCGGCATGATCACGCCGCACGACGGCGATCCCGTCGTCGATCTCCCCACCGGGCACGCTCCAGCCCACCACGACCCTGGTCGGGATGCCCGCCGAGCGGAGCAAGAGCGCCCCGGCAGCGGCGAACTGCTCCGGCGTCCCTTCGCCGGCGTTCGGTGGCACCTCCCCTTCGCTCCCCGGTGGTGACGAGCCCAGGAACTGCAGCAGCGCCTCGAAGCTGTGACCTGTCGGCACGCGCAGTTCCGCTCGGCCGGACGGGACCGCAACGTCCGGGCTGTCCTGCACCGGAAGCTGAGCCAACCCCTCGGGTGGCAGGAGGAAGGTGAAGGGCTGCTCGGCCAGGCGCGGGAGGTCGTCGACGTCGATGCCCGACTCCACGATCTGCTCGGCGAGGCGGCTGTGGAACAGCGCCTCCACCCGACGGAGCTGGCCCACGAAACCGATGGAGCCGGGTGACTCGGCCAGGAACAACTCGTCGCGCAGCTGTTCCAGACGCTGCACCAACCCCGGCAGGTCCTCCTCCGCGTCGAGCAGTCGCCGCCAGTCGGCGCCGTCCTCGGGAAGGCCGGCTACGGGGCCCAGTTCCTCGAGCGGGGCGGTGGGCGGTGGCACGGCCGCGAACCGGTACCGGACCGGGCCAGCCGACTCGGTGGTCACCGTGGCCCCCGGCACCGCCACCGAGCCGGTGATGAGATCCACCAGAAGCGATCGCCCTCCCTCGAGGAACGTCACTTCCTCGGCGCGGCCCACCATCGGGAGCCACGGGCCATCGACCTCGTGCAGCGTCGCCGTGCCCGAGACTGCCCGCCGGGCCTGTGACGGCGACGCCAACGGCGGCGGGAGCTCTCGGGCCACCGGATCGAAGGTGGCCGAGGTCCGCCAGTTCGACCCGTCGAACGAGTCGAGCACGACCCACCCGATGCGCAGTCGGTCGTCGCCGTCGAACCCGCTGCTGAGCGGCACCTCCTCGTCGAACTCGATGGTGAGGACCTCGCGGCGCCGGACGTCCTCGTCGACCTGCGGATCATCGAGGTAGTTGGCCACGATGCTCCCGAGCGGGTTGTCGACCACCGGGCTGCGGGGCGGTTCAGCGAAGTGCTCCCGCAACGTCATCGGTTCACGAGCGGTGACCACGGGAAGCGCAGCGGCGGCGACGGCGACCACGGCCAGCACGGCGATAGCGGCCACCACCACCGCCGAGCTGCGTCGACGCACCGCCGCGACCTGCGCCCCGGTGGACGAGCGCAGCGCCGACGACCCCACGATGTCATCGCCCTCGGCCGGCGCGGCTTGCGCTGCCGGCGAGACCTGTTCGGTCGGCACGGCCTGTTCCGTGCGGCGGTGGCGCACGGCGGCCAGACCGGCGGCCACCGCCACGACGGCCCACAGCGGGCCGCTCGACCGCGGCGTGCTGGGGAGCACGAAGACCTGACTGGCCACCAACACCACCACCGGTGGCAGGGCCGGGGCCAGCGACGCCGTCGTCCGACGGGCCAGTTCGCACCCGACGGCACACGCCACCCACACGCCGACGAACGGGACCACGAGCAACTCTGGTTCGCCGGGTGCTGGCACGGCCACCGTGGAGATCCTCGCCGGACCGTCGGCCAGGACCCCCACCAGCGAGCCGACGACCCCTCCCTCGACGTCGCGCACCAGCACGACCAATCCGCCGGCCAACGCCAGCCCCTGCGTCGCCAACGAGACCGCCACGCCGGTGCGGACCACCGTGTTCACCGCGGCCACCAGCCCGGCCGTCACCGCGGCAGCGAACACGACCGGGGCGAGGTCGGCGAACACGAAGGCGACCGTGAAGCCCCAGCCCGCCAAGGCACTGAGCACCGTCACCAGGGCGAGCTCGACCAGCCGACCCCTCACGACAGCGCTCCGGACGACCAGATGGCGGCAAAGTCGTCCAGGTCGACGACCGATGCGGCGCGGACACCGGCCACTGTCGGCATCGGTGGTGCCGAGGCACCCGTGGCCTCACAGCCGAGGTACACCACCACGGGGAAGCGTCGCTGCAAGGTGGCCGCCCGCGGGAGTTCGTCGGCATCGAGCGGTCCGGTGACGACGACGGCGGCCGTGCCCGCTGCTTCGCGCGCCGCCCGTTCGACCGTGGCGGTGAAGGCTCCGGGGGACCCCGGCTGCGGCTGGATCCCGGCCAACACGTCCAGCTCCGCAGTGAGGTGTTCGCTGTGACGGCCCAGCAGAGCGCCGCCGTGGGTGGTGGACCACAGGTGCACCGGGAAGGTGGCCGCCCGACAGGCCTGGACGATCGATGCCGCCACCTCCACCGCGGTCTCGAACACCGCCGGGTCCGGGTAGCGCTCAGCTCGGTCGTCGAGCAGCACCGTGAGTTCGGGGTAGCTGACGTCGACCAGTTGACGCACCATGAGTGTGCCCGTGCGCGCCGTGGTCCGCCAGTGGATGTGGCGCAGGTCGTCGCCGCGGACGTACTCACGCAGCGTGTGGAAGGTGATGGTGCCCTGCGGCGCCGTCTCGGCCGTCGGACCCTCCAGGCTGCGCAGCAGGTTCGACGGAAGCGGGGGAACCGCCACCCGACGCGGGTGCACGAACAGCAGGTCGCTGCCGCCGTAGCTCCGGTCGGACCGCACCAAGCCGAAGGGATCCCCGCGCCGCACCTGCAGCGGTCCGACAGCGAGGACGGCCCGCCGCCAGGTGGGGAGGTCGTAGGTGGTGCGCAGCGTCTCCCCCGCCGCCAGCCGCGGGATGACCACGTCGAGCTCGTGATCCCCGAAACGCTCGTGTGCGATCTGGCGGATGCTCGTTCGCTCGTCAGGGTTGGTGATCTCGAGCTGCCCGGTGGCCGACTCACCGACGGTGACACGGCTCGGAGTGAGTGTTCGCCTCACCTCGATGGACGGCTTCGACCGGAGGAAGAGCGCGGCCAGAGCGAGGGCGGCCACCGCAGCCACACCAGGAACCACCGCCGCCGGCCATCCGGCCACCCAGCCGCCGACGAGCAGCAGCCCTCCCACGAGTGCGGCACCTCTGCCCGATGCGGTGAGCACGTCGTTCAGCTGCGTCGGACCGGGACGGGCAGTCCGGCGAGCACCTCGTCGACGACGGTGGCGGCGTCGCGACCGTGGATCTCGGCCTCCGACGTGAGGAGGATCCGGTGGCTGAGCACCGGGCCGGCCAGCACCTTGACGTCCTCGGGCGTCACATAGGCACGGCCCTCGCTGGCCGCGAGGACCCGTGCAGCGCGCACCATGGCCAGACTGCCCCGCGGGCTCACGCCGAGTCGCACCCCTGAGGCGGTCCGCGTCCCCGCGGTGATGGCCCGCACGTAGTGGAGGAGGGGGTCGGACACGTGCACGCCGGCGGCCACCTCGATCATGCGCTGCACGGCAGCGCCGCTCAGCACCGCCTCGAGCGCATCGATGGCCGACCAACGGCGGGTGTTGCGAAGGATGTCGACCTCCGACTCCTCGTCGGGATAGCCCATGCCGATGCGCATGAGGAAGCGGTCGAGCTGCGCCTCGGGGAGGCGGTAGGTCCCGTCCATCTCGATGGGGTTCTGGGTGGCGATCACCATGAAGGGACGGTTGACCGGTCGGGCGTGTCCCTCGACGGTGACCTGGCGCTCCTCCATCACCTCGAGCATCGCCGACTGCGTCTTGGGCGACGCACGGTTGATCTCGTCGCCGATGACGATGTTGGCGAAGATCGGGCCCGGGTGGAACTCGAACTCCTGGGTGGCCTGGTTGTAGATCGACACGCCGGTGACGTCCGAGGGCAGCAGATCCGGGGTGAACTGGATGCGCTGCCAGGTCACGTCCACCGATGCGGCGATGGCCCGCGCCAACGACGTCTTGCCGACGCCGGGCACGTCCTCGAGCAGGAGGTGCCCTTCGGCGAAGAGGCAGATGAGGGCGAGGCGGACCACGTCGGCCTTACCCTTGAGGGCCAACCCGACGTTGGCCTCGAGCCGCTCGAAGTCCTCGGAGAAGCGAGCGGCCACCGAGGTGGCGGCCTGCGCTCGGTCGCCGGCGCCACCCGCTGCAGCAGAGCGCGGCGCCGGCGGGGCAGTCGGTGGAGCGGGCGGCGGGGCGGGAGCGCTGGTCGGCGCACGCACCGCGCCGGTCGGCGTGGGCGGCGCCTCGTTGCCCCGCAGTTCGTAGTGGTCGTCGGGAGGAGTGGTCGAACTCACTGATGCTCCATTCGGCGGGATGGTGTGGGGTCGAGACCGAGCGTGGTGGCCGTGCAGTAGCCCTCCTGCCAGCAGACCGTCACCGTGACGGCGGCGGTCTCGAGCGCCAGCACGGTCGATCCGGGCACGGCGAGCCCTCCGGCGTCGTTCACCGTGACCGTGGCGGTGGGTGGCACCTGGTACTGCAACTCGGGCAGCGGCCGGAGGGACCAGCTCACCACCCAACCGTCCGCCGCATCAGTGAGGTGGGCCTCCACCGACACCCAGCCGTCGGCTGGAGGCTCGACCGATCGAGCAAACCACGGTGCATCAGCTCCGGGGTAGGTGCGGTGCTCGGCACTGGCCCGCACCTGCCAGTCACCCGGATGGGGAAGATCGAACTCGACCGAGGAGGATCCGAACGCACCGCAGGGGTCCTGGCTGAGGCCGCCGATCTCGAGACACACCCGGTAGGGCCCGCTGGCCAGCAACTCGTTGACCGCCCGGTCCGCGCCGTCCAACTCGCACCGCACCGCTCGAACACCGAGCGGGGTGCAGGTCGGTGCCGACGGCGAACCGTGGGCCACGGCCACGACGGCACCACCGGGGGCGCTCTCCCCGTTGGCGTCCCGCCCGACCAACGAGCAGTCGTAGCGTTGACGAGGGGCGAGGCCACCGACCACCTCGGCCGACCGCAAGGTGGCCGGATCGACCGACGTGGTCACCGGGGGACCACTCCCGCTGGTGCACCGCAACTCGATCGAACGGAAGGCACCGGCGTTGGCCACATCGGCGGTGAAGGCCACCTCGTTCTCGGCAGGTCCCGGTTGGGTGGTGACCGCACCGTTGAGCACGAGATCGGGCGTTCTCGGAGCGGCCCTCACCGAGAACGACCGTTGCTGCGGCGACCCGACGCTGGTCGCCTGCCCGTCCCGGGCCACGGCTCGCACGGTGAACACGTAGTCCCCTTCACCGAGAGCGAAGGTCTCGGTTGGTTCCACTGGTTCGAACGGCCCGGCCACCCTGACGCCGTCCCGTAGGACCTCGGCCTGGTAATACCCCGGCCCGAGCGTGCCCCACGAGCTGGGCGCGCCCCACGAGGCACGCACCCGATAGGGGCTCTGCGACTGTGAGGTCTGGCTGAGCACGATCGAGGCCCGGTCGATCTGCGACGGTGGGGTCACCACGGCACCACCGCCGCCCGGGTCGGGCCCGGGAGCCGGGTCACCGGACGGGCCGACACCGCCGCCGCCCGGTACGACGCTCGCCCCGCGGTCGCCGGACCCGCCGGTGAGAGGCGGCACGGTGGTCCGCGCCGCGGGGTCGTCCTGTGCACCGTCGGGGTCGATCTGGTCGTCCGCTCCGTCGACCCCTGCAGCGTCGGGGACGACCACGACCGTGGTGGTGGTGGTCGATCGCGCCTCGAGGTCGGGCTCGGGGTCCTCCTGTTCGGGGTCGGTGGCCTCCACCTCGAGCGCCGCTCGGGACTTGTTGAACGACGTGCACCGGCCACCGCCGTCGCAGACCCACCCCAGGAACGAGTCGTGGGAGTGGAACCAGCGGTGCCCGGCCACGTCGAGCAGTTCGGTCTCCTCCACCGGACGATCCAACTCGAGCGACGACTGCTGCGGCTCGCCGTCGACGCTGACGACGAGGCCGTGCGCCGACACCGAACGATCGGCGACCACGGCGAAGCCCGGAGCACCGACCGGCCGACGAGGTCGGAACGGTACCGCTACGGCGTCGGCGGCGACCTCACCCCGTGCCACGTCGACGGCCGCCAGCGTGTGGCCGGCACCGTCGAGGGCCTCGGCGGCCAGCCAGGCCCACGGACCTTCCTGGGCGTCAGCCAACCACAGGTCGCCGTCGCCCGGCAGCGCCAGCCGGTGCACGACCGACCCGTCCCCGTCGAGCACGACGGCCCGCTGCTGTGAGGTCGCCGCCTCGGCTCGCCGGTCGACGGCGAGGATGCGGTCGCCGACTCTCGACATGCGGAGGTGGGCGCCGTCGGGGAAGAGGTCGAGTTCATCGACCTGGGCGCCGTCATGCACCACCAGTACCCGGCCGGTGTCGTCGGGCGTGAGGAAGAGACGACCCTCGTCGCCCACGACCGCCCGGCCGTAGGCCAGGGTCCCGTCGATCACGACCTCGGGAACCTCCAGCGGGTCCCGCAGGCTCCGGGGGTTCACCTGCTCGATCGTCACCTGCCCGGCGGTGGGCCCCTCGCCCCACAGTAACACCGCACCCCCGCCCATCACGATGTTGGCCGCCCCGCACCGGCGTTCCCCTTCGAGGCCGGGTATGCGGTGTGCCGGGGTGCCCGGGGGTCGCTTCGAGATGTTGAGCCGAGCCTGGTCGAGGCGGTGGACCCGACAGCTCGCCGTCTCCACCAGGTAGACGCCCTCGTCGCCCTGGGCCACCTCGAAGTGGCCGTCGACGATGTCGGCCGGCAGTCGGATCTTGACGTCCACCTGCCCGGTGGCCGGGTCGACGTGGTTGATGCTGCGGTCGTCGGTGCCCTGCACGGCCAACCAGGCGCCGGTGGCGTGGAACTCGGTCTGCGACGACCGGAAGCCGGTGCCGATGACGACGGTGGCCACGACCGCAGCGAGCAGCGCCACCGTGGCCGCCAGCGAGGCGCGGCGCCTCGCCTCGGCGACGAGGGTGGTCACCCCTCTCCTTCCACCAGTCGCAGCCCGCTGGGGGCGATGGATGCGGACGGCGACGGCAGGTCGACCACGAACTCGGTGAGGTGCGCCGGGAACACGTGCTCGCTGACGAGCACCACCCGCCCGTCCTCCGAGCGGGTGACCCGCTCGCAGCGCAGCACCGGCGAGCCTTCGGGCACGCTCAGCACCTCGGCATCGGCGAGGTTGGCCACGCCCGCAGCGATCGTCTGCGTGGCCCCGCCGAGGGGGACCGCCAGCAGGTCGTAGAACGACGCGGCCTCCACCCGTTGACGGGTCAGACCGTCGGCCAGGTCCGCCGGACACCACACGGTGATGACGGCGAAGGGGTGACCGTCGGCCAGGTTGAGCCGCCGGACCCGCAGGACGCGGTCACCGCCGAGCAGGGTGCGCACGCGGGGTGGTGGGCTCACGGTGCGGTAGTCGAGGACCTTGCGCTCGCTGCGGCGACCCTCCACTCCGAGCTGCGCCTCGAGGGTGCCCAGTCGACCCAGGCTCTGACGCACCGGATCGGCACTGGCGAACCAGCCAAGCCCCTGGCGCGAGGCGACGCGGCCCTCGTCACGCAGCAACTCGAGTGCACGACGCACGGTCACCCGGCTGGCGCCGTGCAACCGCGACAGCTCGGCCTCACTGGGCAGCAGCCCGCCCGCGGGGAAGTCGCCGTCGTCGAGACGTCCTCGCAGGTCGTCGGCGATCTGTTGGTAGCGGATCTGGCGCACTTGTCTGCTACTTGTCTGGTCAGCAAGCCTGTTCTATACTTGTCTACACCGGTTCGTACCACCATGGTGGGCACCCGAGCAGGGTGACCTGCCACGTTGGCCCAGCCAGCCGGTGGTGTCACCTCGATAGCACTGTTCGATTGTCCGTCATCATCGACGAACACGCAGCGCGACGTGAGCGCCTCCCCCGGACGGCTGCCCGCCTCGCTCCCACCCATCGCCAGGAGGATCCATGGCCGTCGCCGCCAACACCCCGATCGAACTCATCGAGGCCGTCTACGCCCGCCTGCCCGAACGGACGACCACCGCACGGGACACCACCGGCGCGGCGCTCACCTTCGCCGAGAAGGTGCTGTGGAACCACCTGCGCGACACCGGCCAGGCCGTCGAGCGGGGCCGCACCTACAACGACCTCGATCCCGACCGGGTGGCCATGCAGGACGCCACCGCGCAGATGGCGCTGCTGCAGTTCATGACGGCCGGACTCCCCGAGGTGCAGGTGCCCTCCACCGTGCACTGCGACCACCTCATCCAAGCACGCGAGGACGGTCGGATCGACCTGCTCGCCGCGCTCGACAACAACTCGGAGGTCTTCGACTTCCTCGAGTCCGTCTCGGCCCGCTACGGCATCGGCTTCTGGAAGCCCGGCTCGGGCATCATCCACCAGGTGGTGCTCGAGCAGTACGCATTCCCCGGCGGCATGATGATCGGCACCGACAGTCACACGCCCAACGCCGGCGGATTGGGCATGGTGGCCATCGGCGTGGGCGGGGCCGATGCGGTCGATGTCATGACCGGCTTCCCGTTCAACGTCCGCTGGCCCAAGCTCATCGGCGTGGAGCTCACTGGTGAGCTCACCGGCTGGGCGGCTCCCAAGGACGTGATCCTGAGGGTGGCCGAGGTCCTCACCGTCAAGGGTGGCACCGGCGCCATCGTGGAGTACTTCGGCCCCGGCGCCCGCTCGCTGTCGGCCACCGGCAAGGCCACCATCTGCAACATGGGCGCCGAGATCGGCGCCACCACCTCCTTGTTCGCCTACGACGAGGCCATGAGCCGCTACCTGGTCGCCACCGGACGACCCGAGATCGCCGCCGCGGCCGATGCCGTGGCCGAACACCTGCGGGCCGATCCCGAGGTGGAGGCCGACCCCGACCGCTACTTCGACGAGGTGGTGCGCATCGACCTCTCGGCACTGCGCCCCCTCATCAACGGCCCGCACACCCCCGATCGCGCCCGGCCCGTGGACGCCCTCGGCGCCGAGGCCACCGAGGAAGGATGGCCGCTCGAGATCAGCGCCGCGCTGGTCGGGTCGTGCACCAACTCGTCCTACGAGGACATCTCGCGGGCAGCGGGCATCGCCCGGGCGGCGGCCGACGCCGGGCTCACCGCCAAGACGTCGCTGCTCGTCACCCCCGGCTCCGAACGGGTGCGGGCCACCATCGAGCGCGACGGCCTGCTGGGCGACCTCGAGGCCATCGGCGCCACCGTGCTGGCCAACGCCTGCGGGCCCTGCATCGGCCAGTGGGACCGCACCGACGTGGCCGAGGGCGACGTCAACGTCATCGTCAACTCCTACAACCGCAACTTCCCCAAGCGCAACGACGGTCTCGCCTCCACGTTGGCCTTCGTCACCTCACCCGAGACGGTGGTGGCGCTGGCGCTCTCGGGTCGACTGGACTTCGATCCCGTCACCGACACCCTCACCGCCCCCGACGGCACCGAGGTGCGCCTCGAGGTGCCGGCGGGCACCGAGCTGCCGGCCGGCGGCTTCGAGTCCGGCGAGGAAGGGTTCATCTCCCCTCCGGCGGACGGCAGCAGCGTGTCGGTGAAGGTGTCGCCCGACTCCGAGCGCTTGCAGCTCCTCGAGCCGTTCCCGGCATGGGACGGCGAGGACTACCGAGACCTGCCCATCCTGGTGAAGGCCAAGGGCAAGTGCACCACCGACCACATCTCCGCAGCGGGTCCGTGGCTGCGCTACCGCGGTCACCTCGAGAACATCTCGGGCAACCTGTTCCTCGGCGCGGTCAATGCCTTCACCGACGAGGTCGGCGCCGGCAAGGACCAACTCGACGGCACCACCAAGCCCTACCCCGACATCGCCCGCCACTACCACGAGGCCGGTCAGGCCTGGGTGGCCATCGGCGACGAGAACTACGGCGAGGGTTCGTCCCGGGAGCACGCCGCCATGGAGCCACGCTTCCGGGGCTGTGTGGCGGTCATCACCCGCAGCTTCGCCCGCATCCACGAGACCAACCTCAAGAAGCAGGGTGTGCTGCCACTCACGTTCGACGATCCCTCGATCTACGACGGCATCGAAGAGGACGATCGGGTGTCGATCCTGGGGCTGGCCGACCTGGCGCCCGACACCCCGGTGCTGTGCCGGGTCCACAAGACCGACGGGCTCGAGGTCGACTTCCACACCAACCACACCCTGTCGCCCGAGCAGATCGAGTGGTTCCGCGCCGGCGGAGCGCTGAACATCATCCGCCAGCGCACCGCGTCCTGACCGTCGGGTTCGGCCGGCAGACCGCCGGCCCGCCCACCGGCCCGTCAGTCGGTGCCGGGCCGCCGGTTGGCCTCGCGCTCGGCGTCCGCAGCGTCGGCCGACGCACCCGGCGGCAACACCGAGGCCAACTCCTCGGCGGTGGGCTCGCGCACCTCTCGGGCCTCGGGGGGCAGCAGGTCCACGATGGCCGCCATGACGGCCTCGGTGTCGGCTTCGGGGTCCTCGTGGGCCAACTCGACGGGAGGACCGACGCGCACCGTCACGTCGGGGGGACTGGTGACGTTCAGCACGTTCGGCAGCCGGGCATTGCGAGGCCAGACCTTCTCGGTGCCCCACAGCCCGATGGGGATCACCGGCGCGCCCGGGTTCGCCGCCCGCATTGGCCCGCCCCAACCGCCGCCCCCGCCCCGG
>JAFIEP010000119.1 GCA_020832495.1 Acidimicrobiia bacterium | reverse complement strand
CACCCGACGGGCCTTGGCCGCCGCCGCATCCTGAGCGGCCAGTAACTCGTTGACCGCCCCCCCCTCCGGCGGCGCGGCGATGGCCGGGGGGTCACCGCGCGGGCGGGGGGGGGGGCCGGCACCACCGCCGCCCTGACGACGAGGACGACGAGCACGCGACGAGCGAGAGGTGTTGGTCATGGGTTCATTCTCGCGTCATCGGAGCACCCAGGGTGTCCATGAGCCCCGGAAGGGCCGCCACCGAGTCGATCACGTGGTCGGGAACGCTCTCGGGGCCCGCGTCGATGCGAGCGTCGAACACCTCGGGACGGAACTTGCCGGTGCGGACCAACACACCCCGCAACCCGAGCGTCTGTGCGGCCAGGACGTCGTTGTCGATGTCGTCGCCCACCATCACGGTGGTGGCAGGCGTGCTCCCGAGCGCTTCGATGGCAGTGGCGAACAGGTCCGGCGACGGCTTGCCCAACACGGTGGCCTCGACACACGCTGCCGCCTCGATGCCGGCCAGGAACGCCCCGGTGTCGAGTTCGAACCCGGCGGAGGTACGCCAGAACAGGTTGCGGTGCATACCGACGAGTCCGGCCCCGTCGAGGACCTGGGAGAACGCAGCGTTGAGGCGCTCGTAGGTGAAACTCTCGCCGGCGCCACCCACGACGACCACGTCGGCGTTGTCGTCGACGAGGTCGACCTCGGCGAAGTCGTCGCCCACGTCACCCGAGTTGAGCAGGAACACCCGGGCGTCGGGATGGTGGTGTCGCAACCAGGTGGCGGTGGCGACCGGCGCAGTCAGGACGTCCTCGGGATCGACCTCGATACCCGCTGCGGCCAGGGCGGCCACGATGCCCCCTCGGCTGCGGGTGGTGGTGTTGGTCAGCAAGCGGATGGGGAGCTCTCGAGCCCGCAGGTCGGCCATGGCCGCCGCCGCGCCCGGTATGGGGTCCCACGACACGGCCAACACCCCGTCGATGTCGAGAAGCACCCCCTCGACGGTGCCTCGGTCGGTGGGTGAGGTGGTCGACGTCCCAGCCATGAGGGCCAGGGTAGGAGGCGTTCCGAACGCCGCCTACGAACCTGAACGGTGTGTGAATCGACTGGCCCGATCGGGACCGATCGATCGGTTCGCGGATCTGCCCCGCAGGTCCTGTGAGCGGCGTAACTCGGCCGGACCGCAACCTGGCCGGACCGGCGCTCCACCGTGTCGGCCCACTGTTGTCGGCGCACTGTTGTCGGGCCACTCACTCAGCGTCACCTCCTCGGGCACCCGCCGGGATCAGTCGGGCCGATCTGAGGTTTGAGGCCGTAGGGCAGGACGAACACCTCGACCGAGGCGACGTGCTCATCCTCGAGTGCCTCCAGTTGGCGTACCGTCACCGCTCCCGGCCGGTGAGGGCGCAGGCACGATGCCTGCCAGCGGGCACCACCGGTGATGTCGCCGACGTCGTTGCGGAACACCGCCACCACCGCCGGCCGCTCGAGTTCTACGTCGCTCTGCGAGGTGGCCACGGCGGTGGCGATCCAGCGAGGGTTCTCCAAGCCCGGAGCGCGTTCCAACGAGACGCTCGACGGGTCGACGACGATCGGACCGTCCTCGTTGGTTGTTGCCCGCCATCCCCCGACCTCGACGTCGACGTCGATCTCCACCGGCGGCATCACCGAGACGGACCACACATGCTCGGGGCCCATGTTCAGCGAGCCGCCCGACTGCTCGCGACTCCACGCGAACCGACCTGGCGGCACGAAAGGGATCACCTCGGTTTCGCTCACGTAGTCCACCGCCTCTGGGGCGTGAGGAAGCGCGGTGCCGCTCACCGGTGGTGGTGGGTCCGCCACCGAGGTGAAACCGACGGTGACCGCCACATCCACCGCCGTCATGTCGGTCGGATTCTCCAGGATCACCGCCCACGAACGACCCCCGTTGTTGCCGGTCGAGTAGATCGAGAACCCGTAGTCGACCAGCTCGATCGACTCGGAGGGGTCCTCGGCCGGGTTCGCCGCCGCCGGATCCGTCGTGGTGGTCGACGCACCAGACCCGACCTGGTCCGACGCGTCGCCAGCCACTGCTTGCTCTGTCGTGCTGCACGACACGACCAACCCGGCGCACGCCACCAGCACTGCGGCGCGGTGGAACAAGCGGACCCCCATCGTGCCAGTTTGCCAGCCCGACCAGAGCCGAGGAGGCAGGTCAGCCCAACCAGCCACCGGTCGGAACGCAGGTTGCTCTGCTCAACGGAAGTCGCGGCTGCGCACGGTGGCTTCGATCCCCAACGGAGAGATGCGCTCGGCCACCACGTTGACCACCCCTTCGCTCGACTCCAACCTGCCGCGCACCACCAGCGCCGCTGCGGTGCGCACCACGCTGCGGTGATGCTCCCAACAGCCGAGTGAACACACCACGTTGACGAAACCGGTTTCGTCCTCGAGGTTGAGAAACGTCGTGCCCCCGGCGGTGGCCGGCCGTTGACGATGGGTCACCACCCCGGCCACCCGCACCTTTCTTCCACCGGGCAGCTTCCGCAGGTCCGCAGCGGTGACGATGCCCTGCTGCGACAACTCGTCACGCAGGAACTGCAGTGGGTGACCGCCCGGCGCCACGCCGGTGGCCCACAGGTCGGCCAGCGCCGATTCCTGGTCGGTCATGGGCACCAGCCGGGGCGCCTCGGCGCCGGTGACCACCCCTTCAAGCCGCTCGGGGCCGGTCTGGGCCACCGCACCCGCAGCCCACAGGGCGCGCCGTCGATCCAAGGGCTGCCCGGCGTGGTCTCGCAACCCGCCGAACGCACCGGCGGTGGCCAACGCCTCCAAGGCGTCGAGAGGCACCGGAAGCCGACGACGCAGGTCCTCCATGGAGGTGAACGGACCCCGGGCCTGGCGTTCGGCCACCAGACGCTCGGCCATGTCCGACGACAGGTGCCGCACGCTCGACAGTCCCAGCAGCACCGTGGGTTGGGGGCCCACCACCGCCACCGGCTCGGCACGGTTCGGTTCGCCGGCCTGGTCGAACGGCGGAGCCGACGACGGGTGACGACGGCGGGTGTGGTCGCGTTCGACGACGCAACTGCCGTCGGGCGCCTCGTCGAGCGCCCCGTCGAAGACCTCCCCCACCAGCGCGGCGGCGTCTCGTACCACCTGCCGACCTGTTGCGGTCGCCGGGTCGGCGGGCCACACCAAGGTGGCGTCCACCCCCGAGGCGTTGAGATCGGGGGTGCGCACCTCCACCCCGTGACGACGAGCGTCGGCCACCAGCGAGTCGGGCGAGTAGAAGCCCATGGGCTGGGCGTTCAACAGCGCCGCGCAGAACGCCGCCGGGTAGCGCAGCTTGATCCAACTGCTGGCGTAGACCAGGTAGGCGAAGCTCACCGAGTGACTCTCGGGGAAACCGAAGTTGGCGAAGGCCGCCAACTTGTCCCAGATCTGATCGGCCACCGCACCGACGACGCCACGCTCGGCCATGCCCTCGTAGAAGCGGCGCCGGAGTCGCTCCATGCGTTCGCTGGACCGTTTCGACCCCATGGCCTGGCGCAGTTGGTCGGCCTCCGCCGCGGTGAAGCCGGCCACGTCGATGGCCATCTGCATGAGTTGCTCTTGGAACAGCGGGATCCCGAGGGTCTTCGACAGCGACGGTTCGAGCAGCGGATGGAGGTAGGTGACGGGCTCCTGGCTGTTGCGGCGGCGGATGTAGGGGTGCACCGACCCACCTTGGATGGGCCCGGGCCGGATGAGGGCCACCTCCACCACCAAGTCGTAGAAGCAACGGGGTCGCAGGCGGGGCAGGGTGGCCATCTGGGCCCGGCTCTCCACCTGGAACACCCCAACGGAGTCGGCTGCGCAGAGCATGTCGTAGACGGCTTCCTCCTGAGGGAGTTCGGCCAGGTCGATACGGGTGTCGTGAGCCTCGGCCACCAGGTCGACCGCCAGGTGCAACGCGGTGAGCATGCCCAGGCCCAACAGGTCGAACTTCACGAGTCCCGCAGCGGCGCAGTCGTCCTTGTCCCACTGCAGCACGGTGCGGTCGGCCATGGTGGCCCGTTCCACCGGGCACACCTCGATGACCGGCCGGTCGCACATGACCATGCCGCCGGAGTGGATGCCCAGGTGGCGAGGGAAGTGCTCGACCTGATGGGCCAGGTCCACCACCAACGGGGGGATGTCCTCCGTGGCGCGCCTGGCGCCGGCGGTGGGCGTTGGGTCGGGCACCGGCTGCCACCGGTCGATGGCTCGCGCCCAGGCGTCCTGCTGGCCGCTCGAGTAGCCGAGCGCCCGGGCCATGTCGCGGATGGCCGAGCGGGCCCGGTAGGTGACGACGTTGGCCACCTGGGCGGCGTGGTGACGGCCGTGGCGCTCGTAGACGTACTGGATGACCTCTTCGCGTCGGCCGCTCTCGATGTCGAGGTCGATGTCGGGCGGGCCGTCACGCTCGGGTGACAGGAAACGCTCGAACAGCAACCCCAGCCCGACGGCGTCGGCCTTGGTGATGCCCAGGGCGTAGCAGACGGCCGAGTTGGCCGCGCTGCCCCGCCCTTGGCAGTAGATGTCGTGGCGGACGCAGAACGCCACGATGTCAGCCACCACCAGGAAGTAGCCGGCGAAGCCGAGCTGTTCGATGACGCCCAGCTCGTGGTCGATCTGCGCCCAGGCCGCCGCAGCGGCGGGGTCGTGACGCGCCCCGTAGCGTCGGGTGGCCCCCTCGTCGGTGAGGTGGCGGAGGTAGCCCATCTCGTCGAGGCCGTCGGGGCAGGGGAACGGGGGCAGCGACGGGGCCACCAACGACAGGTCGAAAGCGCACGCCAGCCCCAGCTCGGCTGCCCGTTCCACCACCCCGGGCCAACGGGCGAAGCGGCGGGCCTGCTCGTCGCCGGTGCGGAGCTGCGCCGCCGACGCTGCCGGCAGCCAGCCGTCGAGCTCGTCGAGGCTGGTGCGGGCCCGCACCGCCGCCAGCGCCGTGGCCAGCCGACGTCGGTCGGCGGTGGCGTAGTGGACGTTGTTGGTGGCCACCAGGTCGACCCCCGCCGAGATGGCCACCTCGGCCAAGGCGTCGTTGCGGGCGCTGTCGAGGGGATGGCCGTGGTCCCACAACTCGACGGCCACGTTCGCGCGACCGAACCCCGCCGTCAGGTGGGCCAGCGCGGTGGCCGCCGCCGAGGGTCCTCGCTGTTCCACCGCAGCGGGCACCGCACCCTTACGACAGCCGGTGAGCACCAGCCACCGATCCTGGTCGGCCGGCGGTGCGGCGGTTCCGCCGATGGCCACCAGGTCGTCGAGGGTGGCCTGCGGTGCACTCTTCTCGCCGCGCAGCTGAGCCTCGCTGATGGCACGGGCCAACAGGGCGTAGCCCCGCGGGTCACGGGCCAGCACCACCACGTGCTCCCCCGGTGGTCCACCAGGTGCGCCGGTGGCGTCCGCCCGGCGTCCTCCGCCCAGGGTGAGTTCGGCCCCGAAGACGGTGGGGAGCCCGTGGGCACGGGCCGCCTCGGCGAAGCGCACCACCCCGTAGAAGCCGTTGTGGTCGGTGAGGGCCAAGGCCTCGAGACCGCAGCGCACGGCCTGGGCCACCAGTTCCTCGGGGTGTGACGCCCCGTCGAGAAAGGAGAAGTTGGAGTGGCAGTGCAGCTCGGCATAGGGCGTGGCGGACCGGCGCCGTTGTAGCTCGGGAGCGGTGTACTCGCCTCGGCGCCGGGACCAGGCCGGGCTGTCACCCCCGTCACCAGGGACGGGCCACGAGGCTCGGCCGGTGCGGTCGGTGGCACCACCGCCGGCCGATGAGAGCGGATCGTCGACCAGACGGTCCGAGAGCCGTCGCTCCAGTTCGCCCCACGGCACCGGTGGATTGCGCCATCCCATGAGCGCTCATACTAGCGAACGCCTGTTCGTATCGCACATGTGTTCGGGGTGACAGTACGAGTACCGACACCGACCAGCACCGGCTCGGCCCCTCGGTCGGCTCCCCCGGTCACCCGGGGTCGAGGACCTCGTCGTGGTAGCGACGCAGGAAGGCCGCCATGGCCTGGCGGCTCACCAGATCCGCCGGGCGGAACGTACCGTCGGCGAAGCCCGTGGTGATGCCCTGTTGCGCCATCCAGGTGACAGGGAGGAAGAACGGCGAACCCGGTGGCACGTCGGGGAACGACGGGGCGCCCGTGGTCGGTGACGGTTCACCGGCGAGACGCCACAGGAACGCTGCCATGGCCTGGCGGGTGATGGGATCGGTGGGTCGGAACGTGCCGTCGGGATACCCCGTGGTGATGCCTTCCTCCGCCGCCCAGGCAATGGCGGTGGCGAACGGGGAACCAATCGGCACATCGGAGAACGGTGGCACGTCGAAGCCGGGTTCGGGCTCACCCACCAGCCGCCACAGGAACGCCGCCATGGCCTGGCGACTCACCGGCACCGTCGGACGATACGTACCGTCGTCGTAGCCCATGGCAATGCCGTTGTCGGCCACCCAGGCGATGTCGCCGAAGAACTGCTGATCGGCCGGCACGTCGGAGAACCCGGTCAGCACCGGACCGACCGTGAACGGACTCCCAACACCCACCTCGTTGCCGGCGCTCACCGACACCGTGTAGTCCACCCCGGTCTCGAGGCCCGTCACCGTGGTGGACAGCACGTCGGCTGCCACCTCCACCAGGTGATCGCCCGGCTGCACATCCACCACGTAGTGATCCACCGGACCACCCTCGGTGGGCGGCGACCAAGCCACGTGCACCACGGTGACCGCCGGGTCGACGAACACCTCCGTCGGCTGGCCCGGCAGCGCCTGGGGCGTCACCGGCGCCGACGAGGCCGCCGGACCGTCACCCTCGCTGTTGGCGGCGACCACCGACGCCACGTACTCGGTGCCGTTGGTCAGACCCCCGATGGTGGCCTCGAACACGTCGTCGTCGACCGACGTGGTGTGCCCGCCGGGCTCGACGCTCACCGTGTAGCTGGTGATCGGCGAACCGCCGTCGGACAAGGGCTCACTCCACGACACGTGGATCTCGCCGTCGCCCGGTGCGGCGGTCACATCGACCGGCGCGGTCGGAGGCGACACCGGACCCTGCACGATCTCGACGGAGCCCACGTCGCAGCCGCTGCCCTGGGGACGTGCCACACCTCGCTGGTCGGTGGGGATGGCGCCGTCGCACAACTCGGGTGTGCCGACGGGGATGGCGTTCTGCACCGGCGAACCAGTGACCGGCAGACGAGTCTGCGTGAACCCACCGTTGTCGGCCAACGGACCCAACAGCGGATCGGTGTCGGGCTGATCACCCGTGGCCGTCAGATTGCACGAATTATCGGTGGCCACGTTCCAACCCGCCGACACCACCACCGCCGTCGACCCGAGCTCGCCGTAGGTACACGCCGAGCCCTCTGCGCCGGCCACCACCGACCCGGCCAACGACACCGTTCCCGCCGGAGCGACCGCCGAGGCGACCACACCCACAGGAGCAATCGTCGACGACACCACCGAGATCACGCCACCGCCCGAGTCGACCGACAGTGCACCCATCGTGGAGTTCTCGATGGTCACGTCGGTCACCGCCCAGAAGTTCAACCACCCCTCAACCGTGCTGCGCGTCATGGCCTGCAACGACCCCGACGAATCCAACGTCAGATTCCCCCGCACCGTGGAGTCGACCAGCGACAACCCCCCGTTCTCAATCGTCACACCACCCGGCAAACTCGACCCGCCAGTCAACGACGCCGTCCCGCCGTCCTGGGCGTACGAACCCACCCACGTCCCCTCGAGCACCACCGACGCCCGATCGGTCTCGAAGTCCGAGAACGTCACCCCACGAGCCTCGAACATCGGCGACGGACCGAAGTAGCCCGAACCTCCGACACCGACTTTGTCGGGGAACACCACGTCCTCGACCACCATCGGTTCGTTGTTCACACCCCACAGCGACGACGTCGTCACCGTCGCCCCGTTGCCGACCAGCCGATACCCGGCCTGCAACGCGTCAGCACCCACCACCGGATCGACACCCGGCTCGATCTCCACCACAAACTCGCCGCCCTGCGCCTTGCCCTCCTGCACCGCAGCACGCAACGTGCACACACCCGAGGTCGTCGCGCACACCCCGTTCCCAGGATCGGAATCCGGCTCATCGAGCGGACTGTCCACCCAGAACGACACCGGAGCCGCACCCACAGACCCCACCGGCGCAGCCACCCAACCACTCACCACCAACGCAACCACACCCACCACAGCAAACAACCGCCGACAACCAGACATCACAACGCCCCCCACGAACGAACAGACACACGACGAACACACACCATGACCGAGAACGGAGTGAATCCTAGAGCTTGTCGAACCATCATGCTGACGGTCGGCAAGACGACGGCCGGCGCCCCCGACGAGATGATCCGATGACGTGCACCAGCTCGACCGGCTGTTGGTGCTCACGACCGCGACACGGCCGTAAACGCCCACCGAAGCCGGAGGGGATGGGCGGTCGGGCTACAGGCAGTTCGCGCTACAGCGCACCGAGGCCGAACGTGGCGTCGTAGCCGACGAGGTGGTCACCACCGTCGATGATCGCAGGCGTGGCGCCGCTCCAAGTGCACGACGGGTTGGCGTAGCACTGCGACCCGATCCCCGGGGCGTTGAACCACAAGAAGTACATGCCGTCGGACAACGACGGCACCGTGTAGTTGCCGTTCGCGTCGGTCAGCGCCATCGCCACCGACGAGAAACCCGCGCCGAACGCCCACACCTGCACACCCTCGAGCCCGCCCCCGATGCCATCGGTGACCGTGCCCGAGATGGATCCGCCAACCGCGGAGGTCATCGTCACGTCGACATCCGCTGTGGTGACGCCGACGTCAACGGCGACCGGGGTGACATCGCCCGGCGCACAGGTCGGCGCCGAGGCGAAGCACAACGGCTGCAGATCAGCGCGACCGAAGTAGACCACGTAGCTGCCCGGCGCCAAATCGCCGATCAGATACGACCCGTCGCCTCCGGTGGTCGTCGACCGCAACGAACCCAGGTCACCCGACACCACCGCAGTCACCTCGACACCCTCGAGCGGCTGCCCACCACCGTCGCTTGCGACACCCGTGATGGCACCCGTCGTCGGCGCTTCGGGCGTCACCGCCTGCCCGATCGAGTTGTTCACCCAGTTGGTGAACCACAGGTTCCCGTCCGGGCCGGCGGTGATCCCGCGCGGGGAGGAGATGCCGACACCGGTGTAGCTGGACACGGTCCCATCAGGGGTGATCTGCCCGATCGAATTGCCCGTCCGGTTGGCGAACCACACCGCCCCGTCGGGCCCCGCCGTGATCCCATAGGGCGCGGCAATGCTGACGTCGGTGTAGTTGGTCACCACACCGGCGGGGGTGACCCGCCCGATCGAGTTGTTGGTCTCGTTGGTGAACCACAGGTTCCCGTCCGCACCAGCGGCGATGTCGCGCGGCGCACCGATGCTCGACGAAGTGAACCGGCTGACGACCCCGGACGTGCTGATGCGGCCGATCGAGTTGTTCCCCCGGTTGGTGAACCACAGGTTCCCGTCCGACCCCGCCGTGATGCCGTGCGGTTGGGAGATACCGGTTGCGGTGAAGTTGTCGACGGTGCCGTCCGGCGTGATGCGCCCGATCGAGTTGTTGCCGCTGTTGGTGAACCACAGGTTCCCGTCCGGCCCCGCGACGATGTTGCGCGGCGCAGCGATCGTGGGGTCCGTGTGATTGGTGACCGCTCCTGCGGCAGTGATGGTCCCGATCGAGCTGTTCCCGCTGTTGACGAACCACAGGTTGTCGTCCGGTCCGGCAGCGATGCCGTAGGGATCGGCCAGGCCGTTGCCCGAGAAACTGGTGACGGCACCCTCGGGGGTGATCCGCCCGATCGACTCGTTCCCGTCGTTGGTGAACCACAGGCTCCCGTCGGGGCCCGCCGTGATCCCTTGGGGCCGACGGATACTGGGATCGGTGTAGTTGCTCACCCCGCCATCGGGGGTGATCCGCCCGATCGAGTTGTTGTTGCTGTTGGTGAACCACAGGTTCCCGTCAGGGCCCGCAGCGATGTTACGCGGCCGCGCGATCCCGTTGCCGGTGAACGTCGTGACGACACCCTCGGGCGTGATCCGTCGTATCGAGGAGCCACTGAAGGCTCCGTCCCACGTGAACCACAGGTTCCCGTCGGGACCCGCAACGATGTCGGACTGGAGAATGTCAGCGTTGCCGCCGCTGAAGGTGACGACGGTTCCATCGGTGGTCATCCGCTTGATCGCGCCGGTGCCGAACGTGGTGAACCACAGGTTCCCGTCATGGCCCGTCGTGATGCCCCGCGGTTCGACGCCGGCGCCGGGGAAGGTCACGACCGTGCCCTCGGGAGCGATCTGGCCGAGCGTGTTGTTCCCGCTGTTGGTGAACCAGACGTTCCCGTCCGGGCCCGCGGCGATCCAGAACGGCGTCGAGATGCCGGGATCGGTGTAGTTCGTGATGACGCCCTCGGGGGTGATCCGCCCGACCGAGTTGTTCCCCAAGTTGGTGAACCACACGTTCCCGTCCGGCCCCGCGGCGATGCCGTGCGGTTGGGAGACACCAGCATCGGTGAACGTGGTGACCACACCCTCTGGTGTGATATGCCCGATCGAATTGCTGCGGTAGTTGGTGAACCACAAGTTGCCGTCGGCGCCTGCAGCGATACCCCGCGGACCGGCGACATCGCCCGGGTAGTTGGCGATCTCGACCGTCGCCTCGGCTGCACCGCCAGGTCGGACCGGCGCGACGGCCACGACCGAAGCGATGAGCGCGCCGACGAGCACGAGCACGACGTGCTGTCGGGACCACCTCCGGACGTACCCATCCTCCGTCCGCGTCGATCTCGACAGTCGCCACGTGCCAGCCGCCTCACGTGGCGTCATCGGCATCTCCGTTCATGTCCCCCGAGGCCACCTGGAGCCCCGCCTGGCCCGCGAAAGTTAGCAGGCTCACCCCACCGTTGTGCTGTGGGTCACCGACCACGTCAGTCGTACACTGCCTCCAACCACCAGGCGCCGTCGCTGCGGGTCACCAGCAGCGCCCGCCCGTCGCCGCACACCAACTGCAAGCGAGCACACCGACGAGCGCGCTGCTCGTCCCACCAGCGCTCCTCGGTGGGCCACGGCCCCGCCCACCCCGCCACGTCGGCCGCCTCGCTCTCCGCACCTGGCGCCGTGGTGCCCGCCGCGCTCGCGCCGAGCACCACCTGCACCGGTGGCGCACTCAGCTCGCCCCGAGCACTCACCTCGACCACCGCCCCGGCGCCGTCGAGCACCACCGCCGGTTGCCAGGGGTCGTACACGGTCGCCGGTCGCGGCGTGGGGGGGGGGGCCCCCCCCCCCCCCCCCCCCCCCCCCCCCCCCCCCC
>JAFIEP010000115.1 GCA_020832495.1 Acidimicrobiia bacterium | reverse complement strand
CATAACTGCGGGGACGCAACTCGTCTCGGATCTACTGAGTCACCGTCGCCTCGCACGGCGGTTGTGGCGATTGCGCAGGGCGGAGCGAATTTTCCTAGTGACTGGGAGCATTGAGTCGATCGCTCAACAGCGTGCGTCTGTTCACGACGTTGGGACTGTTGCAAATCTCCCCTCTTCGACCGCCTACCTTGCTGCCCCCGATGCACAGGCGGCTGGAGCCGTTCGGCTAGCGCTGGGCGTACTATTTCCACGCGCCGATCTAGTCCAGATGGCGTCTCCCGAGTTCTCGCGAGATCTGTACTCGAGCGACGTGGTGACCATCGGTGGCCCGATCAACAACCGCTGCACCCGTGAATTCCTTGCTAGCATTCCCGGCGGTCCCTCGTTCGACGGCCTAGCTCTCGTTGCACCCGATGGCACGCGATTCGAGCCCGGTCCAGCGGCAGACGGTTCTCCCGCGTCCACCGACTATGGACTCGTTGTCTCCGTTCCGAACCCCTTCGACTCCAATCGACGATGGATCGTGATAGCCGGCTGCGATACAGGCGGAGTTTTGGCGGCCTCGATGGCACTAAGCCCAGCAAAGCCGGGTCGCTCGTGTGCAAAGGCAATACGAGGGCAGCTGGGTTTGTCGAACTGGATTTTCGGAGCAGTCCCCTACCTTGCAGTCGTCAAGACGTTGACCGCTGGGAACATTGCTGGCAATCCCGAGGTAGTCATGGCCATGCCACTGCAGACCCCAACGGCTCCGTCAGCCAAGAGCGTGACGCCGTGAGAAGCGAGCGCTGCTGTGTTGCTGACTTGCCTCTGGCACACATCTGCCGGCAGTGCGGCGGTCGCTCTTGCTGGTGGCACGTCTACGTAAGCGAGCATGGCCTGGTGCTCTGTCCGTTCTGCGCTACGACCCTGGAAGGTGAGGCACCTCCGAGCACGCCAGTTCAAGTTGGAGCTTCCAGGGTCACTGCGGCGGTCGTCGTCCACGCGTTCCACGCCTGCGGCGCATCGCGGACCGCGCTCCAGATTCTCGATCTCTGTCGAGAAGCATCAGTAGATGTCGCTGCGGTCGCCTTGCGGGGTGGCGGACATTGGACTGACAGATTTCGCTCATCAGCAAGCCGCCTAGTCATGTCCTTGGACTCATCACTCGGTTGGCAGGCTCTCG
Source organism: Acidimicrobiia bacterium (assembly GCA_020832495.1). GTDB lineage: Bacteria > Actinomycetota > Acidimicrobiia > Acidimicrobiales > Acidimicrobilacustridaceae > JAFIEP01. The sequence continues at coordinate 5,173 of JAFIEP010000115.1, read as the reverse complement.
GAGAACCGACGTTGGTCAGCGCCCATCACACCCCTGCCATCGAATGGGCTCTACGCCATGCGCCGCAGGAAGCTAAGCTCATTCTTCACTTCCACACCGAGGCCCGACTCTGTCCAGAGGCGCCCACGCTGCTCGCCGCGGCGGCGCGACGCAACGCCACGGTAGTCGTCCCTTCGGCGACGTCCCTCGAACAGTACGCTGCGGTCGCAGACGATTCCGGGTGGTTCCGGAACTCGGCCGTAGTTGTTCCCACGTTGATGACGCCGGACCTTCAACCGACCTCGGCGAGCGCTCGATCCACCCAACTGCCCCTGGCTACGGCCGGTCCTAGGGTCGGTGTCGTTGCTCGAGTTGATGACGACAAGACTGATCATGACTACCTATTAGAGACGATCTTGGCGCTGGGTGAACTCGATGCGACGGCTCAAGTCGTCGTCGCCGGCTTTGGCGAACAACTTCCACACCTCCGCGAGGCCGTCGGTGAGCTGGTCGCCCAGGTGCAAACGGTGATTCTTGGGCACGTCGAGGACATCGATGCTGTCTACGCTTGGTCGGAGGTCCTGTTCCTCCCTTCGTACACAGAGGTGTTCCCTCACTCGGTCCTGGAAGGAGCGGCTCGAGGTCTCCACACCGTCGTTGCCGACTTCGGCTTCGGTGCGCACGGGTGCGAATCGTGGCTCATCCAGGTGCCTGTTGGTGACGCTCAACGTGCAGCGCTGGAGCTCGTGGAGGCTGCCAGACGGAATCGAGAGAAACAAACCAGCGTCGCCCCCGATGACGGAGATCTCTCAGCGGTTCAGAGAGACCAGCTGCGCGAACTCCTCCTTTCGAGCCTCTGTTTGGGACCGGCGACACCGTGAACCAGTTCGGCATGAGAGCCGTGATGCTGCTTCGAGATTCGATCGCCACCCGCTTGCAGGCTCCGCTGGAGATCGGATACGAATCCGTAGACACGAAGTACCTCCTTCACCTCGAAATCGGACGCGGTCGATCGACGCACAACGTCCGTATCGTTTGTCCCCGAACGCACACCCTGGGCCCCGTTAGCCAACTACGTGGCATAGCGGTCGGTGGACCTTCACCCGAGATCGTCCCCGTGCCTGGCGAGTTCCTGAGCGGTTCGGGCGACCGCCTGTTCACCTCGCAGACGGACGAGATCACTTCGCACGTCGATCTAGTTGCGCTGCTCAATTGGGCTACCGGAGGCTCGGCTAGCACCCTCAACCACGCCCCTGACAACTGGTCGTCGGTGGCGATGGATACCGACAAGGGATGGATGACCAGCTATGCGTTCGTCGACGTCATAGTTGATGACTTGGTGTCCACGATCGGCTACCCAGGTCAACTCGTTCCTGACCGGCTTCGCGACCCATGGCTCCTAGTAACTGGAGATACAGACGACGCTTCAGAGGGCCAGATTCTCGAGTACCTCGAGTTCATGGGTGAGCATAAGGTCCCCACTGTACTCCTCTTCCGGTCGGGCGAGCAGCTGTCGCCTCGGGTTTGTAGAGCGATGGAGGCCTTTCACTATGCTGGGGTCCATCCCTATTCCGACAGCGGCAATACTGCGGATTTCTTGGAGAATCTCACACGGTTGAGTGACATAGCGTCCGACGCGACAGGGCAGGCCCCCTGGGCATGCCGGCACCATCGATTCCAGTGGCACGAACCGAGGACTATTCATCAGGCACTCATAGAGAGAGGGGTCCGAGCCGACTTCAACCTTGTCGCGGCGTCGGGCCGATCGTGGATCGGAACCCCTACTGGGATTGGCAGGCCGCTCTCAGTCCGAGACGGCGATGGAACGAGGCCGCCGTTGTGGATGATCCCGACTGTACTTGAAGACGATGTGTTTCTCTTTGATGAAGGGTATGGCTACGTTCACAGCGGTGATGCTTACGTGAATCAGCCACGTCGCTTCTTGCGTGAGTTCTTGGACCATTGGCAGCTTTTCCGTGGGCTGCCAATGTGTGTCAACCTCCACCCGGAGCACATCGTAGATTCGTTGCGGTGGGTGATGGACACAGTCGTTGACTGGATTGAAGATCATCCCGGAAGTGCTCGCAGTCTTTCGTCCATTTTGGGGGATTTCGATGGCACAGTGGCCAGCTGACACGAGCTGGATCTCACTTCCAGCACTACATGCGCTCTGGCCAGAGCTCTTCGCCGAATGGACGAGGAGTGCGGTCGAGCCGTGGAGTGGCCGACTTCGAGAACTTGCCGCACGACGTGCAGCACTTCCGAACGGAGCAGTGGCCATCGTGCGAACTGACGCCGGTCAGCCACGCTCTCTCGCTGTTGCCAATCTCTCACAGAGGGACGCCCCAATTGAACTCCAGCCCGCCTGGATAAGCAACGTCTGGACCCAGCCATCGAGTAGGAATCGGGGGTTCGCTCATGAGGTCGTGGAAGGCGCTCTAGCCTGGCTTGCCGACCGGGGCGTTAGCGCCGTTCGTTTGTGTACATCGCGTGCTCGAGACGAGCGGTGCCTATATTCGGACCTAGACTTCAAGGCGGCTGCCGGTTCGGGGTACGTTATGCAAGTACTCCTCGGTACGTCGCTCAGCGCAGCGCAGCCGCCAGAGGAATGGGCTTGGTGGCTGTCCGCCGACGATCTAGCGCTCCTATCGAATTGCCTTACGAGTCAGACCTTCTACTCAGATGGAGAGAAGGATCTCGTCGCACTCGCCCCTTCCGATCCGGAAGAGGAGGCTTGCTCACTGCTTACAAGACATGGTGGCGTCCGACTCGTGTGTTGGCGACGCGGCGACAATACCGGTGAACTGTTCGCAGCTTGGCGTACATCGGCTGGGTGGAGGATCGGCTTGCAATCAAGGGATGCTGACCCTGTCGAGGTACTGAGTCGGGCCATGGAGTTGGACGCGCGGCTTGAGGCTCGACGGCCAACCAGAGCCGTCGTTGCTCGATTCGGCACGTTCGCTCCATGATCGCTGGCAGGAACTTGGTGCTGGTCTCAGCGCGACCAGGGTCGGGTAGTTCGACTCGTGTCTGAATCCCACCGAATCAGGTCCTTCGGCTTCGGCTTCGTAGCCACCCATGACCACGAAGAGACTCAGCAGCAGGCGGCGGCTGGCGGGCAGCCGTCCAGGGGCCTCATCGGATGTCATGCCCCCGGCGTACTCTTGGACTATGGCAGCGACGTGGGGTCGCCGGTGTAGTGGCACCGAGTGGGACATCGCGGTCGAACTGGCCCAGCAGGTAGCCCGCGGTGAGGGCCTGCCCGTCCTCATCAGTTCGAGCAGCTCGGGCGGCGGCGGCTTGGTGGCGATCACGGTCCTGCTCGGTCCTGGCGAGGTCCTCCATGCCGACCTTGGGGCCTTCGGGTGGCGGTACCAGGCAATGAACGTCTTCTACGAGGAGGCGAGGATCCTGGCCTTCGGTGGGCCAGTGCTGTTCGCCGCTGCCTCGATCGGTGCCGCTTCGGCGCGACGGCGGGCACGAGCAGAGGCCGAACGGTTGGCCGCTCCTCAGTGGCGGTCGCTCGGTGGGCTGCGCGTGCTGGCAACCGATCGGCGGCTCTTAGTGTGGTTCGAAGGCGCATGGGCGTCGGTCTGGCACGACGGCATCCGCGAGCTACACCCCGATCTCGAAAATCACCGGCTCACCCTGTTGTTCGACGATGACCCGCCGTACGCGCTGGTTGGGCCGTGGGTGCCGTACCTGACGGTGATCCTCACTGCCTGCTTGGCCGCACGACGCGGCACGGACGCGGTCGCCGCTGCCATCAGAGCCAACGCGTAGGCCGCTCATCGTTCGAGGCTGGCACCGACCGAGCGCTGTGCCGAGGTTGCTTGCTCAACCGCTGCGTCGAGTCGGGTGGGCCAGTCGTCGGAGCGGCGCATAGCGTCGTTCAGATCGCCCTCCCTGATGTCGAGCCGGACCGGCGTTCGACCTCGGGTTTCGAGCAGCGCAGTAAGTCGGTCGGCCCCAGCTTGGCCGGCTTCGTCGGCATCGAGGGCCAGGACGAGCGGTTGGGGCAATCGGGCGAGTGCGACGGCCACGGCCTCGTCGCCGTAGGCGGCGCTGAGCACACCGACGGCTCGGTAGCCGGCCGTGGCAGCCGACAGGGCGTCGATCGCTCCTTCGGTGACGATGACCTCAGGGCGGCGACACTCGACTGGGCGCATCCTGGTCACGCGTGGGTTCGGTGCGAGATCGGATGTCGGATTCATGTACCGAGGTCGGCCGGGAGCGGGATGCGGTACGCGAATCTGGGCGTAGACGACCTGGCCCTGTGAGATCGTCGGGAGGACGGCGCCGAGCGCTCGTGGCATGCCGGCAGGTCGATCCTGTCTCCGCGAGCCGAGGTCAGCCCCGATGCGGTTCTCCTCGAGGACATCGGCAGGGATGCCTCGGATGTTGGTGAGCCAGCGTCGGATGGCGCGGCCGTCGGGCTCCCAGAGCGTGGCGGCGCACTCGTCGACGTAGCGCTGGAGGCCTTCACGGTCTCGGCACCCGCGTTCCACCGGTCGTCGGCTCATCGCAGATCGACCCGTTGGCGTCCAGTCGATCGAATGGTCATGGTGGCCGACGCGACCGGCGAGGTAGCCGAGGGCGTCACGGACGCTTCCTCCCTTGCAGGCCACGACGAGGTCGATGGCGGTGCCACCGTCGCCGCATCCGTGGCAGCGCCAGCGCTGCTCGCCTTGGTGGCTGTGGAAGATGCTGAGCGGCGGGGTCCGTCCGGTCTGCGCATGTTGGGGGTTTGGGCAGTGCCACATCGGGGAGCGCTGGGAGCCGACGTGGCCGCCGAGGAGATCGTCGGCGAGGGCAGCCAGGTCGACGGCGGCGAGCAGAGCCTCCCGGTCGTACATGTCACGCTGCCTCCACCTCGTCGGCCGGGCGCGCGTTCATCCGGGCATCCGTGTCGCAGATGGCTGCCTCGCTGGGGCCGAGGACGTGCTGGACCACGGCAGTTCGACCGCCGAGCTTCCAGAGGGCTCGGCCTCGTGTGAGCTGGCCGACGATCGTCGCCTCGGGTTCCGTGAGCCCGAAATGGGCAACGGCAGCATCGAGCTGGTCGGGGGCCTGGCGAAGGATGATCTTGGTGGCCGAGTCGGCGAGAAGCCCTGCCGCGATCTTGCTGGTCGCCGTGCCGTCATCGGCCTGGGCGACGAGGTCCGATGCCCGGTGGGTGATGCACAGGTTGGCA
>JAFIEP010000107.1 GCA_020832495.1 Acidimicrobiia bacterium | reverse complement strand
GAGCCGGTTGCAGCACATGAGTGGGAGCCGCGGTTGGCGCGTGTCTTCCTTGGGACCGTGGCCTTGATCGTGCGTTGCTCTCTGGGCGTGCCGGTGTTCATTGGACACGAACCAAGGGAGGACATCATGACGATCAGGCGTCTGGTCGGGATCGATCTGGGCATCGCGAGCGCGCACTCGGTGCGGGTCCTCGACGAGTCCGGCAACACCATCGCGAAGCGCAAGGCGGTCCCGACCGTCGAGAGCCTCCGTGAGGTCGAGGCTGTGGCGTTGTCCGGCGCTCCGGACGGGACCCGGTTGGAGGTGGTGATGGAGCCGACGGGACCGGCGTGGTTGCCGATCGCGGTGTTCTTCACGGACCGGGGCCATGTCGTGCATCGGGTGTCGTCAGCCAAGGCGTCGGACCTGCGCAAGTTCTTGTCGCGCCACACCAAGACCAACGGCATCGACGCAGACACCTTGGCCCGACTGCCGCTGTTCGACCCTGATGGGCTCCAGCCGCTGCAGCTGCCTGGCGTCGAGCGCGCCGCGTTGGATCGTCGGGTGCGGGTCTGTGATCGGCTCACCCAAGAAGCGTCTCGGCACAAGGTCCGCATCAAGGACCTCGTCCGCCAGCTCCTGCCGATGACGCCGCTGACCGGTGACCTCGGCGCCGCCGATCTGGCCGTGCTCGAACGGTGGGCGGACCCGAACCTGCTGGTCAAGACGGGCCTCAAGCGGGTGACCGCACTGATCGTGAAGGCGTCGAACAACCACCAGGGCGCCGAGCGGGCCGCCGTGTGGATCGCCGCCGCGGAGGCGTCACTCGAGCTCTACGGGACCAACTCTGCGGTCGCGTTCTCAGATCTCGCCGCGGAGGTCGCGACCGAGGTTCGCCTGTTGCGCTCGGTCCACGACGAGCTCGCCGTCCACGCCAACGAGCGCGAGACCGCGTATCGGTGGGTCGACCCGGCAGGGCTCGCCCGCAGCCTGCCCGGCCTGGCCGAGGTCGGCGGTCCGACCGTGGCCGCGATCATGGCCGACCCCGCCCGCTTCGCCAACGGCAAGCAGTTCCGCTCCTACACCGGGCTCGTGGCCCGCACGTCGGAGACCGGGGACACGAACCGCAAGGGCCAACCCATGTCCAAAGCCGGGTCGTCGCTGCTGCGCACCACGTTCGTGCGCGCCGCCGACCACGCCCGCAAACAGGACCCCCAACTGGCCCGGATCTACCACGTGCAGATGGTCGAGCGAGGCAAGGACCACCTCGGCGCGCTCTGCGTCGTCGCCGCCAACCTCGCTGAGCGCACCTGGGCCGTGATGCGCCGAGGCATGCCCTACGTCATCTGCGACACCGACAACCGACCCGTCACCCCCGACGAAGCAAAAGCCATCATCGCCGAGCACTTCACCGTCCCCGCCGACGTCCGAGCCCGCCGGCGCAGCAAAAAGACAGCGGGGAAGGCCCCCCAAGCCACCCGAACCGGACGACAACAACGGGGCGACCTTCCCCACACACCATCGTTCACGGCGACCCTCGACCAGGTCAACCGAGGAACCGCTTGACACCCGATCCCCGATAGGGAATCAGCTGGAGTCGACGCCACCACGACGGCGGTGGCCCGGCCGAAGCCCCGCTGCGGGTGACGATGACCGATTGGCGGGCGCTGTGTCATGACGAGCCGTCCGATCTTCACCACGAGTTCCTCGTGGAGGTGGCCGAGGTCCTCGAAACCGCTGGGATCGGCGTGGGCCTGCGAGCTCACCTCGAACTCGAGCGCTTCATCGCCAACGCCGACGGCATCCTCAGCGACGAGAACGCGCTCGACGTCGGGGTCCTGCAGCGCATCATCCCCAAGATCCGAGGGTTCAAACGCGACCTGCAACCCGAACTCGAGGACCTTCGCAAGATGCTCGACAGCGCCGGCTGCGAGACCTGCGTCGAGGTGATCGATCGCTGGCTCGACCCGAGGGTGGCCGACGACGAGTTCCTCGACGGTACCGACGCCCGCATCGGCCTCGTCGGAATCCGCACATGACCACCGGCAGCGTCGAGGTGCACACCCGCAACGGGTGGCAGCGCCTCACGCCTGGCCTCGCCCCACCAGTCAGCGAATCAGACCTCTTCCACCTCCGAGGCCTCCCCGCCGGCGCCGAGGTGGTGATCGGCAACGAACGCCGGACGGCCGACACCGCCGGGTCTGCGACCATTGCCCTGCGCGACTGCCCCGAGCTGCGCGGCCACCTCGGGCTCGTCGAGATCACCGTCGCAGGGACGTGTGTCGGTGAAATCGACGTGCGTCCCGACAAGCTGTCCGAGGAGGCTTGGCGCACCCTGCGGGCCGACCTCGAACGAACCTGGGCGGGCCTGGTGCTCGACCCCGCAGCGGTCAGCCGACTCCAAGCCGGCCTGCCCCCTCCCCACGAGCTGTGGCGGCGCATCGAACAACCAGTGCATTCCATCATCTCCGCGCCGCGCACGACCATCCTCCCCGGCTCCACGGTGCGCCACCAACGACAGGTGCGACACCCCCGCGAGCTCACCGTGTCGGTGCAGCGAGCTGCGCTGCGGGGATCCGCCGGACTCGCACGGGTGCCCCAACGATCGTGCTCCACCCCAGAGAACGTGATGGTGGCCGACACGCTCCGTCGCCTGCGCACCTACGCCATGCGCACCCCCGGCGGCGACCCCGTCGCCTACCAGATCGGCCGCCTCCTCGGCCACAGCATCCTCTCCGACATCAGCGCTCACCAGGTGACCACCGACGTGACGTGGGGCATGCGCACCGACGCCCGCTACCGCCAAGTGCACGCCGTGGCCCGCCTCCTCCGCCGCCCCGACCTCGAACCCACCGAAGGCCCCGGCGAACTACGCCTCGGCGTCGAAGGCACCATCCGACTCTACGAATACTGGGTGTACCTCCGAGTCCTGCTCGCCTGCGCCGCCCGCTACGGGGCACCACCATCAGGCTTCTCCGAATTGGCCACACCCCTCGTCGGCAGACGCCACCGGCTCGACCTCCCGGCAGGCACCACCGTCACCTTCCCCGGGCCCGTCCACGTCGCCTTCGAACCATCCATCGACACCAGCGGACGAGGCTGGCAAGGCATCGAGTACGTCCCCCACCCCGACCCCGACCAAGTGCAGCTGTTGGCCACACCCGACGTGGTCGTCTACCGACCCCACCCGGTGCCATGGGTGACCATCATCGACGCAAAGTACGTCGGACGGCACTGGGTCGACCACGCAGCAGCAGCGACGCACGCCAAGTACGCACGCATGCGCAAAGACGGAGACCCCGTCGTCCGCCACGTGATGGTCGCCCACCCCCACGAAGGCAAAGACGCCCGCTGGGCAGGCTACGGCTCCGTCGGCATGATCCCAGGCCGACTCCAAGCAGACCTCCCCCTCCCCCCACCAGCCACCAACCGGCAACCACCCCCGAGGTCAGTCCCCGAAACCACCAGCGGAACCTCACCCGCACAGAGCCCGGCCACCCCCGTTCGACCACCATCCCCCGCGTCCGACCAGGCAGTCGTCATCGCCGACCAGAACTGGATGCGCCACCACCTCGGCACTCGCCGCCTCAACCTCACCGACCTGCAGACCGCCGCCGTCGGCGACGACCAGCCCAACCGCTGCATCATGGTCATGCCACTCGTACCCGGGCTCCTCACCTTCCAACTCGCTGCGCAAGGCTGCGGCTGGGAGACCGTCGGCCCGGACTCCGGCGGCCGCGCCGAACTCGTCGCAGCACTCGCCGACACCGCACGAACGGTCCCCGCCGAAACCAAGCTCGTGCTCGTCTCCGGCTGGACCGACGCAGTCGCAGCCTGCAAAGCGGTGCGCGCCGACGTCATCCAGTTCGACGCCATCGACTCGCTGGCAGCGGGCCCCATCCGGAGCAACCGCCCCATCAGGCAGGCAACGCAACACGCCCTGGACCCAAGCGAGGAGCGCCGGACGGCAGAGGCCACCATCCGACAACTTCTCGCCGGCTCGGGCCGACCGCTGCTCCTCACCCAGCTCGCCGAAGCCGTCCGACAGACCGTGGGCGACGCAGGCGACAGATCGAAATGGTTCGGCCACCACACCTTCGGTGCGTTCGTCCGCTCGATCGACGAAGGCCGCTTCGACTTCGAAGGCCACAGCGCCTGGGACACACGCGTCAACGCCAGCCCGTAGCGGCATGGAAGTCCGGGCCACCCAGTTCAGTCGACGGTCATCGACCCGCTCACCCACGTAGCACCGCGCTGGTGCAGCTTCGCTCACCGGGCTGTGCGGGCTCACAGCGTGAAGGTCACTTGTAGACGCTGCCACGTCGACCACGACTTCGGCGAGCTCCGTGTACAGATGGCTGGCGCCTCCCAGCCTTGCTCGCCACCCCGAGCTGACGCCGACGGACCAGCCGCAAGCAGACCCACTTGGGCACTGGAGGATGTGGGGGACGGTGCGCTCCGCCCGTGGGGATCAGACGTGTCACAGCGGAGTACTACTGTCCGGCTACATATTTTCGACGCCAGAGGCGGACACAATGGACAACCAGCAATTCTCGTGGCGGAAGCTCCCAGAGCCGCTCCGCGTGTATCTGGCTGCGTCGGCCGACGGCATTCGACCGAATACCAACGATGCGGTCTGGTCCTCGGTCTTCGGGGACGCACCAGATCCCAAGTGGCTGGCAGACCACTGGGTGGGCCTCCGCGACGAGTGGCTACAGGCGGATCTGGCGAACGCCAGGACGCTGTCGAAAGCGCTCATGGAACAGGGTCTCGGCCGGCGGGAACGCTACGGCAGGTCCAAAGCACAGGTCTATGCCTATCTGTGCTCATGTCGCTCCAGCACGGCCCTCCTCCGAGAAGTCGAGAAGCTGTTGTGGCAACTCGGGGGCAAGCGCAGACGAGCGACGGCTGTCTCATCCCCGGGCAACGCTCCAGCCATCGACACCGTCGAGGTTGACGTCGAGCCCTACCAAGGCGTGCGACGGTGGGCACCACCCGAGGGAACGCTGGAGAATCCCTTCGATCCCTATGACCATCAGACCGAAGCCTGGAGCGCCCTGGACAAGGCCCTCGATGCCGCCCGGACCGATCACCCCCGGCGTGGGCTGCGCGGCCTACTGGTTCTTCCCACTGGTGCCGGCAAGACAGCAACCGCAGTGCGGTGGCTCTGCCAGCGACACCTGCGCCCCGGCGCGTCACGCCCAGTGCTCTGGATCGCTCATCGCGCCGAACTACTCGAGCAGGCGTCGCTCTCGTTCGGCGCTCATGTGGATGCGTCTGGCCGTGACCGGTCCTCGACACTTGACGTGCAGTGCCTGTCGAGTCGCCACGGTCGCGGCGCTGAGCGGCTTGCCGACCCCGAGATCGAGGTCACCTGCGCGTCCATCCTCACGCTGATGACCGGCGCCAACAAGATGATCCTCGAGCGGTTCCTCGAGGTCCACCCCGACACCTTCATCGTCATCGACGAGGCCCACCACGCCCCGGCGCGCACCTACCGCCGTCTCCTCGAGGTCGCCGATGGCCACGAGGGTGTCGACGTGCTCGGCCTCACAGCCACTCCGATGCGCTCGGCCGAACGAGAACGAGGGTCGATCGCCAAGCTCTTCCCCGACGGGATCATCTACGAAGCAGACCTGTCGACCCTCATTTCTCGCGGGGTACTGGCGCGACCACACATGCACGAGGTGGATACGGGCGAGGAGATCGTCCTCACCCCAGATGAACGGGCCCACCTCCAGCAGTTCAGCGACTACTCGCCGCAGACCCTGCAGCGACTCGCGAACTCCATGAGCCGGAACCGAGCAATCGTCGACCACTACCTGGCCCACGAGGCCATCTACGGCCCCACGCTGGTCTTCGCCACCAACGTTGCCCACGCCATGACCTTGGCTGAGCAGTTCCAAGCAGAGGGCATCACTGCGGACTACGTCACCCACGTCGTCGAACGCGGGCACGACTCGACGCACGACATCCTTGCCAAGTTCAAGGCCGGCAAACTCAAGGTCCTCACCAGTGTCACCAAGCTCACCGAAGGTATCGACCTCCCGAACGCCCGGGCGGTGCTCTTGGCCCGTCCCACCAGGTCCGAGATCCTCTTGAAGCAGATGATCGGCCGCGCACTGCGTGGACCTGCAGCCAACGGTACCGACGATGCCCACCTGGTCTCGTTCGCTGACCACTGGCAGGACTTCGCCGACTGGCTCGATCCCCGGTCGTTGTTCCCAGCCGAAGACATCGTCGACGAAGACGCGCCTGCTCGGCCGAAGATGGGGTCGGCCGAGGTGCCGTGGGAGCTCTACCGAGAGCTCGCCCGCCAGGTCCGCCAAGCTCACGCCACCGGCGCACTCGAAGTCGTCCCCGCCGGTTGGTTCGACCTGTCCGCATTCGCCGGAGAACAGGACCAACTCCCCCTGCGCCAGGTTCCAGTGTTCGACCACCAACGAGCTGCGCTCGAGTCGCTCATCGACGACGCCTTGGCTCGCTCGGCCGATGCCGCCAGCATCGAGGCAACGTTTCGGTCGGTGCCCACACCTGTTCCCTCCATCGACGCCCGCCAGGCAATTGTCGAGTACATCAACGAGATCGGTGCCGCCCCGCCGTTCGTGCCGTTCGCTGAACGCGAAACCTACCTCCCGACCCTGGTTGCTCACCGATTCATCGAGGCGGGGGAAGGCAGCGACATCGACTTCGCCGGGCACATCTGGGACACGACGCAAGCGCAAGTGGTGTATCCGGATCGCAATGCCTACATCCGGATGGTCCGGCGCCACGTCGAGAACGTCAAGCTCGACGGGGAGGGTCAGGACGACTGGGTGCCGGTCGACCTGACCGAGGAACTCAAGCGGCCGCTCGAACCGGGCTCGTGGGATCTCGACGAACTCACCGCTGAGGTGAGGGTCGAAATGGGGTTGGAGAAGCCCTCTCCCACAGTGCGATGGAGTCAGCGTCCGATTCGCCACTACTGGGCCTACTACGACGAAAGGTCCGCTGAGGTCACCGTGAATTCCGTCTTGCAGACCAGCTCGATCAGCCGCAGCACGATCAAGTTCCTGCTCTACCACGAGCTGCTGCACCACGAACTCGGCGTTGACGTCGGCCACCGGGGCGAGTTCCGGCCCCGGGAACGGCAGTTCCCCAACTGGGAGGAAGCATCCGCAGGACTCGACGGCATCCTCGACTACTTCCGCACCGGCTTGTAGCAGCGTCCCGCAGCCCGGCCTGTCGGTGGGTCAAGCCTCCATTGCGGGAGGCGGACCGGTGAGAGCAGCATCGGTTGCAGGAAGCGGAAGCAGGCATCCCCGCCGCCTACGGCGCACGGCCTGGGCCGCCCCGGTCACGGGTACGGCACCGACGGGCGTGACAACCTACCTGGCGTGGCCAACGAAGAGAACGACGCGAGGGATGCCAACCAGCGAATGACCAGAATGCTCGTCGAGTGCGGCGAGCGGCTCGGCTTCACCGTGGTGAAGGAATACGCCGTATCGGGCGGTCGAATCGACGTCATGTGGCTCTGGCAGCCGCAGCAACCGATCCCGGGTCTGGAGACAGCCGTACCGATCGTGGGATTCGAGATCGAGTCGAGCTGGCGGACCCGAAAACACATCAAGGGCGACATGGTGAACCTGCTCGACGCCGGCTCAGCTCTCGGCGTCATCGTGTGTGCCGGCACGACCGAGAAGGACGACGCACTCCGTCATTTCGCGCGAGCCCTCGTCGATCGCCCCGGACCCACCATCCTCATCTGGAGTGCAGACGACGTGGAACGACTCCATGCTGGCGAACCCGACCCGCTACCGGTCGCGACGACGCCAGGCAGCATGCCCGTCGGGTCTGGCAGCGACAGGCGCAGCCGTGACCATGGTGGGAAGTACCAGCCCCTGTGGAGCTGGTTGCGCTCCCACCACGAGCAGAGCGTCACCGTCACTTTCGCCGAGCTCGAGGAGGCGATCGGGATGCCACTCCCACCCTCCTGTCGGCGGCACGCCGCTCACTGGCACAGCTACGAAGGCTCGGCGGTCGCTCGGGCCATCATCGATGCCGGCTGGAGGTCGTCACAACTTCGCCTCTCAGAGCAGACGGTCACCTTCGTGAAGGAGTAGGTCGACCTGGAGTGGTGACCGGACATTGCGGCAATCTCATCTACGACCGAGCGCGGCGGTCGTGGCCCTCCATCGACCGACGCGGCACAAGTTGACGACTGCGTAGTATCGGATCGCGATGGACGGACCACGGCGGATCACGGTCGACACAACCTCGAAGCCCTGGCGAATCCGCCAACAAGGCGACCCCACCGATGACTCCTATCGGGGTATCGCTCATGTCGACGAGGGGTCATTTCTCCACTTGGCGCTGACCGACCCGGCGGCGGCAGCCACTCGCCTGGAGAAGGAGCCCGACGTGGCACTGATCGAGGTAGTGCGACACACGGCCCGGGATGGCCACTCCTCGATCGACATGGTCAACCTCCGTCTTACACAACTGGGACTTCCAGAAGTGGCTGCAGCGGACATGAAGAGCGCGCTGCGACTGGCAACGGCAGTCGCAGTGACGGACGAAGAGCTGCGACTCCGCTCCAACAGAGAGATCATCCTCGCTGAAGCCCTGACCCTCCTTGAGGTCCTCACCAAGGGCTCCACGACGGCGAAGGAGCGAGAGGAGGCTGCGAGGTCACTCATGGAGCTGGGCTCGGACCAGTTGCCGCCGTGGGTTCCCGCTGCCCTCCGCCTCCTCACCGATGGTGGTCCCAACACAGGTGACAGCAAGACGATCGACCAGGCGACCATCGAGTCGATGTCACCATCGCTAGCGGTCGGGCTCGTCAGAGGGGGCGCAACCTATGGAGATGCTGGACTCCTCGTGAGATTCCTGCTCTTCACGCCGACTGAGAAGCCGCGGAAAGGCGCCGCGAAGGGACTCGGACAGCTGGATGCGGCGTCAGTCGCGCCGGCCCTGGCTGAGCAGCTAGATACGGTCATCGCGTCAGCCGATGCGGAGGCCATCGACCAGGCACTGAGCCGCCTGCATCAGCTGTGGGCATCGGTCGCGTCACCTCAAGCGCTTCAGGCGCTCCTCGAGTTGGTCCCGGAGCTACCCGAATCCGGCACTGCCAGGTCACTGGTCGCGTCGCTCACGGGCGCGCCGCTGTCATCGGCTGACGCTGTGATCCAGGTCGGCAGCGAGCTGTCTGAACGGGCGATGCGGGCGACGGTCGTCCTCGCACCAACCGACGGACGCGCGCTCCTCCTCGGCGGCGCGGTGAGCGCCCAGCGACCCTGGTTGAACGACAGCGCCGTGTGGGCGCCCCTCACGACCAGCACACTCGACCAGTTTCTGAGTCTTCCGCCACTGCGTGCGTTTCTCCGGGAACCACCTGGGTACGACGCCATACGTCCGCTTCTCGATGAGGTCGTAGCGACATCCAACCGTCACCGCTTTGCCGAACTCCTTCGGTCGGGCGGCGCGGTGTGGGAGCTCTTCACCGACGACGACGTTGCTGACATCCTCAGCTCCGTCACGACACACGACACAATCGGACGGCGCCTAAAGGCAGCAGTTGACCGGATCGGTACAGCGACGGCCGTGGCAGCGGCCGACACCGAAGCGCTAGACGAAGCGGCCGTGGCCCGGAAGCAAGTCCAGATACTCGAAGAAGCAGTCGAACGCGAACGTCAGCGAGCTGATCTCGCCGAAGGGACGGCTCGCCAGGCCGAGGAGCGGCTGGCCACGCACCTGCGAGAAGCCCGCGAGAAGTTCACAGCGCAGAAGCGCATGGAACAGATCGACGTTCTTCGACCTGTGGCCGAGGCCCTTCAACACCTTGCCCGCCGGGCCGCCGACCCTGAGGTGGCAGAAGCACTCGCCGAGGTGCTGTCAACGATGCGATCCTCAGGGCTGGTACTCCTCGGCGAGGCGGGCCGGGAAGCCGCTTTCGACCCCGCGATTCACCATCTGGTCGGCAGCGAGACCGTCGAACCCGGCGAGTCCGTGGTGCTCATCGAGTCCCCAGTCGTACTGCAGGAAGGCTCCCGCGTCACAGCAATCGCCCACGGTCTGGTGAGGGTCACCAACCGGGCCGGGGACGAACAGGGAGGAAGCGATGGCAGCTAGCCGGACGCTTGGCATCGATTTCGGCACTTCGACGCTGCTTGTCGGACATCGCAGCGAGGGCGGGTCGGCGCAGATCGTGCCGGTCGGTCAATCGACCACATGGATGCCCACGGTCGCCGCGCCAGTTAGCTCTGGCGATTCCCTGGCGTTCGGTGAAGAAGCGGTCGGCTTCGGCGAACTCAGCCTCATCCGATCCGTCAAGTCCGTTCTGGCCAGCGACGAGACCTCAGTGAGACGAACGAGCCCCGACGGCGAAGCAGTTGAGGTCTGTGTCGACGACGTGGTCGTCGCCCTTCTTCGAGAAGCAGTTCGCCGAGCCGAAGTCGCCGATCCGAGCGTCAAACACTGCACGAACATCCGGCTCGGGTGTCCCGCTGTTTGGGACGGAGCGACCCGAGATCGCCTCAGCTCGCTGGCCAACAAAGCGGGACTGGCTGTGGGCGCTGCCGATCTCCTCGACGAGCCGATTGCTGCGGGTATCTCGTGGGTCACCCACCGGAGGCTGGCTGGCCACTCCGTTCCGGAGGGCCGCACCCTGGTGTTCGACTATGGCGGCGGCACGCTCGATGTTGCACTGCTCGAGGTGGAAGACGGACCGAAGCCGGAGATCACGGTTCTGTCTGCCGCCGGCTTCAACGAGGCGGGCGATTCGCTTGACTCACAGCTCGCCGACCACTTGACCGCTGAACTCGTCGCCCGAGACGTCGACCTCGACACGGAAGCAGAGGACGTACGACGTGTCCTGGAGATGGCAGCTGGACGCCTGAAGATGCAGTTGACGGACGCCCCCAGCGCAGCAACGACGCTGCCGGCTGCGTACGGATCGCAGAAGCTGTCCCTCAAGCGCAGCGATCTCGACAGCGTGTTCGCACCGCAGCTCGAACGGGCCATCCAACTGACCCATGGCGTCTTGCGCGGGGCCGAACTGCGAGTACGCGGAAGTGACCCAGCAAGCATCAAGCGGCAGCCGATCGACAGCCTGGTGCGCTCTGTCGACCACGTGCTGCTCGCTGGTGGAATGAGTCGCATCCCCTCGGTCGGCATGCGATTGAGCCAGGAGTTCCCTCACGCTCACCAGGCTCGCGATCCCCTCATCGACCACCCAGAAGAGGCGGTGGTCAGCGGCCTCACGTTGGGAGAAGTGGTCTCCCGCCTGAATCTCCACCGACCTGGCTTCAGCTTCGTTCTAGAGGATGAACGAGGCGATCGACACACCCTCTATCAGGCCTTCACCCCGCTGTACTCCCCGGCCCAGGTCATGGCTGGACAGTCACAACTTGGGGTGCCGTGTACGGTGACTGGGCTGACACCAAGGGCCTTTCTCTACTGCGAGTCGATGGAGGGAGAGCGCCTCCCGCTCGATATCGACAACACCGTGCAGGACCAGTTGACGTTCAGGACCCTCAACGGTCGCGTGCAGTTCAAGCTGTACGTCGATGGCCGAATCGCACTTCAAGGTCGTCAATCCATGGTATTTCGCGTTGAACGTTGGCCCGTCCTCCGCTCTCAGGACGGCTCGGGCGCCGCATTCCGGCTGCGGACCGACCGTTCGATGTCCGAATGGGACCCGATCGATGACCCCGGGTGGTGGCGCGAAAGGAACTAGCTCGCTCAGGATGCCTTGACGGTCAGTCCAACCATCGCTACCGGGGTGACGTTCACACTGACCTGACGTAGGTCCTCGAGTTTGGCGATCCGGGTGTCCTGATCGGCGCGTAGGTTTCTGATTCGTCCCTTGTGGAGCTTGCGAATCGCCTCGTTCCGCTGCTCCTCGAGCTGTGCCTGTGACCTTGCCACCTTGTTCGCCGTCGATGAGCGGACCGCTGCCTGTCGCGCCTCCACATAGGCGGCATTCGATGCCCGCCGCCGCTCTGCGGTGACTTCCTGGATCCGGTGCATCTCAGCAACAGCCACGTTGACTCCTGCCAGCAGATCCTCGTGGATCGCTCCGTGCCCTTCGGACCATTCCCCGGTCGCCAGCGCCGCGAGCAGTCGATCGCCGACATCAGGGACGATCTGGCCAGTGTGTGCGTCCACTGCGACCGTCACCAGTTCGAGCGCAGGCTGCGCACCAGTTGTCTGCATCAAGAAGCACAGGATCAGATAGGAGCCAACCAGGCCATCGTCCACGATGGACATCGTGCCGACGCGTCCTTTCCTGTGACTTGCCGATTCACCCAGGGCCTTCACCGCAGCGCGCACCAGCGGGTGTCGTAGCGACAACAGCTCAACGTCGTGGCGGCTGGCGTGCTCGTTCGAGGTGGTAACCCGGATCTCATCGCCGTTCCGCAGGTGGTCGGTCAGGTCGGTGAACGAGTAGCGAGATCCGGTCCTCGACACCTGCGCGCGCACGAGCTGGTCAGCCAGGTCCTCGTCACCCTGGAGTACGCCGGTCCCTTCTTGGTCGAGGCGCAACTTCGCTCTGGTTCCGCGAAAGTACGCTCGTAGGAGATCCTCGATCTCTCGACGGCCGATGAAGCGGCCCCGATCGATTCCATCGTCGAGGCCGTCCACAAGTAGGGAGTCGATGGCTCCCAGCTGGCCATCTGCCTGCTCGAGGTCCGCTAGGTCCTTGCTGCGCTCGACGACCGCCACCTCGATCTCGTCGAGGCGAAGCTTTCGCTGATGTTCAGTGAGTCCCGGGTCGAAGAGCGTCTGTTGGAGTTCGACCATCGGACTCCGAAGAATCGGTTCAAGCGGCCCGATGCTTCGCTCAAAGACACCGATCCGCTGGTACAGGCGGTCAAGGATGTCCGTCTCGATGGTCCCGGGCACATGAAAATTCCAGACGAAGATCTTCTCGGACTGTTGCCCGAAGCGGTCAACTCGACCGATCCGCTGTTCGACGCGCATCGGGTTCCATGGCAGGTCGTAGTTGACCACCACATTGCAGAACTCGAAGTCGAGACCCTCGCTCCCAACCTCGCTCAGGAGGAGAACCTCGAAATCGCCGGCACGGAAGTCCTCCATGAGGCGGGCTCGCTCCTCGACGGGTGTCTGCCCGTGCATCACCGCAACGCTGAAGCCATCCGCTGCAAGCCTTCGTCCGAGATACTCGAGCGTCCCAACGAAGAAGGAGAACACCATGACTTGAGCGTCCGTTCCAGACCGATGCCCGCGAAGGGTCTGCAGAAAGGCGCTGTACTTCGAGTCGACACCCTGACCTACCAGCTCCTGCATGGCAGTCGCTCGTTGCCGAATTTCTGTCAGATCCAGCTCGTCGGCATCTTCGAGGATCTCGTCGACACCGAGATGGTCATCGTCGTCGAAATCGAACCCAAAGTCCTCGTTCGCCTCGAGCTTCGACACAGCGACGGGTATGCAGCTCGCAGCCTGACGCAGCGGCATCTGCATGGCGAATCCTGGAGGGACACCGAGCGCCGACGCTCGGGCCCAGGTCCATGCTCGCACTGCCTCGTAGAAGCCGCGCTCCTCAGGCAGCCAGTCGACTTCGATCGGGACTGCTTGCCGGACGGCTTTGGCATCTGGGACATCGACCTTGCGGGTCCTCGACACCACACTGCCGAGAACGTGAAGCCGACCGAGCAGTCGCCGTGCCTCAGCGATGTCGTCGCCGCTGAGCTGCTGTGAGTCCTTCAAGAGCGCATGCAGCTCGCGATACTCCGGTCGGCTCCTCAGTGGGGCGCCGAACTCGAGGTCGCCAAGCCGCTCAAGGGTGCTGGCAAGCAGTGCCGGCTCGGTCCTGGATTCGATGAGTGCCCCAGCCACACCGTTGATGATCTGGTTGGGTTCGAGCTGCGCCTGGAAGATGGCCTTGTCTTCGTACTCGTCGGGACGGAGAAGCCGCAGCAAATTGAACAGGTCGTCCTCGCCCAGGTTGATCGGTGTCGCTGACAGGAAGACCAGTGCGTCAGCCCAGTCCGACAAGAGCTCCCCGGCCTCGAAGCTGCGCGTTGCCTGGTTCCGGAGGTAGTGGGCCTCATCAACGATGACGAGATCGAAGGCCGGCTGCACCTGCTGGAGGGCTTCCAGCTGCGTTGCTGTGCGGAGTCGTTCAAGAGAGACGACCCCAACCCATTCGATCTCATCGTGACCGCCACGAAAGAGGTCCACCAGCTCGTCTAGACCGCCTCTGTCGACGAGCCGCACTCGGCGATTGAAGCGGCGCTCCATCTCAGCCTTCCACTTCAGTACCAACGCGGCGGGGCAGACGATGAGCACACGATTGGATCGGCTACGCGCTTCCAGCTCTGTCCAGATGAGGCCTGCCTCGATCGTCTTGCCGAGACCAACCTCGTCGGCGATGAGAAGTCGCGGTTCGGTCGAGCTGAGGATCTTCAGCACGGGCCGAAACTGATAGGGCCGGAACACGGTCTTGCTCGACAGGTAGGAGTAGATGGTGTCGGTGAGAGGGTGAGAGAGCTTCGTCAGGGTGAGGAGGAGCGCGACGTCCGAGGCATTGGACACCGGACCCATCACCCAGTCATGAGGATCGATCGAATCGGCACGAAACAACCGAAGTCCCTCTTCGGAGTGGATGGCGCTAGCCCCCATGACGTTCACCGTGTAGCGGTGGCGGTCGCCATCCCAGCGGACGTCTGTTACCACGCCGACATCGCCGCTCCCTTCGATGGCGACTGTTGCTCCTCGCTCGAACCCCGATGGCGGCCCCACCGGCTCTGCGCTACCCCACAGGTGGTTGAACGTGGCCCGAGCCTGAGCCAATGGATGACGGTCTTCAATTCGGGAGTACGGCGCAGCCATTGGTTCCGACGACTCCCCGTCTGCGATGACCAAGACGTCGACGCCAGTCGCGTCGGTGAAGCGGTAGGAGCCCATGGGAACGGCGAGCGGCAGCACCGGGGCGCGACGCAGCTCAGCTTCGCCCGGCTCGAGTTCATGGGCACCAACGACGAGGATGCGGCGGGGGGCATCACCTTTCGCCCAATCATCCAAGTCCGGCCAATAGTGGAGATCGTCGCGTGGCATCGGTGAACCTTGTCCTACGGGGGTTGGCGAGACGGTAGTCGCCCCATACACGCGTCGCCGCTCTCACCGTCACCGCTTCATCAGGGACTGGCCTGCAGCGGTGTCTCTCGCATGGTTGTGGGTTCCGATTCGCCGAGCCAGCCCGAACAACTCACCGTCAGGATCTGTGAACTGACCCCTCACTCCCCCAACAGTTCCCCCTGCACCTCGGCGCTCAGCGGGGTCAGCAACCGGAACGTCACTGTCATCGGCTTCGAGCCTTCGTGTGCCAGCGGCACGACCACCCCGCAGTAGGTGAAGGCGACATCGGCCTTGCGGCGCCGGCAGAACAGCTGGATCAGCCGTCCATTGCCGGGTGCCTCGAGCACGTTGCGTCCCTTCTTCGACTCAGGGCCGGTGCTCGACTGCGAGTTCCACACCAGCCGATCGGGCCCCTCGAAGTGATCGCTGTAGTGCCCGCCGGCGTCCATGGTCGCCTTGTCGAGCGTAACGAACAGCACCTCGTGGCGGCCGTCGCTCACGTGCCCGGTGCTGCCCCAGCTCCCCTGCTTGTACGCCAGGTCGAACAGCCCGGGCACCTCCCGTCGCTTGAAGCGCTCGCCGATGTGCTCCGCCGCCGGGGAGATCTCCCGCACGTCGAGCCGACCGACCAGCTGGGCCACCACCTCCGTGTCCGCCTGGCCGGCAATCGCCGGTTGCCCCGCTGCGTCCGAGCGCAACTCCCAGCCGCCGGCCGTGCGGGCCAAGCGCTTGAGCATCGCTGCTGCGGCGCCACGGGTGCGCTGCTGCACCAGCACCCGTTCACCTTCGAGATCAGCTCGGCTGGTGTCACGCACCCAGGCGAACAGCAGCGGATCGCCGTGCGCGACCGGGTCGGGTCCGCCGTCCATGGAGTCGCCCGTAGCGAAGGCCACGAAGTGTCGGTCCGCGTCGAGCTGGCGGCCCGAACGTGGCTGCAGCGGCAGCCGAACGGCCTCGGCCACGGCGTTGGGGGTGGCCACCGCCCCACAGGCCACCTCGTAGCTGGGGAACAACGGCAGCAGCTCGGCGAGTCGGCCGGCGGTGCTGCGCACCGGTTCGAGATCCCACCCGGCCGGACCGTGGCGCAGCTCCACTTCGTGGCGGGTGCCGGGATGCCCAGCAGAGGGACCGAACCAGCCGCGCAGCAACCCCGGCAGGGCATTGCCCGCTTCGCCGGGACGTTCAGCAACGTTGACCGCCACCTTCACGAACTTGAGGCGGACCGGCTCGCTATCGGCGGTGACGTCGACCCAGCCGGTGGGAAGCTCTGGATGGGCCTGGCGATCGATGAAGAGAATCGGACGGCCATCGCTGTGGCTCACCCGACAACGAACTGCCCCACCCTCGGGGGTGTCCTGGCGGAGCAGGTAGTCGGCCAGGCGCCACTCCACCAGCTCGGCCACCAGGGCGTCGAACAGTTCGCCGTCGCTGTCGGCCACGGTGAACGTCGGCTCGAACCGGTCGCCCTCGAGGCGGAACAGCGCCCGGGCACCGCTGGTGAGGTGCTCGATCGGCCACTTGCGCCAGAACCGCTCCCAGGCGCCGGGCTCCGCGGCACGCGGATCGGGCATCGCCTTCTGGCGGGTGTCCTCGACCAGCCGTGGGTCGCCCGCCACCAACCGATGGGCAGTGGCGGCCAGCTGGGCGACGTCGCAGCCGCTGCGCAGCACCCCATCATGGAGCAGGGCTCGTAGGGTGACGAGCTTGTAGGACTTGGTGACCTGTTCGATCTCCAGACCGGCCAACACGTCGGCGTAGCGTTCGACCACGGTCGCTTCCGCGTCGCTGAGCAACTCCAGCTCGGCCAGCGTGGCGAACCAGTGGGAGCGTCGGGCTCGCAGCGAGGCACGCACGTTCACCCCGGCTCGGGACGCCTGCACGGCCGTCGGTCGGTAACCGTGGGTCGAGGCGTACTCGCTGCAGTAGTCGACGAGCACGTCGGCTGCGGAGCGGCGAGTCGTGCGGGCCAGCTCGGCCAGCAGGTCGACGGCCGCCAGTTCGTAGGCCACCGAGCAGCCGTCGGGCAGGTCGAACTCGCCGAGACGCGCCGCATCGACGGCGTCCGCGTCGGTGGGGGCGGTGCGAGACCCCAGCGACAGCAGCACCTTCGGGCGTGACAGGAAACTGCGGTGGTTGCCCACGAAGTCGACGACCCGAAGGTGATCCTTGTCCGTGACTCCTCGGGGGCGGCGCAGGCCACGGCCGAGCTGTTGGAGGAACACCACGGGCGAGTCGGTGGGACGCAGCAGCAGCACGGTGGCCAGCTCGGGCACGTCGACGCCCTCGTTGAACACGTCGACGGCGAACAGAACGTCGAGCTCGCCCTCGCGTAGGTCGGCGACCGACGCGCGTCGGGCTGCGCTGCCAGGTCGGCTGTGCACCGCCACCGACCGCACGCCGGCTGCGGCGAAGTGATCGGCCATGTACTCGGCATGGGTGACCGAGCAGCAGAACCCGAGCGTGGGTCCACCGCCGTAGGTGCGCCAGGCGTCGAGCGCCTGGTCGGCCCGTTCGCGGGTTTCCACCGCCCGGGCGAGTGCCTCAGGGTCGAAGCGACCGTTGCGCCACGGGATGGGCGCGAAGTCGGTGCGGTCGACCAAGCCCTGGTAGCGGAACGGCACCAGGTCGCCACGGCGGATGCCGTCGACCAGGTCGCACTCGTAGACGACGTTGTCGCCGCACAGCGCCAGCAAGTCGGCGCCGTCCATCCGTTCGGGGGTGGCGGTCAACCCCAACAGGAAGCGTGGGTTGAAATGATCGATTACCCGGCGGTAGCTGGCGGCGGCAGCGTGGTGGAACTCGTCGACCACGATGTAGTCGAACGCGTCAGGGGCGAAGTCGTCGAGGCGACGATGCAGCGTCTGCACCGAGGCGAACACCACCTCGGCGTCGGGTTGCTTGTCGCTCCCCGCGTAGAGCCCCAGCTCGGCGTCGGGCCGCACCTGGCGGAACACGTCCATGCTCTGGCGAAGGATCTCGTCGCGGTGGGCCACGAACAGGGTGCGACCGACGGTCGGTCGAGTCGAGTCGAACGCCGCCAGCC
This sequence comes from Acidimicrobiia bacterium, assembly GCA_020832495.1. GTDB lineage: Bacteria > Actinomycetota > Acidimicrobiia > Acidimicrobiales > Acidimicrobilacustridaceae > JAFIEP01. The sequence goes on along the minus strand of JAFIEP010000107.1, from coordinate 30,727 downwards.
ACGTCTTACCCAGTCCGGTGGCCATCACCACCAGCCCGGCGGCGTGCCCTGCGTCGCGGGTGGCCTCGAGGGCAGCCAGGGCTTCTCGTTGCACCTCGGTGGGGGCAACCGGCTGCGGCGGCGGTTCGTCCAACTCCCCGATCGGTGCCGGCTCAGCGACGTCGTCAGGATGGGCGGGCAACACCATGGGGGTCCGCGGGCGTCGCCGCCGGCGGTAGTCGCGCAGCAAGGCGTGGTCGAGCTCCAAGGCGCGGGGGTCGGCCCACAGGCGTTCGAAGCCGGCCCGCAGTTGTTCGATGCGACGTACTGCGAGGTTCCACTCCACACCGCCATCGATGCCCGAGCGGGACAGGTTGGAGCTACCAACGAACCCGCGTGCCTCGGGGCCGCTGGTCGACCAGAACAGGTAGGCCTTCGGATGGAATGACTCGGCAGGGTTGTGCCACACCTTGGCGGTGAGGGACCCCGCCGCGGCACTCGACGCCTCTTGGAGGTCCATGAGCTGGGCGAGTGCGTCGGGGTCGGTGACATCGAGGTAGTCGGTGGTCAGCACCCGCACGTGCGCGCCTCGGTCGACGGCGTCGTCGAGACGATCGAGCACCAAGTCGAGCCCCGATCGCATGATGAAGCTCACCGCCACGTCGATGCGGTCGTAGTGCTCCGACCGCAGACAGGTGACCAGCTCAAGGCGCAGCCGGCGATCCGCGTGGGAGGCGTCGAATAGCTCGGTGGCGTGGAGAAGACTGCCGTCGGCGAGCGGTGCCTCAGCAGCGAGGTAGTTGCCTCGACCAGGGATGACATTGCGGACGCCGCCCGTGGGGTCGGTCACATCGCCCTCGTAGCGGGGGATCACATGAACGTGCAGGTGGTCGACGGTTTGGCCGGCTGCGGGACCGGCGTTGAACCCGACGTTGTAGCCGTCGGGATCGTGGCGTTCGTCGAGGAGCTGCTTCAGTTCGTCGACGAGTAGCAGCAGATCCATCTGCTCCTCGTGCGAGGCCTCCCACCACGTGCTGATCTGGCGAAAGGGGACGACGAGGGCATGCCCAGGCGATACCGGGTACTTGTCGGCCACGGCGAACGCCGAGCGGTTCTGCGCCAGCCACTCATCAGGCGGGATCGCTCGGAAGGGGGACGCGCCGAGGGTCACGGATGGATCATGTCCTAGTGCCGTGGCGCATCGGTGATCAACGCCTCCAGATGTGAGACCAACTCTTGTTTGGCCGCAACGGTCTGTAGGAGATCGTCCAGGGCGTTGTCGTGACTGGTGAGTCCGAGCCGCTCTCGAAGCATCTCGACTGCGGCATCGGCACGTGCCCGCCAGCCTGGCTCGCCTCCGGCTCCGTCCACGATCTCGACGCTGGCGATCGCGGCATCGGCTTCGATTCGGTCCCGGGCAGCCTCGCGTTGGCGGCGCCGCTGAGCATCAAGCTCCTGCTGGCGGCGTTCGGCCTCGACGATGGTGACGATGGACATCACACCGTCGGCAATTCTGAGACTGGCATCGAGGAAACGGGCCATCTTGAGAGCCTTGGTACCGGCATCTGTGGCTTCGGCAAGACGAGTAGCCGCGACGGTGGCCGTCGCGGCGCTGCGGGCTTCGTCGAGGAGTTGATCGAGCGGCTCGCCCGCCCACAGCTCGAACGTGTCTCGGGCGATCCCATCCACCTCGCCCTTGATGTCGTTGAGCAGGTTCACGATCCGGCTGTTCGTCGCAGTCGCTTCGACCGTGTCCTGCCCGACCGTTAGCGAACGGAGAAAGGCTTCGGTGCGCTTCGCCCTGGGTCGTGCGAGGCGTTCGTCGATCCGCACGTTGGCTTCGCCGAGGACGAGGTCGATCTCTCCATCCCATCGCTGTGCCCAGTGCTCGATGGCGGCGGTCATACGACTGTCGATCTGGGAGCGCGACTCGGCCTGATCATCACCGAGCTCGTCGCTCAGTGCTCCTGCGAGAGCGACGAAAGTCGTCTGCAGGTCGGCTCTGGCGGCTTCCACGACGGCGTCCAACAGGGCCTTCTGTTGTGTCCACTCGGTCTGGCGGGCCCGCAACTCCTCAGCGCTGGCCTCGAGCTCGTCGACGACGGCGCGCGCCTGCGACGCAACGGCACCCGCGACGCGACAGAAGTACCGGAGCCCTGCGGCCCGCTGGAGTTCGTCACGGCGTGCCGGCAGCGCGTCGAGCGCGTCGGTCAGCGCATCGATGCCGTCCCAGTCGCGGTACGGATCGAAAGCCGCTCGTTGCGGCTGGAGCTGGCGTGCCTGCTCCTCATAGGGGTCAGCCGCCACGCAGAAGACCTGCAGTTCAGGCAGCGATGCGCCGACGGTGTCCTCGAGCTGGGAGATCAGCTCGGACTGTTTCCGCTCCGCCAGCTGGCGCATCCCATCAAGGTCGTCGTCGGGGTCGATCCCCAGGGAGTCAGCCTGCGCGATGACGGCGATGACAACCCGCTCACTGCCGGGACGGGGCTCACCGAAGAAGTACTCACCGGAGACGATCGAGCCGACGAGTTCACGATTGGAGGTGAGCAGCTGGGGCGGCACGACGAGGAGAAACGCGTCCGACAGGGCCAGGGCGTCCTGGGCCAGTTCGTCGTGCAGTTCGCTGCCCGCCGCGAACCCGGGAACGTCAGTGAAGGTGAGGGCGCGAACGTCGACGGCGTTCAGCTCGAACGTCTCTCGCCGGGCGCTGACCGTGAGCCAGGAGGGGATCCGTTCACCACCGTCGACCACCAAACGGCGCAGCAAGGTGCTCTTGCCCGAGCTGTACGGCCCCAGGAAGGTGACCTCGACCTTGTCCCTGGCTGCGTGTTCATCCCATTCCGAAGCCACCGTGGCCGTCGCTTCGACGCCGATGAGGCGTTCCATCGTCCCGAGAACATCGCTCTGCCAGGTTTCGTCGGTCATGACTTGGACATCTCCAGTCGTGTGAGGGCATCACGCATCTGCTGTTGGCAGCGATCGATCTGTCGGGCCAGGACGGCCGCTTGCTGCTGGTCGCTGTCGAGTTCGCCGGCCTCGTGGTCTCGTGCCCGCTGGACCTGGTCGAGCGACTCACGCAGCGAGGCACCTGGTGCTTCCGGATCGGTGCTGGCGAGGAAGTCCTCGACTGCATCACGGACCTGTCCGAGAGCGGCGCTACGTCGCTCGCTGGCGAACTGCTCGGCGGCATCCGCTGTCTCTAGGCTCTTCCAAACGCTGTAAAGCTCCAGGGCTCCGAAGGCGACCCCAAAGGCACCCCCAGCCTTGTTCACCTTCGTGGTGAGCTTGGTCGCCCCCCAGGGCTTGAACTTGTGGCCCAGCCGATGGGCGACCTTGATCACAGTTTCCTTCGGTGCCTTCGACGCTGACCTGGCCAATCCCTTCGCACCTTCGGCCGCCACCGACAGGGCGGGTCCTTCCTCGGGCGTGAGGTGGTCGACGTCGAGGTCACGACCGGTTTCGGGAAACGCCGAGCGGAATGCCACTGAGGTGAGACGCGCCTCGAGCCTGGCGGTGGTGGCGTCCTGCCACTCCTCCAGTTCTCGCACGAACCGCGTAGCCCACTCCCGGTAGAGCTGTTGCAGCTCGGGGTCGTCGTACCAGGTTTCCAGTCGCTTGACTCTGGCGATCCTCGTGTTTTTGTCCGTTGTGGCTGCGATGTCATCGAAGAGCGCGGCAACGAACCCGACGAAGTCGGTCACCAATCGATCGCGGGCTGCCGCATGGAGCGCCCTTCCGGCACTGAGACAGGCATCGAGGTCGAGCAACAGACGTCGTCGCTGCCTTGTGGTCTCCTCCACCGTGGCCAGAACTTGGCGGCGCGTGCCGATCAGATCCCCGAGGATGGCTGCACTGCCCTCCAGGATCTGCGTGTCCAGTGCACGGCGCCTCAACGCGTGGGAGCTTTCGGTGAGCGCGCGACCGAGCGCGTCCATACCGTCCCAGTCACGGTGCAGGTCGTAGTCGGCCCGGTTCACCTCGGGGCGGTCGCCGACCATGCCGTAGGGGTCGCTGGCCACACAGAGGATCTGCTCGGCCCGTGCGCTGCCGGGTCCGCCAGTAGCCCTTCCATGGAGGGCTCCGAGGGCTTGACCCAACTCCACTTCCTTGCGCCGACAGAGGTTCTGGTAAGCAGCCGGGTCCTCCCGGGGGTCGATGCCGAGTTCATCGGACCGGTTGATGACGAAGAGGGTGCGGGGCAGCTTGCCCGTGCGACCAGAAGACTCGTCGCCGAACAACACGGCGCACAGGTCCGCCGCCGCTCCGACGACAAGGTTCGGGTTGAACAGGACGATGAGCAAGGAAGCACCTACGACGGCGTCGCGGGCAACTTCGGCGTGGTCAGCACGGGTGCTTTGGAACCCTGGGGTGTCGACCAGTTCCCAGTCGCCCCAGCGGAAGAGCTCAGCCGCAGTCGTCTTCGGTTGGGCAGCGACCTCAAGCTTGTCGGGCACCTCGAGGTTCAGATCGACGAGCAGACGCTTGACGAATGACGACTTCCCGGTGCTGTAGTCACCGGCCACGACGATGCGGGGAGGGGCGTCGTCCGCGACCGCCCAGACCGGGGCTAGCGCGCTGAGCGCCTCCTCGTCGCCGTCCAGCTCGTGCAGGGTGGCCGAGATCCAAGCCCTACCGGCGCCAACCTCCGGGGCGCGCCCCGCTGCGTCGATGATCGACCGAACCCGGGCGACGCGCTCCTCCTGAACAGCAGGATCGACACGGACCAGAGCCGGGGTCACGACCTCGGTCTCACCAAGGCCATTCGGGTCGGTGCACCAGCTCTCGCCAAGCCACAGGAGGCGGCCAGCCGCTGGGTTCCCGGGGTGACGACGGCGCTGTAGGTCGACGGCCACCTCGGAGAGGAGATGGCGCGACTGGTCAACAACGGGGAGACGGTCGAAGGCCTTCTGCAGATCCTTGGCTGCAGCCGTAGCGAGCCGAAGCACGCGCCGCAGCGCCATGGCATGGGCCACGTCAGCGGCGAGCTGCTCGTGGGCCGCGTCAGACAGCATGCGGTTGATGTCCTCGCTGATCGCCTGTTCTAGGCGATCGAAGGTGTCACTGACGGCCCGCCGGGCTCGTGACCGGGCCTCGCCGAGAGCTCTCATCTTGTCGGCAGCAGCCTTTTTGCGGACCTTGCCGCCGACAAGGCTGATGGCGATACCACCAATGCTGACCGCCCAGAGGATCCATCCGACCGGGTTCCAACTGTTGAAGGCGGCGAGAATGAGCACAGTGCTGCTGCCGATGCTGAGCAGGGCGCTGCCGGATTCGAGTGCAACCCCGAGGTTTCGGGCAGCGCGCCCCGCGGTGGGGTCAGCTCCTTCGAAAATGCTGACGGCCGCATCCAGGTCAGCCCTCACGTCGTCGGCCACCAAGTCGAGCCGCTGCGACAGGTACTGCTGCACCTCGGCACCGACACTGCGAGCCACCACCTCAGCGTCGGTCCGGGCTGGCAGGAGAACCTCTTGCTCGAACTCCTCCGAGACAAATTCTTCCTTTGTGTCGAACTTGGCTTCGACAAGGCGATCGGCCCTCCGGAGCGCGTCCTTCCTCGCGCTCTGCAGACCGGCCGCGACTCGGTGGCGGGCATGGCGAAGGAGCTCACCGGATTCCGCCACGCCGAACCCACCGCGGAGCTTCTCGAGCTGCTTGACCCGCTTCGCCAAGCCCTTGTCGGCGGGCCGGCCGACGATCCCTAGGACGTCGGCGATCCCTCGCTCCAACTGCTCGGCGAGCACCGTCGCCGTGTCGTGCTCGGCGCGAACCGCTGTGTCGAGGTCGGTGAGCAGACCCCGAGCCTGCTCATGGAGCATGCCCAGCCGCAGCGGTGCGGCGTGCCGTGCCAAAGCCTCCGTGAGGAGCAGTTCCAACGCCGGAAGGTTGGACCAGGTCAGCAGCTGCTCCGAGCCGTGCTCGCCGAGTTGCTTCCGGCGGCTCTCCCCGTCGGGACCGGCATAGGGGTCACGAGTGCGGGCGAAGGCCGCCCGTTTGCTATGGATGGCGACGACAGGGGTATCGGGCAGACCAACCCGGGCGAGCTCGTCGCCGATGTTGCCTGCGTGCTCGTGGATGGTCTGCGACAGAGCCCGCCGGGACGACGGTCGCCCCACCTTGCTGGGATGGCGCCAGCGGCCGTTCCGGCTGTTGAGGACAGCCACCACCGGTTTGCCGTACCGGCTGACCCACTCAGCGATCTTCGCGAACTCCCCGTCCTGTTGGCTCTGCGTGTCGAAACAGAGGATCACGACATCGGCATCGGCGACGGCCACTTCGGCTCGCGCTTCCAGCTCGACACGGGATCTGGTGCGCCCCCACCCGCCGATGCCGGGGGTGTCGACGAGACGAGTGCTTCGCCAGCGAACATCGCGAACGTCGGTGGTCCAGTCGCTCTCGCCCTGCGAGATGGGCTCGCCGTTGCCGCTCGAGAGCGCTTCGATGAGGCTCGACTTGCCGGCACCGGTGCGTCCGAAGAGGACCAGGTTGAAGGTGGTGAGTCGGGTCCGCTGTCGCGTGAAGCGGCCCTCCGCTTCGGTCTTCCTCTCCGCCAGAAGCGCCGTGTAGGCGTCGACGATCTCGCGGCCAGGCAGGTCGCCATGGTCAGCGGCAACACGCTCACCAGCTTCCAGGCAACTGTCGAGGACCGCGATGACCTGCCCGACGAGATCGTCGACGACCTCCAGACCTTCCACGACAGCTTCGTCGACGGCCGCGTCGAGATCGGTGGTCGTGCCATCAGATCTGGTCGCTGGCTCGTTGGCTTCCATCCGAGACTCGCCTTCCACGTTCGGGGAGATTCCTAGCGCCGCTTCCCCGGCAAGGCGACCGCCTCACCGCCCTCGCCAGGACGTTACTGGTCGGCGACGGGGTCGTGACCGAGAACCCGGCGTGCGTCGATCAACGCCGGGCTGTGCTTGCGTGGCCTACCACGAGGCGACACACGACAGTGCCGGGCACCAGCCACGTACCGAGTCGCTGTGACAAGCGCTCCGCCGAACACACCAGCCTGAGATCGACCCTCCCACGTGCCTCGAGCAGTAACTCAGCAAGGGCACGACCGCTCCTTGCCCCGCAGCGCGCCTACAGGTCACGAGTGAGCCGCCGGAAGTCCGCCTCTCCGATCTTCCGGATTCTTGCCCCAGCCTTGTTCAGCTTGTCCACCTCGTGGAGCTTCGTGCCCTTGTGACCCTTGCGGTACAGCGGTGACCTGCCGCCCACCACGATGACGTCGAGCGACTTCGACACCTTGTCGACGACCTTGCCCCCGGCCTGCAACACCAGCGTTTCGGCATCAGCACGTCGAATCGACAAGGGACCGGTGAAGACGACTCGCTTGTTGCGAAGGCTCCTCAACGGGCTCGGCGGATCGGCCACCCCTTCGAGAGCCTGGAGCATCTCCCATGCGTCAGCGAACCGGTTCTTCTGTGGCCCGATGGCGCGGTGGATGACGTCGTTGAGAATCGGATCATCGGTGATCCGATCGGCCGCGCGCTCGTAGTAGCGGGCGTCCGCCTCACCATCGAGGAGCATGGCGAGCAGTTGCCCCATCATGTACACGTCGTCGGTGGGTTCACCCTCGAACCCAGTGGGCACGAACCACCAGTTCGCTGCCGTGACCGCTGCCTTCTTGTTGAGAAGCGCATGACGTGCGATCCCGAAGTCGGCAAGCTTGAGCACGCCCTTGGCGCACACCAGCACGTTCGATGGGGTGAGGTCCCGGTGAGTAGCCGAGCCGCCGTGGAGCAGCACGAGAACCTTCAGCAGGGCGATGATCTCCCGCTTGGCCTGTGCGGGAGTCAGGCCCCGACCTCGCTCCTCCAGGTAGTCGGCGACGGTGCCATGCTCCGCCAACTCGGACACAAGGATGTAGAGGGGTTGCTTCGCGCGGCCCGACGATCGCTGCACCGGAAAGCTGTCGTAGATCCTGATGACACGCTTCTGGTCGCGGAGCAGTTCACCGAAGTAGGCCTCCCGGTGCCAGCTCGTCTGGTCGAGCGTTGCTTTCACGCAGACCTGCTCCGGCACACCCCTTCGACGGAGCACCTTTGCTCGGTAAGCCTCGCCGTAGCCGCCTGGCCGACCGAGCGGACCGACGACCTCCAGACGCTGTCCGGTCGGGCTTTCGAGCACCCGTCCAGTCCTGAGCAATGGCATCTACAACCTCCACCGATCGAGCCTGCGGCGACGCCGCAGATCATCACCTGTCCCCTGGGTCCTCGTCAGCCGAACCCTTCCCTGGCACAGACTCATGTTTACCTACCACCCAGCATGTTGGCTCCCGGCACGAGGTCGGTTCGGTCATCGCCCCACCGCACGCCCGACAGCCAGCGCTTCACGGAGAAGCGGCAGTGAGGTTGTCAGTCACCAGGTCCACCATGACCGGCGTGTGGTCGGACAGGCCGGGCTGCTTGGGTCGCTTCTTCGTCGCCGGCCGTCGCAGCAACCGGTGCTCACCAGCCTCTTCCGGTGCCGCCGCCGACGCCACCAACCCGGCAGCTGGCGGACTCACGAACGCATAGTCGAGTCGGCTCCCGACCCCGTTGTTCCGGACGTGGGTGTCGGTCTTGGCTGCTTCGGCGGCGTCGAAGGCATCCACCCATCCACGATCGCGAGTGATGCTTCGAAAGATGTCGCCACCCCTCGCTCGCTGCAGGCCTTCGCTCCGGTAGCGAAGCTCGGTGTTGAAGTCGCCCAGCACGACGGCGGGCACCTCAGCAAGGCGGTCGAACTGCTCCGCCATCCACGACCAGGCAGCACGTCGGAGACCCTTGTTGCGACCCTTCTCCTGCCAGGCTGTGAGGCGAGCTCCCACCAGCGTAAGACCGGTCGACGGATGGGTGACCTCGAGCCAGATCCCTGGGGCGAACAGCGGCGGCTCGGTGTTCACCTTCACGATCGGTTCTCGCGAGACACCGAGTACACCCCAGAAAGGGTTGCGCCAGTCGCGTTCGTCGTCGGCGTAGTCGAGCGCATGTTGGTGGCACTGGTGGACGAAGCCTTTCTCGGCGAGGGTTGGCCCGCGAAGGTGACTCCAGCTCGTTCGGACTACCCCAGAGCTGGTGGTGCGGGTTGGGGACGGACTCCACTCACTGAAGAACGCCACGTCGGGTGCAAGGTCGACGACAGCGGCGGTCTGCCGCTCCACGATCGACTTGCTCACGTTCCAGTTGGTGTTCCACGCCATCACGCGCACGTCGGTTCCTCGCTACTCGATGGCCACGCTGATCCGAGCGAACGTGGCCAGGATCCGCTGATGGGTTTGGCGAGGCAGGGCTCTGGGGCCTGGCTCGCCGAAGGGGGCGCCGGGGCGGGCGGATGCGTCGGCGAGCATCTCGTCCAGTCCACAGCGGGCGACCAGGAGTAGGCCGTGGGTGGCACGAGTGCACGTCACTGCCAGCCGCCCGAAGCTGGAGTTGAACTCATCGAGCTCCGAGGCCCCCGACAGCGGGTGGGTGGCGACAGTGAGCGCGTTGGTCTGGCCCTGCCACGAGTCCACCGTCGACGCCACAATCGCATCTGGTGGGAGGTCGTGACGCTCCCGGAGCCGCTCAACCATCGCCTCGGCGTCCTCCACCGCCTGGTTTCGGGTGGCGAGCACGGCGACCACGGTCTCGTTGGCGTCCTCAAACGAGAACGCCTCCTCTCCCTCAGGCTCACCCTGGTCGTCGTACACCTTCCGACGACAGGTCGCTCCTGTGCTGACGAGCTCGTCCAACCACGTCTCGACAACAGCCATCAGGGGCGGGTCGACATCGGGGGCGTCGGGAGGCTCGAGGCCATCCACCTCCACCAGTGTGGGAGTGCCAGCAGCCACCGACGTCCACACCTCGGCCGCAGGGCTCGACAGATCTCCGAAGGTGACCGAGCGGTCACCTGGGGCAGCGACGCAGTCGAGTCGATCCCAGTCCTTGTAGAACGCCCTCCACATCGGCAGCTGGGCGGCGGTCGGACGCCAGACGGCAGGCATCTCGATTGACCAGGTCTCGGGGTCACCCTGGTAGGTGTCTGGCCAGGCGCGATACGGGTTGTACTTCCCGTCCCCCCGATACGGGTTGTTGGCTCGGTCGAGCGGCGGGAGTTGCCCGACATCGCCGACACCGACCACCACTCGTGCATGCCGCTCGACCGCCCGGTACAAGTGGATCGGCAGTTGCCAGGCCTCGTCGACAAACAGGACGTCGAACAGGTCACCGCTCGGCGTGGGTCCGATGGTGTTCAGAATCCCCCAGGCAGGTTGCCCGCCCATGTGCGAGGTCATGACGAGAACCTCGACCTCGTCAGGAATGTCGGCGTTGGCGGTCGCCACCGTGGCCGCCTCGGTCGTTGCTGCATCCAGGCTGTCGAACCGGCGCGGCGAGATCCGGAGGCACACCCGGTCACGGCCCAGTTGGCGCCCGAGGTCGCGTGCGAGCGGGAACAGCTGCTTGTTCGCGAACGCCACGACGCCGATCCGCTCGCAGTCCAGGTGCTCGAGCGCTGCCGTGACCATGTGCTTCAACGCATGGGACTTCCCTGCCCCGGCAGCGGCCCTCAGGAGAATCCGCTCGGTGTCGCTGCGCCTGTCGAGCACTGCGAGGAGCTCGGTGAGCGCCGCCTCGGTGGCGACCCGGTTCCCCGCAGCTGCAACGCTGTGGTGCTGGGCGTCTGTCGCCGAGACCTCCGGATCGGTCCTTTCGACGGTCGTCATTCGAGGTCGTCCATCGTCAGGTCGGCGGGCGGCTCGGCCGCAGCGGCGACATCGGTGTCCGCAGGTGCTGCGGCGGCGGGGACGTCGAAGGCGTCGTCGTCGACCACGGGGGGCCAGGCTTGCGGGTTCATCTGCCCGTTGGCTCTCCGCTCTGCGATCCAGTCCGCCGTGTCGGCTTCGGCTTCCTCGTGGGGGCGGCAACACCACCGGTGCCCTTCTGGGTCCTCTCCGTAGGAGTCAACGGAGCAGCTCGCCTTGGGGGCGTTGCGCGTGTCCCGGCTGGGCCGCTTGATCTTCAGCCGCCCGCCGTGTCCGGTGCCGTCGAAGAAGGCGTCGCAGTCGACCACGACGAGCGTGTCGCCCACGTCGAGCGGAACCTCGCGGTTCGGAGTCCACTCGAGTGTTGCCTCCTCACTCGTGGCCTCGAGTCGACCCCAGGGGATGTCGACGTTGAACGAACCCTTCAGCACCTTCGGAGCGGCACTGTCTTCGATGACCGGCTCCTTGCCGACCGTCACGACGGCGACGTTGGATTCGTCGCCGATCCGTCGGCTGTGCACCTGCAACATGATGGGGTCGACACCGACCACGGTGGCGAACGCGACATCGCGGACCCCGGCATCGAGGGCCCGATCCCTGGCGCTCTGGGGGTTGCCGAGCGTCTCGAGTGTCCGCCAGCAGGCTTCGTCCGCCTCGAGGAGGCCGACGTTGTCGTCCCGCCAGATCTCGCTGGTGCGACCGAAACGCACGAGGTCGGACGCCCGGAACGTCAACCGGCGACGCCATACCGCCTGGGCGTCGGCTTCGAGCGCGTGGTGGATCGGCCACAGGGCCGATATCGCTACGTGACGATCGAGCACCGCCAGCGCGTCGTCAATGGCCTGCTGCTTGTACTGCAGCTCCTCGGCCACGAGCGCTCGGTATGTCTCGATGCTCGGCTTGTCACCGTCACGGCCGGCTCGGTTGGCCTGGTGAACGACATCGGACTGCTCGTTCGAGAGCCGGGCGCCGGGCGTGTGACGGTGCAACGCGATCCGGTCGGACAGCGACCGGTGATCGATCGGATCGGTTGCTGTGGCCCACGCGACCAGGTAATCAAGGCGCCCCGCGTCGCTGGGCGGTCCCCCGACGACGACGTGGCTGGCCAGTACACGTCTCAGATCAACGATCGGCGTCCGTAGCGCCATTGCTCGTGCCCGATCGTCTTCCAGCAAGAAGCTCACCGCCAACCGTTGCTGATCAGTGAGCGGTGGGGGGATCGTGGCAGGCTCACCGTCGAACGTGAGCGCCTCGCGCCCACAAGCAACGTCGTGCTCCCATCGCAGACGAGCGATCTCCAGTCCCGCCAGCGAGTCTGCGATCGATACGAGCACGTCGGCAGTGACAGGGTCGGGGACGATGACGTGCACCGGCTCCTCAGGTCGAGCAGCGAGCGTGGCGTCGAGTGCCCGTCCGACCGCCGCCATCACCGCCGAGCGCGTCTGTGGTGCCTGGGGATTGTCGAAGACGCTGGTGAACCATTCAGACGGACTGCCTGCCTCATCTCGATACCGGACTGCCACGCCGTGGACGCCGAGTGCGGCTGCGTCGGACTTCGCGAGCACCACATCGATGGACCCCGGCCGGCCAGCCGGGTCGACGCGGCGCTTCCCTGTCCATCCAGCACGCCCACTCACCGTTGCCTGCACGTTGCCCAAGATCGAGTCGGGCACCTCTCCGACCACCTTCCCGCCGTCGACCACTCGGGCCAGTGCCGGCCGCAGCTCGGCGGGGACGCCTGTCTCGATCAGGACTGCCGACGGCTCCTCAGAGGCCCGGAGCTCGTTGCGGCAGTACACGAAGAGCGCACAGGTCACACACGTGGACGGATCGAACGTAGCCACCAGATGTTTCGCCAGGTCTGCAAGATCACCCGAGGCCAACGGCGTGGCATCCGTCGCCTGCACCCGCTGAAGCCGCTCGTCAGCCCGGGCTCGAACCTCGGCGCAGTGGTCGGTGAGGTCCTCGATCTCGATGGTGGGCTGAAGAAACGAGTTTCGTGGCACGGCGAGCGCTCCGCAACGGTGCACCACCATCCCGTCGGGCAACTCCGACCAGGCCCGAGCCGACTCAGCCCCCATCGCCACTTGAAGGAACCCCTTGAGCATCCGTCGGTCATCGATTCGGGCTCGGACCCGCTCATAGTCCTTGGCGTCCCCCATGATCAGCCAGCTACCCGGCGGCGGGTCGTCTACGTCCTGTCGTGCCGGCGCAACGATGGCGAAGTCGGGCTGCACCGCCGTCGCCTGCGGATCTCCCTCCAAGCCCAAGTACGGCACGGCCAACGTCGTCAGCAGTGTCGCCTGGCCCTCGGCTGCCGCGCGGCCGGCGAGATCGAGCGCCTCAGAGGTTCGTCGGATGTCGCCGCCGCAGTCCATCTTTCGAACAGCCGTCGGCCGTGCCAAGCCGAGCTTGCCAATGCTCGTGGTGATGACTGGCGACACAAATGCGTCGTCGCGCACGAGCCGCTCGAAGGTCATGGCCCGCATCCACCGGGCCTCGGGGATACCCACCGTGGCGTCAGGGTGACCCAGGTGCTGGGCCAGACGACGTCGAGACATTCCGACGAGGAGCGGATCGGTGCCCTTGAACCGGTCGCAGCGAGCGTGAGCGGACGCAGCCACCGCGCTCGTGCCGCCTCCGGTCTGGGTCACCGCCATGCCATCGCTCCCATCGTTCACCCGTCAGACTGATGCAACACGAGCCGCTCCGCTGCTCGACTCGAGCTGCACGGTAGCTCGGTGAGCAACGCGGCTCTTCGGATCCGGACACTGAAGGCCAAGGACGCGGAGTGAGTGGCCCAACGTCGCGACGGCAGACAGTGCGTCAAGACCCCGTCAGCGAGTGTCACGATTCCCACCTACAGTCCGGGGCAGGCGTCAACGGAGGGAACGGCGTGACCGCGGAGCCACTCGACAACCCGATACTGAATTCGCCGTACGATCCTCCCGATCGCCACTTCGCCATCGGCCACCACGGTCCGACCGGTGAGATCCTGAAGGGGCGGCGGCTGAGCGAGTCGTTCATCCCCATCCCGTCCTCGCGCAAGGGCAAGGGAAGCGGGGAACAGGAGGCGCTCGACTTCGACCTCACCGGCGAGCGCCGCGAGGTCAACTCCCTGATCAACGACATCCGCCACCAGGTCGAGCTCTGGCGAGCCCGCCGCTATCCGGGTGTCACGCCGATCAGCCGAAAGCTCCTCGAACACTGGGCGGGCCAGGCCGACGTTCGCGAGGACCGAATGCTGTTCTGCCACCGGGAGGCGGCAGAGACAGCCATCTACCTCGCCGAGGTGCTTCGAGGGCCTGGCCTTCGAGAACAGGAGTGGTCATCGCCGGACCCCCCGAGCCCAGTAGCCATCCGACCCGTCGTCGACACCCCGACCCGCCATCACCATTCCTTCCACGCGCCACCGTTCATCCATCGGCCCTGAGGGGCCGTACAGACTCTAGGACCGAGGCGAGCCGCTCGCCCGCCGCACGGTCAGCTAGGTTCAACCTTCCGGGCTGCACCGTACGTGCAGCACCGTGCGTGGCGGCACAGGAGCGGCGATGAAGCTCAAGACGATCGAAGTCAAGAACTACCGCTCGTTGTTCGCCGACGCCGACGGACAGCACCTGAAGCTCGACCTCGGCGACGGACTGAACGCGATCGTCGGGCCGAACAACTGCGGAAAGTCGAACGTGTTTCGTGCGCTCGCAATCGCGCTCGATCCAGATGCTGCGTTCGATCGCTCGGCCGACATGCCAGCTCCCTTCGTGTGGTCGAGACCAACGGTCACGCTCACCTTCCAGGCCAGCCATCACGGTCCAGAGGGCACCCTGCTGAAGCGACTGAAGGAGTACGAACAGGCCGCCAACCCCAGCGGCAAGAGGACGTACGCCGACGACGGGATCGTGAAACTACGCGTGACGATCGAGAGTGGCGGCGAAGCGGTCGGCACTCGACGCCAAGTGTTCGTCTCGTACGGCGCTGGCGGTCGAGCACTCAGCGAGGACGACGCCCTGACGGTCAGGGCACTCGAGCAGTTCAACAAGTGCTTTCACTTCGTGCTCATCCGAAGCGGTGAGGGCCTCCAGGACCTACTCGAGGGAAAGTTCCGCGACATCCTCGAAAACGTGCTGAAGGACGATCTGGCCGAAGCGCTGGAGCAGGCCGAAGCGCATCGACGCAGATACATCGAGCAACTGCGCGAAGGGCTGCTGCAGCCGTTGTCTGCTCGTATCACCTCCGAGCTGGTCGATCTCTTCCCCGAGGTGACCGGCATCGAGTTGAAGCCCGAGGTGGCCGAGCTTCGCGAATCGCTCGGCAACATGCGCGTCGACGTGACCGACCTCGTCACCACCGATCTCGAACAGAAAGGAACGGGAGTTCGCGGAGGGATGCTGATCGCCATCCTCCGGCACTTCGCCGAAACCGCTCGACGGTCGCTGCTGTTCGCCGTCGAGGAGCCCGAGAGCTTCTTGCACCCAGCGGCACAGGAAGACCTGCGCGAGGATCTCGAAGCGCTCGCCAAACGGCGGAGCGTCTCGCTGCTCGTGGCCACCCATTCCCCCTACATCGTCTCTCGATCGGCTGAGGCCAAGGTCTTCGCCCTCAACAAGGACGGCGATGGACGCACGGTCCTCGTCAACGAGGCCGTCGGAACGCAACCCCACGGCTCTGTGATCGGCGGCTTGTTTCGCGACCGACTCGTAGTCGATGTGCTCGACCGGGCAGCAGCGGTTCCCGCAACAGCCAAGGGCGCTGTGGTCATCGAGGGATACACCGACGAGAAGTTCTTCCAGCTCGCCGCTGAACGAGCAGGTCGCCCCGACCTCGTGGACGACCTCGCCTTCGTCCAAGCGGGCTCGGGCGTCGCTCGAGCCGGCTCCGGTGGGGCGGTCCTCGCCTCCATGCAGGCCTTGATCGTTGCGGCGACCAGCACGCTGCCCGTCGTTGCGGTCTTCGACTCGGACGACCCCGGCAGGCAGGCCGCCAAGTTCCTCCGCCAGGTCGGCGAGAAGACCAACGAGTGGAACCGGAGGACGGTGCTCGAGTACGGCAAGGTCTTCGGTGGCCACTTCTACCCATACGAAGCCGAGGATCTCTGGCCCACCGAGTTGATGGCCCGATTCCTGGACGAGCACGGAGGAAGCACAGCGCCGGGACCGATGCACAAGGCGGTAGCCGAACGACCTGACGGAGGCCTGCACTACGACTTGCGCGCCGAGGCCAAGGTGCCCTTCGTGGACTTCTTGGAGGACCGTGCGACTGCCGAGGACACCACAAAGTGGATCGACATGCTCCTTCTGGTTCGCAAAGGCCTGGGCCTCTCCAGCGAACCGCCACCGGAACCGGCGGCAGACTCGGCTCCTGACCGAGAACCGATCGAGATGCACGACGAGCGGGTCACAGCGCGACACCCTGGCACCGGCGAGCACTCCCGAGTCGGGCCAGCGCGTCGCTTCCTCTCCATCGGCACGATCCCCGGCGGAGTCGAAGGATGGAAGGACGGGTTGGACCGCCTCATCGCCTTCGCAGGGACGGGTGCGCCATCGCGCGACGAGGCGATCGCCTGGGTCCGAAGTACGTTCCCCACCGTCAACACCGATCGGAGCGCGCTCGAGCCATGGGAGTGCGCGTGCAAGTTCGGTTTCGTCGAGCAGTACGACAGCGCTTACAGGCTGACCCCTGCCGGAGCTGAGTACCGGGGTGACCCGTCGCCAGCGCGGCTCCGGGCTGCACTGATCGAGTCGACGGCCGGAATCCAGGAGATCCTCGGCCTGCTCGCTGCGGGACCCAGCGAGATCCAAGACCTCCAAGAGCTGTTGGAAGGTGCCGAATCAGCCTGGGCGCAATCGCCGACACGAGTGACGCGTCGGCTGCGCTGGCTCGAGCACGCCGGAGCCGTCGAGCAGGTCGACGACCTGTGGCGGCTCACCGATCAGCCGGACCCGGTGAGCCAGCCGTGACTGCGTTGGCTGGGAAGGAGGCGCTCCCCAGCCTCTCCAGGGAATGGGGAGAGACCAACCTCCCCGGTTGTCACAGCTAGATCTGGCTGGATCGACGTCAGCTGTCGCTGCCTTGCTCGTACGAACCATCGGCCAGACGCTTGAGCTGGCCATCGGCCACAGCTGCATCGAGGCAGTTGTCCAGAGCCGCAGTGATGTCCGAACCGCGGCGGCCCCACCCGAAGATCTGGGCGACGCGGCGAGTCAGCTCGTCGTGCTGCACCTTGGTGCCGTCGTCGATCACCCCGACGAGCGCTGCTCTGAGCTCGGACGGTGGCACATCGGTGACCTTGCGCAGGTAACCGGTCGTTGGGCGCCGCACCCGGGCGAGGTCGGTCTGTGGCGTGGCCAGCACGCCCGCAGACGGCCGGACCAGCTTGCCCTTGGCGACCATGGCATCGACGGTCTCAGCGAAGGCGTTGCGGAGGGTCTTCGCCATCCGCTGCACCCGCCAGGGCTCCCGGAGGCGTTCCAGGACGACCTCCTCCAGTACCGGCCCCTCGGCCGAGACAACTGTGTCGATGTCCCGCTCGAGTTGCGGTCGGTCCTTGAGCGCGGCGAACCCCGACTTGCCCCAGTGGATGCTGAGCTCTGCGGTCGCGTAGTCCTCCACCCACTCGGGTTGGGCGTCGATGTCGAACGCCTCCACCTCGACCTCGGGCAGTGCCTCAGGACCGGCTACCACCTGGTGAGGTCGCTCAGCGAGCGCATCCGCAATCGCTGCCTGGAGCCGTCGCTCCTCACCGGGTTGATCTCGGTACCAGCTGGGGCCCCAGATGCGGTGCAGGCGCCAGCCGAGTCCTTCGAGCACTTCCTGGCGAAGGCGATCCCTGTCCCGAGCCACGGCGCTCGAGTGGTACGCGGCGCCGTCACACTCGATCCCCAACACGAAGCGCCCGGGCTCATTGGGATGGCGAACGGCGAGGTCGATGCGGTAGCCGGCTTGGCCGACCTGCGGAACGACGTCGTGACCCCATGACCTCACCACATCGAGCACTGCTTCCTCGAAGGGGCTCTCCGGCTCGGTGTCGTGATCAACCTCGACAGCTGGAAGGGCAACCGCACCACGCTCGGCGTAGTCGAGGTAGCCCTTGAAGTGCTTGAGCCCGGCCGACGTCGTTTCACGGAGGTCGCGCGCCCGCAGTGATGCCACGACCTCTACTCGACGCTTGGCTCGGGTGATCGCCACGTTCAGCCGTCGCTGCCCGCCTTCTTTGTTGATGGGGCCGAAGTTCATCGAGAGCTTGCCGGTCTCGTCCGGCCCGTAGCCAACGCTGAAGATGATGACGTCGCGTTCGTCGCCCTGGACGCTCTCGAGGTTCTTGATGAAGAAGCCGTCGAGGCGATCGGCCCGGAAGTAGTGGTCGAGGTCGGGCCGGTCGCGCCGGACTGCCTCCAACTCTGCGCTGATCCGGCTCGCCTGTGCCTCCGAGAACGCCACCACCCCAACGGTGAGGTTGGGATGCTCCTCCGCATGATGCAGGACCCGATCGACGACGGCCCGGGCTTCGACGGGGTTGTCGCGGGCACCACCGCGGTCATAGCGCCCGTCTTCGATGTAGAACAGCTCGACGCCGAGATCGCCAGCCACCTCCTGCGCACCGGGGTAGGTGACGAGCTTGTTCCCGTAGAACGAACGGTTCGAGTAGGTGATGAGGGACTCGTGTCGGCTTCGGTAGTGCCACTGCAGCGGCAACTCGGCGACACCGGCAGCGGAGCGGCAGAGGTCCAACACCGATTCGAAGGTGTCGAGCTCGTCCTCCTGGTACTCGTCACCTCGGTCGTCGGTCATTCGATCGAAGAACGACGTGGGCGGCAACTGATGCTTGTCGCCTGCCACCAGCAGCTGACTGCCGCGGTACACGGCATTGATCGCGTCGCTCGGACGCACCTGTGAGGCTTCATCGAAGATGACGACGTCGAAGCGCAGGTCCGAGGGCAGGAACTGGCTGACCGACATGGGGCTCATCATGAAGCAAGGCTTCAGCTGTTGAGCGGCGGCGCCAGCCTCCGACAGCAGTGTCTTGATCGGTCGGTGACGAGACCTCTTCTCCCCTTCAAGCTTGATGATGGCTGCCTCACCGATGGCCTGAGATGGACGCAACGCGTTGGCTGCAGCGATGGCGCGGGAGACCCCGTTCCGTACCACTTCACGGTCGAGCTTTCGGAAGCGGTCGACGAGCATGTTGCGGTCGACCGCCAGCAGCGGCCGGCAACGCTCGTCGCTCCCGAGGAGCGCGTCGATCCAGGCTCGCAGCACCACGCTCTCCACCGTCGGCGCCACCGAGCTCGCGTCGGCGCGAGATTCGATGAGGTGCCCGACGACGTCGCCCAGGCCGTGCGCGACGAGGGCGTTCCGGGCCGACTCGAACGTCACCCAGCTGTCGATCTGACCCACGCTCGACTCCAGCGCATCGAACAGCTCGGCGGCGTCGCTGAACTGGTCGAGGTCAGCGACGATCTGGGCGGCATACTCGGGCTGGAACAGATCCGCGACCTTGCGCACATCCTTGCGATAGGTCTCGAGCGCCCGAGCGAGGTCGGCCGAAGCAACGGTACAGGTGAGCACCGCCTCCGCCTGCGCCCGCGTGCACGCACCGCCGAACGCCGATCGGGTCGACGTCGCCCATTCGAGTGCCTCTCGGAACCCGCTCCAATCGGATGCCAGGCCTACGTACAGCGGCCCGAGCAGGGCCTGATCGTGCTCAGCTGCGCCGGCCAGCTGCTCGACGAGACCCTCGCGCTCGGCGTAGGCGTGGAGCACCGTCTCGGCCTGCCGAACGGTGCCGATGTGCGTGGTGGTCGACAACCGCTGGACGATGTCGGCGAGCACGGCGGCGTGCGGTCGCACCGAGTCGATCCACGAGCCGATGCCAACGAGCGGCATCCCGAGCAGCGTCGGCGCAGTCGACCCGAGGTGTGCCTCCACGGTCGAGGTGAACTGCTCGACCAACTCGCGGAGCCGACGTGCTTCACCCGCCACCTCGGCTGCCTTTGCTGAGTCGCGCGACAACTGCTCGGCGAGGAACTCGGAGCGACCAGTCGTCCTCGTGAGCTCGATCGCTCGCTGCGCGACCGACAAGGCCTGTTCAAGGGCGGCGACATCGGGGGCGACGCTCTGGAAGTAGTGGGACCCGAACGACTCCGAGCCCACCTCGGACCAGTCCTCGAGCTCTGCGGACACGGCCCGCCACTGGCGGATGATCGGGAGCTTGGCGACGGCGTCGTCGGTGATGTCGCCGGACAGGGTGCAGGCCTTCAGTTGGCGACGGTTCCTTCGTCCGGTCGAGGTCAGCCTCGACAGTTTGGGTGACAGGTCGCTCGGGCCGTCGAAGAAGGACTCGATGTCGAGCACCGCGATCTGCTCGTTGAAGACGGTGACGAGTTGCGCGTGCAGGTCGCGGTACTGCTCCAACATCGGCTGGAGCGCCCGAAGCGACGTCTCGGCGCGGTTCAGTGCCGACTCGTCGAACCACCAGGCCTCCGGCCGGACCGGCTCCGCCCCGAGCTCAGCGAGCTCGATGAGGGCCGCGACACCTGTCATAGTCGCCGGACCCGCAAGGTCGAGAGTCTGCGCGAGCGACGCGGCATGATCGGCGATGGTGTCGATCTGGACCCGACACCACCCCAAGAAATCGACCCTGCCAGCCAGCACCGCCAGGTCCCAGTCCAGATCCACCACCAACTCTGGCTCGTTGGCTGCGAGGCCCATCCGCGCTGCTCGAAGCCGCTCGAGATCAGGAGCCTCGATCGTTGCTTCGGCAGCGCCCAGCTCACAGAGCACCTCACTGCACCGCTCGTGAGCATGGGCGACCAGGCCGAGCTCGGCCAGTCGGTCCTCCACCTGGTCGAGCTGCCCGTAGAGCCATTCGGCAGGCACCGTTGGCCGGCTCTCGACCAACGAGGCGATCTCGGCGAGGCGGTCGGCGTCGATGAGCGTCCTCGGAGGTTCGAGTCCGACGGTGACCGCCATGTGTGCCGCCAGGTCGACAAGCGCTGCCAGGTCTTGGCTTGCGCGGCCCAGCTCGGCTTTCAGCGCGTTCATCTGCTGTTGGGTTGCGTCGGGCGTCGCTAGATCCCGCCATAGGAACTCGGCACCCTCTTCGACCACTGTCCACGCAGAGGCAAGCGACCGAGCCTGGTCCACCATGTCCTCGAAGTCCTCCGCCGAAAGGTAGAGGCCGATGCCGTCTGGAATTGGGGCATTGGGGCAGGGGTCCAACCGGGCCGTGCGTCCGATGGCCCAATGGAGCGGACGGCCGAACGGTCGGCGGATCTCGTTCTGAGCGGCAGCGTAGGCCCCGAGCCGCTCTCGCAGTTTGGCTGCGTCGCGCAGCGTTCTCGGTTCGAGCTCGGGTGGCACCTTCGGGCGCTCATGGAGCTCCCTCGCCAGGGCGGCTGCGACCTCCTTGCGCGTGGCGCGGTTGCTGTGCAGCTCCAGCACGTAGGAACCGAGCCCCGCAGCCGCCAGACGCTTCTGCACGACCTCGAGAGCTGCCGCCTTCTCACTGACGAACAGTACGGTCTTGGAATCGGCGAGCAGCTCGGCGATCGTGTTGGCGATCGTCTGGCTCTTCCCGGTACCCGGCGGCCCAGCGATCACAAAGCTCTTGCCCTCACGAGCGGCGAGAATGCACTGCCGCTGGGTACTGTCAGCATCGAGGAACGACGACAGCGTCTCTGGCGGGGCGACGTCATCGAGTTCTTCGAGGGGCGTCGGCTCGAAGCTGAAGTCGACGGTGGCCACCGGGTCTGCCGCCAAGGCCTGCACCATGGGGTGCGAGACGACGGCGCTCTCGTTGTCGAGCAGGTCTCGATACATCACCTCCTTGTGGAAGGAGAAGATTCCGAGCACCAGCTCGGGGGTCACGCTCCAGCTCGGCTCGGCAGCAACCGCTGCCTTCACCTCCCCGATCACAGCGTTCAAACCGTCGGCGGGATCGATCGTCGGCAGGTCGATACCAAGGTCCTCGGCCAGCTTCACCGTCAATGCAGGATTGAAGACGGAGTCATCGTCGGTGCTCGAGAGCCGGAACGGCTCGCGCGGGTTCGGCCGGAAGATGTCGACCGGCACCAACACGAGCGGGCTGACCTGCTCCTCACCTCCGTCGCGCCACCGCAGCAGGCCCGCACCCAAGTACAAGATGCGAAGGCCTTTGTCGTTGTACTCGGTGGCCGCCTTCCGCTCCAGGCTGTGGAGCCGCTTCGACAGCTCCTTCGACGTGGCAACGTCGGTGAGGAGTTCGTCATTGGACCGCTCAACACTGTGGTCGGGGTCCTCGAGTGCGATGCCAGCATCGTCCCCGTCTGCGTTGGCGGCTGCACTTGGCGGGGGTTCGGGGTAGTGGAAGCGCCAGTACCGATTCGAGCCCTCGATCCTCGCGAGCACCTCCTCGGCCGACGGCTCGACAATCCGGATGAGGTTGGCTCGCCGTCCGAGGGGGAGGTGCAGGAGGTTGTTGCGCTTGGTGAGGTCGATCAGCTCCTTCCGCCACTGCTCGAGCTGCTCACGTGTTCGCTTCATCTCCGCCATGGCTCTCACTTCCGATGCGGCACCTGGGCGGCCTCCGCTGACCGCACCGAAGGATTGTTGCAGCTGGGCAGAACGCATGCTCGTCCAACACTGTGGACCCTCCGACGAGCTGCCTCCACTCCGGTTCGTCCGATGGTTCTCGACAAGTCGACCGGCGACTGAGGCGACCCGACCACGGCGGAGCCGGTGCCGCCGCCGCTTCGGTTGCGGCGGTCGTGGCGATGCAGCCAGTGCAGTCTTCGCTGGAGCGGCCTCACATGGCTACCGAGCCCAGGTCTCAGCTGCTGTTCGTGGCGGCACCCGGTCGCCGCATGTTCTCGCTCTGGTGCCATTCAAGGGCTTCGGGCTCCTCGTCGAAGGTCAACAGGTTGGCTTCGTAGGTGGCGAGGGCGTCGCGCACCTCGGCGGGTGTCACGTAGAAGAACTCGCGGCGCTGGTTCACCAGGTTCACGCGCCGATCAGCGAAGTGGTTGTGCAGCGCTCCCTCCAACCCCACGGCATCCTCACTGAAGATGAGTGCATGGACGTCGTAGCGGAATGGCACGGAGGCATCGCCCAGTTCGCGCACCCTGTCCATGGGTTCCAGACGGCGGGTCATGCCGATCTTCACCATGCGCTCACCGAATGCGCCGAAGTTCGAGATCACGTACACGTAGCCGGCCCGGGTGTTCGCCGCCCGGTAGTCGACCCCTTCGATGGCGTTGCGGATCTCGGCCAGCTTGGCTTCCAGCTCCGCCAGACCATCCAGGTCACCCTTGGCTCGCAATGCCTCGAGGGCCGACTCGTAGTGGCCCTGTTCCTTCTCCAGCCGCTCACGTTCTCGGCGCAGTTCGGCCTGGGCCTTCTCCTCCTCGCGCAGCCGGGCGCGCTCAGCGCGCTGGCTCTCCTTCTCCTCGGCAACCTTGGCCAGGTAGTCGGCGGTCAGTTCCAGTTCGCGCACCCTCAACCGGTGGTACTGCTCGGTCACCTCGATGTGCATGGTTCGTCCGAGCTTGGAGATCGTCTGCCGAGACTTGTTCAGGCGATCGATGGCGCTCTGCAGCTTGTACGGCTTCATGGCGCGCACGAGCGTGTCCACTTCGGTGTTGTAGGCACGGAGCATCAGCTTCGAGAACTCGGTGACCATCTTGCGGCCCTCGGTCACCGACCCGCCGACCTGCCAGTCGGTGGCGGCATGAACCGCTTCCTTGTTCCGAGTGAGCGACTTCATCTCGTCCTTGAGGCGGGCGAGTTCGGCCTTGTAGGCAACGCTGCTGTCGAGGGGATGCTGGTACTCGTAGATGCCAACCTCCTGCAGCACCGCCATCTCGCTGGTGTCAGCAACCAGTGCCTTCAGGCCCGCAAGCTGGGCCGCCAGGTCGGCTCGCTGGCGTTCCTGTTCGGCGCGGAACTTGGCGAACTCCTTCTCAAGCTTCCGCTTCCGCTTCTCGGTCTCGGCGACGGCACGCTCGTAGTCCGCCCGCGTCGCCACGATCTCGACCTTGAGTCGCTCCCGCTCGGTGGCTCCGATCGCCTCGAAGGCCTGGCGGAGTTCGGCGTTCTCCTGCTCGAGCGCCTTCTTCCCGGCCAGAAGTCCGCCCTTCGGCTTCTGCGCGACGGCCGCGGGCACGTAGACCTCGCCGTTCGGCGTGGACGCTGACCCCGTCGGGGCTGGAGCTGGGGCCTGATCGGGTGGCGGCGGCAAGGGCGGCGCCGCCGTTGGGCTGTCGACGCTCCCCTGAAAGGGAGGAGGTGGCGGCCGAACCCCATTCGAAGCTGGCTCGGGCTCGGGTTCGAGTTCGAGTTCGGCCGGAACATCGTGGTGCTCAGGCGACGGAGCAGCCGGCGGGCGGAACGGTGGAGGAGGGGGCGTCGGGGGCTGATCTGCGTTCGCCGGACCCGTGGGTGTTGGCTCGGCCGGCGCTTGCGCAGGGGGTGTTGGCAGCGGCGGCGTCTCCGGCACCGAGGCCGGTGGCCCAGCGAGTGGCGCGGTGTGCGCCGTCCACTGCGATCCGTCCCACCAACGCAAGCAGCCTGCGCCGTGCGGATCCGGGTGCCACCCCGGCGGTACCTTTTGCGACACGTCACCCTCCTCTTGTCGATGCACCCCGCGACTCACCGAGCACCGATGATCATCATCGAACCCGGTCGCTCGCACGAACCCATTCCCGACCGCACCGCGCTCGTGGCGGCGGCTTCCCCGGCTTCGCCACGACCACCTGACGATACGGCATCGACGGCAGTCGGGCTGCGGCTCCCGTGTTCCTCACCGGTTGGCGCGCTTGTCGATTACGGTGCCGATCAACCCAGCGATGATCGCCCAGATGACGGCCCCGAGGATGCCGTCGGCGAGACTGCCTCCGACGCTGAGAGCACTGACTGCGCCGAGAACCGCTCCCGCTGCACCGAGCCGCAGAGTCCACACGTGCTGGTTGTTGCCTGTTGGAGTGTGCTTTGAGGTGTTGCTCATGTCGGACCCGGTAGGACGCTGCTGTGACAGAGCAATCCGCTCGGCGCCGTGGTCGAGCGAACCTCGTGGCGGCCGGATCCCGCTACGAGTTCACCGCCGGTCGTCCCATGCGGTCCCGTGGCTCGACCAGCACAGCGTTCGAATCTCGGGGCGTGTACCGCCAAGGCACTGCGAATGTGCCAGGGGTGCTGGGCGGTGTCTCGGGTGGGGTACTCAGTCCTCCTGCTCCCCGTCCTCGCCCCGACGTCGCCTCCGCTCGGCGATCTTCCCAGAGAGCTTGCCCTTCACCGATCCTGCCTGATCACGGGCACCGCTCCCGAGGCGCTTGACGCCATCGATGCCCTGTGCGCCCGTGCTTCGCGCTTGGTCCAAGCGCTCCCCCGCTGCGTCTCGCCATCGTCTCGCCTCAGATGACCTGCTACCAGACTCGATCCCGAGCAGCTCGCGGAACTCGTGCACGTCGGTCGCGACGTGGTTGCTCGACTCCACCACCGACGGCGACTGCTTCGGGTTGAACAGCACCTTCGAGTTGGCCCTCACCACAGCAGCGTTCATTCGGTCCAACAGCTGCTCGGTCCGGTCCGAGATGAGGTCCTGCCGGGCGGACCGCAGTCCGAGTCGATGACGGTCGAGTTCATCTGGTGAGGCATCCAGCACGCGGTCGAGCTCGAGCACCCCCACCGCGTCATGCAGCTCGAAGCAGCGTGCGAGGACCACCAGCCACTTCTGAACCTCCGTCCTTGCTTCCTCGGCAACCTCGGCAAGGTCCCCGATCTTCTCCTTCTCCTCGATCTTGTCGGCGAGATCTCCCAGCTGGCGCAGCGCGTACCCCTGCGTCTCATGGATCGTCTGTGCCGAGCTCTGCACCTTTGACCAGGTGACCTCGGAGACCCGGCCCACCGCCTCGCGAACGCTCATCGCCTCTCTGACGGCAAGATCGACACCGTCCAGGCGCGCCAGCACCTGGTTGGTCTGGGAGCGGAGGACGTTGTCCAGCTTCTCGTCGATGCTGGCGAGGTACTTCGTGATCTCGTCCATCTGCTGCTGCATCGCAACCTGTGCCATGACACCTGCTGCACCAGCGAGCATCGCCGGGTTCGAGACCATCGATCCGGGCGTCTTCACGATCTGGATCCACTGCTTGATGTTCCCGGGCTCACCCACCATCGCATGGCTGATGCCCGGCGTCTTGGTGGGCATCAACCCGAACTGGCTCACGGTGTGAGCGGACTCCTCGGTCAGCTTCACCCAGCGACCCGAGTTGGCCACGACTTCAGAGCCTGTCTGCGCCACGGAGGCCCCGGCACTGAAGGCTGCGCTGCTGCGGATTGATCCTGCGTTCGACAGACCCGTCGAAGCAATGAAGCGTTCCACCGCCGTCGATTTCCCAATGACGGCCAACCCGTCGCCGTCGCTGATGAGCTCTACTTCGTCGTCCATCGTCTCCACCACCCGGGTCTCTCCATCGCAGCGCACATCATGGCGCAGTTCGTGGGGCAGCCGAGTGAGCGTCGGGTCGCGTTGTGTCCCCGTCCCTCGTTCACGCCGCACCCGACCGACGCATGCTCGCGCTCTGGTGCCACTCGACTGCGTGCCAGATCGTTCTCCTCCAGTGCGTCGGCCCTGTGACGCGGCAACCTGACGCCGCTGCTACGACCCGCTCGCGGCCTCTTCGATCGAGCGGAACGCCGCCAGGTAGGGAGCCAGCACGGTCCGCTCGAGATCGTCCCATCGCTCTGCGAGATAGCGAGTCGCGACCTTCGGCTTGGCGAGATCGGGGGCGACGCTCACCTCGCTGAGCGCCTCTCGGAGCCACGTCGTGTCCGGCTCGAGGGGTTGGGTGAGGAGTTCGATGGCGTCCGAGCCGGGGAACAGGTAGACGATCGGGCGATCACCGAGCAGGTAGCGACGAGACTTGCCTTGCTCGGCGACGACGAGCCCTTCGCGCTCTGCCCACTCGTCGAGTTTGGCCTGCGCGGCATGGAAGGTCGCCCCCATCTCGGCGGCGAGCTCGCCGAACTCTCGACCATCGCTGGCCCGACGCTTCGTCGTTCGAGCTGCTGCGGTTTGTCCGATGACCGAGGGGACCATGGCCCGCATCCCACCTCCCACATACTGGCGGATCTCGATTCCCAGCACTTCAGCTGGTGACATGTGCTCGTTGAGGAACTCGATGATCCGTTGCAACTCGAGAGGTATCTCGTCGGCGACGAACAGCATCCGTAGTCGGCCAGCCTCGAGGTTCGCGTCTGCCTGGTCCCAGAACTGGTCCGCTACGGCCTCACTGGGAGTCCCATGCTCATACAACGCGGCCAGAGCAGCCAACGGGCTCGACCCTTTCGCTTCCCATGTTCGGTCGAAGAGCGCGCGAAGGTGACCCTGCTCCCAGTAGACCGACGCGTTGGAGGCGTAGTCGAGCATCTGGCCGACGACCTCGCGCCGAAGGCGAGTGTCTTCCTTCGGCTTCACCTCGACGATCGTGGGCACCGCATCTTGGTCAATGAAGAGGTGATCGGCCGACCAGCGGTCCGACCCACCGGCCTCTGAGGGAATTCGCGCTTCTCGACACACCAGCACAAAGCGCCGAGGCGAATCCCGATTGATCTGATCACCAGCCAACAACACGGCGTGGTCCTCGAGGAGCTGCTGGAAGTCTTCCTCAGCCTCGAACTTGGCGAGCTGGAGGTTGGCCAGCTCGCCATCTCGTTCGATGTAGATCCCTGCCATGGCGCTCCCCCGTCGGTGACCGTGCTGGCTCGAACGCCCAGAGATCCGCGTAGCTGTGGTCGAACCCTAGTGGTCCGTCGCTGAAATAGCACGGCTGGTTAGGATGGCGGCATGCCTGTGATGACTGCTGCTGCTTTGAAGGTCTCCCGCCGGGACCGAGCCGAGTTGGAACGCATGGCCCGCTCGACGTCGTTGCCGCACCGCTGCGTGGTGCAGGCCTCGGCGTTGTTGTTGGCAGCCGATGGTGAACCAAACGCGGCGATCGCCCGAGAGTGCGGGACCACTCCGGACACGGTGCGGCGTTGGCGAGCCAAGTACGAAGCCGGCGGTGTTGAAGCTGTCGGGTCGATTGCACCGGGGCGGGGCCGCAAGCCTGAGATCGCCCAGGAGGTGATCGACGCGATTGTCGATGACACGTTGCACACCGTGCCTGATGACGAATCGACTGCGTGGTCGACGCGCACGATGGCCGACCGCCACGGGGTCGGCAAGGACACGGTCGCTCGGATCTGGCGGGCCCGGAACCTGCGGCCTTGGCGGGTCGAGACGTTCAAGTTGTCCAACGACCCTGCCTTCGAAGAGAAGCTCGTCGATGTGGTCGGGCTGTACCTCAACCCGCCCGAAAGAGCTGTGGTGTTCAGCTTCGATGAGAAGACCCAGTGCCAGGCGCTGGACCGCACCCAGCCGTCGCTGCCCATGAAGCCGGGCCGGGGTCGCACGATGACCCACGACTGCAAGCGCAACGGCACCACCGATCTGTTCGCCGCGCTCAACATCGGCACCGGCGAGTTCCTCCACCAGACCCACAAGGGCTCCGACGTGTTGGCGTTCTTCAACTGGATCGACCTGCACACTCCCCGGAACCTCGAGATCCATGTCGTGTTGGATAACCTCTCCGCCCACAAGGCTCCCGAAGTGCGCGAGTGGCTTGCCAAGCCCCGCCAGGCCCGCTGGCACCTGCACTTCATCCCAACGAGCTCATCATGGCTGAACCTCGTCGAAGGCTGGTTCGCTCAGCTCACCAACAAGCGGCTCCGCACCGGATCGTTCAACAGCGTCGCCGCACTCACCGACGCCATCGGCGACTGGGTCTCACACTGGAACGACGACCCCAAACCCTTCATCTGGACCAAGACCGCCAACGACATCATCGCCAAGGTCAAGCGAGGCCGCGTCGCCCTCACCCGCCAGACCAAATCCGCGACGCACCACTAGGTGCCCGGGCCAACGGCGACGGTGGCTTCGCTTCGAACCTGGCACGGTGTGTGTACCAGTCCCTCCAACGGGTTCTTGTGCCAGAGGCTATGTTCGGCGAGTTCCACGGGTCCGTTCGCAGTCCCGATTGCGCTGAGCAATGCCATTGACCAACACCGACCGGTGGAAACCACAGGATGCCAGGCCCGCTGCTCTCGCTGCCCGCACCCAAAGAGATCCGTGCCAGGCCTATCGAAGATCGGCTTGTGCGGTGGTCGGTGATCGTGAGATGTACGGCAACAGGGACGGGGGACGCCATCGCGTGGCGGTTGCAGGACACCGCTTCGAGCGCTGCCTGGACAGAGTCCCTGGGCCGTCCGAGGCCGTGCATGCTGGCCGGCCCGCCCCGCGGTATGTGTCCGTCGACTCGTTGAAGTCGACTAGCGTGGATTCAACTTTCAACAATCGCGAAACGGGGGGCCATGCCTCGGCACGAGGGAATACCAAAGCCTGAGCGCGTTCGCCTCAGTAGAGACCACATACTCAACACACTCAAGACCGTGGACACAGATCCACTAGCGCGAGAGCGCGTTCTCGATATGGAGACGCAGTTCCGGGATCGACTGGCGTCCATGGTCGCTGCACTGCCACCGGCCAAGTCACACCTTGAGCGATTCGGGACCAGCCCGTACGTTCTGCTTTTCTACGCATCACAACGAGGCTACGTGCGGCTTAGTGAGATAGAGGATGACATCGTTCCAGCCAAGGTTTTCTCATCGATGGAGACCTCGGCTGGACGAATGTTGGAGGCTGTGGTTCTACCTTTCTATGGGTGGGAATGCGTCACCAGTTCAATGCATAGCCCCAACTCAGCCCTTGATGGTCGCTCCACTGCTCAAGGATCAACCCAAGTTGCCACCCTCAAGTCAGGACCGCGTTGCCTGAACGACGAGATGTCGGAGAACTTCGCCGATTCAATCATCTCCCACGGAGCCGAGTGGGCATCCCACAGCGCATCAAACACTGTTGAGTTCACTTATGGCGTACTCTATGGGACAAAGAGACGCTCCAACAAGAAGGATTGGCATATCCTACGAAAGCTTGCTGAGAAGGTGCCAAAGGAGGGTGGGCACGTCATAGATTCGCCCGACGGGAAATGGCAGATGTCGTTCCAGCTTGACGCAGTCACGGTGACCGCAGCTGTTCGGATCGGTCTCGGCTGGTGGCACTACCTCGGCGGAGATACATGTGCGGTTGAGGTGTGGACAGCGCTAGTGAGGGCCTGCGTCGAACCTGGCACATCTGACCCTCAAGGCTACCAGTACTCAATCAGTGATATGCAGGCCATCGTCGGCTCGGTTCCTGCAAATTACAACGTAAGCCTCTTACAGGCTAGCCAGATCCCTTGGCTGATGTTGACTGCGCGACACTTCTGCGACGATCTAGTACCTTAGAGCTTTCTGAAGGTTTGACCTGCTCTGGAGGCCTTTCGGGGGTTGGCGGGCTGGGATTCCCATAGAATCGGTTCGTGGATTCTGAACCGGTGTCATTGGCACAGACGTGGCGGACCGCTCATGGCGATATGACCGACGGTGAGTGGGAACTTTTCGCCGATCTCGTCGCGCTCTACTGGAAGCCGGGTCGGATGGGTCGACCAGTCAAGGTCGACCGACGGCGGATCGTCGACGCCATCTTCTACGTGGCTGGGACGGGCTGTCACTGGCGGGCGCTGCCTGGCTGCTACCCGAACTGGAACGCAGTGCACCGCTACCACCTCACGTGGTCACGCGACGGCACCTGGGCACGCATCGCTGCCCGCCTTGCCGAACTGTCCGTGCCAACGAGGGCCCCGACGCCGAGCCGTCAGCTGGGATCGTGGATGCTCGCAGTGTCCGTTCCGCAGCCACGGTCCCCAACGACACCAAGGGTTGCGGGCTCTACGCGACCTGCTGTGGTTTGCGGCCTCGGATTCTGCGTGTGGGGATGGTAGCCCATTGAATGCCGAGGCGGCCGATGAGTCGGCGTCGGTAGTTGTCGATGTTGGTGAAGCCGTGGGCGTTGCGGCGGATCTTCTCGGCGAGCATGTGGGTGTTCTCGACGCGGCCGTTCGAGGCGTGTCCGGTGCG
>JAFIEP010000103.1 GCA_020832495.1 Acidimicrobiia bacterium | reverse complement strand
TTCCCCGGAGGGGTCCCCGCCCCCCCCCGGCGGGGGCCGGGCGAGCGACCCCCACCACTCCTTGGGCCTTTGGCGGGTAATTTGATGCGGGGGGGCGGCGCGCGCGTCGCGAGACCCGATCCCGATCCGAGGGGGCGGGATCTCGACGCCCTTGACTCAGCGGCGGCGGAAGTTCCAGCGAGAGGTGCGATCGGCCTCGTCGTCTGCTTCGAAGAACGCTCGCATGGCGCGGTCCTCGGCCTCGTCGGGCACACCGAGGGGCGACTCGTCCGGTCCCTCCCCGAAGACGGACCAGGTGCCGACCTCGCTGGGCTGACGGTCGAGTTCCATGTCGTCGTCGCCGAACAGTTCCGACAGCGGCACGGCCTCGGTCGGGGGACCACTGTCGGGATCGCCGGCCAACGCCGCCCGCCGCTCGGCTTCGCCGGCCACCGTCTGTTCCCACACCGATGCCGTGGGCGGGCCGGGCTGCTCCGGAGCGTCGCCTCGGGTGTCCGAGTCGACACCAGCATCCTCGCCGAGGCCGTACCACCGGTCGTCACGCTCGGAACCCGCGGGTGCGGCCCTGGTGGCCTCGACCGCTGCCACATCCAACGGATCGGTCACCGCAGACGGTGACAGGGTCTCCGACTCGGTGTCAGAGGTCGGGTCTCCCTCGGCCTCGACCGCTGCGCCAAGGGGGCTCTCGATCTCGGACACCGCCACCGGTGCGCCGTCGGACGCGCCCTCGTCGCCCAGGCCGGCAACGGCAGACTGCGCCACTTCGGGCATCGTTGGGGCCTGTTCCAGCGGGATGCTCTCGGCCTCGGCCACGAGGTGCTCGTCCTCGGCGGTCGCCTCGTCGTCACGGGTATCCGACCACTCGGCTCCCGCCGGCTCGGGATCCGGCGACTCGTCAGCCGAGGCTGTGCTCGGGTCGGCATCGGCCTGCTCGGCGCCGTCGCCCGGAGCAGCGCCGGCGAGGTCGTCACCGGTGCGCACGTCGCCGGTGCCCATGTCGTCAGACGCCTCGGTCCCGGGACTCGATGCTGCCTCGTCGGGTGGTGGCTCGACCCCCGACAGGCCGGGACGTTCGCCGCTGCGCAGGCCCGCCGGGTCGTCGAGCGCCGCCACGATGCCCGCCACCACCCCACGGAGCCGTTCGCGCTCGGCCTCCAGATGTTCGCTCAGGGCGTCAACGTCGGCTGCGAGGGCGTCGCGGACTTCCCCGAGGCGTTCGAGGTCTTCGCGCAGGGCACCTACCTCGGCGGCTCGCCGCTCCTGCGCTTCGCGCCGTGCCCGGTCCAGGGTGCTGTCGGCTTCCGCTCGGGCCTCACGTCGGAGCTCCTCGGCCCGGGCCTCGGCCACCGAGAGCATCTCTGCGGCCCGTTGGTCGGCCTCCGACACGGTGGCCTGTGCCTTCTCGCGGGCCTCGGCCACTGCCGCGTCAGCGGTCTTCTGCGCCAGGGCCAGCATGCCGGCTGCCTGCGCTGCCTCGTCCTCGACCGGCGCGTCGCTTCTGGTCGGGGCTGCGGCAAGCTGGGCCTTCGCATCGTCGAGGCGCTGTTCGGCGTCCAGCGCCCGAGCGGTCGCCGCCCCGACCTCCGCTTCCAGCGTTCCCAGGCGAGTTTCGGCCTCGGACTGCGCCAGCTTGGCCGCCGCCACCGCCTCCTCGGCTGCTTCGGCCCGCTCGATGGCCCGATTGAAGTAGTCCTTCATTCGCTTGATCTCGGCGTCGAGCCCGGCAACGTAGTTCTGCACCACGTCAGGGTCGTAACCCTTCTTGACGATCGGGAACGACTCGGGCTTGTCCGGCGAGGCCATGCCCCAATGCTAGTGCTCGCTTGGCGTCCTACCGCGGAGCGTCCTCACCTGCGGTGGAGGCGGCCGCCGCTGCTCAGGCGCAGAGGAGTCCGCGCAGGATGATGCCGCCGAACGCCACCACGATGGGTGACAGGTCGAGCCCGGCGCCACCGATGCGGACCGGAGGGAGCACCGCCCGAAGGGGACCCAGCACCGGCTCGGTGACCTTGGTGAGGAAGCTGTACACCGACCCGATACCGCCCTCGTCGGTGCCGGGGAACCAGGACATGACGATGCGCAGGAAGAGGGCGATCAGGTACAGCGAGATGAGGGTGCAGAGGATGATCATGAGGGTTCACCGTGGTCGTGACCCGGACGGAGGTGTCCGAGCAGCGGCACCGATCCAGCCATCAGGCGTCGTGGAGGCCGCGTTCACGAAGCCTACGGCGCTCCTCGGCCGACACCTCGACGTCGGCGGGCGTCAGCAGGTACACCTGCTTGGCCACCTTCTCCATCTGGCCGTCCAGCGAGTAACAGAGTCCCGAACAGAAGTCGAGGAGCCGACGTACGAGCGCCTTGTCGACGGCTTGGAGGTCGAGCACCACGGGCTGGCGGGCCTTGAAGCGGTCGGCGACCACCTGCGCCTCGTTGAAGCTCTCGGGGGCGACCACGTGAGGTTTGGGCGTGGCGGGCACCTGGCGGACAGCGGGACTGGTCTTCACCGTGGACTCCGGGGTCGGGGCCACCCTGACAGCCGGCTCGGGGTCCGGTGGTCGGGGTGCGGGGGCAGGTCGGGGTGGCGGGGGGGCAGCGCGGGGCGGCTCGGGCGCCTTGGGCGCCTTCGCTGCGGGCCGCGCCTCGGCCGCAGGGCGGCTTCGTTGGGGTTCCGGTGAGCGACTCGGGCGAGCAGCGCCCGCCGGCGCCTGCTCGGGTGGGCGTTGACGGCGTTGGCGAGCCGCAGGAGCATCCGCCGCAGGAGCCGCTGCGGACCGCGTCCGGGACGCACCAGCAGGTGCCGCCGCAGCGGGCCGCTCGGCGGGCGCTGGCTCGTCCTCGTACTCGTCGTCGGGTCCGAGGCCGAGGTACAGCATCGCCTTGCGCCACTTCGTGGACATCACTTCCTCCTCACAGTCGCCCCAGTCTCTCACGCCGTCGCCCACCACTGGTGCCTCACACCGCCGGTCACTCACAGGAGCACCATCGGCGGCTCGAGACGACTGACCACCGACCACCACAGCTCGGCTGCTCCATGCTACCTGGGCAGGCGGGGCTACCCGGCCGGACGGGGCTCTCTGGGGGGACGGGGTCCGAAGATCGCCGTACCCACGCGGACGAGGGTGGCGCCTTCCTCGACCGCCACCTCGAGGTCACCGCTCATCCCGATGGACCGTTCGGGGAGCCCCAGCGCCTCGGCTCGGTCGACCAGCGCCCGGAACCCTGGGCGGGCACCCTCCGGCGGCCCCAGGGGCGCCACTCCCATGAGTCCGACCACCTCGAGGTCCACCTCGCCGAGCTGGCCCACCAGCGTGTCGACCTCCTCGAGGGCACAACCCGGCCGGTGAGGTTCGTTCGAGAGGTTGCACTGCACCATGACCGCCGCCCCGGGAGCACGGGCGGCGATGGCCTCCCCCAACGACAGACGATCCACGGTGTGCCACAACGACACGAACTCGGCGATGCGGCGCACCTTGTTCCGCTGCACCCCACCGATCATGTGCCACCGCATCTCGAGGCCCTCCTCGGCCGCCGTCGTCGCCTTCCGCTCGAGTTCCTGGGCGTAGTTCTCCCCCACCTCGGCGCACCCCGCAGCTGCAGCGGCACGGACGACGGCCAGGTCGAACCCCTTGGTCACGGGCAGGATCCGCACCCGGTCCGCCGCCCGGGCCGAGCGGCGCCGGGCCGCCTCGACCCGCTCACCGACTGCGGCGAGACGGTCGGCGACCACACGGGCATGCGGATCGTCGCTCACCGGTGGCCCCGCCACACCGCAGTGACCATCCGTTGCTGATCGCCGCGGGCCCGGTTGGACCACCACCGCTGCGCGTCACAGGCGGTGCAGGCCACCGTCGACCCGACGCCGGACCGGCCGCCCCTGGAAGCGGCTGCCCCGGTGGTACACGGCCGGCCCTCGACATCGACGGTGGGTCCCACGAGGGGGACATCCACCTGGGCGAGGGCCTCGGCCACCGCAGCGCGCAGGTCGAGCGCCGGACCGCCGCCTGCGGTCTCCCCGACGGCTGTCGCGCCGAAGTGGTCCGCAACCACCGCCAGGTCGTCGGCGCCGAACTCGTAGCACTCCGGACCGATGCAGGGGCCGAGGCGGGCAGTCACCTGGGCGGCACCCATCGACCGCATGGTGGCCACGGTGGCGGCCACGACACCCGCCACGAGGCCTCGCCAGCCGGCATGGACGACGGCGATCACCTCCCCACCGTCGAGGGCCACCGGGGCGCAGTCCGCCGTGCGCACCGACAGCACCAGCTCCGCGTCGGCGGTGACCAGCGCGTCCCCGACGGCTCCGTCGAGGACACCGGCGTTCGCCCGTTCGGCGACCACCACCCCGGCGCCGTGCACCTGGGTGAGTCCCACCCACGGCAGATCGACCAACGCCGCCCGGCGCTCGGCGAGGGTGGCGGGCGTGACGTCGACTGCGAGGTCGCCGTCTGCCCGCGTGCTGGTGAGCACCTCCACGGTGCGGTTGCCCTACTTCAGGAACGACGGAACGTCGAAGTCGTCGTCGCCGCCCTCGAGGTCGAGGTCGTCGTCGTCACCGGCGAACACGTCGGCCACCGGTTCGAGGTCGGCGGCACGAGGTGGCCGGCTCGGTGCCGACTCGCCGGCGGCCGGCGCCGCCGGGCGACCGTTGTCCCAGCGATCGAAGCCGGCAGCGATGACGGTGACACGCACCTCGTCGCCCATCTCGTCGTCGATGACGGTACCGAAGATGATGTTGGCATCGGCGTGAGCCACGCCGTGGATGACCTCGGCCGCCTCGTTCACCTCGAACAACCCGAGGTCGCTGCCACCGGCGATGGTGAGGAGGATGCCGCGGGCACCTTCGATGGAGGCCTCGAGCAGCGGCGAGGAGATGGCGGCACGGGCGGCGGTGAGCGCACGACCTTCGCCGGCGCCGTAGCCGATGCCCATGAGGGCCGAACCGGCATCGCTCATGATCATCTTCACGTCGGCGAAGTCGGTGTTGATCAGGCCCGGCGTGGTGATGAGGTCGGTGATGCCCTGCACACCCTGCAGGAGCACCTCGTCGGCCATCTTGAAGGCGTTCAGCACCGAAGTCTTGTCGTTGGACACGGTGAGCAGGCGATCGTTGGGGATCACGATGAGCGTGTCCACCTTCTCCTTCAGCCGCTGGATGCCCTGCTCGGCCTGCACGGCGCGCCGCCGGCCCTCGAAGCCGAACGGGCGCGTGACCACGCCGATGGTCAGCGCACCGAGGCTCTTGGCCACCTCGGCGATGACCGGTGCCGCGCCGGTCCCGGTGCCGCCGCCCTTGCCGGCGGTGATGAACACCATGTCAGCGCCCTTGAGGACGCCCTCGAGTTCCTCGGTGTGGGCCTCGGCGGCCTCGCGCCCGACCTCGGGGTCGGAGCCGGCACCGAGCCCGCGCGTCTGTTCGCGGCCGATGTCGAGCTTCACGTCGGCGTCGCTCATGAGCAAGGCCTGGGCGTCGGTGTTCACGGCGATGAACTCGACGCCTTTGAGACCGGCGTCGATCATCCGGTTGACGGCATTGCAACCGCCGCCGCCGACGCCGACCACCTTGATCACCGCCAGGTAGTTCTGCGGGTTGCCGGCCATGGTCGTGACTCCCTCCACACGGGATGTAGGACTGCTGGGCATCGAAGTGCTGCTCGTCAGTGGTGTAGCAGGCGAGCGAGCCTCCGTCGGGGATGGTCGCTCCGAGCGGGGCTGTTCGTCGGGGTCGAAGAGCCGGTCAACCACGGGGACGTCCGATCGACCACGTGGTCCGGCAACGGCTGAAGCCGGGGCCACGGATGGCACCCGGCCTAACCTTGGGGTTCAGGGTGAGGGAGCCCTCACCGGCGTTGGGACAACAATCAAGCTCTCGTACGGGTTCAGACCTTAGCCGCACTCGTCCTCCTCGGGCAAGGTCCCCACCTCGACCCACTCGCCTTGGGCGGACCAATGGCCGACCATGTCGTTCCAGGTGGTCAGCGGTGGGGTGTCGGGCTCGACCACGAGCGGGTCGAAACCTTCTTCACGGGTGATGACGGCGGTGTCTACCACCTGGACGTCGAGGGTCAGCAGACAACGGAGGTCGACGGTGGCGAAGATGGTCTGGAGGGTACGCACCTTCACGTCGAGCTCCGTCGGGCCACCGAGGCGCACCCGACCCGCCGGACGCAGGGCCAACTCGGGTCCGTCGGTGGTGATCTCGACGCGCTCCACCCTCGAGGCAACGCCGGGGCTCAGCGCAGCGGCGATGACCAGGCCGGAGCGACCCCACTCATCGAGCTCTGCGCCCACCTCGACCATGGTGGGGACCGTGATCGGCACCACCGCGCCGAGACCGACGACGCCCGGCGCGGCCACCTCAGCGAGGACCCATCCCTCGGCATCGACCGCGAACTGGGTCCCGGTCGGATCGGACACAACTGCTGTCGGGACCCGCTCGTGCACGGTGATCACTACCTGGCGATCCCACCAGCGGCGCTCGAGCTCGGCCCGCTCGACCCAGGGGAGCCGGCTCACCGCCAGACCGCTGCGTCGGAGGTCCACGTCGGTGAGCTGGTCTCCAACGTCGATCCCACTGGCTACCTCGACTGCACCCGCACCGGTCCGCTCGGCACCACGCACCACGACCTCGTCCACTGCGGCCAGATCGGTGCGACTCAGGCCCCACACGGTCACGGCGAGGACCACCACCGCCCCCACGACCACGCGCGCCCGGTGACGTCGACGACGCCGCTGCGCCTCGACCTCGAGACGGCGCTGAGCGATGCGCGGGTCGACCTCGGGACGGTCGGGCGCGTCGACGAAGGTCATGGTCGCCTCCGTCCACCGGCAACCGGCGCCGAGACCGGCGCGCAGCCCACTGCGGCGTGCGACGTCGTGCCGCAGGTCACCGTTGCTCCACGGGCGGGTCGCCGGGCGGACCGCCGAGTGTGCCGGGGAAGCCGACCAGTCGGGTCTCGGCCGCCAGCGACACCCCGGCGCGATCGGTGACCACCTGCTGCACGTGGCGCATCAGGGCCACGATGTCGTCGGCCGAACCGTCGGGCGTGGCCTGGATGAAGTTGGCGTGCTTGGCAGAGATCTCCGCCGTGCCCCTCCGGAACCCACGGAGGCCGGCCTCGTCGATCAGCCGGCCAGCACTGTCCCCCGCGGGGTTGGCGAAGACGGACCCGGCGTTGGCCCCGCCCGGCTGATGCGCCCGACGCCAGCGGACGATCCCGGCCACCTCGGCCTCGGCCGCTGCCCGATCGCCCGACGTCAGGCCCAGATGTGCCTCGAGGACCACCTGGTCAGGGGTCACCGACGATCGGCGGTACCCCAGGTCGAGCGTGTCGGCGGTCACCTCTTCATCCTCGCCGCTGCGCAGGTCGAACAGGCGGACCCTCTCGAGGGTGGCGGCCATGTCGGAGCCGTGTCCTCCGGCGTTCATCCGCACGGCACCACCGATCGAGCCGGGAACACCCACGGCCCACTCGAAGCCCCTCAGACCCGCAGCCGCGGTCCGTCGGGCCACCACCGGGAGTGAGGCACCGCCTCCGGCCCGGACGCGCACACCGTCGATGTCCACCTGCGCCAGCCCCTCCCCCACGAGCACGGCCACGCCGCCGAAGCCGGCGTCGGCCACCAACAGGTTCGAGCCCCGTCCCACCACCAGCACCGGGACATCGAGGCCCACCAGGGCCTCGGCCACCACCGCCAGGTGCTCGGCGCGCTCGGCGCGCACGGCCAGCGCGGCAGGCCCACCCACCCGATAGGTGGTCAGGACGCCGAGGGGCTCGTCGCGAACCGCCAGCGGACCCAGGCGGAGGGCCACCGCCTCGATCGATGCCTGCTCAGCCGCCGGGAGCATCGGCCAGCTCGGCGAGGAGCTCGGACGGCAGGCTGGTCAGGTCCCCGGCACCGAGGGTGAGGCAGAGGTCACCGGGACGTAGGTTGGCCAGCAGCCACCGTCGCACGTCGTCGCGGCGGGGTAGCCAGGCGACGTCGGCCCACGGGTGGCGATCGAGAACGGCATCGACGATCAACTTGCCGGTGACGCCCGGCCGCGGCTCCTCCCCCGAGGGGTAGACGTCGGTCACGGCCACCACCGACGCGTCCACGAAGGCATCGCCGAACTCCCGCCAGAGCGCGGCGGTCCGGCTGTAGCGGTGAGGTTGGAACACGCAGACCACCCGGTCCCACCCGCCGTCCCGAGCGGCGGCCAACGCGGCGGCCACCTCGGTCGGGAGGTGGGCGTAATCGTCGACGAAGGTGACGCCCGCCGCCGCACCCCGGTGCTCGAAGCGACGGGCGACACCGGCGAAGCGCGACAGGGCGAGCCTGGCCGGCTCGAAGGGGATGCCCAACGCCAATCCGGTGGCCAGCGCGGCGGCGGCGTTGCGGGCGTTGTGCGCCCCGGCCACCGGCACGTGCACCTCGCCGAGCAGGTCGCCACGAAAAGTCGCCTCGAACCACGAGCCCTCCCGCGTCGACCGCAGGTCCCCCATGACCAGGTCGGCGTCGGATGCCGTACCGTAGGTGACGGGTTCGGCCGCCAGTTCGGCGAGCGCCCGGGCGCCGTCATCGTCGGCGCACAGCACCACTGGGCCCTCGGTCTCGGTCACGAAGCGCTCGAAGGCCGCCAGCAACCCGGCCACCGATCCGTAGTGCTCGATGTGGTCGGGCTCCACATTGGTCACCACCGCCAGCGACCGGGGGAGCTCCAAGAAGGTGCCGTCGCTCTCGTCGGCCTCCACCACGAACAGGTCGCCCTCGTCCCAGGCACTCCCCGAACCTGTCTCGTTCAGGTCGCCGCCGATGATGAACGAGGGGGCCACCCCTGCTTGTACGAGCACCAGCGCCAACATCGACGACGTGGTGGTCTTGCCGTGGGTGCCGGCCACGGCGATCGTGCGTCGGGTGGCGGCGATGCCGGCGAGGATCTCCGCGCGACTGACGACGGGAATCTCTCGTCGACGGGCCTCGACGACCTCCACGTTGGATGCGCCGATCGCCGTCGACACCGCCACGAGATCCAGCTCCGGTGCCACATTGTCGGCATCGTGACCCACCGTGACCGAGACGCCCGCGGCGCGCAGTCGCTCCACCGGGGCGGACAGACGCAGGTCACTGCCGGACACCTGGTGGTCCATGGCGGCGAGCACACCGGCGATGGCGCTCATGCCCGCACCGCCCACCCCCACGACGTGGATGCGCAGCGGTCGGCTCAGCTCGATGGGGCTCACGGTGCCGACTCCTGTCCATCGCTGTCGTCACGGGGGGAGGTGGAGTCTCCTCCAGCGGCCACTCGGTCCACCAGCGCCGCCAGGTCCTCCGCCGCCGCCGGCCGGGCCAACGAGTGAGCCGCACGGGACATGGCCCGCAGCCGGTCCGGCTCGTCCACCAGCGGAGCGAGCAACCGCTCGAGTTCTCGACCGTCACAGTCCCCGTCAGCGAGCAGGATGGCCCCACCCGCCTCGACGAGCGCATCGGCGTTGGCCGTCTGGTGATCACGTGGCGCGATGGGCAGGGGCACGAGGATGGCAGGGAGGCCAACCTCGGCCAGTTCGGCCACGGTGGTGCCGCCGGCGCGGGAGATCCCGATGTCCGCCGCCGCCAGCAACCGCTCCATGTGGTCCTCGTAGGGCACGAGCCGATACCAGAGCTCACCGACCTCCGGGAGGTCCGCTTGCAACTCCTCGTGGTCCCGTTGGCCGCACACGTGGTAGACGGCGACGTCGGTGCGGTCCGCCCACCGCGCCACCAGGTCGAGCATCGCCCGGTTGATCCGCCGGGCACCGAGCGACCCGGAGAAGGCCGCCACCAGGATCCGGCCGTCGGGGACCCCCAGCGCAGCACGAGCCGTCTGGCCATCGGTGTGGCGGTCGACGGCCAGGATCTCGGATCGCACCGGGTTGCCGGTGACCACGGCTCGCGGCAGGTCCGTGGCCGGCACCGGCACGGCGCAGGCGGCGGCGAAGCGGCCGGCCAGTCGGTTGGCGCTGCCCGCCCGCGCGTTCTGCTCGGCCACCACCAGCGGCACTCGCCACAGCACGGCCGCCACGATGCACGGGACAGCGGCGTAGCCACCCAGCGACACCACCACCGACGGGCGACGGCGACGCACCAACTTGATTGCTCGGGCGGTGGCGACCGCCAACGCCATAGCGGTACGCACATTGCCCACCGAGATCCGCCGCTCGAGACCCCGCCCCGGCAGCGTGGTGAGCGTGAAGCCGGCCTCGGGCACCAACCGGGCCTCGAGCCCACGTTCGGAGCCCACGAAGTGGATGCTGACCGGATCGTGCCCGCGGGCCACGAGGGCCCGGGCAATGGCCAGCCCGGGCAGTACGTGCCCAGCGGTGCCGCCGCCGGC
Organism: Acidimicrobiia bacterium; assembly: GCA_020832495.1. Taxonomy (GTDB): domain Bacteria; phylum Actinomycetota; class Acidimicrobiia; order Acidimicrobiales; family Acidimicrobilacustridaceae; genus JAFIEP01. The sequence goes on along the minus strand of JAFIEP010000103.1, from coordinate 9,852 downwards.
GATCACGGCATAGGTGGTGGAAGGAGAACGGCTCATCGCTCGGAGTGTCGCGCCACGTTGAGCAACATGCCGAACCCCACCATGGTCACGATGAGCGAGGACCCGCCGGAGGACACGAACGGGAGTGGGACGCCGGTGATGGGCAGGAGACCGACCACAGCCCCGAGGTTGACGAAGGCCTGCACGAGGATCCAGGTCGTGACGCCGGTGGCCACCAGCATGCCGAAGCGGTCGGGTGCGGCCAGGGCCACGCCGACCCCCAACACCCCGATGGCCACGAACAACCCGAGCAGCACCACCGCTCCGAGGAGACCGAACTCCTCACCGATGTTGGAGAAGATGAAGTCGGTGTGGCCCTCGGGCAGGAAGCCGTACTTGGCTCGCCCCTGGCCGAGTCCCTGGCCGGTGGCCCCTCCGCTGGCCAGCGCAGCCTGCGACTGCAACGTCTGGTAGCCGGTGTTGAGCGGATCGGCCCACGGGTCGGTGAAGGCCAACAGGCGGCGCATCCGGTAGGGCTCGAACACTGCGGCGGCCACGCCGAGCGCTCCGACGCCCGCCACGGTGACGGCCAAGGACCGCCCGGGGACCCCGGCCACGAACAGCATGGTCACGCAGATGGCGAACAGCAGGAAGGTGGTACCGAGGTTGGGCTGCGCCATGATCAGCACACCCATGGCGCCGAAGACCACCAGCACGGGCCGTAGGGTGGCATCGGTGCGGTGGATGCGGTTGGCCCGCCGGGCCAGCAGGTCGGCGGCAAACAGCAACAGGGCCAACTTGGCCACCTCGGACGGCTGGATGGTGAACGAGCCGATTCCCAACCACCGGGTCGATCCGTTCACCTCCCGGCCCACCCCGGGAACGAGCACCACCACCAGCAACACCAGTGTGCCGAGCACCATCGGCCCCACGAAGCGACGCCAGCGGTGGTAGTCGATGCGTTGCACCACGATCATGGCCACCACACCGATGCCGAGCCACAGCGCCTGTCGTTGGAACTGGTACCACGGCGTCCCGTGATCGGCCTCGGCCTCGGCGGCCGACGCCGACAGGACCATGATCAGCCCCACCACGCACAGCAACCCGGCGATGAGCAGCAGTGGGAAGAACCGCTTGCCCGCAGGCGCGTCGACGGACGGCTCGGCGTGGTGTCGGCGGGGTGTCGGCTCTGCCGCCACGCCAGCCCGTCGCCCACCGGTCGGTCGTCCAGCCGTCGCGGGACGGCTCGTCGACGACCGGCCCGCGGGTGCGGGGCGACGGGTGCCGGGATCGGTGGCCAGGCCACCGGTGACCAGCCGCATACGTCGCGGTGCTGTGGGTTGCTGACGGGTCATGGTCGGCTCACCTCGTGCTCTGGTCGGTCGACGGGCGGTCCGACGGCGCCACCGACTGCTCGTGGTCCAAGGCCTGGACCTTCGTGGCGAAGTCGTCCCCTCGCTCGGCGTAGGACCGGTAGCTGTCGAAGGAGGCGCAGCCCGGCGACAGCACCACGGCATCGCCCGCTCGGGCGAGCCCTGCGGCCTGCCGAACGGCGTCGGCCATGTCCTCGGCGCGGTGCACCGCCGTGAGCCCCTCGAAGACGTCCGCCAACTCCCCTGCCGCCTCGCCGAGCAGGACGACCGCCCGACACCGTTCGGCGCACGCCGCCATCGGCGTGAGGTCGAGGCCCTTGTTGCGACCGCCGGCGATCAGGACCACGCTGTCGAAACCGGCGACGGCGGCCACCACGGCGTGGGGGGTGGTGGCCTTCGAGTCGTCGTAGAAGCGCACCCCCTGCCGTTCGGCCACGGGACTGACCCGGTGGGCCAACCCGTCGAACGCCTCGAGGGCGTCGACGACACCCTGGCGGGTGCCTCCCGCGGCGAGGGTCGTGGCCGAGGCAGCCAGGGCGTTCAGGAGGTCGTGGGGGTGGCGGCGGCGCAGCCGGGACACGTTCATGAGCTCAACTGGTCCCGGACCCACGAGCGTGTCGTCGAGCACCGTCCAGTGGTCGGGTCGAGGCCGCGCATCGAGACCGAAGGTGACGAGCGGCCGGTCGCGACGGACGTGGCGCATCACCACCGGGTCGTCGGCGTTGGCCACGGCCACGGCGTCGGCGCCCAGGTGCGCCCAGATGGCCGCCTTGGCATCCACGTAGCCGTCGAACGAATCGTGCACGTCGAGGTGATCCGCCGCCAGGTTCAACCAGGTGGCGACGGACGGAGCAAAACGACAGCTGTGACCAAGGCGGAACGACGACGCCTCCACCACGAAGACCTCGACCGTCGGGTCCTCGATGGCCGCCACCAGGGGAACATCGGTGTTGCCGGCCATCGCCGCCTGACGACCCGAGGCCTCGAGCATGGCCGCCACCAGAGTCGTCACCGTCGTCTTCCCGTCGGTGCCCGTCACCGCCGCCACCGGCCGATCGTCCCACTCGGCAGCCAAGTCGAACTCCGAGGCCACGAGCACGTCCTGCGAACGGGCGAGACGCATCGCAGGGTGCCGATCGGGCACCCCGGGACTCGGCAACACGATCGTTGCCTCGTCGACCAGGGTCGCCCAGCGGTGGCCGTCCGGAGCAGCGACGAGGGTCACGCCTGAGGAGTCTGCACGGCGGAGTGCAGCATCGGAGGGATGGTCGTCGGCCACCACCGGTCGGTGCCCGCGCCGCAGGAGCGCGTCGACCACGGCGCCACCGGTGACGCCGAGGCCCACAACCAGCGGCCGATCGAGCGGGAGCGTCGTCATCCCCCGGTCACCTGCAGGAAGTCGAAGTAGAACACGCCGAGTGCCAAGGCGGTGAAGAGTCCGGCGATGATCCACAGGCGGATGATGACGGTCGTCTCCGGCCATCCCAGGAGCTCGAAGTGATGATGCACCGGCGCCATGCGGAAGATCCGCCGGCCACCGAACAAGCGGAACGCCGTGACCTGCACGATGACTGACAACGTCTCGGCCACGTACAGGCCGCCGATCACCACCAGGAGCAACTGGGTGTTCAGGGTCAGGGCCAAGGCGGCCAGGGCGGCACCGATGGCCAACGAACCGGTGTCACCCATGAAGATCTGCGCCGGCGCGGCGTTCCACCACAGGAAGCCGATGCAGGCGCCGCCCATCGCCGCAGCGATGACGGCCAGGTCGAGGGCGTGGGGAATGCCGTAGAGGTCCTCCCCCGGGTAGGCAGGACCGTTGCGGAAAGCCCAGAACCCGATGACCACGAACGCCCCGAACGACAGGATGGCAGAGCCCCCGGCCAGTCCGTCCAGGCCATCGGTGAGGTTGACGGCGTTCGTGGTGGCCAGGATCAACAGCATGCCCAGCACCACCCACCCGACGTCGCCCAATTCCCAGCCGGGGAGGTCATAGCGGGTGAACGACAGCGTGGTGTGCTGCGAGGTCAACAACACGGTGGCCACCGGGAAGCCAACAGCCACGATGAGCAACCCGACGATCTTGGCTCGCTTGTTCAGCCCCAGGTTGCGTTCGCGGGTCACCTTCAACCAGTCGTCGACGAAGCCGACGATGCCGGCACCCACGATGGCCGCCATGACCAGCAACCCGGTGTAGGTGAAGACGAACTCCCGGTCGGTGAAGCGCAACACCAGGTTGGAGACGACGTAGGCCGTGGCGGCGGCCCCGACGATGGCCACTCCGCCCATGGTCGGGGTACCGGCCTTGGTGATGTGCCCCTTCGGGCCCTCCTCCCGGATGGGCTGGCCGATCCGTCGCCGCACCAGCAGGTCGATGACGAACTTGGTCCCCACCAACGAGACGGCAATGGCGATGGCCGCCGCCATGAGCAAGCGGATCACCGAACCCACCCCCGAGTGGCCAGTGCCCGGCGGATGACCGCTGCATCGTCGAAGGAGGTGACGGCGGCCCCGATGGTCTGGGTCGTCTCGTGGCCCTTCCCGGCGACGATGACGATGTCGTCGGGCTCGGCCATCCCGACTGCCCGGGTGATGGCGGCGGTACGGTCCTCGACCACCTCGTGATCGGCTCGCGGCTGCGCCACGCCGTCGACCCCTTCCACGATCTGGGCGATGATGGCGTCGGTCGGTTCGCCCCGGGAGTTGTCGGCGGTGAGGATCACGTGGTCGGCCAAGTCGGCGGCCACCGCACCCATCTCCGGCCGCTTGGCCGCATCCCGTTCGCCGCCGCAACCGAACACCACCACCAGCCGTCCGCTGGTGCCCAGGGACTTCGCCGTGGTCAGGACGGCGGCCAGGCCGTCGGGAGTGTGCGCGTAGTCGACCACCACGGCGAAGGGTTGTCCGGCGTCGATCCGTTCCATCCTGCCGGGCACCCGCACCGGGATGCTCAGCCCCCGCGCCACCTCGTCGTCGGACACCCCGAGCAGCGACACTGCCGCACCGGCAGCCAGGGCATTGAGCACGTTGAAACGGCCCGGTAGCGACAGCGAGACCTCGTGGCCGCGCCAGCGGAAGGTGCTGCCGTCCATGTCGAGGTGGAGGTCCTCGGCGTCGTCGATGCCCACCACGGTCACGGGAACGGTGGCCCGCTCCACCATGCGGCGACCCCAGTCGTCATCCACCACCACCACTGCCTCGCGGGCGTAGGCAGGCTGGAACAGCCGGGCCTTGGCCTCGAAGTAGCGATCCATCGTGCCGTGATGGTCGAGGTGGTCACGGCCCAGGTTGGTGAAGACCGCCACGCGGACCGACGTGCCGTCGATCCGACGGGCGTCGAGGGCGTGCGACGAGATTTCCATGGCCACTGCGGTGTACGCGCGCGCCACGAGATCCGCCAACGCCGACTGCAACTCGGGCGCCTCGGGCGTCGTCCTCGGTCCGCTGAGCGTGCCCAGCACGCCACAGTGCAACCCCGACGCCTCGGCCACCGAGCCCACGAGATGGGTGGTGGTGGTCTTGCCGTTGGTGCCCGTCACGCCCACGACGGCCAAATGCCGGGAGGGATGACCGAACACGGCCGCCGAGACAGGACCCATGGCCGCACGAACGTCGGGCACGATCACCTGCGGCGCCGACACGTCGAGCGGGTGATCGCACAGCAGCGCCACTGCTCCCGCCGCCACCGCCTCCTCGGCATGGTCGTGCCCGTCGGCGTGTGTTCCCCGCACACAGCAGAAGAGTGAGCCGGCTGTCACCGCCCGGCTGTCGTGGCTGACGCCCTGCACCTCGATCGCCACGTCCCCCAGCATTGTTGTCCGGGGCAGCTCAGCGGCCAGCGTTCGCAACTCCATCAGCTATCCGTCCCAGGTGATGTCGGCCGCTGCGTCCCACGTGGCGCCACCGGCGTCGGACGACGAGGACTCGACGTCCTCGCCGGTCACCGGCAGCTCGTCACCGGCCGGGAGGGCGCGCACCCTCCCGTCAGAACCCACCGGCAGGGTGGTAGTCGCCGGCCGTTGGCGACCCTGCTCGGTCGACGCCGACCCGTCGTCCGGAGGTGGGGAGTCCGCAGCGAGGCCGATGGCTGCCTGGTCGGTCGCCGGGCGGGCGATGTCGAAGCGCCGAAGGGCGGCTTCCGCCACCGTGGCGAACACTGGTGCCGCCAGGGCGCCGCCGTAGATGACCCCGGCCCCGGGCTCGTCGATCATCACCAGGATCGACAGCGCCGGGGCTTCGGCGGGAACGAACCCGACGAAGGTGGCCTGGTAGCGGACCATGCCGTACTCGTCGGTGTACCCACCGTTGGGCTGCGGCTTGCGGGCGGTCCCCGTCTTGCCGGCCACGCTGTAGCCGTCGATGGCCGCCAGCTGTCCGGTTCCCTCCTCGACCACCTCGCGCAACATCAGGTTGACCTGTGCGGCGGTGTGCTCGCTCAACACCTGATGGGCGGGAGGCACCGGAGCAACCCGACGGGTGCCGTCGGGATCGATGGTCTCGAGCACTAGCCGCGGTGGCGCGTACACCCCGCCAGCCGCCACCACGTTGTAGGCCATGAGCATCTGCAGGGGGGTGACCGAGATCCCCTGACCCATGGGGATCGACCCCATGGAGGAGTCCCACCACTCGTCGAGCGGTCGGAGGCCGCCCTGCTGCTCGTTGGGGAAGTCGAGCGCCGTCCGCTCGCCGAAACCGAACGCTCGCAGGTAGTCGTAGAAGCGCTGCCGTCCCACGGAGCGGGCCAGGAGGATGGTGCCGGTGTTGGACGACTGGGCGATGATCTGCCGCACCGGCCAGGCCACGGTGCCGTGCGGGGTGTGCTCGGTGAAGTCCCACCCGCCCACCGTGAGGACGTCGGGCACGGTCAGGACGGTGTCGGGGTCGACGTGGCCATCCTCGACCGCAGCCGCCACGGCCACCACCTTCATCACCGAACCCGGCTCGTAGGCGGTGGTCAACGCCGCGTTGTTGACATCGATGAGCACCTCGCCGGTGGACTCTCGGCGGGTGACATTGGCCATGGCCAGGATCTCACCCGTGTCGGGGCGGGCGACGAGCGCCACCCCACCGCGGGCGTCCGACGCTTCCACCTGCTCGACGAGCGCCCGCTCTGTCTCGTACTGCAGCGAACGGTCGATGCTGAGCACCAGATCGGTGCCCCGCACCGCCGGCACCAGGTGGTGCTCGCCCGCCGCGATGGTCCGGCCGTCGGGCGCCTGCTCGAGAACCAGGCGTCCGGGCGTGCCGGTGAGGACGTCGCCGTATTGCTCCTCGAGCCCGGAGATGCCCAGCGCGTCGATGTCGGTGAGTCCGAGGATCGAGTGTGCCAGGGTGCCGTTGGGTCGGATGCGCAACGGCTCCTCGACCAGCCCGACCCCGGGGATCCCGAGGCTGCGGACGGCGTCGGCCACCTCCTCGTCGACGTGGCGCGCCACGTAGCCGAAGCGGTTTGCCTGACGCATCAGGTGCTCCACGGTGCCGGCATCGACCCCGACGGCATCAGCCAACACCACCGCATCGCGTGTGGGGTCCTCGATGAGCGCCGGATCGACGAAGACGCTCTCGTAGGGAGCCGACACCGCCAGTTCGTGACCCGACCGGTCGAAAATCGTGCCCCGGTCGGCCGCCAGCACCTGCTCTCGCACTCTCTGGCTGTGACTGAGCTCTCGGTAGTCGTCGGGGCGCATCACCTGCAGGTCGACGAGCTTGAACACCACCGCGCCGAACAGCAGGAGCTGTACGACGAGGACGCCGAGGAGCCGGCGCTGGATGCGGCGTCGTCCCCCCCGTCGCTCCCCGGTCGGTGGCGCCGGCGATCGACGGGGTCGGCGCGCTGACGACTGGGCGGTGCGGCGAGGCGGCGTCCCCGCCATCACCCTTCCCCGGGAGCCGGCGGCGCGGCATCTTCATCGAGCTGGGCGAGCTCGTCGTCCGCCGGCTCGTGATGGAGATAGAGCACCTCCGCCGGGGCGATCATGCCCAGCCGCTCGGTGGCCTCGGCCACGATCCGCTCGGGCGTGTCGAGATGCACCATCTCGAGGTGGAGTCGCTCGGCCCGGGCCTCTTCGACAGCGATGGCTCGATCCACCTCGTCGAGGCGCGACTGGGTCTGCACGAGGAGCGCCTGGAAGACCGCCACCCCGAGGAACGTGAGGACCAGCAGCACCAGCAGTGCCGATCCGGCCAGCCTGAGTGCGGAACGGCGTGCCGGGCCCGGCGCCACGCGAAGGTCTGGTTCACTCTCGGGTCCCGGCCGCGGCAGCGGCACCACCGGCGCAACAGCCGTGGCCACGGCACCACCGGCGGCGACCTGACGGGGGGAGCGACCGGTGCTCATGCGGCCTCCAGACGTTCGGCGGCGCGCAGGCGGGCGCTGGCTGCTCGAGGGTTCTCGGTGACCTCGGCGGCATCAGCGGTCCAACCCCCGCGACGCAGCAGACGCACGGTAGACACGGCCCCGCAGCCGCACGGCAGCCCTGCGGGGCAGGTGCACCCTCCGGTGGCCGCCAGGTCGAGGCGCCGCTTGACCAGACGATCCTCCCCCGAGTGGTAGGTGAGCACAGCCAGCCGCCCACCGGGAACCAGGATGTCGAGTGCCTGGTCCAGCGCCCGAGGGAGCACCTCGAGTTCACCGTTCACCTCGATGCGAATGGCCTGGAAGGTGCGCTTGGCCGGATGGCCCCCACGGCGCCGGGCGGGCGCCGGGATGGCCTCCTTCACGATCTCGGCCAGCTCGGTGGTGGTGTGCACCGGACGGCGGGCGACAATGGCCGCAGCGATCCGCCGGGCGTAGCGCTCATCGGCGTTGCGCACCAGCACCGACCGGAGGTCCGCCTCGTCGGCGTCGTTCACCCACCAGGCGGCATCGATCGGCGTCTCCGGATCCATCCGCATGTCCAGCGGACCATCGTGGCGGTAGCTGAACCCCCGCTCCGGCCGGTCGAACTGCGGCGAGGAGACGCCCAGGTCGAACAGGACCCCGGTCACCGGATGCGCCGCCTCGGTGGCCACGACCTCGGCCAGGGCGTCGAAGCGGGTCCGACACAGCACCGCCCGTTCCCCGAAGGGTTCGAGGGCGACCCGCGCCGCATCGAGTGCCGTCGGGTCACGATCCAGACCGAGCACCCGCACCCGCGGGTTGTGCACCAGCACCGACCGGGCGTGACCGCCACCGCCGACGGTGGCATCGACCACCGTGCCCTCGGGCACCGGCTCGAACAGGCGTCCCACGCGCTCGCTCATCACGGGCCGGTGATGGAAAGTGCGGGACTCGTCGCTCATGGCGATGCCTTCGTTCACTGGTGGCACCCGGCGATCAGGACCCCCCTCACCTGCCACGGTGCCGCACCACCAGGATCGTCCGATTCGTCGGGCGAGGGGTGGATCGTCCATCTGCAGCCCCCCGGCCAGCCGACGTACGTCGGGTTGTCTCTCCCGAACGGACTGGATGGGAAGCGGGCGGAGTAGGGGCCTTCCATCTGCCGACCGGAAGGCTGCAGATGGACGATCCTGGCGTGGTGGTCGTGGGTCGGTGTGAGGGCCTCTGTGGGTCGATCGTTCGGTCGGTGGTGGGTGTGAGGGACAGATCAGATGCCGAGCTCGTCGACTGCTGCGAGGAACTGGTCGTCCGCCTCGTTGCGGACCGACCGCCAGGAATCCGCATCCCAGATCTCCACCCGGTCGAGGGCTCCGATGAGCACCACGTCCCGGTCGAGTCCGGCATGCTCCCGCAGCCGCTGGGGCAACAGGATGCGGCCCTGGCTGTCAGGCCTCACCTCGGTGGCATCGGCGCTGAACGCCCGCAGAGCGTGCTGGCTGGCCAGCCCCTCGCGCACCTTCTGCATCAGCCGATCGGCCACTGAGCGAAATCCTTCTTCTGTCCACAGTCCGAGGCAGCGCTGGTACTGGGAAACGAACCCGTGCGAGGCCAAGTGGTGCCGGAACGCTGCCGGAAGGACCACTCGGCCCTTCTCGTCGAGCGTGTGCTCGAACGTCCCGACGAACACATTGTCCTTCCCACCAGGTGGGTACCCGGTTCCGTTGCTGCCACCCTGCGGACATCCGCAGGGTGCTGCCGGGAGGAACGAGCAACTGCTCGTTCACCGGCGTGGTGGACGGTGGGCGACTCCAGGGCCGATGGCCCACGAGATCACCCCTGTCCCCCACTGCGCCCCACTATATGCCACTTCCCCCCACTTCGTCAACAGGCGACCCACACGGCCCCCTCCGGGGGCCACCCGCGCCCCACCCGGGACCCGTCCACTGCCCCCCGCCGGCCATCCTCGGAGCGACTGCGTGCAACTAGCCACCGCAACGGTGGGCAGCTGCGCGCAGTCCCGCTCCCCCCACCCGCGTCCCGCGCCCCCTCGCCCCCATGGCCGGCACTCCCCCACTCGCCCTCGGCCGTCAGCGGCGACGAGCGACCGCCGCCGGCACCATCGATCCGGGCCCCACGACGGGGGGCCGGGGGGGGGGGGGGGGGGGGGGGCCCCCCCCCCCC
>JAFIEP010000101.1 GCA_020832495.1 Acidimicrobiia bacterium | reverse complement strand
CTCCCCTCGGCGGAGGTGCCCGCAGAGCCTGAACGATGGGTCGGGGAGTGTCGATATGGCGTGCTTCGGTGACCACGGCAGCGAGCGGGGGGAGAGCCGGGGGGGGCGGCCGGGGGCGCCCGCGGGGGGGGGGGGGGGCGGGGGGGGGGCGGCGGGGCCGCGGGCGGGGGGGCGCGGGCGGCGGGGGCCGCCCCGGGCGCTCGCCGTCGTGCCGCTGCTGTTCATGGGGGCCCTGTTCGTGTGGCCGTTCGCGGCCATCGTCGGGCGCGGCCTCGACGGCGGGGGGTTCGGCGCGGTCGGCGATGTCCTCGGTGACCCGTGGGTCCGGGGCGTGGTGTGGTTCAGCGCCTGGCAGGCGGCGCTGTCCACCGTGGTGACCTTCGCCATCGGTCTGCCGTGCGCCTGGGTGTTCGGGCGTCGCTCCTTCGTGGGTCGGCGCCTGCTGTGGAGTGCGCTGGTGGTGCCGTTCGTCATGCCCACCGTCGTGGTGGCCAGTGCCTTCACCACCCTCAGCGCCCCCGACGGACCGTTGAACCGCCTGTTGGCCACCCTCGGGTGGGGTTCGCCCGACAGCCCGGCGCTGGTCGGGCCCGGGTCGGTGTGGATCCTGGTGGTGGCGCACGCCTTCTTCAACGTGGCCGTGGTCATCCGGGTGGTCGGCACCGCCTGGGGGGACATCGACACGCGCCTGACCGAGAGCGCAGCCGTGCTCGGCGCCTCACCCGCGCGGGTGCTCCGCTCGGTCACCGTGCCGCTGCTCACCCCGTCGATCGTGGCGTCGGGGGCCATCGTCTACCTCTTCACCTTCACCTCGTTCGGGGTGGTGCTCCTGTTGGGGGCCGGACGCCGGCGCACCATCGAGGTGGAGATCTACGAGCAGGTGCGACTCTTGGATCTCTCGACGGCGGCGGCCCTGGCCCTCGTGCAGGTCGTCGTGGTGGTGGCCGTGCTGGCGCTGGCCAGCCGGGTGCAGCGGCAGCGCACAGTGGCCAGCAGTCACCCGGCCGGCGGGCGCCGTCGAGCCCGGGGAGCGCTCGAGCGGCTCTTGGTGGGCGCGTCGTTGACGGTCCTGGCGCTGCTCGTTGCTGTCCCCCTGCTGGTGTTGGTGGTCCGTTCGGTGCAGACCACCAGCGGGGTGGCGCTCACCTACTGGGAAGCGCTCGGGCGGTCGGGAAGGGACACCGTGGCCGGCGTGTCCGCGCTGGCCGCCGCCCGCAACTCGCTCGTGTTGGGTGCGGCGGCCGCCACGGTGGCCATGGTGGTCGGCGTGCTGGCGGCGGCCGCCCTGGTCACTGCTGAGCGGCGGCACGGGCGCCGCACCCGCTCGGCCAGCCGAGGAGCGTTCGACGCCCTGCTCATGTTGCCGCTCGGGGTGTCGGCGGTGACCATCGGATTGGGGTTCGTCGTGGCGCTCGACCGGCCCCCGCTCGACCTGCGGGACAGCGTGGCGCTCATCCCGCTGGCCCAGGCGTTGGTGGCCATCCCCTTCGTGGTCCGCACGGTGCTCCCGGCGTGGCGCGCAGTGGACGGCCGCTGGCGTGATGCCGCCTCGGTACTCGGGGCATCGCCGTTGCGCGTCGCCTGGGAAGTGGATCGACCGCTCCTGGCCCGCCCACTGGCGGTGGCCGCCTCGTTCGCATTCGCCATCGCCGTCGGCGAGTTCGGTGCCACCGCCCTGCTGGCGGGGCCGGACACGCCGACCCTGCCGGTGGCCATCGGGCGCCTGCTCGGACGGCCGGGAGAGATGAACCGTGGTCAGGCCATGGCGGCGTCCACCTTGCTCATGGTCCTCACGGCGGCCATCGTCATGGCCGTGGAGTGGCGCCGGGAACGAACCGATGGGTGAGTGTTCGGCGGTGGGCGCCGCGCTGGGGATCGTCGGGCTGTCGGTGTCGCTCGGCGGGCGTCGGGTACTCGACTCGGTCGACCTCGAGGTGGCGCCCAACACCACGTTGTGCATCCTCGGCGCCAGTGGCTGTGGCAAGACCACACTCCTGCGGGCCGTCGCCGGTCTCGTCGAGTTGGACGCAGGCGAGGTGTCCATCGGTGGCCGGGAGATCACCAGCCTCCCGCCCCACCGCCGCGACGTGGGCCTGGTGTTCCAGGACCTGGCCCTGTTCCCCCACCGCCGGGTGGCTGAGAACGTGGCCTTCGGCCTGCGCATGGCGGGCTGGTCGGTCCGTCGGCAAGAGGCGCGGGTGACCGAACTGCTCGACCTCGTCGGCTTGGCGGGATACGAACAGCGACGGGTGTCGTCGCTGTCGGGTGGTGAGGCCCAGCGGGTGGCGTTGGCTCGATCCATCGCACCGTCGCCCGCCGTGCTGCTCCTCGACGAACCACTGGCCGCCCTCGACCGCGAACTGCACCGCCGCCTGGTGGAGGACCTGCCGCAGGTGCTCGACGCCTCCGGTGCCACCGTGGTGCACGTCACCCACGACCCCGCAGAAGCCCTGGCCCTGGCCGATCGGCTGGCGGTGATGGGCGACGGCAGGGTGCTGCAGGTGGGCGAGCCGATGGAGCTGTGGAAGTTCCCGGTGAGCGAGACGGTGGCGCGCCTGCTCGGCATGGACGCCATCGCCGACGCCGAGGTGCGTGCCGGCGCCGTGTGGATCGGCGGCGTGGAGCTGTTCCACCGTCCGGGCGCACCGGACGGGCCGGCGCGGGTGCTGGTGCGACCTGACGCCGTGCGAGGGCTGGGCGAGGCGTCGGGAGACCACCCGGACCCGCGCTGGTGCCGGTGGCCTGCGGTGGTGTCCGCCGCTCGCTTCGTCGGTGCCGCGAGTGAGATCAGCGTCGAGGTGGCCGGTCGGTTGCGGTTGCGGGTGGCGGCGGGCATCGGTGCCGTCCGTGCCCCGGGTGAGCCCGTTGCGGTGGTGGTGGATCCGAGCGCCTGTGTCCTGTGGCCACCGCCGGCGGGGAGTGATGGCGCCGACGACCTCGGCGGTGCTTGACTGTCGCCCGTGGGGACGGGGTCGACGGTACGGTTCGCGAGGTGTCGGCAACACCTCGCGCTGGGCGTGGGGTGCGCGCTGAGCTGGGCGCTGCTGGCCGCAACTGCCGTGCCCGTCGCCTCGGCCCAGCCAGGGGAGCCGGCCGATCCGGTCGTCACCACGGCGCCGCCGCTGGAGACGACGACGAGCACCAGCGCGCCGACCACCACCGCACCGCCACCACCGCCACCACCGCCACCGCCGACGACGGGCGATGAGCCACCGGTGAGCAACGCCGATCCGCTCCCCGACCCGGACGAGCCGGCACCGCCCGACGGCGGTGGTGACGAGCCCAGCGACCCCGAGCGCAGTGGCTACTACGCCTCACAGCCCCCGTTCGATCCGGAGGCCTACAACCGGGTGCTGGGCGACGAGCTGGCCGGGGCGCGTGCCGAGCTGGCCCGGGCCGCCGGACGGGTGGACCACGCACGGCAAGCGGTGGCCACCGCAGAGCAGGTCGCCGCAGCGGCCGAGCAGGCGGTGGCCGAGCTCGACGGCGACCGTCGCCAGGCACTCGAGGCTGCCGCAGCCGCCCGTCGGTCGTTCGAGGGAGCGGCGGCCGAGGCCTACGTCTGGCGTCGGGTGGGCGTCGAGCAGGCGCCGCTGGTCAGCGTCGACGCCGCCCGCTACGAGGTGGCGTCGGTCTACGTGTCAGCGGTCGCCGAACGGGATCGCCACCTGGCCCGACGTCACCTGGCCGCTGATCGGTCGCTCGACGACACCACCCGTCACCGGGCGGAGGCGGTGCGCACGGCGGAGCGCGACCTCCGCCGCGCCGTCGAGGAGCTGGCCGATGCCGACGCCGCGCTGGTGGCGGTCGAGGAACGGGTGGCGGCCTACGAGGTGGGGAGCCACGTGGTGGTCGCCGGCTTTGTCTTCCCCGTCCAGGGTGAGTGCAGCTTCATCGACTCGTTCGGGGCGCCCCGCAACGTCGGCACACCCGACGAGCACTGGCACGAGGGCACCGACATCATGGCAGCCATCGGTACGCCGCTGGTGGCGGTGGAGGACGGCGTGCTGGAACGGGTGCGATCCAACCGGCTCGGAGGCATCTCGTTGCGTCTCCGAGGCGACAGTGGGCACGTCTACTACTACGCCCACCTGGCGGCCTACGCGGAGGGTGTGACCGAGGGGCTGCGCGTGGAGCGGGGGGACCACATCGGCTACGTGGGCGACACGGGCGACGCGCTCGGAGGTCCACCGCACCTGCACTTCGAGATCCGTCGGCCCGAGGGCGGCGTGGTGAACCCCTATCCGTTGCTCCGGCTGGCCTGGGAGCGGCAGCTGGCAGCGCTCGACGCGCTGGGCGAGCGGGCCGACGGCGTCAGGCCGTGAGGGCCGGGCAGGAAACCCCGGTGCCGCCCATCCCGCAGTAGCCACCGGGGTTCTTGGCCAGGTACTGCTGGTGGTAGTCCTCGGCGTAGAAGAACGTCGGTGCCGGCCCGACCTCGGTGGTGACGGGTCCTCGGCCGGCAGCGGCCAGTGCCTCGGCGTACCGCTGGTGCGATGTCTCGACGGCGTCTCGCTGGGACGGATCGGTCCACCAGCAGGCCGATCGGTACTGGGTGCCGATGTCGTTGCCCTGACGCATCCCCTGGGTGGGGTCGTGGCCTTCCCAGAAGGTCCGCAGCAGTGTCGTCAGCGAGGCGAGCGCGGGGTCGGCCACCACGAGCACCGCCTCGGTGTGCCCGGTGCGACCGCTGCACACCTCCTCGTAGGTGGGGTTGGGGGTGAACCCGCCGGCGTAGCCCACCGCGGTGGTCCACACACCCTCGAGTTGCCAGAAAGCCCGCTCCGCTCCCCAGAAGCAGCCCATGCCCACCACCAGGGAGATGGCACCCTCGGGCCAGGGCGGCGTCATCGGGTTGCCGGTCACGAGGTGGGTGTCGGCCACCGCCATGGGGGTGGGACGTCCGGGAAGGGCGTCGGTCGGGTCGATCATGTGGGGCTCGGGGCGAAAGAACCGCATGGGGTGAAGGCTATCGGCGGTGTCGGGCAGAATGGCCGGGTGCAGCTCCGCGAGAAAGTGGTGGTGGCGTGCTCCCCCGAGCAGGCTTTCGATCTCGTCGACGATCTGGCCACCTACCACCGGTGGTTGACCATCGTCGCCTCCGCCCGACCCGAGCCCACCGGGGCCAACGGTGCTGCCTGGGAGGTCGAGCTGCGTGGCCGGGTCGGTCCCCTGGCGCGCTCCAAGCGTCTGCGGATGGTGCGGACGAAGCACCAGCGGCCGGCGCGGGTGCGCTTCGAGCGGCGAGAGCTCGACGGCCGTGACCACGCACCGTGGGAGCTCACCGTCGAGATCCAGCCGGACTCCGGTGGGGCATCGGTCACCATGGAGTTGCACTACGGCGGGCGGTTCGCCAATGCGGTGATCGAGCGGATGCTGCGCGACGAGGTCACGGCGGCCCGGGACCGCTTGGTGGCCCTGGCCGCAGCAGCCTGACGTTCAGCTCGAGATCCGGGCCGACCAGCGGCCGCCGTGACGGTCGACGGTGACCGACACCCCGAACGTGGCGCTCACCGGCCCGCTGGCCAACACGTCCTCGGCCGGACCGCACGCCTGCACCTGGCCCGCACGCAGCAGCAGCACGTGGGTGATGCACGAGGGCAACTCCTCGACGTGGTGGCTGACCAGGATGATGGCGGTGGTCGGCTGCTCGGAGGCCAGACGGTCGAGGCCGGCCACCAGTTCCTCACGTCCACCGAGATCCAACCCGGCGGCCGGTTCGTCGAGGATGACCAGTGCCGGGTCGCGCACCAGTGACCGGGCCAGCAACACCCGTTGTCGCTCGCCCGACGACAGTGTGCCCATGGTCCTCTCGGCCAGCGTGGCGCAGCCCACGCCGGCCAACGCCCGGCGCGCCCGCCGGCGGTCGGCGTCGTCGTAGTCGTGCCACCACGGCTCGAGCGCGCCGGTGAGCCCGGTGACGACGACGTCCTCCGCTCGCAGCGACGGCCGGAGCTGGTCGGCCATGGCGGCGGAGGTGAAGCCCACCGTGCGGCGGACGGTCCTGACGTCGGTGGCGCCGAGTCGTTCGCCCAGCACGGTGACCGAGCCGCTGCTCGGGTGGTCCCACAACGCGGCGATGCGCAGCAGGCTGGTCTTGCCGCTCCCGTTTGGTCCCAGCACAGCCCATCGTTCCCGTGCACCCACCTGCCAGTCGAGTGGTCCCAACACGGTGCGCTCGTCATGGCGTCGGGTGACGTCGGAGAGTTCGAGGGCGAGCGGGTGGCCGTCGGAAGGCGCCATGGGCGGGACGCTACCCGGCAGTGGCGGCAACGCTGCTCACACCAGCACGGCTCGGAGCAGGACGAGGGCGGCCGAGGCCGCCGACAGAACGAGCACCGCTCGGCGGACGTTGCCCCGGTCCACGTGACGAGCCAGGAACCGCGAGGCGATGAACCCGACGACGATGCCCGGTACCAGCCCCACGCCGGTGAGGACGCCGCTGACGGTTGTCTCGCCGACGAGGCCGAGCACCACGAGCGACACGACGGCGCTCACGATGAAGAAGCGCGCCAGGCTGGCGCGCAGGGCCACGCCGTGCAGGTCGGCGAGCACCAGCGCAATGGGTGGGCCGCCGATGCCCGACGCCGTCCCCATGAACCCCGAGCCGAGACCACCAACGGCCAGGGTGACCCGACCGCGGCGGGGCCGCAGGCCCGAGGCAGACAGCGCCACGGCGGCCAGGATGATGAGGGCCAGCGCCATGTCCAGCGCACGGCCACCGGTGCGGGCCAACAACAGCGCGGCAGCAGCAGCGCCGAGCACTTGCGCGGGGAGCGCCGGCCCGATGGTGGCCCACGCATCGGGCCACCGGTCGCGCCGCAGGACGAGCAGGTTCATGGCCAGCGCAGCGACGATGATGGGCACCGGCACGAAGGCCGGGTCGACGAGCACCAGCAGCGGCGCTGCGAGCAGGTTGGCCCCGAAGCCGACCGCCCCTTGGATGGCGGCAGCCAGGGCCATGATGGCGAATGCCAGTGCGAAGGCGCTGGGATCGATCACTGCGGGGCGGTGCCGGCAGACCGCGTGACGGCGCGCCGTTGGTGCGATCGACGAGGGCGGTGAACAGGTGCGGGCACCGGCGGAGTCTGCCAACGGCGGACGGGTCGACGCCAACGTGCTGGCCGCTGGCCACACGCTCGACCAGCAGGTACGACCGAGGGTGGCTCCGCTACGCTCGGCGTACGTTCCGGCGTGGTCCTCACGCCCGTGCTAGGAGCCCCTGATCAGCGGTCTTCCCGCCCTCGCCGTCGTCGTCGCCCTCATCGCCGCCAACGGCTTCTTCGTGGCTGCCGAGTTCGCCCTGGTCGCGTCCGACCGCAACCGGATCGAGGCGCAGGCGGCGGCGGGTGACCGTCGGGCACGTCAGATCCTGGCGTTGCTCAAGCGGCTGTCGTTCCACCTCTCGGGCGCACAGCTGGGTATCACCATCACCTCGTTGCTCATCGGTCTGTTGGCCGCACCGGTGGTGGCGGAGCTGCTCCGACCGTTGCTCGAGCCCCTGGTCGGTGAGCGGGCCGTGCTCGGGGTCGGCGTGACCGTCGCTCTGGTGTCGGCCACCGTGTTCCAGATGATCGTGGGCGAGCTGATGCCCAAGGGCTACGCCATCGCCCGCCCCGAGGGAACGGCCCGGCGACTGACGCCCATCCTTCGGGTGTACGGCTTCGTGTTCGGGCCACTCATCCGCTTCCTCAACGGCGCGGCCAACATGACTGTTCGCCGGCTCGGGGTGGAGCCGCGCGAGGAGTTGGCCAGCGTGCGGACCCTGCCGGAGTTCGAGCTGCTGTTCCGGCTGTCTGCAGCCGACGGTCGCCTGGCCGGCTCTGCGGCTCGACTGCTGGATCGCAGCGTGCGGCTCAGTCGCAAGACCGCGGCTGACGCGCTGGTGCCACGGGTGGAGGTACAGGCGCTGGCCCACGATGCGTCGGTGGCCGAGTTGGTGGCGCTCTCCGCGGCCACCGGGCACTCACGCTTCCCGGTTCACGGTGCCGACCTCGACGACGTGCGAGGCGTGGTGCACGTGAAGGCGGTCATGGACGTCCCGCGAGCCGAGCGGTCGAGCACCTCGGTCGGCGAGCTGATGACCGACGCGTTGGCAGTGCCCGAGTCCCGGGATCTCGACGACCTGCTGCACGACATGCGCTCGGCCCGATTGCACATGGCGGTGGTGGTGGACGAGTACGGCGGCACGGCCGGCATCATCACCCTCGAGGACGTGATCGAGGAGATCGTCGGCGACATCAGCGACGAGCACGACGTCGAAGCCGTCGACCTGGCTCGTCGCACCGCCCCCGGCGTCTGGCTGGTGGATGCCTCCCTGCACGCCGACGAGGTCATGGATCTGTGCGGGTTCTCCATGGGGCAGGGGCCGTTCGAGACGCTGGCCGGCTTCGTCCTCGAACGCCTCGGCGAGCTCCCCGAACCGGGCGACGAGGTGCGCCTCGACGGCTGGGTTGTGCGGGTGGTGTCCATGGATCGTCGCCGCATCGCCACCGTGGAGCTGACCGCACCGCCGGAGGATCGACCGGGCGTCGCCGGAGTCGGTCGACGCCGTCAACGGAGGGCGGACCGGTGATCTTCGCCCTGCTCGCCGGGGTGGTGCTGCTGTTGGCCAACGGCTTCTTCGTGGCGGTGGAGTTCGCCCTGGTCGGCGCCCGCCAGACCCAGCTGGAACCGGCGGCCGAGGGCGGGGACCGCCGAGCTCGCCTGGCGCTCGGCCAGATGCGGGACCTGAACCGCCAGCTGGCCGGCGCCCAGTTGGGCATCACCATGGCTTCGCTGCTGTTGGGCTACGTGGCCGAGCCGGCCGTGGTCCACGGCCTGGAGGACCTCTTCGGCGAGTTCGACGTGCCGACGGCGCTCAGCCGGGGCATCGCGCTGGCGCTCGGGTTGGCCATCGTGGTCTTCCTGCACATGGTCATCGGTGAGATGGTGCCGAAGAACCTGGCCATCGCCGAGCCCGAGCGCGCCGTGCTGCGTCTCGCCCGGCTGAACCAGCTCTACCTGACCGTCTTCGGGCCACTGGTGAGTGTGCTCAACTGGGTGGCCACGGGCGGGTTGCGGCTCCTGGGGGTGCAACCCCGCGATGCCATCGACGAGGCGCACACCGCCGAGGAGTTGGCCTCCATGTTGGCGGAGGCCCACGGCGAAGGCCTGATCGAGGACTTCGCCCACGAGCTGCTCGTCGGGGTCCTCGACTTCGGCGATACCACAGCGCGGCAGATCATGGTCGAGGTCGACGACATCGTCGGGGTGTCGTGGGGTGGATCGGCGGCCGACGCCGAGGCCGTGGCCTCCGAGTCGCACCACAGCCGGCTGCCGGTGTACGGCCGGTCGATCGACGAGCCGAAGGGCTTCGTGCACGTCAAGGACCTGCTCGCCCTCTCCGACGAGGAGACGTCCCGTCCGATCCCGGCGCGGCTGGTCCGTCGACTGCCCGTGGTGCGACCCGAGCTTCCGTGCGACGATCTGCTGGCTGCAATGCGCACCGCCGGGGTGCACCTGGCCTTGGTGGCCGACGGCGGCCGAACCCTCGGCCTGGTCACCCTCGAGGACCTCCTCGAGGAGTTGGTGGGCGACATCCTCGACGAGTCCGATGCCGATGCCGACGGCGAGGCGCAGGGACGGATGGCGGCGGATCCCCCGCGTCGGTGAGCCACCCTGCTACCGTTCGACATGAAATTGTAATATTGTGCTCCTCTCATGTCTCCTCTCCACCGATCCGTCGCAGGCCTTGTCGTGCTCGCCGTGCTCACCGTCACGGTCGCGCCCGTGAGCGCGCAGGCCGGCACGCCGGGGTTGGAGGAGGCTCGGCGCAACGCTGATGCGGCTGCCGCCCGCATCAACGCCGCCGAGAGCGCACTCGGGGAGCTCGACGCCGAGATGGAGCGGGCTCGTGCCGACGGGGAGGAGGCTGCCACTCGCGTGGAGGCACTCCAGGACCAGGTGGCTGCCCTGGCCGTGCGGCGTTACGTCCAGAGCGACAGCGGATCAATCGTGGTGAGCGGCGACCTGTCCGCCCACCTGCGGGCCCAGGTGCTGGTGGCCACCGTCGGGGGCGAGAACCTCGATGCGATCGAGCAGTACCGGGCGGCGCGCCAGCGCGGGGATCGCGCCGAGCGCACGATCGCCGAGGCCCGCCGCCAACAGGCGGCGCAGCTCGAGGAACTCCGGCGAGCCCGTGTCGACCTCGACGCCGAGCTGGCCCGCCTGGAATCAGCCGAACGTCAACGCCTCGAGCGTGAGCGTCGCGAGCGCGAGCGCCGTCAGAGAGAGGCCGCCGAGGCGGCCGCTGCCCGTGAGCGGGCCGCCGCAGCCAGTGCCACCACGACCACGGCCAGCCCGTCGACCACGGGGTCGGCTGCGTCCGGCCCCACCACCACCGGCGCGGCGGGCACGGGAGTGACCACCACGGTGGCGCCGACCACTGCCGCTCCGGCCCCGGCACCGGCTCCGACCACGCCGGCGCCGCCCGCGGGTGGCGGGTGGGTGTGTCCCGTCCAGGGCCCGCGCTCCTTCGTCGACTCGTGGGGCTTCCCGCGCCCGGGTGGGCGGGCTCACCAAGGTGTCGACATCATGTCGCCGAGAGGCACGCCGGTGGTCATCCCGGTCGGTGGGACCGTCACCCAGCGTTCCAACACCCTCGGTGGGTTGTCGTTCCACCTCCAGGGCGACGACGGCAACTACTACTACGGAGCCCACATGGACTCCTATGCCCCACTCGCCCCCGGTCACCATCCGGCGGGCACGCTGGTGGGGTACGTGGGTGACACCGGCGACGCCCGCGGCACCGGTCACCACCTGCACTTCGAGATCCACATCGGTGGGCGCGGCAACCCGGTCAATCCCTACCCGACGACCGCCCGCCACTGCTGAGAGGCGCCGGCGAGCGGGACGGTGCTCGGACGCCGGTGCTCATGCGCCGGTGATGTGGTAGCCGCCATCGACGTGCACCATTTCCCCGGTGGTGGCCGGGAACCAGTCCGACAGCAATGCCACCGCCGCCCGGGCCACGGGCTCGGGGTCGCGCACCTGCCAGCCCAACGGTGCCCGCTCGTCCCAGACCTCCTCGAACTGGTTGAACCCGGGGATCGAGCGGGCGGCCATGGTCCGGATCGGCCCGGCGGCCAACAGATTCACCCGCACACCCTCAGGGCCGAGGTAGCGCGCCAGGTAGCGGGCGGTCGACTCGAGTGCCGCCTTGGCCACGCCCATCCAGTCGTAGGCCGGCCAGGTGACAGTGGCGTCGAAGTCGAGTGCCACGATGCTGCCGCCCTCGTCGCCCATGAGGGGGACGACCACGTCCGAGAGCGTCTTGAGCGAGTAGGCCGAGATCTCGAGGGCCACCTTCACGTCGTCCCACCCGGCGTCGAGGAAGGTGCCGCCCAGGCACACCTCGGGGGCGAATCCGATGGCGTGCAGGGCTCCGTCGACTCGGTCCCACCGTTCGGCCAGGGCCGCCCGCAACTGGTCGGGGTGGTCGGGGTCGGTGACGTCGAACTCGAGCACCTCGGGCTCGGTGGGCAGGCGGCGGGCCGTCCGTTGGGTGAGGCGCAGGCCGCGTCCGGCGCCGGTGAGGATGACGTTCGCTCCCTGTTCCTGGGCGAGGCGCGCCACGCCGAAGGCCAGCGAGGCGTCGGTGAGGACGCCGGTGACCAGGATGTTCTTGCCATCGAGCAGCTGCATGGGGCCTCCGACCGAGGTTGGGAAGCGCACGTTACCGCTCGAGCCGAGCGGGCGACGTTGGCCGCACCGGGTGGTCGGTCGGCCACCGGCGGTGACCCGCGGTGGCGTGGGACGGCCGGGAGTTCGACCCGGGTGGGGGAGCGCGCAGTAGATTGGCCCGATGCAGATCGGAATCCTCGGAGCAACAGGTCCAGCCGGTAGCGGCCTCGCCGGGCGCCTCGCCTCGGTGGGGTTCGATGTCGTGGTCGGTTCTCGGTCGAAGTACCGGGCGCTGGAGGTGTGCGACACGATCACCGAGCGGTGGCCCGACCGCCAACTGTCCATCAGCGCCGCCGACAACTCGGGCGCCGCCGATGCCGACGTGGTGGTCATCGCCACCCCGTGGGACGCGGCCGCCGGGACGGCTGCCTCGGTGGCCCGCCAGCTGCAGGGCAAGGTCGTCATCTCGATGGCGAATGCCTTGGCCAAGGTGGGTAGTGAGTTCCAGCCCCTGGTCCCGCCCCGGGGTTCGGTGGCGGCCAGCGTGCAAGCGGCCGTCCCCAAGTCGCGGGTGGCCGCTGCGTTGCACCACGTGCCGGCCAAGGAGCTCGGCGATCTCGACGAGCCGGTGGTCAGCGACGTGCTGATCTGCTCGGACCACCCCGCCGCCACCGCCACGGCGGTCGACATCGTGGGCAAGATCCCCGACCTGCGCCCGCTCGACGCCGGGCAACTGTCGAACGCCGCTCCCATCGAGGCCTTCGCCGCGGTGCTCCTGCAGCTGAACGTGCGCTACAAGACCCGCGCCGCGGTGAAGTTCACCGGCATCGACGTCGGCTGAGCGCCGGCTCGGCTCGCGACGGCGTCCGTGGGCGGTACCCTTCGGCGGGTGACTCCGGACGTGCCGCCGATGCGGCTGTATGACACAGCTCGCCGTGCCGTGGTGGACTTCGATGTCGGCGAGACGGTCACCATGTACACGTGTGGCATCACGCCCTACGACGCCACGCACGTGGGTCACGCGGCGGTGTACCTCACCTACGACGTGCTGCAGCGGCGGTTGCGTGATCGGGGTCATCGCACCCATTGCGTGCGCAATGTGACCGACGTGGACGACGACCTGTTGCGCAAGGCCCGCGACCTCGGAGTGCACTACCTCGACCTCGCCGCCGCCGAGACCGCCCGGTTCGACGACGACATGGCGGCGCTCGGCGTCATCGAGAGCTGGAGCGAGCCCCGGGCCACGTCGGCCATTGCGGACATCCGGGGCTTCATCGGCATGGTGCTCGAGTCCGGGTACGCCTATGTGGCCGACGGCAACGTCTACTTCGACGTCAGCTCCTTCGATCGCTTCGGTCAGATCAGCCACCTGTCGCGCGACGAGATGTTGGCGCTGGCCGCCGAGCGCGGTGGGCGCCCCGACGATCCGGCCAAGCGGGATCCGCTCGACTTCGTCCTGTGGCAGGTCTCCGAACCGGACGAGCCCAGCTGGGACTCGCTGTGGGGACCCGGTCGACCCGGCTGGCACATCGAGTGCTCGGCGCTGGCCCTGCGCGAGCTCGGCACCACCATCGACCTGCACGGCGGCGGCTCGGACCTCGTCTTCCCCCACCACGAGTGCGAGGCAGCCCAGTCCGAGGCCGCCACCGGTGAGCGCTTCGCCAGGCACTGGATGCACCAGGCCATGGTCGAGATGGACGGCGAGAAGATGTCGAAGTCGCTCGGCAACCTGGTGTTCGTGAGCGAGCTCCGCAAGGAGTGGGACCCCACCGCCATCCGTCTGGCCATCGTGGCCCATCACTACCGGCACCCGTGGTCGTGGACCGACGACCTCATGGGCCAGGCGAGCGACCGCCTGGACCGCTGGCGTGCCGCAGTGGACGGGCACGGTGACGACGAGGTGCTCGAGGTGGTGCGTGCGGCGCTGGACGACGACCTCGACACACCCCAGGCGGTGGCGGCCATCGACGGAGCGGTTCACGAGGGGCGCGATCCCACCGCTGCGGCTGCGCTCCTCGGCGTGTTCCTCGACGGCTCGGTGCATCGCTGACGACCTGGCGCGAGGGGCGTGTCCCGCTCGCCGGGGTGTGCCAGACTGGTCCGACAGGGACCAGGCCCGATCGGGCATGGGGAACAGCACGGAGGCCTGCCATGGGCCGCGAGGTCGGTCAGCTCTACTCAGTCGCCAAGATGGTGCTGCGCCCCGCGTTCTCGTTCGCGTGGCGAATCGAGGTGGAAGGCACCGAGAACATCCCCACCTCGGGGGGTGCGATCGTGGCGCCCAACCACCTGTCGGTCATCGACCACTTCGTGGTGGGGGCGGCCCTGCCACGCCGCATCACCTATGTGGGCAAGGCCGAGTACATGGACTCATGGAAGACCCGCTACATCTTCCCGGCGCTCGGGATGATCCCCATCGACCGTGGTGGCGGCTCGAAGGCCGACCGAGCGCTGTCCGCTGCGGCTCGCCTGCTCGAGAGCGGCGAACTGTTCGGCATCTACCCCGAGGGCACCCGTTCGCGTGACGGCAACCTGCACCGGGGCCACACGGGGGTCGCCCGGCTGGCGCTGCGCACCGGCGCGCCGATCATCCCCTGTGGCCTGCAGGGCACCGCCGAGGTCCAGCCTCCGGATCGCAGCATGCCGAAGATGTTCGACATGATGCGGGTGCGCTTCGGCCGTCCCATCGACGTCACCCGTTACCGCGACCGAGCCGACGATCGGCTCATCCTGCGGCAGATCACCGACGAGGTCATGTACGAGATCCGGTCGCTCACCGGCCAGGAGTACGTGGACACCTACGCCAACGCCAAGCGCAGCGACACCGACTCGGCCGAGGGGATGCCGGCGGCCACCGCCGTGGTGCCGACCATGGACGGACAGGGCAACGGCCACGAGGCCGACGGCGAGGCGCAACGGCGATCCTCCGCTGACGTGCTGCGCGCATCCGCCTCCTGAACACGTCCGTCTCGCGGACAACCGGATGGGCGCTCGCTGAGCGGGCCGGTACGATCCCCCGCATGCCTGCCGAGATCTGCGTGACCCTGCCCGACGGAACCACCAAGTCCTTGCCGTCGGGCAGCACCGGGGCTGATCTGGCCGCCTCGATCGGCAAGCGCCTGGCCCGCGACGCCGTGGTGGTCGAGGTGGACGGTGAACAGCGCGACCTGACGCGTGACCTGCCCGAGGATGCCGCCGTGCGCATCATCACTGCTGCGAGCGACGAAGGCCGCGAGGTGCTGCGCCACTCCACCGCCCACGTGCTGGCCCAAGCGGTGTTGAGCCTGTGGCCGGGTGCTCGCTTCGCCATCGGCCCGGCCATCGACGACGGCTTCTACTACGACTTCGAACTGCCCGACGGGCAGACCTTCTCCGAGGACGACCTCGAGCGCATCGAGGACAAGATGCGCGAGATCGTCGGCGCCGACCAGCCGTTCGTGCGCGCCGAGTGCTCGGTGGACGAAGGTCTCGAGGTGTTTGCCGAGCAGCCCTACAAGCGCGAGATCATCGAACGGGTGGAGAGCTCCGAGGTGGCGGGCGACGGTTCGGTCAGCCTGTACCGCAACACCGAGGGTTTCGTGGACCTGTGTCGCGGCCCGCATGTCCCGTCCACAGGACGCCTGGGGCATTTCAAGCTCATGAAGGTGGCCGGCGCCTACTGGCGAGGTGACGAGAAGGGGCCGATGCTGCAGCGCATCTACGGTACGGCCTGGGAGAGCGCCAAGGCACTCGAGGAGCACCTGGAGCGACTCCGTCAGGCCGAGGCCCGCGATCACCGCAAGCTCGGCGTCGAACTCGACCTGTTCTCCTTTCCCGACGAGGTGGGCTCGGGCCTGGCCGTCTTCCACCCCAAGGGCGGCCTCGTGCGCCGGCTCATGGAGGACTACTCGCGGACCCGCCACGAACAGGCGGGCTACGAGTTCGTCTACTCGCCGCACATCACGAAGTCGGCGTTGTTCGAGCAGTCGGGCCACCTCGAGTGGTTCGCCGACGGGATGTATCCCCCGATGGAGCTCGACGGGGGCACCGACTACTACCTCAAGCCGATGAACTGCCCGTTCCACATCCTGATCTACCGCAACCGTCTGCGGTCCTACCGCGACCTGCCGTTGCGCATGTTCGAGTTCGGCACGGTGTACCGCTACGAGAAGTCGGGTGTCGTGCACGGTCTGACCCGCGCCCGGGGCTTCGCCCAGGACGACGCCCACATCTTCTGCACGCACGAGCAGGCCGAGGGCGAGATCACGCGAGCGCTCGACTTCGTGCTGGGGCTCCTGCGCGACTACGGCCTCACCGACTTCGAGCTGGAGCTCTCCACCCGGCCACCGGAGAAGGCGGTCGGCACAGAGGAGGAATGGGACACGGCCACCGAGATCCTCCGGCGGGCGGCGGTGGCCAAGGGCCTCGATCCCGTGCTCGACGAGGGCGGTGGCGCCTTCTACGGCCCCAAGGTGTCGGTGCAGGTGCGCGACGCCATCGGGCGGAGCTGGCAGATGTCCACCATCCAGTTGGACTTCCAACTCCCACAACGGTTCGGCCTCGAGTACGTGGGCGCCGACAACGAGCGGCATCGCCCGGTCATGATCCACCGGGCGTTGTTCGGTTCGGTGGAACGCTTCTTCGCCGTGCTGCTCGAGCACTATGCCGGGGCCTTCCCGGCCTGGCTGGCACCCGTGCAGGTGCGGGTGCTGCCCGTGCGAGCCGACCACCACGTGTACGCCGACCGCCTGGTGGACCGCCTGCTGGCGGAGGGCTACCGGGCGGACACGGTGGTCGCCGACGAGCCGCTGGGGGCTCGCATCCGCCGGGCCAAGATGGAGAAGTTGCCCTATGTGCTGGTGGTGGGCGACGACGACGTGGCCGCCGGCACCGTGGGCGTCAACCCGCGCGGTGGCGAGGTCGAGCGCGGCGTGCACGTGGACGACTTCGTGGACCGGCTGGCCGCCGACGTCCTGGCGCACGTCTGAAGCGCCCATGTCGGAGCCGCCGATGTCCGAGCCGCCGCCACGCCGAGGGCTCGATCACCTGTGGGCCGGGTGGCGGGCCAGCTACCTGCGCGAGGTGGTCGAGGACCCCGCCCCGCTGCGACCCGACGAGCGTGGGTCGTTGTTCGAGCGCATCCTGGCGTTGCCGGGCGACGACCGAGCCAATGGGGTGGTGCGCCGCGGCGAAACGGTGTCGGCCGTGCTCAATGCCTACCCCTACAGTTCCGGCCACCTGCTGGTGCTCCCCAACCAGGCCGTCGAGCACCTCGACGACCTCGAACCGTCGGTGGCGGCGGCGCTGTGGGCCATGGTGGGCGAAGCAACCGTGGCGCTGCGGGTGGCCTACCGACCCGACGGGATCAACATCGGGGCCAACCTGGGCGCCGCTGCTGGTGCGGGCGTGCCGGACCACCTCCACGTGCACGTGCTGCCCCGCTGGCAGGGTGACACCAACTTCATGACGACCGTGGCCGAGGCCCGCGTGATGCCCGAACCGTTGTCACAGGTGTGGGATCGGGTGGTGGCCGCCTGGCCGCCAGCAGATTCGACCATCTGAGGCGCCCCGGGTACCGTGCCCGCCATGGCCTCGAGTGGTGCCGACGATCGTCCTGACGAGGAACCGGGGGATGGGGGCACCCAGCCGCTGCGTGACGAGGACATCCGCGACGCGCTGCCCGAGGACCTCGACGCAGCGGGCTACGTGGGCCCGTACCTGTTCCCCAACAACAACCGGCGACGGATCCCCGGAGCGATCTACATCGCCCTCGGGCTCGTCGCCGTGGGTGGATGGGTGGCTGCGGGCAGCGACGCCGTGTACCTCAACGCCGGCGTGGCGTGGGCCGGAGTGCTCCTCGTCGTGGTCGGCATCTACTCGGTGGTCGTCGGCTGGAACCTCGACGTGGACGAACAGGACGCCCTGGTGGTGGCGGTGCGCACCGTTGGGTTTCCCGTCGGCCACGCCTCGGCGCAGATGGGCTGGCGCGGACTGTTGAGCCGCCCCACCTGGCGCATCCTGCTCTACAGCGCCGAGGATCCGCCGACGGCCCGTGGGCTGGTGCTGGTGGACGGCTGCGACGGCGAGGTCATCGAGTGGTTCGTCGAGGACAATCCCGAAGATTGGTCGCAGCTCACCGCACGCAGCTGAACTGGGGGACAGGGCCCGAACGCGGGAGGAGGGGCCCGTAGGCCCCTCCTCCTCACGCTTTCACTGCGGTGTGTCAACCGATTGCCGTCACACCGCAGCAGGGTTCACGCCTCTGGTGTCACCGGGGCGGACGGAGCCGACGCAGGGCTGTCGCCCAGGTCGTTGGTGGCCACCACCGTGAAGGTGTAGGCCGTCCCGTTGTCCAGGCCCCCGACCGCGCAGGCCAGCGTGTCGCCCGGGGTGGAGCAGGTCTCGCCACCAGGCGAGGCCGTGACCTCGTAGCTGGTGATGGGCGCTCCACCGTCGTCGCCTGGCGCGTCCCACTCGACGAGCACGGCGCCGTCGAGCGGGCTGCCGATCACGTTGGTCGGGGCGTCAGGAGCGACCGGGAGGGCCACCGGCAACAGCACCGACTCGGGCACGTGGATGACACCGTTGGACGCCTGGATGTCCACGTTGATGACCTGCACGGTCTGGCCGGCGCCGTCGAGGAGGCTGACGGTCTCGCCGACGACCTGGACCTCGAGTTCATTCGTGCCGGAGGCCGTCACGAGGTTCTCGCCGTCCATGTCGAGCAGCATCTCGGCGGTGAACTCGCCGGGCACCACGTGGTACAGCAGGACCGACTCGAGCAGTTCAGGGTTGGCCAGGAGGTAGGCCACCTCTTGGACCGTGAGCTGTTCGAAGGCCTCGTCGGTCGGAGCGAAGACCGTGAACGGCCCCTCGCCCTCGAGCGTCTCGGTCAGGCCGGCTTCGTCGAGCAGGTCGAGCAGGGTGGTGAAGCTCCCGGCCTCGGTGGCCACCTCGATGATGTTGCCCGGTAGGTTCACGAACAGGTCGTAGCGGAACAGGAAGGCCGCCATGGCCTGACGAGACACCGGGTTGGTCGGCTTGAACTCGCCGTCGGCGAAGCCCTGCGTGATGCCGGCGTCGACCAGCCACTTGATCTCACCGCAGAACGGGTTCGCGACCGGGACGTCAGGGAAGGGCGCCGTGGTGCACTCGGGTGCGATCGGGATCTCACCGGTCGTGCGGGCGCTGTGGCCCTCGTGTCCGTTGTCGCCGTTCTCACCGCTGTGGTCGTGATCGTGCACGCTCAGGCGGTACAGGAACGCCGCCATGGCCTGACGGCTGATGGGGTTGGCGATGCCGAAGCTGCCGTCGGGGAAGCCCGTGGTGAGCCCCATGTCCTTCATCCACTGGATCTCGCCGCAGAACGGGTTGCTGAGTTCCACGTCGGTGAAGGGCATCTCGGTGCACTCGGGTGCGTCCGGCACGCTCTCGCCGTCACCCATCTCGTAGCGGTAGATGAACGCCGCCATGGCCTGGCGGGAGATGGGGATGGCCGGGCGGAAGGTGTCGTCGGCGTAGCCCGTGGTGATGCCCTGCTGGACGAGCCACGAGATCTCATCGAAGAACGGGTGGCCGAGCGGCACGTCGGGGAAGGTGCCCACGCCGGTGCTGAAGATCGGCGTGCCGGGCGTGGTCGGCGTGCAGGCGAAGTTGCCCGAGCCGCCACCGGCCACGGTGGTCTGGTAGCCGACGTTGAACCCGCCGAGGGTGGTCGAGGCGCCGTCCACGGTGCCGGTCCAGTCGGCGAAGGTGAAGCTGGCGTTGCCCGGGAGCAGGGCCACCGACGACCCGAAGGGGATCTCGGTGGTGTCCACGGTGAACGTGAGCGTCACGTCGAACGGCTCGTCCACGTAGCCCGGGGGCTTGCGGTCCGGCGGCCCGGGGTTCGTGCCGTTGCCGCCGCCGGTGGCACCGATGGGATCGAGAGCGATCGTCATCATGTCACCCTCGACCGAGACGCTGACGTCCGGCCCGGTGCTGGCCACCACGGGCATGCCGTCGAGGCTGGTGCCCGCCGGGATGGGCAGGTCCAGCTCGAGGTTGGTGATGTGGAGGTTCAGCTCGGTGTCGGCCGAGGCGCCGGGGATCAGGGCGTCGATGCCGGGTGCCACCTGCTCGTTGAACGCACCCTGGGCCAGCGCCGGGAAGTCCTGGGTGATGGTCAACTCGTAGGTGATGGGCTCGTCCACGTCGATGATGGCGGGGGCGTTGGTGTTCACCTGCAAGCTCAGCGGGATCGGGTTCTGCTCGAGCCCCTCGACCACTGACGGAGCCACGAGCGGGTTGCCGACCTGGGTGATGGCCCCGTCGGCGTTGCAGGTGATCCCGACCGTTGACTGGGATGCGCCGGCGCCTGGTGCAGCGAGCGCCAGCCCGCCGGTCACCAAGGCACCGACGGCGAGCGCTGCTGTCGCTCGTCGACGGGTGGGTGTGCGTGATGTCATCGATTGTCTCCCCTGAGTGAGATGAGCCGCTCGACGCTCCGTCGAGGCGGTGGCCGGACCGGCGCGTGCACGGTCTCGCCGGGTCCGGTGAGAAGTATGTCACACCTCCGGTCGGGCTGCCGCGGGAACGAAGTGTCCATTCAGCTCGTCGTGGGAGTGCCGATGCCCGCTCGTCGAGTGCTCGCCGTCACCTCACGGCGGCCAGTACCGCGTCGACGCTCCGGATGTTCTCACTGCCCACCTTGGCCATCTCGCGCAGGAGGTCGAGGGCCGTGACGTGGCGACCGTCGGGTGTCCGTCCGGGGCGTGCCCAGTCGCGCAGCGACACCGCATCGGCGGTTCTGGCGGCGTCTGCACAGGCGTCGTCGAGCATGTCGAGGACGCCATCGAGGGCCACGTCGGCGGGGCGTTCCCAGTGCCGCTCGCCGGGGTCGACCACGGCGGGGTGGAGGGTGGGGTGGTCCTCGCGCAGGATCTTCTCGAGTGAGCGCTCGAGAAAGGCGATCGTGCTGACGGTGTCGGCGATCAGGTCGAGCGCACAGCGGCCGGCGGCATCCGACCGCTCCACCAGTTCGGCCAGGTCGCCATCGTCGTGTCGGGCGAGGATCTCACGGAACCGACGGGGGAAGCTCCGCATGGCGACCGAGGCGTCGCCAGGAGTCATCTGGGCCAGATCCGGGCGGTCTCCTGCCATGGGGGCGAGGGTACCGCCCCGAGTGGCACGGCGGTGCGGCGACCGCCCGATGTGTCGGGCCTGCCGGCGCGCTCGGGGCCCACCACAGCAGCGATCCGCCACTTCCCCCGTCCTACTGGTAACCTGGCCGGCGGCTACTGCGCGAAAGCGGTGACGTCGTGCCGATCCTGTGTCGGGCCGCAGCCGCCAAGGAGCAGCTCATGTTGGACGGCCAGTTTCGAGGACATGTCGAGAAGCGGCTCCGGCCGATCGGTGCCAACATCCGGCGCTCGGGTGTGACGGCCGACCACCTCACCGCCGTGGGGGTGGTGATGGCTCTGGCCACTGCGGTGGCCGTCGGGTTCGGCCAACTCCACCTGGGGCTGTTGTTCCTCGTGCTCGCCGCCGTGCCCGACATCCTCGACGGTGCCGTGGCCAAGGCCTCCGGTTCTGCCTCGGCCCGAGGCGCCTTCTTCGACTCGGTGGCCGACCGGGTCAGCGACGCGTTGTTCTTCGGTGGTGTCGCCTGGTACCTGGCAGCGACGGGCCAGGGCCTGCTCGTCATGTTGCCCGTCGCCGTCCTGGCCGCATCGATGCTGATCTCCTACGAGCGGGCCAAGGCTGAGTCGCTCGGCTTCGACGCCCGCGGCGGCATCATGGAGCGCGCCGAGCGCATCATCCTGCTCGGCCTGGGTCTCCTCTTCGAGGTGCTCCTGGTGCCGCTGCTGTGGCTCATGCTGGCCCTCACCCTCTTCACCGCCGTGCAGCGGTTCGCCAAGGTCTGGTCCCAGGCGAGCACACCGAGAGCGACGCGAGCCACGCGCCGACGCACCGCCCGCCGGCGGTCGAGGGTGCGCAGCGGCGGGTCCTGGCGCACCCGCAGCACCCCCAACCGCTGAGCGGCGTGCCGGTGGACCGGGCCACGCTGGCGTACCGGGCGCTCGCTCTCGCCGCTCGCGTCGTGCCCCCGCCGGTGGCCCACACCCTGGTGGGTGGGGCCGCCGCCGTCGCCCCGCGGGTGACGCCCGATCGACGCCTGGTCATGGAGCGGAACCTTCGTCGAGCCGGCGCCGACGACGACCCGGCCGGCCTGCGACGGAGCGTGCGGCGAGCCTTCGCCGGCTACGGCCGCTACTGGGTCGAGTCGTTCCGCCTGCCGACGCTGACCCCCGAGCAGATCGACGCCGGGTTGTCCTACGTCGGCTACGCCCACATCCGTCGCTCGATCGAGCAGGGGGTCGGGCCGATCGTCGTGCTGCCCCACCTCGGCGGTTGGGAGTGGGCTGCCTTCTGGCTGACCCAGGTGGCCGGTCACCGGGTGACGGCGGTGGTCGAGCGCCTCGACCCGCCGGAGCTGTTCGACTTCTTCGCCGAGTTCCGTCGTTCCCTGGGCATGAACGTCGTCCCGCTCGGGCCGACCGCTGGACGTGAGGTCATCGAGGGCATCCGCCGAGGTGACGTCATCTGCCTGGTCACCGATCGTGATCTGGACGGCAAGGGCGTCGCGGTGGAGTTCTTCGGGGAGACCACCACCCTCCCGGCTGGCCCGGCGACGCTGGCCTTCCGTACCGGTGCGCCCCTGCTGCCCAGTGCCATCTTCTTCGCGCCCCCCGGCACGTCGGGTCACCTGGCGGTCGTGGAGGAAGCGATCCCGGTCGAACGACACGGGTCACTGCGCGAGGACATCGCACGCGTCACCCAGGACGTGGCCCGACGACTCGAACTGCTGGTACGCGCCGCGCCCGAGCAGTGGCACCTGATGCAGCCGAACTGGCCGAGCGACCACGAGGCGCTCGGTTCGGACGCCGACCGACGGACCGGTACGGTTGCCCCGTGCGCATCGGGATCATCTGCCCCTACAGCCTGACCGTGCCCGGTGGTGTTCAGGGACAGGTGCTGGGCCTGGCGCGCACCCTGCGCCGTGATGGGCACGAGGTACGGGTGCTCGGGCCGTGCGACGGGCCGCCCCCCGATGCCGGGGTCACGCCGCTCGGGGCGAGCGTTCCCACCGCCGCCAACGGTTCGGTGGCGCCCATTGCGCCCGACGTGTCGGCGCAGTTGCGGACCATCCGGGCGCTGCGCGACGAGTCGTTCGACGTCGTGCACCTGCACGAACCGCTGTGTCCCGGTCCAACCCAGACCGCCATGCTGTTCAAGAGCGCACCGCTCGTCGGGACGTTCCACGCGGCGGGGACGAGTGCCAGCTACCGGTGGTTCAAGCCCCTGGTGCGCAAGGGGGCCGACCGCCTCGACGTGCGCTGCGCCGTGTCCGATGAGGCGATCGCCATGGCCGAAGGTGCGCTCGGCGGCCACTACGAACGCGTCTTCAACGCCGTCGAGATCGCACAGTTCGCCGAGGCCGAGCCGTGGCCCACCGACGGCCCCACCGTGCTGTTCCTGGGCCGGCACGAGCCGCGCAAGGGGCTCGACGTGCTGCTCGCTGCCATGGCGGAGCTGCCGTCGGACGTCCGGCTGTGGGTGGCCGGGGACGGACCCGAGACCGAGTCGCTGCGGCGTCGGTACACCGACGAGCGCATCGAGTGGCTGGGTCGTGTCAACGACGAGGAGCGGGCCCGTCGGCTCCGAGGGGCGCACGTGTTCTGCGCTCCGTCCCTGCGGGGGGAGTCCTTCGGGATCGTGCTGCTCGAGGCCATGGCCGCCGACACCGCGGTGGTGGCCAGCGACCTCGCCGGCTACGCCAACGTGGCTCGCTCGGGGCGGGACGCGGTCCTGACCCCGCCGGGCGATGCCTCGGCCCTCGCAGCCGCCGTGCGCCGCGTGCTCGACGATCCCGCCCTGGCAGCCGACCTGCGCCGGTCGGGAGCCGAACGGGCAGCCAGTTTCTCGATGGATCGCCTGGCGGCCCGCTACGTCGAGCTCTACGAGCAGGCCATCGAGGTGTGCGCCGCCGAGCAGCGCTCTGGTTGATCCGCACACCCCGGGGATGGTGCCGATGGGACCGGGCATCGACCGAGGGGCTAGGGTGTTCCCATGAATGCTGTGCTGATCGTGCTCGGTGTGCTGGTGCTCATCGTCATCCTGCTCGCGGTGTGGGTCATCGGCATGTACAACGGGCTGGTCTCGCTGCGGAACCGCATCGAGAACGCCTGGTCGCAGATCGACGTCCAGCTGAAGCGCCGCTACGACCTCATCCCCAACCTGGTGGAGACGGTCAAGGGCTATGCCTCGCACGAGTCGGGCACGCTCGAGGCGGTCATCGCCGCTCGCAACGCCGGCGTGACGGCGTCGTCGCCGCAGCAGCAGGCCGAAGCCGAGAACATGATCACGGGCGCGCTGAGCAAGCTGTTCGCCCTCCAGGAGGCCTATCCGACGCTGAAGGCCGATCAGAACTTCCGCCAGCTCCAAGAAGAGCTGACCTCCACGGAGGACAAGATCGCCTACGCGCGGCAGTTCTACAACGACCAGGTCCGGGCCTACAACACGAAGATCCAGCAGTTCCCGTCGGTGATCATCGCCAACATGTTCAACTTCGGGCAGCGCGAGTTCTTCGAGGCCGAGCAGGGCAGCCGCGAGGCGCCCCGCGTGCAGTTCTGATCTGTGCGCTGCTGACGCCGGAGTCGTAGAGCCCTGTACGAGCAGGTTGCCCAGAACAAGCGACGTTCCGCCCTCTTGGTGGCGGCCTTCGTCGTGTTCCTCGTGTTGGTCGGTGTGGCCTTCAACGTCCTGATCGGCTACGGACCGGCTGGTCTGGTGGTGGCCGTGGTGGTCGCCGGCGCCATGGCCTTCACCTCGTACTGGAAGTCCGACACGATCGCCTTGGCCATGAGTCGTGCGCAACCGGCCGACGAGCAGACCTATGCCCGGCTCCACAACCTGGTGGAAGGGCTCTGCATCGCCTCGGGGCTCCCGAAGCCGCGCCTGTACGTGATCGCCGACCCGGCGCCCAACGCCTTCGCCACTGGGCGGAACCCCAACCATGCGGCCATCGCCGTGACCACTGGCCTGCTCGAGACCATGAACCGGGTGGAACTCGAAGGGGTGCTGGCCCACGAACTGAGCCACATCAAGAATTACGACATCCTGGTGGGGACCCTGGCCGTCACGATGGTGGGGGCGGCGGCGCTGCTCGCTGATGTCGGCATCCGGGCGCTGTGGTTCGGCGGCGGCCGCCGAGGTGGCGGCAACAGTGCCAGTGGCCCCATCGTGCTCCTGGCCCTGGTGCTCATCGCCATCGCACCGATCGCCGCCAAGGCGTTGCAACTCGCCGTCAGTCGACGTCGGGAGAGCCTGGCCGACATGTCGGCGGTGGAGATGACCCGGTACCCGCCGGGGCTCATCTCGGCGCTCGAGAAGCTGCGGGCGAACCCTGCGGTGGTGCAGTCGGCCAACCGGGCAACGGCACACATGTGGATCGAGGAACCGGTGCCGCATCGCGACGACACCCGCTCGGCCAGCAAGTGGACGCATCTCTTCGACACCCACCCACCCCTCGAGGAGCGCATCGCCGCGCTCCGTGAGCTCTGATGGAGCACCACATGCGGCACCGTGTACCGACGACGTCCCCACGGGGTCCGCGGACGAGAACGATCGGTTGGGTGGCAGCCGTCGCCGTGCTGGTCGCCGCGTCGTGTTCGGGCGGTGACGACAGTGACGCCGACGTGGTGTCGCCGACCACCACCGAGGCGATACCCGTCGTCGCCCCGCTGACCGGACTCGAGGTCGACACCGCGCTGGAACGGCCGGCGCTGGTGGTCAAGATCGACAACAACGACGGACGCGCCCGTCCGCAGGCCGGCCTGGCCGAGGCCGACATCGTGTTCGAGGAACTGGTCGAGGGTTCGATCACCCGGTTCGCCGCCGTGTACCACTCGACGGATGCTGCGGCGATCGGCCCGGTGCGTTCGGGGCGCAGCACCGACATCGAGATCGTGGCGTCGTTCAACGACCCGCTGTTCGCCTTCAGTGGCGCCAACGACACCTTCCTGGCCATGATCCGCAGCGGCCCCCTGGTGGACGCCGGGGTGGGGGTGGCACCGGAGGCGTACGAGCGGCGTCCCGAGCGTCGCGCGCCGGAGGACCTGTTCACGTCCACTGGGTTGTTGTGGGCACTCCCGGTGGCTGACGGCCCCCCGCCCGAGCCGCAGTTCGCCTACAGCGCCGATGCCCCCGGTACGTCCGACGCTCGTCCCATCGAGGGGATCAGCGTCCGGTTCGGCTCGGGCGGTGTGCTCGTGACTCACGAGTGGGACGAGGAGCGAGCGGGGTGGGCTCGCCGTCAAGGTGGCGGTGCGGGCGGTGGGGCGTCAGAACCCACACCCCACGTCGACGAAGAGGACCTGGTGGTGGCGCCACAGAACGTGGTGGTGCTCTTCGTCGACTACGAGGACACCGGTATCCGGGACTCCGCCGGGGCACTGGTACCCGAGGCGCGGCTGGTCGATGCGGCGGGTGGGGCGGCGTGGATCCTCACCGCTGAGCAACTGGTCGAGGGCCGGTGGTCCCGCAGCGACCTGGATCAGCCGGCGGCGCTCACCGACGTGGCCGGGGATCCGGTGTCGCTCCGTCCCGGAACCACCTGGGTGCTGCTCCTGCCGACCGACGCCGAAGCAACCATCGTCGAGTCTGCGGCGGCCGTCGGCGACGGTGGGGAGTGACCATCGTGCAGGTGGTGGGGTCATCCACCTGTGCACACTCGCCGACATCTAGCGTGTGGCCCGGGCGGAGCGAGGATTCGAACTCGCATTCCACGGAGGAACTCTTGTGAACCGTCGTTCGTTCCCGATGCTCGCTGTGGTGGCGGCGCTCGGGTTGCTCGCTGCTGCATGCAGCGGTTCCGAGGCCGTTGAACCGACGCCGACCACGGCGGCGGAGACGACGACCACGGTCGCGCCGACCACCACGACCGAGCCGCCGCCGGAGTACAGCTGGCCCTTGAGCGGCGTGGCGGTCGACGACCCGGCGCTCACCGACTTCCCGGCCGTCGTGGCCAAGATCGACAACAGTCCGTCCGCTCGTCCGCACGTCGGGCTCGAGCAGGCCGACGTGGTTTACGAACTGCTGGTCGAGGGGATCACCCGGTTCGCTGCCGTTTTCCACTCGCACAGCCCCGATCCGGTCGGTCCGGTGCGATCGGCGCGCTCGAGCGACATCGAGTTGCTGGCCAACCTCGAGCGACCGCTCCTGTTGTGGTCGGGTGCGAATCCGGGGGTGAGCGAGGAGGTCCGCCGCGCGCAGGACAACGGGTTGTTGCAGGACGTGAGCCACTCGGTGGGTTGGGACCACTACTGGCGCCAATCCGGCCGGTCGGCCCCGCACAACCTGTTCACCTCGGTGCCGACCATCCGCGAACACTTCACCGCCGAGGATGCCCGTCGACCGCGCGACCTCTTCCTCTACCGTGACGACGACGACCCGCTCCTCGGTGTGCCGGCCGCCGGTGTGGTCATCGAGTTCGGTGGGGGGTCGGCCAACACCGTTGAATACGTCTGGTCCGCTGGCGAAGGATGCTGGCTCCGCTATCAGGGTGGGCCGATGACCGACGGGGAAGGTCGTCAACTCTGTCCCACCAACGTGGTCGTGCAGCACGTCGACTACGACAACTCCTCGGGGTCGCCCGTCGCCCGCACCACGGGGTCGGGCACGGCGCTGCTGTTCACTGCCGGGCACGTCATCGAGGTGCAGTGGGACCGGCCCACACTCGAGTCCGCCACCATTTACGAGACCACCGACGGTGCCCGACCGGGTCTCACTCCCGGTCCGACCTGGGTTGGCTTGCCGAGTCGGGACGCGGTGGCCACCGTGATGAGCCCCGAGCGAGCCGCCGAGTTGTTCGACGCCGCCGTGTGAGCCCGCTCGGAACGGGGCTCCCTGGTCGCCAATCGCTTCGCCGGAGCACTCGGCGGAGCCGTAGACTGAGTCCATGAGCGATCACTCCACCACTCAGGCGTCCGGCGGTTCGGGCAGCGACGACGGTGCCCGCACCGGCACCGATCTCGTCAAGCGTGGGCTGGCCGAGATGCTGTCGGGCGGGGTCATCATGGACGTGGTCGACGCCGAGCAGGCTCGTGTCGCCGAGGACGCCGGTGCCGTGGCGGTCATGGCCCTCGAGCGGGTGCCTGCCGACATCCGCGCCGACGGTGGTGTGGCCCGCATGTCGGACCCGGAGATGATCGAGGGGATCCAAGCGACGGTCACCATCCCGGTCATGGCCAAGGCCCGCATCGGGCACTTCGCCGAGGCCCAGATCCTCGCCGCCCTCGACGTCGACTACATCGACGAGAGCGAGGTGCTGACGCCGGCCGACGAAGCACACCACATCGACAAGTGGGCGTTCACCGTGCCCTTCGTGTGCGGCGCCACCAACCTCGGCGAAGCGCTGCGACGGATCAGCGAGGGCGCGGCGCTCATTCGTTCCAAGGGCGAGGCCGGCACCGGCAACATCGTCGAGGCGGTGCGTCACCTGCGGTCGATCCGTGGTGACATCCGCAAGCTCACCCAGGCCGACGCCGCCGAGCAGTTCGAGTGGGCCAAGCGCCTCTCGGCGCCGCTCCCGCTGGTGCAGGAGGTGGCGTCGACCGGTCGACTGCCCGTGCCCCTGTTCTGTGCCGGGGGCATCGCCACACCGGCCGACGCTGCGCTCGTCATGCAACTTGGGGCCGAGGCGGTGTTCGTCGGATCCGGCATCTTCAAGAGCGATGATCCGGCACGGCGCGCCGCAGCCATCGTGGAGGCGACCACGAACTACGCCGACGCGTCCATCCTGGCCAAGGTGAGCCGGGGGCTGGGCAGCGCCATGGACGGCATCGAGATCGACTCGCTCGACACTCGCTTGTCCGACCGCGGTTGGTGAGCCTCCCCGCACCCCAGGAGGTCGCCGACCGTCCGCTCGTCGGCCTGCTCGCCGTGCAAGGAGCAGTGGAGCGGCATCGGGACATGCTCGAAGCGGTGGGCGCCCGGGTCCGGGAGATCCGCCAGCCGGCTCACCTCGACGGCCTCGACGGCTTGGTGTTGCCCGGTGGCGAGTCGACCACCATGGCGTTGCTGCTCGATCGCTGCGGCATCCGCCAGCCGCTGCAGGACGCGTTGGCCGACGGACTGCCGACCTTCGGTACGTGCGCAGGCATGATCCTGCTGGCCAGGGAGATCCTCGACGGCCGGGGCGACCAGTGGAGCTTCGAGACGGTCGACGTGTCCGTGCGGCGCAACGGGTACGGCCGCCAGAGTGCGTCGTTCGAGACGTCCCTCGTTGTCGACGGCCTCGACGGCGGGCCGTTCCCCGGCGTCTTCATCCGTGCTCCGCTGATCGAGGCCCACGGGCCTGCGGTGCGGCCCCTGGCGACGCTCGACGGCGTACCGGTGCTGTGTGAGCAGGGCCCCTTCCTGCTGGCCGCCTTCCATCCCGAGCTCAGCGGGGACCTCCGCCTCCACGCCCGATGGGTGGCATCGCTCGACCGTCCCACCGAGCGACTCGTTGTCCCGGAGCCCACTGGCGCAGAGTAGGATCGCTGGTCACACGATCTCGAAGGAGCACGATGTCGGGTCACTCCAAGTGGGCCACCATCAAGCACAAGAAGGGTGCGCTCGACGCCAAGCGGGGAAAGCTGTTCGCCAAGCTGATCCGGCAGGTGGAGGTCGCCGCCCGAGAGGGTGGGGGCGACGTCGACGCCAACCCGACCTTGCGCACCATGTACCAGAAGGCGCGTGACGCCTCGGTGCCGCTCGACACCATCGACCGGGCCGTCAAGCGGGGGACGGGCGAACTCGAGGGCGTGAACTACGAGGCCGTGACCTACGAGGGTTACGCGCCGCACGGGGTCGCCGTGCTCGCCGAGGTGCTCACCGACAACCGGAACCGCACTGGCTCGGAGATCCGCAGCCTGTTCAAGAAGCTCGGTGGATCGATCGCCGAACCGGGGTCGGTGGCCTGGCAGTTCGAGCGCAAGGGGGTCGTCACCCTCCCCGGGTCGGTCGACGAGGAGGCCGTCATGGAGGCCGCGCTCGACGCCGGCGCCGAGGACCTCACCGACGACGGCGACGCCTGGCGCCTGACCTGTGCACCGACCGACCTCCCCGAGGTCCGGGACGCGCTCGACGCCGCCGGCCTGGCCTACGAATCCGCCGACGTGACGATGGTCCCGACCACGAGTGTCCCGCTCGGAGGCGTCGAGGAGGCGAAGGCCGTGCTCCGTGTCATCGACGCCCTCGAGGACCACGACGACGTCGGTGACGTGTATGCCAACTTCGACATCTCCGACGACGTGTTCGCGTCGATCGCCGTCGACGCCTGAGCAGTGACCCTCAGTCGAGGTGTCCTCGCACCCGAGATCGACCTGGAAGGTACCGAGGGGGATCCAGGGACCCGCCGCCGGTTCCGACTCAGCGAGTACCGCGGTCAACCAGTGGTGCTGGCGTTCTACCCGGCGGACGCCTCACCGGTGTGCACGGTGCAGCTGATGAGCTACACGGCGGACATCTCGCAGTTCGAGAAGGTCGGCGCGCAGGTGCTGGCCCTGAGCCCGCAGTCGGTGGAGGACCACGAGCGCTTCGCCGCCGCCAACGGGGGGTTCGCCTTCCCGTTGCTCGCCGACACCGAACGCGAGGCTGCGGAGGCCTTCGGCACGCTGGGACCGCTCGGCTTCTACCGGCGGAGCGTGTTCGTCATCGACGCTGCCGGTGTGGTGCGCTACGCCCACCGCTCCACCGCCGGGCTCACCTTCCGTCCGACCGAGGAGATCGTGGAGGCGGTGCGGGAGGCCTCGGCGAACCACTGAGCCTGGGCGGACAACTGAGTCTGGGCGAACCACTGAGTCTGGGCGAACCACTGAATTGGTGGCCCGTCTCAGCGATTGTTCGCCACGCCGAGGAGATCGGAGCGCCGGACCGAACGCATGCCGCTGGCCAGGCTGAGCGCGGCCACCACCCAGGCGACGCCGCCGAGCACGAACGTGATCTGCACCACGTTCGTACCGAAAAGGGCTCCGGTCGACTGGGTGTAGCCCAAGATGATGAGCGGGAAGCTGACCAGCCCCGCCGCTTGTTGGGCAGCGGCAGTGGAGCGGACCCTGGCTGAGATGCGCAGGATCAGCGAGAGGGCCAGGAGCAGGAACGCGGGGAGCACCCACAAGATGAGGAGCCACCACGGCCCGGTGGGGAACACCAGCCGACCGGCCCGAGGGGCCAGGAAGGCGTTCACCAGGACGGAGTAGATGGCAAAACCGCCGATGGTGGTGAGGTATCCCGGGATGAAGCTGGCGATGAGCTTGCCGAGGTAGATCTCGCGGGTGGAGGCGGGGGAGTGGGCCAGGAACTCGCCCGTGCCCCGCTCGCGCTCCCCCACGATGGTGGCGGCGCCCACCGCCGCGGAGATGGTGAGGGGGACGACGACGGCAATCGGGGCCAGGAGGAAGACGGCAAGGGCGTAGATGACCCTGCTCTGGGGTGGGGAGCCGGCCGGCAGGTTCTCGTCGATCTGGGCCTGGGTGGCTGCGGGGAGCACGTCGAGCTGTTGGGCCAACCGCTGCGCGGTGGCACCTTCGCCCACCGAGTTGATGGTGCTCAGCAACAACAGCGGGACGAACAGGAAGAAGATGCTGCCGAGTAACAGCATCGGCACCCAGAAGTCCTTCGACTGCCAGAGCTGGCGCAGGTCGGTGGTACACACCACCCGGATCCGGTGCCAGTTCACGACGCCACCGCTTCCGCAGCGGATCGATCTCGTCGCACCGCGAAGTAGAGCTCCTCGAGCGTGGGCTCGTGGGGATCCACCCGGGTCAACGGGATGCCCTCGCCGACCAGGTCGGCCACCAGTCCGGCCAGGAGGGCCCTGTCGGTCAGTTCCACCTGCAGGCCACCCGCCGGATGGGGGGCCACGGTGTGCACGGCGTCATGGGTGGCGAGGCGACCGGGGTCGAGGGGTCGCTCCGCCTCCAGCCGCACCAACGGATAGGGCCAATAGCGCGCCACGAGTTCGTCCTGGGCGCCGGTGAGCAGGTCCGTGCCGGTGTCGAGCACGACGATCTGGTCGGCCAGACCCTCCGCCTCGATCAGTAGGTGCGTGCACATCACGACGGTCCGTCCTTCACCGGTCATCTTGCGGATCAGTGCCAGGACGGCCTGGGAGGACTCCGGGTCCAGCCCGCTGGTCGGCTCGTCGAACAACAAGAGGTCCGGATCGGCGAGGATGGCTCTGGAGAGGGCGAGGCGGGTCTTCATGCCGGTGGAGTAGCCACCGACCTGCTGGTCGAGGGCGTCGCGGATGCCGAACCGGGTGGCGGCATCGTCGATGCGATCCAGGGCATCGTCGCCGAGCCCGTACAACGAGGCTGCATAGCGGAGGTTGTCCCAACCCGAGAGCCGGTCGTAGAGGGCGGGCTTGGCCGAGACCACCCCACAGCGACGCCGCACCTCCTCGCCGTCGGCGTCGGGATCCAGACCGAACGTTCGGACGCTGCCGCTGTCAGGGGTGAGTGCGCCGGTGACCAGGCGGATGGCGGTGGTCTTCCCGGCACCGTTGGGCCCGAGCAGGACGGTGATGCGCCCCCGGGGCGCCACGATGGTCAGGTTGCTGAGCGCCGGCACCGTGCCGAAGCGTTTCGATGCGTTGCGGATCTCCACCACCAGCTCGGGTGCCGAGGTCTGCGAACGGTCGCCAACGGGAGGTGGTTGATCAGCCATCCCATGTCCATCGGCCGACGGGTCCCCACCGAAAGGGAAGGATGTGGTCCACCGGTCACGGGCGCCGGTGGGATAGGGTCGTACGAGTGTTCGTGCTGGGTGTGGATCCGGGCTTGTCGCGCTGTGGCTATGCGGTGGTCGCTCACGACCGCGGGTCGACGCGCGCCGTGGCCATCGGGGTGGTTCGCACCGACCCGGCCGACCCGGTCGCCCGGCGTCTGGCGCAGGTCCAGCAGAGCTTTCGAGCGCTCATGGCCGAACACCGCCCGGTGGCCGTGGCCGTGGAGCGCGTCCTGTTCGGGGTGAACGTCCGCACTGCCATGTCGGTGGGTCAGGCGAGCGGTGTCGTGATGGCCGAGGCGGCCGGCCGGGGGGCCGAAGTGGTGGAGTACTCGCCCAACGAGGTGAAGGCGGCCGTCGGCGGTTGGGGCGGGGCACCGAAGGACCAGGTGGGCGAGATGGTGCGGGTGTTGCTGGGCCTCGACGCCGTTCCACGACCGGCCGACGCCGCTGATGCCGCTGCGGTGGCCCTCTGTCACGTGGCCGTGGCCGGGGGTCCGTTGGCCGGCGCCGGTCGCGGTGGCGGGGCGGCGACGATCACTGCCGAGCGGCTCGCTCCCGTCGGCGGGGCGGTGCGCAACCGTGTCCGCCGACGGCCGGAAACACCGGGCAACGGGGACGGCCGGTGATCGGATCGCTGCGGGGCACCCTCACCGAGCGGTGGGGCAACGAGGTGTTGATCGAGGTGGCCGGGCTCGGGCACCGGGTGGTGGTCGGACCGACGACGTCGCTGGAGTTGGGCGAGGCGGGCACCGAGGTGTTCGTCTACGTCCACGACCACGTGCGAGAGGATGCTCGCACGCTGTTCGGGTTCGCCACCGTCGAGGAACTGCGCTGCTTCGAGGTGCTCCTGGCCGCCCACGGTGTGGGCCCGGCATTGGCCCAGGCCATCCTGGCCGTACATCCCCCCGCCGCCCTGCAACGTGTGGTGGCCGACGAAGACCTGGCCGGGCTGTGTCAGGTGCCGGGTGTGGGGAAGAAGACGGCCCAGCGGTTGCTGATCGACCTGCGTCCTCGCCTGGCGGACGTGGTCGGTGGCACACCGGGGGACGAACCGGTGGCGGTGGTCGGCACCAACGCGGCACACGACGACGTGCGGGCGGCCCTGGCCAACCTGGGTTACGGACCCGACGAGGTCGCTGCCGCCCTCGAGGGCGCCGACGGGTCCGACGATGCGCAGGTACTCCTGCGTCAGGCGCTGGTGCGACTGGGGTCGTCGTGAGCGGCGGCGATGAGTTCGCCGAGCGCGACCTCCTCGACCCCAACCCGGCCGAGGAGGATCTCGACGTCGGTGCAGCCGACGACCCGGGACTGCGTCCGAGGAACCTGGCGGAGTTCGTTGGGCAGGCGGAGTTGAAGGAGCATCTCTCCATCATCTTGGAGGCGGCCCACGGGCGGGCACAGGCGGTTGACCACCTGTTGTTCGCCGGCCCCCCAGGGCTGGGGAAGACCACGCTGGCGGGCATCATCGCCGTGGAGATGGGTGTCGGCCTCCATGTCACGTCCGGGCCGGCCCTCGAGCGGGCCGGTGACCTCGCCGCCATCCTGACCCGAC
Source organism: Acidimicrobiia bacterium (assembly GCA_020832495.1). Lineage (GTDB taxonomy): Bacteria > Actinomycetota > Acidimicrobiia > Acidimicrobiales > Acidimicrobilacustridaceae > JAFIEP01. The sequence continues at coordinate 30,274 of JAFIEP010000101.1, read as the reverse complement.
TCACCGACGGTGACGTGCTGTTCATCGACGAGATCCATCGGCTGTCCCGTGCCGTCGAGGAGGTGCTCTATCCCGCCATGGAGGACTTCCAACTCGACATCGTGCTCGGGAAGGGTCCGGCGGCCCGTTCACTGCGGCTCGACCTTCCCCGTTTCACGCTCGTCGGTGCCACCACCCGCACCGGGCTCATCACCGGGCCGCTGCGGGACCGCTTCGGGTTGGTCGCTCGACTGGACTACTACAGCCCCGACGATCTCCAGGCGATCGTGCGGCGTGCTGCCGACATCGTCGGGGTGAGCATCGACTCGGCCGGTGCCCGAGAGATCGCCCGACGGGCGCGTGGCACCCCGCGGATCGCCAACCGTCTCCTGCGGCGTGTCCGGGACTACGCCGAGGTGCGCGCCGAGGGCACCATTGACCAACACACCGCCCGCGACGGCCTGGCGGTGTTCGGTGTGGACGAGCGGGGCCTCGACAAGGTGGACCGCGCCATCCTCGACGCGCTCTGCCGCCGCTTCGGAGGCGGGCCCGTGGGGTTGTCGACCCTGGCCATCTCGGTGGGGGAGCCCACCGAGACGGTGGAGGACGTCTACGAGCCGTTCCTCATCCAAGAGGGCCTGCTGGCCCGCACCCCGCGCGGTCGGGTGGCCACGCCCGCCGCCTGGCACCACCTCGGTGTGACCCCACCGGCTGACGCCACCTTCGGGAGTTCGTTGGCCGACGACCCGACCCTGTTCGACCGATGAGCCCCTCGGGAGGCGTCCCTCGCAGGGCGAACGGTTGGTTGGGTGTCCTACTGGTGCTGGTGCTGGTGCTGGGAGCGGCGTCGTGCGGTGCCACGGGCGGCGACGAGCCGATCACCACACCGGAAGCGTCCGCCGCGCTGCTCGCGAGCTGCGAGGGCGGAGAGGAGCCCGTCGACCCACCGGCCATGGCAGCCACCGTTGCTGCGGCCTGGCTGGACCACGAGGATCGTGGTGCGCTCGACGTCGGCGAGGTCGTGGCGGCCCACGGCTGCACAGAGCACGGGTTGTGGGGGACGGTGCGCTCGCCCGCCAACCTGGTGGTGCTCCTCGTGGAGCCGGGCGATGAGCCGGTCCTGGCATCAATGTCGGAGGTGGCGGCAGCCTGCGCCGACGAGCGGCTCCCTGCGCCGTTGCGATCGCAGCTCGGGTGCTGACCGATCACCCCTCGGTGTGGTACCCGGGCCGTCAGCCGGCCCAATAGGCACTCAGCAGCTTGGCCAGGGCGGCCACGTCCTCGTGGGCGCACAGCTCCCTGGCCGAGTGCATGGCCAGCTGTGCGACACCCAGATCCACCGTGCGAATGCCCAGTCCGGCGGCGGTCAAGGGCCCGATGGTGGACCCGCAGGCCAGGTCTGCTCGCATCACGAACTCCTGGAGTCGAACCCCGCACCGGGCGGCGAGGTCGTGGACCATGGCGGCACCGCCCGCATCGGTGGCGTAGCGCTCGTTGGCATTCCACTTGAGCACCGGGCCCGCCCCGAGGCGAATGGGGTGGCCCGGTTCGTGCCGTTCCGCGTAGTTGGGGTGGGTGCCATGCGCGCCGTCGACGGACAGACACGTGCTGGCGGCGGAGAGCCGGTGGCGTTCGGCTCCGGGGAGCTCGAGCGCAGCCACGATGCGGTCGAGCAGGCCGAGGAGGAGCGGCGCCGCCGCGCCCGAGGCCGACACCGAACCGACCTCCTCGTGGTCGAACAGTGCCATCACCGCCAGGGACTCCTCACTGGTCGATGCCGGGTCGCAGAGGGCATCGGTGGCGGCCCAGCACGACACCAGGTTGTCGATGCGGGCGGAGGAGAGCAGGGCCTGGTCCATCCCGATCAGTGCCGGTGGGTTGGTGTCGTGGAACATGAGATCGGCAGCCACCACGGTGCCGGGGTCGAGGTCGTGGCGCGCGGCGAGCACGTCGCGCAGGTCAGCGGCCTGCCCGGAGGTGATCGACCACAGCGGGCGGAGGTGACGTTGCGGGTCGAGCTTCAGGCCACCCGAGTTGACGTTGCGGTCGAGGTGGATGGCCAACTGGGGGATGTGGGCCACCGGCTCGTCGATGCTCACCAGGTGGACCTCCGGCCCGTCGGTACCGACGGTGGCCAGGCGGCCCGAGATGCCCAGGTCACGGTCCAGCCACGAGTTCCACAACGCGCCGCCGTACACCTCGACGGCGGCCAGCGAGCCGAGGGGAGTGCGCACCGTGCCCGACGGCATGAGGCGCAGGTTGGGGCTGTCGGTGTGGGCCCCGACGATACGGACGCCGGCCTCGACACGGAACGAGCGGGGCACCCGCCAGGCCACCACCGATCCGTCGCGCACGGCCGCGTAGAGGCCCTCGGTAGCCGGCCAGTGGTCACGCTCGTCGAGGACCACCGCCCCGGCGGCTCGCAGTCGCTCGGTCACCTCGTGCGCCGCGTGATAGGGCGAGGTCGATCGCCGCAGGAAGTCGAGTAGGTCCTCGCGTCGCTCGGCAGGTGGGGTCATGGCTGCTCACGCTACCGGGCAGGCCCAGGCCCGAGCGCGGTGGTCGGCGGACGCTCAGGGGTCGAGGTCGGTGCAGCCGCGCAGCGCCTCGAAGGCGGCCAGGTCGGCCTCCGCCTCGGCGCCGGTCAGTTGGTAGGGGAGCCACCCCCGGATGCGCGCCGGTACGAGCTGGTACCCCTCGATGCGGCGGCCGGTGGCGGTCACCATGAGGGCACCCGTCTGCGCGCCGGGGAGGAGGTCGTTCCACCAGATGAAGTTGCCCAGGCCGTAGGCCACGAAGGCGCCGTCCAACATGCCGGCGCCCTGCAGGACGTGGGCGTGGCCCCCGACCACGATGTCGGCCCCGGCCTCGACGAGCCGGGGTGCCAGGCTCAGTTGTGCCGGGTTCGGGCACGTCTGGCGCTCGGTACCCCAGTGCAGGTAGAGCACCAAGGTGTCGACCTCGGGTCGCCAGCGCTCGACGGCGGCGAGGAGGCGTCCTTCTTCCTTGGCCGAGGCCAGACCCGCCTGGTCGGAGGTCGCCGTCCACGAGGGTATGAACTCGGTGTCGAGCACCTGGGTTGCGGCGATCACGCCAATGCGTTGGCCACGCACCTCGGTCAGGTACGGGTGGTAGGCGTCGTCGTCGTTCTCCCCGACACCGATGACGGCGAGCGGGGCGCGGGCCCGAGCGTCGAGGCTGTCGCGCAGGCCCTGTTCCCCGAAGTCCATACCGTGGTTGTTGGCCAACGACACCGCATGAATGCCGAGGCTGGCCAAGGCGTCGAGCGATCGCTCGGGCACCTTGAAGGTGAACTGCTTGGCGACGGGCGTGGCTGCGTCGGTGATGGCGGCCTCGAGGTTGACCACCCTGACGTCGCCGGGGGCGAGGAGTTCGGCCACCGGGGCCATGGACACCGTGGGGTCGTCGAGCATCGTGACCATGTCGGCCTCGAAGTGGACATCACCCCCGAAGGCGAACACAACCGGCTCGCCGCTGCCCAACCAATTGGGATCCCACCGACCGTCCAGGGTGGCGTCGGGTGTTCGGGTGGTCGGCACGGCCACCGCCGGATGGCTGCCGGCAGCCAGCGTTCGGGGCTCGATCCCGCCGGCCGAACCATCGGTGGGCGTGTCCGCTCCGCAGGCGCCCACGACGAGCGCGACGACGGCGAGCACCGCAACTGCGGTACTCGCCGTCGTCCTCCCAGAGTGGTGCGGCCCGAGAGCCGCCGTGCGCGTGCCGCCGTGCACGAGATGGCGTTGCCCTCAGGGGGCGACGGCCTGGCCGTTCAGGTTGCGGTACAGGTAGGCGGAGCCGATCTGCACGATCGGAGCGGCGAGACCGCACGTCACCATCAGCAGGACGAACGCCACCAGGGCGAACACGCCGACGGTGCCGAAGTTCTTGGTGGTCAGTTCGAACGACGACTTCAGCGCCGTGACGGGGTCCTGGTCCTGGTCGAGGATGTAGTAGCCGTAGAACCACAGCAGGAAGCCGACGATGATGGCGCCGATGCACAGGGCGAAGAAGCCGACGAACACCGCCAGGCCGTAGAGGATGGCACCCACGGCATAGGGCGCCAGCTTGTCGGTGCTGAACGCCGCCGCAGGCGTGACCTTCTGTCCGGCAGTGATGAGCAGGCCCACCCGGACGAGGGCGATCTGCACGATGATGCTCACGATGAAGCCGACGACGCTGAACAGCAGCGAGATCAGGATGTTGCCGATCGTCTGGGCCAGCACGTTGAAGACGATCTGGACGCCGATGACGATCAGCCAGATCACCACGATGTCGCCGAGGTTGGCCGTGAACTTGTTCCAGCCATAGCTCAGCGCGCTGCCGACGTCGATGCCGGCGGGGGCCGGTTGCGCACCGCCGCCCGGCTGTGGGCCGGGTTGCTGCGGGGCGCCGCCAGGGGCTTGCTCAGGCGGATACCACTTGCCGTCGGAGGCTTGCCACCATCCGGGACCCTGGGATTGATCGCTCACGTTCTGTGCTCCTCTTGGCAGACAATGGCCGCGATGTGTTCGGTGCCGACCGATGTCGACACGGAGCACCTTAGAGGCTTGTGGGCGCGGTCCGCACGGATCCCGCTCCATCGGTCCCGTCCGTGGAGGGCCAGATCACCCAAGGGTGGAGGGCCAGATCACCCAAGGGTGGTGGGCCAGATCACCGAAGGTCGCGTGGGTCGATCGGCTCATGCACCGCTGCGCCGCGTGGGACGGCCAGACTGGTCGTGCGGCACCGCTCGCCGTGTCGGTTCCCACACCCTGGTGATCGACGTTGTACGATGCCCGGCCAGGGCGAACCCGAGGGGGAAGAGCAACGGTGCATCGAGCGCGACCGGTGAGCATCGGCTCCTCAAGATCGGCTGCAAGTGGCCGATGGGGGACCGCAGCAACAGCCAGCACCCTGTCGAGCGGCGGCACGACCGGCGGCACGGCGGGAACGACCTCCTCTCGACACCTGCTCCGAGGACCACGATGAACATCTTCAAGAACCTCAAGATGGGCACCAAGCTCTTCGCCATCCTGGTGGCGCCGGTGGCAGTGCTCATCGTGCTCGCCGTTGTGGGCGTGATCGAGCGCAACGAGGCGGCTCAGGAAGCGGCCGACACGGAGCGCCTGGCAGAGTTGGCCAAGGTGACCTCCGACATGGTCAACCAGGTGCAGATCGAAGCGGTCTACTCGGCTCTGTACCTCGCATCGAACGGGGAGAACGGACAGGCCGAGTTGGCCGAGCAGCGGGATCGCACCGACGAAGCCATCGAGGCCTTCGAGCGCGAACTCGCCGACGTGCAGCCGCTCTACGAGGCCCGTCTGGACGACCGGTCGGGTGATGCCGAGGACCAGGCCCTGACCCAGGATCTGGTCACGGTGATCCCCTCGGCGCAGGCCCGTCTGGCGGATCTCCGCCAGCACCGCACGTCGGTGGATGCCCGTTCGACGAACCCTGTGGCGGGCGTCGACCTGTTCGCCAGCATCGTGTCGGACATGGTGGACGTGAACCTGGCCATCGCCCGGCTCGAGGAGGACCCGACGCTCGCTCGCAGCCTCCGTGCCTTCACCGACCTCTCCCGCTACAAGCAGAACATGGCGGCGCTGGCTGCCTACGGGACGATCGTGGTCGAGACCGGCGACATCTACCAATGGAGCGGTCCTCGCTCGCCGTGGCCGTGTGGATCGCCACGACCCGGCGCAGACGTCAGTGACGAGGAGCAGGCACAGCGCCTCGCCGCCGGAGACGTCGACCGGTTGACCACCGCCGCAGCGTCGGACTGCCCTTTGTATTCGGCGCTGACCGAGAACCGTGAGGACGCCGATCGCTCCCGTGATCTCTACACCGACACCGCCCCTGCAGACCTCATGGCGGTGCTGACGAACATCGCCACGCTGCGCTTCGACACCAAGACGCAGAGCCTGATCCTGGCCGGCACCTCAGAGGACGCCGCCGAGGCGCTCGGCGATCTGACCTGGGACGAGGCCGAGTGGATGTCCGACGCCCTCGGTGAAGGTGCCACCTTCGGCGCCGTGCCCTCGCTGGCCGATGGCGAGGAGACCATCATCGACGAGGTGCTCCTCACCGCACAGGAGCAGGCCAGCTCGGCGCAACGTGCAGCGCTCCTCTACGGCGTGTTCGCACTCGGCGCAGTGCTCATCGCCCTGACCATCGCCATCCTCGTGGCCCGGGCGACCACGGGTCCGCTGCGCAAGCTCACCGGTGCGGCCTACACGTTGTCCACCGAACGCCTGCCTGCGCTGGTGGAGCGCCTGCGGAACCCCGAGCAGGACACTGGTGAGTCGCTGTCGGCCAACCTCAAGCCGATCGACATCGACTCACGCGACGAGATCGGTCAGCTGGCCGACGCCTTCAACTCCATCCAACAGGTGACCGTCGAGGTGGCCGAGGAGCAGTCGCAGCTCCTCCGCAAGGGCATCGGCGACATCTTCATCAACCTGGCCCGTCGCAACCAGACCCTCCTCGACCGCCAGATCGAGTTCATCGATCAGCTCGAGTCGAACGAGGAAGACCCCGATCAGCTCGACAACCTCTTCAAGCTCGATCACCTCGCCACCCGGATGCGTCGCAACGCCGAGTCGTTGTTGGTGCTCGCCGGCGCCGAGCCGCCTCGTCGTCGTGGGCGACCGGTGGCGCTGGCCGATGTCGTCCGAGTGGCCATCGGTGAGGTCGAGGACTTCGCCCGAATCCAGATCCTCTCGCTCGACGAGGCCACCGTCGGTGGCAACGTGGCGGTCGACCTCGCCCACCTGCTGTCGGAGTTGATGGAGAACGCCACCCACTTCTCGCCGCCCGACACGATGGTGGAGGTCGTCGGCCAGCGTGCGGACGGGGGCTACGTCCTGTCGGTGACCGACCAGGGCATCGGCATGGGCGCCGATCAGTTGGCGGAAGCCAACACCCAGTTGGCCAAGCCGCCACTCGTCGGCTTGGCGCTGTCCCGATCCCTCGGTTTCATCGTGATCGGTCGCCTGGCGCAGCGCTTCGACGTCCAGGTGAAGCTGACCGCCTCACCATCGGGCGGCGTCACCGCACTCGTCTCGTTGCCGGCCGACATCGTCACCTTCGAGGGCGACGAGGAACCCCCGGCGAGCGAGCCCGTGGCCACTGCAGTGGTCGAGGACGACGAGCCCACCATCGTTCTCGAGGACGATGACGCCGCCGACGCCCTCATCGACGAGCTCTTCGAGGAGAGTTCGATCCCCGAGGGCGAAGAGTTCGACCGGGGTCTGCAGTCGCTGGTGAGCGACGATCTTCCCGAGGCGCCCGTCGAGCCCGAGGTGACCGGGGCCAGCACCGAGGTGCTGACCCCCGAGGCACCGCCCGAGCCCGAGCCGACCGTGGTGGAGGAACCCCCGCCCGCGCCGGCACCGGTCGAGGCTCCCGCACCGGCCGAGGCCGAGGCGCAGCCGGACGCTCCGCCGATCACGGCTGCCGGCCTGGTGAAGCGCACCCCGAAGAAGCGGGCCGCGGAACCCGAACCCGGGAGCATGGCGGCCATGGCCGCCGCTCCGAGCAGCGGCCAGTCGCAGCGCTCACCGGAGGAGATCCGCAAAATGCTCTCTCGCTACCGCACCGGCCTCAACAAGGCTCGTGGCGGTACCGATGGAGAATCGAAAGACTGAAGCAGTGTTCCCGCTGCCGTGGACCGTCACGGTGGCACAACCCGGAGGCCAGATCGAAGATGTCCGAACTCAGCGCCGAAGCCAAGAACCTGAGCTGGCTCGTACAGAGCTTCGCCGAAAAGGTGCCTGGTGTGAACGAGGCCGTGGTGGTCTCCTCAGACGGGCTCCCCATTGCCAGCTCGGCCGGTCTGGACCGCGACGCTGCCGATCGCTTCGCGGCGGTCGCCTCGGGCCTCATCGGTTTGGCCTATGGTGCAGCGGGCCGCTTCGGAGGCGGAGCGGTCAACGAGGTGATCATCGAGATGGAGAACGCCTTCCTCTTCGTCACGGGGATCAGTGACGGCTCGTGTCTGGCCTGCGTGGCCGGACCGGAGTCGGACATCGGCCTCGTGGCCTACGAGATGGCGGTGCTGGTCGAGAAGGCTGGTGCCGTGCTCACTCCCGAACTCCGCGCAGAACTGCAATCAGCGATGCCGAGGTGACCATGCCGAGCGACGACCACGACGACGGACCAGGGTTCCGGGTCAGGTCCTACGTCCTCACCCAGGGACGGACCAGATCCACGACCGACCTGCCCCTCGAAACCCTTGTGAAGGTGACGAGCCAGGGCCAGTCGGCCGCGCCGAGGCTCGCGCTCGAACGGAAAAAGATCGTCACCCTCTGCACCACCCCCATCTCCATCGCGGAGATCTCTGCCCATCTGAGCGTTCCGCTCGGCGTGGCACGCGTCCTCGTCGGCGACATGGCCGAAGAGGGCTTTCTGTCCAGTTTCAAGCCGCAACACTCCGAGACGGGCGACGGGCCCGACCTCAAACTGCTCGAAAGGGTGCTCAATGGCCTTCAAGCGCTCTGAGGCTCCAGCCTCGAACGACGCTCCTGCCGAAGCGAGCGACAGTTCGCCACTTCCGGTAAAGATTATCGTGGCGGGGGGCTTTGCCGTCGGCAAGACCACGTTCGTCGGGTCCATCTCGGAGATCGCTCCCCTCACCACCGAGGCAGCGATGACCAAGGTGGCGGAAGGCATCGACGAGACCGGTGGCACGAACACGGGGAAGACCTCGACCACCGTTGCGATGGACTTCGGTCGCATCACCCTCGGCGAGGACCTCATCCTCTACCTGTTCGGCACACCCGGACAGGACCGGTTCCGCTTCATGTGGGACGACCTCGTCCGCGGGGCCATCGGCGCCGTGGTGCTGGTGGACACCACCCGGTTGGGCGACTGCTTCCCGGCGGTCGACTACATGGAGACCCAGGGGGTGCCGTTCATCGTGGCGGTGAACCTGTTCCACGGCAAGCAGTTCCACTCGCTGCCCGACGTGCGTGAGGCCTTGGCCGTGCCCGAGGACGTGCCCATGATCACCACTGACGCCCGGGACCGAGCGCAGACCAAGATGGCGCTCCTCGAGTTGGTGCAGCACGCCTTGGTGAAGGCTACCCAGGGCTGAGACGGTCTCAGAAGCGTCCCTGTTCCGCAGCGGCGATCTGAGGTCGTACGCGCACCAGGTAGTAGCTGGCCACCACCAGCCCGAGCACCAGGAACAGGATTCCGATCAGCACCGCCGCCATCCAGGCGGTGCGGTTCCTGCCGGCCAACGACCACGCCCACGCCGGTTGGCGGGCGATGTCGAGAATGGCCCAGAGCGAGAGGCCGATCGGGATGCACGCCACAGTGATCAACAGCAGCTCGCGTCCCACGGCGCCGAGTTCCACTCCGTCACGCTAGCGGGACGCGCTCGGCACCGGACGATCGAGCTCGCGGTGCCTCGCCCGCGCCCCGGAATGCTTGACCAAACGAACGCTTGATGGAAGAGTGGCGGGGTGAGTGATCTCCACTGCCCAGTCATCGACGCCAACGACGGCCGCTTCTACGACGACCCGTGGGAGGGGTACCGCTGGCTCCGCGACAACGATCCCGTCCACCGCGACGAGCACAACGGTCTGTGGCTCATCTCCCGCCACGAGGACGTGGCGGCCATCTCGCGGGATCCGGATCGCTACTGCTCGCGCTACGGGGTCAGGCCACGGGTGGCGGCACCCATGTCCATCATCTCGATGGACGACCCCGAGCACACGCGCCAGCGACGTCTCATCAACAAGGGCTTCACCCCCCGGCAGGTGCGGCGCCTGGCCCCGCACGTGCGTACCCTGGCCAACGAGATCATCGACGAGGTGCAGGCGAAAGGGGAGATCGACGTCGTCGAGGACCTCGCCGTGCACGTGCCGCTCATCGTGATCGCCGAGCTGATGGGCATGGACGACATGGGCCGAGAGCGCTTGTACCGCTGGAGCGACCAGATGATGGCCGGTGACGGCCACGACGACCCCGACGATCCGGTGCTGCAGTCTGCGGCCGAGGCGTTCGGGGAGTTCGTCGAACACCTGCTGCCCATCATCGAGGCCCGGCGGGCCGAGCCCCGGGACGACCTCATCAGCATCCTGACGGGCGCCTACGACGAGGGTGGTCTCGACGGCGGCGACGCCATCGCCGTCGAGGGGGAGGGGCTCACCAGCGATGAACTGCTGATGTTCCTCTGCGTGCTGGTGGTGGCGGGCAACGAGACGACCCGCAACGCCATCGCTGGTGGGATCCGCGCCCTCTCCCAGTTCCCGGAGCAACGACAACGGTTGATCGAGGACCTGTCGCTCATGGACACGGCGGTGGACGAGATCGTCCGCTACGTCTCGCCGGTCATGAGCTTCACCCGAACGGTCACCGAGGACCACGACTTGCACGGGGTCCGGCTACGCGAGGGCGACAAGGTGCTGTTGCTCTACCAGTCGGCCAACCGCGACGAGCGGGTGTTCGACCGGCCCGACGAGTTGGTCCTCGACCGGGATCCGAATCCACACCTCGGGTTCGGGATCGGACCGCACTTCTGTCTGGGCGCCAACCTGGCCCGCCTCGAGATCAAGATCGTGCTCGAGGAACTGTTCACCCGTCTCCACGACATCGAGGTCGTGGATCCGCACGCACCGCTGCAGCGCGCCGACAACGCCCTGGTGCTCGGCATCGAGCGCTTGCCGGCAGTGTTCACCCCGGTGCCGGCAAGCTGTCCGGTGTGATGGGGTGCCCGAGCCGCTCTGCGACCCACCGGCGGCCTGGCGCTCGCGGCCCGCGACGACCACGCCACGTCGCTGATCCGCACGCGGCCGGGAGCGGAGTGCAAGAGTGGCACCATGAGCCAGGCTGATCCCGACCATGGCGGCGCGGCGGTCCTCGTGGACGGCGACGGTGGCCCCGAGGCGCCGGTTGCCGATCAGCGGACGCGGATCCTCGAGACGGCGCTGCAGCTCATGGCCGACGGAGGACTCCATGGCACCTCGATGCGCAGCCTGGCCTCGGCGTGCGGGCTGAACGTCGCCACCATCTACCACTACTTCCCGTCGAAGCAGGCCATCCTGGCTGCGGCGCTCACCCTGCACTCCATCGACCTCCTGGGTGAGGACGCGCCGGTGGTCGACCGCTCGCTCGACGTGCCCGACCGTGTGGCGGCGCTCGTGGAGTGGATCCTGCGACGGATCCCCGAACGGGGCGATGCCACCTGGCGCCTCCTGCTGGGCGAGAGCCTGCGCGGTGAGCCCACGGTGGTGGAGAGTGCCGCCGCGCTCTCTGATGCGTTCGAACAGGTGCTCGTCGTGTGGCTCGGGGACATCTTCAGCCCCGATGAGCTCGACGTCGGGTCCACCGCCCGACTGGTGCGAGCAGCCGTCTACGGCTGTGTGGTCGAGAGCCTCCTGGCTCGGGACCGCTGGGAGGAGCTGGCGGTGGCCCGCGCAACGGACGTGGCAGCCACCTTGCGCTCCGTCTCCGGCTGACGGACCAGCGCGAGCGGACCGCGTCAGCCGGCGGGTTCGGTGCGGTCGGTGAAGGCCCCGTCCTTCATCACGGCGGTGACCACGCTGGCGATGCGCTCGGCCGACGTGGCGAACGAGCCCTGGCCGGTGCGGCGGCCCAGGCCGTCCCAGATGATGTCGAGCAACTCGACGAGGGCGTCGCCGTCGATGTCGGATCGCAACGGGCCCCGCTCCTGGGCGGCGGCGACGGGACTACCGAACTGTGCCACCAGCCATTGGTTGAACGATCGCAGGGCGTCGACCGCCTCGGGAGTGTCGGCGTGACTGCGGAAATCGGCCAGGGCAGTGGCCGTGGGGCGCACGGTGAGCAGCGCGTGGAACAGGAACTGGGTCACGGCATCGCGCACGTCGTCGGAGCGGGCGGCGAGATCCAGCCGTTCGATGTCGTCGCGCAGCAGTTCGCGGGCGACGGTCAGGTACAGGTCCTCCTTGGAGTCGAAGTGGTTGTAGAGGGTGCCCGGTGACAACTCGGCTTCGGCCAGGATCTCGCGTGTCGTGGCCGAGCGGAAGCCGTTGCGGGCCAGGCAACGGTGTGTGGCATCGAGGAGGCGGCGACGCGTGGCGTCTCGACGCTCCGGTGATGACTTGGCCACGGTGGTGCCTCCCGTCGTGGGGGGGGGGGGGCGCGGCGCCAACTCCGCAGGTTCTAGCCGTCTCCGGTAGGTCCGGTCAACGAGGGCGCGACCGTGGGCGACCCGGCGCTACCCTCCCGGCGTGACCGTTCGCGTGGGGTTCCTGGGCTGTGGGTTCATCGCTGCGTTCCATGCAGCCATGTTGCGTTCGGGTGGGGCCGACGCCACCGTGGTGGCGGTGTACGACCCCGACGCCGAGGCCGCCGCAGCGTTCGCCGCTCGCTGGGGGAGCACCGCCGTCGAGAGCGAGGAGGCACTCTTCGAGCAAGTCGACGCCGTCTACGTCTGCACATGGACCTCGGAGCACCCGCGCCTGGTGCAGGCGGCGTGTGAGCGGGGGTTGGCCGTCTTCTGCGAGAAACCGCTCGGCGTCGATCTGGCGGCGGCCCGATCCGTGGCCGAGGCGGTCGCCGAGTCGTCGGTGGTGGCACAGTCGGGGCTGGTGCTGCGTGACTCGCCGGCGTTCGCCATGGCTCGCCGGCTCATCGAGGACCCCGCGAGCGGCCGGCCGATGGCCGTGGTGTTCCGTGACGACCAGTACCTCCCGGTGCAGGGTATCTACGGCTCGACGTGGCGCAGCGATCCCGCCCGCGCCGGCCGTGGGGCCCTGCTCGAGCACTCGATCCACGACGTCGACCTGCTCGAGCAACTCGTCGGACCGGTTCGCTCGGTCCGTGCCCTGGTGGCCGACCACCACGGCCTCGGTCCGATCGAGGACACCGTGTCGGCCGTACTCGAGCACCGCAGCGGCGCCACCTCCACCCTCACGTCGGTCTGGCACGATGTCCTGAGCCGTCCCAGCCAACGCCGTGTGGAGGTCTTCTGCACCGGTGCGTGGGTGGCGGTGGAAGGCGATGTGTTCGGCCCGGTGCGCTGGAGTCGTCAGGAGGAGAGCCCTGTGGTCCCAGGGTTGGAGGGGTCGTTCGAGAACCACGAACTGCTCGACGCCCTCGCCGAGGGAGGTTGGCAGGGCCGCAATCCCGACGTCGCCTTCGTCGAGGCGGTCACCGAGGGACGACCGGCACGTCCGTCGATCGCCGATGCCTTGAGGGCGCACGTGGTGGTCGACGCGCTCTACCGCTCAGCGGAGGCAGAGGGTGCACGGGTGGTGGTTCCCGAACCCTGAGGCGCTCGAGGAGGATTCGGCTCAGTGCGGGTGGTCGCCCCGTGAGGGGACCACCACCAGCTTCCCGGTCGTGGAGCCCTCGACGAGCCGGGCCAGCGCGGCGGACGCCTCGCCGAAGGGGACCTCGCTGATGGTCGGCGGGGGCACGGTGCCCTCGGTGAGCCAGGTCACCACCGCCTCGGCGGCCTGGGCGGCCACGGCAGGCCGGATCGCCGGGTAGGCCGGCCATTGGACGCCCACCACGTCGTAGTTCTTCACCATGGGATGGTTCACGGCCAGGTTCGGGATCCGACCACTGGCGAAGCCGAGCACCACGAGGCGTCCCTCGAAGGCCAGACAGTGCGTGGCGGCGTCGAAGAGGTCACCACCCACGGTGTCGACGATGACGTCGGCGCCTCGGCCGTCGGTGAGGGCCAGGACCCGTTCGGCCACGTCCTCACGGCGATGATCGATCGCAGCCGCGGCTCCGTCCTGCAGACATCGGGCGACCTTGTCGGCCCCACCGGCCGTGGCCACAACCTCGGCCCCGAGTGCTCGTGCGACGGCCGCACAGGCGCTGCCCGTCCCCCCGGCGGCGGCGTGCACCACCACCGTGTCCCCAGGGCGGACGCCGGCCCGTCGGCCGAGCGCCGCCCTGGGGGTGGGGTAGGTGATGATGGAGCCCGCGGCCACGACTGCGGACAGTGCCGGTGGGCGGCGCACGGCGGCATCGGCGCGCAGGAGGCATCGGGCGGCGAGTCCGCCGTGGGGCAGGATCGGTGAGCCGACCACGGGATCACCGTGGGCGAGGTCGACGCCCGGGCCAGCGTCGACGACGTTGCCAGCGACCTCGAGGCCCGGGGTGAACGGGAGATCCGGGCGCTGCTGGTACCGGCCACGGCAGAGCAACCCGTCGGCGAAGTTGAGGCCGCAGGCCTCGACGTCCACCACCACCTCCCCCGGTCCTGGTCGTGGTGACGCCCGCTCGGTGAGCACGAGGACATCGGCTGGCTCCCCGAGTCGTTCGACCTGCCAGGCGAGGGACACGTCGCCGGCATCAGGTGGGGGAGGCGTCAGGGCGCCAGCGGCCATGGCGGCACCCTAGTGAGTGGCGGAGCTCAGGTGGAGAACCGGTCGGCCAACACCACGGCCGAGTCGTCGGCGTCGGCCGCCTCGTCCTCGGTGGGTGGGCGCCACTCCATGGCGTTGCCGTCGGCGGCGAGCAGTCGGGTGATGACGTCAGGCGGCTGCGGGTGGCTGAAGTAGTAGCCCTGCGCCAGGTCGCAGTTCAGCGCCCGCAACTGTTCGACCTGGGCTTCGTTCTCCACGCCCTGGGCCACGCTCACGATGCCGAGCGCCTTGGCCAGACCGATGATGTGTTCGATGATGGTGGTGTCCTCACGGGACAAGCCGATGCCGTCGACGAAAGAGCGGTCGATGGTCAGCAGGTCGAACGACAGTTGCCGGAGGTACGACATGGAGGACTGCCCGGTGCCGAAGTCGGCCAGGGCCAAGGTGACCCCCGATGCCTTGGCGTCGCGCAACGTTGACCACGCCGTGTGGACGTCCACGCCGATGGCCGTCTCGGCCACTTCCAGGCACAGCCGATCCGCCGACCCCTGACCGGCGGCCAGCGCCTTGTCGAGCCGCTCACAGAAGTCCGCTTGTGCCAGTTGGCGGGCACTCACGTTCACCTTGACGTTGAGGGCCGGTCGGTCCGGGAACTGTTGCTGCCACTTGGTGCTCTGGCGCACGACCTCGGAGAACACCCAGTCGCCGATGGGCACGATGAGGCCCGTCTCCTCGAGCGCGGGCATGAACTCGTCGGGGCTCACCATGCCCGCGTCGGGATCCTTCCACCGCAGCAGGGCCTCGGCGCCCACCAGGCGCTTGGTCCACAGTGACACGATGGGCTGGTAGTACAGGCGGAACTCCCCGCGCTCGAGTGCCGCTCGCAGGCGTCGATCGGCCGTCGACGGAGTGAAGCGATCGCTGGCACCCCGGTCGAACAACGCGTACCGTCCGGGTCCGGCGGCCTTGGCCCGGTACATGGCGGCGTCGGCGTCGCGCAGCACCTCGCCGGGGCGGGTGCAGCGCAGTTCGGACAAGGCAATGCCCACGCTGGCCGACAGCGACACCTCGAGGCCGTCGAGATCAATGGGGGACTCGACCGCCCGGATGATGTCCCGGGCCCGCCGTTCGGCGCTGGTCCGCCCGGCGGTGTCGGGCACGAGGACAACGAACTCATCGCCGCCGTAGCGGACGACGACGTCGTCCTGGCCCAGGATCCCCGTCAGGCGGTCGGCCATCTCCACCATGACACGGTCGCCCACCTCGTGGCCGTGCTGGTCGTTGATCTGCTTGAACCCGTCGAGGTCCACGAAGAACACGGCCACCCTGGCCGAGGTGCGCCGTGCTTGCTGCAGCATGTCCTCGAACCCGTCACCGAGGAAGCGGCGGTTCGGGAGGCCGGTGAGGCTGTCGTGCATCGAGAGTTCGGCGAGGAGTTCCCCGGCCGCCGCAGCGTCTCGATAGCGGCGGACGGCGTAGAACGTCGAGGCGATGGGGACGACGATCAGCGACACGAGCAGCGCGTCGCTGGCTGGGCTCCCGACGTCGTCGAGCCATCCGAGGAGCGCGGCTGCGGCACCGGTGAGGATCGCTGCGGTGGTGACGATGATGCAGGTGACCACGATCCACGACAGGTCGTGCCCGGCGCGCCCGTCGGCCCCCATCCGTTCGAGGGCCAAGCGTGCCTGCTCCTGTTGACGATCGACCACGGTCGCTCCTCGGCGTCGGTGACCTTACGAGAGGATCGGCTCGTTGGTCCCCTCACCTTGAGTGTCGGCCGACATCGTCTGCCGACCGACGACACCGGTCACGATAGGGTGTGGCAGGTGGGCTGTCACGACATGCGCCGGGTCGGCGCACGCCACCCGAGGACGCGGCCGTGAGCGGTTCGTTCGTGCTGGGTGTGGATCTCGACGGCGTGTGCGCCGACCACACGGCCGCATTCCGGCAGGTGGTGGCCGACGAGTTGGGCGTCGACCCTGCCTCGCTGGGCGAGCAGACCTCGTGGAGCTACGCCGAGTGGGGCATCGACGACGCCACCTTCCTCGAGCTGCACCGCCGAGCGGTCCTCGAAGGACGCATGTTCGCCACCATGGCCCCGATCGAGGGCGCCGCCGAGGTGCTGTGGCGGCTCTCCGACGCCGGTGTGTGGATCCGCATCGTCACCCACCGCTTGTACGCCAACTGGGGTCACAAGGTGGCCGTCGGCGACACCGTGCAGTGGCTCGACGATCACGGCATCCCCTACCGGGACCTCTGCTTCCTGGGCGACAAGCCCCAGGTGGGTGCCGACGTCTACATCGATGACGCACCCCACAACGTCGAGAACCTTCGGGCGGCCGGGCAGACGGTGATCGTGTTCGACCAGCCCTACAACCGTGAGCTGGGCGGCGAACGGGCGCGCACCTGGGACGACGTCGAGGAGATCGTCCACGGCCTGGCCGTTCGCCGCGGGCTCCCCATTCAGCCGCAGTTCACCGGCTTCGAATACCCCCCACATCGCATGGCCCGGGTGCCGCGCACCGGCGAGCGCTGAGCGACACACCGAGTTCGGTTCGCGTCGCGGTCACTAGTCCCCGGGTTCGGGCGCCGCCTGCTCAGGGGCCCCAGCGGCGCTGGCTGCCGCCGCTGCGGCCTGGACCCGTTCGACCTCGGCGCGAACCAAGGGGACCAGCTCGGCGGCCACCACTCGGGCGCCGTCGCTGGTGAAGTGGATGCCGTCGCTGCGCAGGGCGACGTCGCCGATCCGGTTCGCGCAGACGCCCGCGGGGCACACCAGTGCTCCGAGGTCCACCATGCCCACTCGAGCGGGGTCGCCGTCGGCCACGGATCGGAGGAGATCGTTCAGGTGCTCCACCCGCCAGCGTTCGCGCAGGGACCACTCGCTGGCAGAGACCCCGTCGTCGCGATCGAACGGAGGTGCCGCCATGAGCACGACGGTGG
The DNA here is from genome assembly GCA_020832495.1 of Acidimicrobiia bacterium. Classification (GTDB taxonomy): domain Bacteria; phylum Actinomycetota; class Acidimicrobiia; order Acidimicrobiales; family Acidimicrobilacustridaceae; genus JAFIEP01. Next base: position 13,040 of record JAFIEP010000101.1, on the reverse strand, counting down.
CGCCGCCAGCGGAGAGCACGTCGACTGCGTGGACGAACTCCTGGCGGAGCAGGGCATCGAGGCGCGGGTCGCCGAACTCCAGCCACTCCGAGTCGACCCGCCGGTCGAACACCTCCCACGGTCCGACGATCAGGACCGACACGTCGGGGTCGAACTCCTCGACGAAGCCCGCCCAGCGGTCGGGCCAGTCGGCGCACCGCGGGTCGGCAGGTACCTCGTGGCTCCCGCTCTCGCGCCGGGGGTGGGCCATGAGCTCGCAGTAGAGGATCCCTTGGTTCCACACCAGGAGGTCGCTGCGTTGGGGTTCGAGTTCGTCGAAGCCCAGCGCCAGCGAGTAGGCCATCGAGTCGCCCACCACCAGCACGCGAACGGGTCGTTCCGGCTGGACTGGCTCCCCGGCAGGGTCGGTCCCGTCGGAGGGCGACGGCGGCTCGGCAGCGGGAGCGGCGGTGACCGGCACCGGGCGGACCTCAGAGGTGGCGTCGACCCGCTCCATCCAGCCGGGAGGCCGTGCCGCGGTGGCCGCCAACAGCACGGCGATCAGGACCACCGAGGTGGTGGCAGCCAGCGCCAGCCCGCGGCGTGGGCTCAGCCGTAGCTGGCGGCGGACCGGCACCTCGAGCAGATGGTAGGACGCGGCTGCCATGGCCAGGGTGATCGCCGCTCGGGCAAAGAACAGGGCCGGGCCGTCGAGGCCGGTGCGTTCGGGTGTGATGATGAAGAACAGCGGCCAGTGGTAGAGGTAGACGCCGTAGGAGATGAGTCCCAGGTAGCGCAGTGGCCGCAGGGCGAGCAGCGCCGTGACCGGTGTGGTCCGCCAGGTGGGGTCCGGTTGCAACACGCAGCAGATCAGGGCGGCGGCGGCCAGTGCCACTGCGCCGAACCCTCCCTGGTACAGCCACGGTGACAGGCCGGTGGCACCGATGAACGCCGCCAACAGGGCCAGGAGTGCCCCCGCTGCCACCACCTGGGTGATGGCACCCGCCGGGGGTGCCCCGTAGGCCCGCTCAGCGGTGCTGCGGGCCGGATGACCGAGTAGCGCGGCGAGCACCGCGCCGACCAGGAGCGGCGCAGCGTGTGTGTCGGTGCCGTAGTAGATGCGGGACGGATCGGCGCCGGCGTCGAAGAGTACGGCGGCCAGCAGGGTGGAGGCGGCGGCCAACGCTGCGGCCACCACGGCCAGCACGCCGTGGACCCGGCGCTGGCCGACGAGGGCGGCCACGGCGAAGACCACCAACGGCCACAGCAGGTACCACTGCATCTCCACACCGAGCGACCACAGGTGGCGGACCGGTGACGGAATGAACTCGGCGAAGTACGAGCGTCCCTCGAACACGAAGCGCCAGTTCGCCACTTGCGCCATGGCCGCCAAGGTGTCGCCACGTGCTCGTCGGGCCAGGTCGTCGGGCGCCAGCCAGGCGGCCCAGGCGGTCACCAGGGCGAACGTGACGCCCATGGCCGGGAGGAGTCGACGGGCGCGCCGTGACCAGAAGGAACTCAGGTAGGAGCGGAGACCCGCAGTGGTGTCGGAGCGCAGCAGGATGGCGGTGATGAGGAAACCGGACAGGACGAAGAAGACGTCGACGCCGAGGAATCCGCCCGAGAACCACGCCGGACCCGAGTGGTAGATCACCACGGCGGCCACGGCGAGCCCACGCAGGCCGTCCAGCGCCGGGGCGTGGTTGGCGTCGCGGCTCGGGGCGGCGCCGGCGGTCGTCGCCGACGACGGGCGCGCCCACATGCCGGTCACGACGTCCCTTGTCTCCGGAGGCGGGCCAGTAGGGGCGAGTAGCGGACGATGCAGTACACCGCCCGGACGCCGTCCTTCCACCCGATCTTCTTGCCGTCCTCGTAGGTGCGGCCGCTGTAGGAGATCCCCACTTCGTAGACCCGCCAGCGTCCACCGGCCACCTTGGCGGTGATCTCCGGTTCGATGCCGAACCGGTCTTCCTCGAGGGTGAAGGAGTCGAGCACCTCCCGACGGAAGGCCTTGTAGCAGGTCTCCATGTCGGTGAGGTTGAGGTCGGTGGCCATGTTGGAGGCCAGCGTCAGGAGTCGGTTGCCCACGAAGTGCCAGAAGTAGAGCACCCGATGGGCCTTGCCCGTGATGAAGCGTGAGCCGTAGACGACGTCGGCTCGGCCGTCGAGCAGTGGCTCGAGCATCTCGTCGTACTCGGCCGGGTCGTACTCGAGGTCGGCATCCTGCACGATGACGAACTCGGCGGTCGCAGCGGCGAAGCCCCGCCGCAGCGCAGCACCCTTGCCCCGGTTCTGGGGTTGCAGGAGCACCTCGAGGCGCGGGTCGTCGAGCTCGGCCAGGATGGCGCGGGTGCCGTCGGTCGAGCCGTCGTCCACCACCACCACCTGCGCCGTCCACGGCGAGGCCAGGACCCGTTCGATGACGGTGGCCACGGTGGCGACCTCGTTGTAGCAGGGGATGACCACCGATAAGCAGGGGCGCGGCGCCGTCGGGCGGTTCGCCAATGGCTCGCTCGAGCGCTGCTGGTCAGTCATGGTCCAAGGCTGCCATGTCGGACCCGACAGCGGGTGACACCGGCTCGGTGGTTGGCGTCGGCGTGGTGGCCGCCCGTCGATCGAAGGCATCGCGCAACGCGGCGACCCCGGCGAGCGCCAGTGCCGCCCACGCCGGGAGGTGGGCGCGGCTGAACTGCACGGGCCAGGCGAAGTCGGGTGGGAAGCCGTGACGGAACTGCTGGAGCACGACGTAGGCGCCGGCCACGGCCACGCCCAGCCCGGCCAGCACGACGGCCAGGTCGCGTCCGCGACGCCAGCGGAACACTGCCACGGCGACGGCACCGAGGACCGGCGCAGCAGCCATGCGCATGTCCGTGGGGACGTTCAGCCCGGCGGCCACGGTCACGACGACCCCCACCACCAGGGCGACCGGCCAGGAGTAGCCGCTGCTCACACCGAACGGCCAGGTGGCCGTGGCCCCGTCATCGGTGGCGCGAGCTACCTGGCCTGCCCCGGACCGGCGACCCGGCCTGCCGATGGCGAGCGCCACACAACCGAGCCCGGCGAGCAACGAGATGACCAGCGCCACCCAGACCACCCGTTGGGGGGTCCAGGCGATGTGCACCTCGACGGGCTCACCGTCGGGTTCGACGAACCAGCCGTTGGCGAACCCGTTCACCAGGGTGGGGGCGGCCGAGGTGGAGGCGGTCGACCCCACCGCGAGGTCGGCCTCCCAGCCGTCGTTGAACGACTGGGCCAGCACCACCCAGTAGGGGTCGTCGGCGGGCGCCACGGTGGCGTCGTGGGTGACCCGGCCACTGCCGGCGAGGGCGAGCTCGGGGCCGGAGGGCACCTCCCGAGGGAGGAGGGCCGGCGCGAGGGGTGCGCCGCCTGCCTCGGAGGACAGCCGCAGCCGGTCGATGTCGATGCCACTCCGCCGCCCCGGTGTGGTGCGGAGCACGGTGTCGCCGGCGGCGAGTTCAACGGCCCCGTCGCCGCCGTCACAGAGGCTGACGTCGAGGGCTCGTCGGTCGACGGCGTCCTCGAGCTGACCCGTGACCCGCAGGGGCACGGGGTCGCCGTCGATGGTGAGGAGGTCGTCTCGGCAGCCGGTGTCCACCTGTGCAGGTGCGCTCGCCGCCGCCAGCCCCTCGATACCCAGTTCTGCAATGCCCACCGGTGCAATGTTCGGCCCGTCGGAGTACCAGTCGCGCACCGGCACCTGCCGCACCTGTTCGACGACCACGACGAGATGGTCGCCGACCACCTCGTTGGTCAGGGGGAGGTCCAGCTCCACGATGGTGCCCACCTCGGTGCCGTCCTCGATGGCCGGCAGCTCGACGGCGGCCACCGGCACCGGCTCGGCATCGTCGGTGGCCGCCTCGATGCGCAGGCGGGTGGGCACGGAGTGGCGTCCGTCGGCCACGACGGCGAGTGCCAGACGGTCGAACGCGACCGGCTCGGCGGTGCGGAACTCGAGGAAGTGCTCACGCTGTTGGCCGAAGATGGGACTCCAGTGGGTGGACAGGTCACCGTCGATGGCGGACGACGCCCGGTGGCGGAAGCTGCCGGGCAGTCGGTTGGAGGAGGTGGCGGTGACGCCCCCGGCGGTGTGGTCGTCCAGGCCCAACAGGGCGTCGATCACGTCGTCGGCGACGTGGGGTGAGAGGCGGGCCTGGCCGGCCAGGGAGAACGCCCGCGTGGTGGGGACGGTGAGCAGCCGCCGGAGGCCGGATTCCTCGTCGAGGCGCACCGGTTCTGCAGGGTTCGACCGCAGTCGGCTGAGCACGTACACGAGGCGGTGCTCGGCACTGCGGGCACCGACCACGTCCAGCAGGTCGGTGGGCGGCCGGACGAGTTCCTCGATGCCGACGCCGGGGATGCGGACCTCGGCGAAGCCGACACCGGAGAACCCGTCGTAGCGGGGCCGAGGAGAGATGTTGGTCTCGAGGATCTCGAACTCGAGCGTCTCGAACGTCCGGGCGGGGAAGTCGATGCGTTGCCCGACGGCGCTCTCGTCGCGGCTGATGTCCTCGAGGGTCACGTCGATCGTGTCGTCGTCGTCGAAGGACAGGCGCACCTCGGTGATCCAGCGGTTCCGTTCCAGGTTGACGGGTTGGAGCACCTCGATGTGGTCGGCGGTCACGGCCTCGTCGAGTTCGATGCGGAGGCGCTCACCGCGCGCCTCGTCGATGGCGCCGACCCGCCAGGCGGTCTGGGAATCGCCGTCGAGGGCGTTCGCCGGGCGGTCGTCGGGGGTGAAGGTGATGGGGTTGCCGTACGCCGTGGCGGTGACCACCGCACCGATGGTGGCTCCCTCGGCCACCTGCCAGGAACTGACGGTGGCACTGTCGTCGTCCGCCTCGGGGAACACCTCGAGGCGTTGGTCGCTGGGGTCGTCGATGGGGGTCTCCCCGGCGCGTTCGGTGTAGCCGGTGTTCTCGCGCAGCGCGCCCCAGCGTTGTGACCGCCGCCGGTTGGTGTCGGTGACCACCAGGTCGGCGCCCGCTGCCAGCGACTGGTCCAGCAAGGCCTCGTCGGCCGCCACCGAGGCTGCGTAGAGCAGGAGCTGATCGGGGGAGACGACGCCCACCGAGGCGGCGTCCACCACACCTTCGCCGTCCCCGGCAAGCAGCAGCGGGTGGGCAGCGGTCACCGTGCGCAGCAGCGAGCGGGGCTCGGTGACGGGCAGGATGGCCACCGGTGGAGGGTCCTCGAGGTCGGGTCGGGCGCCGAGTCGTACCTCGTCGATCATGGGGTGTTCCGGTCCGGCCCGATTGGCCGTCTGCGGTCCGAACCCCTCGGGCGGGCCGAGACCATCGGCTCGGGCCAGGTGGTCCCACAAGAGTTGGGGTCGGGCAATGCGGTAGCGCTCGTACTGCAGGTCGGAGCGGACCACGATGTCGCCCACGCCGAGGAGGCGGGCCAGCGGTGCGATGGCCTCGGGGTCGATGACGTCCTCGTGCAGCCGTCGGTCGAGCGCATTCAGCAGGTTGGCCGACTGAGGGGACCCCCACTGGAACAGTTCCCGGGCGGCGTAGGGGCGGTCCATGAGGCCGGGGGTGACCGGATCGACGGTGTTCCCCCAGCGGTAGGAAGCGAAATCGGCGCCGGGCATCTCGAGGACGCGGGTGGTGTGCGGACGCTCGTCGAGCGCGGCGGCCACCTCGGGCCAGTAAGCGGGCAACTCCTCGGGCCGCTTGAGGTTGTCGGCCACCAGGTCGCCGCTCCACAGCGGCGGCACGTTGGCCACCACCAGCAGGGCGACCAGCACCGTCACCGCTGGTGCCCGGCGTGGGAGGCGACGGGTCAGCGCCACCAGGCCGGCACCGAGGCCCATGGCGGTGGCCAGGGCGAGCAGGGGTACCGCCCGGGGGGTGGAGCGCATCGACAGCCCGGCATCGGTCGTGCTGATGCTCTTGAACAAGCCACCGAGCACGGAGGGGTCGCTCCACGGGTGAGCGGCCACTGCGGTCAATCCACCAACGCAGAACAACAGGAGGAAGAGCCCGCGGAAGCGCCACCGCACGCAGGCCATGGCCACCAGCGCCAGCACCGGCAGCGCGAACGACAGGACGATGAGGGGAAGGTCCTGCGTGTACGACACGCTCGGCTCGATCCAGGGACCCAGCTTGTCGCCGCCGTAGAAGAACCAGTACCCGAGGCCTCGGGTGACCTCGGTGGCGCTCGAGACCTCGGCCACCGTGCGGTAGGTCTCCGTGTAGCGCAGGACCGGAAGGCCGTAGCGCCCCGACGCCCACAACCCGGCGATCCACCACAGCGACGTGGCCAGGGTGAGGACCCCGATGCGAGCGCAGGCGGCCAGCGCCTGCCTCCAGGTGACCTCGCGCTCGACCCACACCGCCCACGCCACCCACAACAGTGGTCCGAGGCCGACGAGGATGAGGGCGGTGGCGTTGATGCCGCCTACTACGAGCACGGCGAAGGCGAACAGCGCCGGCTGCCGCCAACCTCCCGAGCGGAGGGCCCGTGCCGTGAAGGCGAGCAGCCACGGCAACGCCGCCCAGGGCAGCAGGATCACCGAGATGCGCGCTGCATAGGCCAGGAAGTAGGGGCTGAGCATGTAGGCGAGCGACGCCACCACCACCGCACCGGGGGCTTCGATGCGCCACCGCGGCGCCAAGGTGCCGATGAGATGCCGCACGCCCATGGCAGCGCCGAACAAGATCGTGCCCAACCACAGGCGCTGCGCCACCCAGTCCGGCACTCCCAGCGTCTCCATCACGAAGTAGTAGGGCCCCATCGGGAACAGGTAGCCGATGTTCTGGTGGGTGACCGTGCCCAGTCCGATGCGGTCGTGCCAGACGTAGGGGGCCTCGGCCAGGAGCCGTCCGGGGTCGAGGTAGAGATAGGTCTTGGTGTCGGCGCCCACCCACCCCGGGGCGGTGGCCAGCAGCGGCAGATAGGCCACGAGTGCAGGGACGACGAGGGTCGCCCATCGCGAGGACCGTTCGCCGGTGGTGGAGGACGTCACCGTGACGACGGTCCGCCAGCCGTTGCCCTGGCCACCAGAGGGCGGAGGACCTGGGCCGCGGTGGCGTCCCACGTCAGCTCGGCGGCCCTGCTCGCTGCCCCCTCGCTCAGGCGGCGACGGAAGTCGGCGTCGGCGAGGACGGCGTCGAGGCGGTCGGCGAACTCGGCACGTGAGGAGGTGAGCACCCCGCTGCGTCCCTCGACCACGGCGTCGGCGTGGCCGGCCACCCTGGTGGCCACCGCCGGGGTCCCACAGGCGGCCGCCTCGGTGATGGTCATGCCGAACCCCTCCGCCACCGAGGTGGCGGCCAGCACCCACGCCCGCCGGTAGAGGCTGCGGAGCTCTTCGTCGGAGATGCGGCCGGCGAAACGCACACAGTCCTGTATGCCGAGCGCGGCTGCCTGCTTCTCGAGGGCCGGCCGCTCGCCACCTTCGCCGGCGATCACCACCTGGAGGCCCTCGTGGCGAGGACGTAGCTCGGCCACCACCGACAGCAGGGCATCGAAACGCTTGTGTGGCACGAGGCGCCCGACGGCCACCACCAGGGGCGTGGCACTGCGCTCGTGGGGGGCCGGGCTGAACCACGGGTCGATCCCGGGGAGGGCGACGTGCACGTTGGCGGCGGGCAGCCCCAGCAGCTCGATGATCTCCCGGCGCGAGGAGTCGCACAGGGTCACCACCGGGGTGGAGCGGTAGAACGGGGGAGCCAGCCGACCCTCGAGGAGGCGGCCGCCGGTGGCCAGTGGCTCGGGAAGCACCATGGGCCACATCTTGCGGTGCACGTGGTGGAGCACGGTGATGCGGGGTCCCCGGAACCACAGCGGTGAGAGGAACGGCACGCCGTTCCAGAACTCGACGAGTCCGTCAGCGGGGCCGTGGCGACCGCTGACCTCGGCGGCCGCGGCGCGGGGGAACACGTCATAGCGTCCGCCTCGGCGGATCACCCGGTAGCCGCCACGCTCCTCGGTGTCGGGCAGACCCGGTGCCGCCGACGTGCGCACGGTGACCTCGAGCCCTGCCGCTGCCCACCGGCGCACGACGTGGTCCAGGTGCGTCTCGGACCCGCCGGCCTCGGCGTCGGCCAGGTCGCGCCAGGCCAGGACGTGAACGCGTCGGAGCCCGGCCCGCAGGGCCGTGGCGGTGAGGTCTTCGAGCGCGGGTGGACTGTGATCGATCGTGGTCACCGGTGGACACCAAACCCCCGGCAGCGGACCGGGAACCCGGCCAGACTAGAGCCTGCGCGGTCGCCGACCGGGGCACCTGTCCCGGCCTGCGTCGCCGCGGGCTCAGCAGGTACGACCGGCGGGCACGCCGGCGAAGCGGTCGGCGATCCAGTCGAAGAGCAGATCATCGACCACCACCGCGTGACCCTCGCCCGGTCGCTCCACCAACGACACCGTCGCCCCGTGGTCGCACCACCGCTCGGCGAGCGCCCGGGTATCCGCCGGCCACACGACGTCGTCCTCGGTGCCGCCCACCACCAGGAGTGGGACCCGTGGGTCGCGCTGGCCGGCCCGGTTGGCGGCGAACAGCTCGGTGAGCAGTGGCTGGTCGTCGATCGACGCCCCGGCGAGCACGGCGTCGAGCCGACGGGCGGCGTCGTTCACTTCACCGATGCAGTCCTCGGCCACGGTGGGCAGCAGTTCGGCGGCCTCAGGGGTGAGCAGGGTGGAAAGGTCCACTTCCGGGTAGGCAGCGGCATAGCCGGCCAGGATGCTCAGCAGCACGCCCTGTTGGTCGGGTCGCTGCTCGGCTCGGCGGGCGAAGGAGTGCACGTCGCTCACCGGCGCGGCCACGGCGGCAGCGACGAGGTCGACGTCCGCTGCCCCAGCCGCCATCTCGGCGGCGAAGGCCACCGCGTGCCCACCCTGGGAGAAGCCCCACATGACCACCGGCAGGTGCGCAAGGTCGTCGACGTGGTCGTGCACGGCAACGGTGGCGTCGAGCAGTGAACGCCCTTCGGAGCTGCCCACCAGATAGGGGTGGAGCCCCTCCCCGCCGAGCCCTTCGTAGTCGGGTGCAACCACCGCCCACCGGCGTCGGAGGAACTCGTCGAGCAGGGGGATGGTCTCGGGGCCGGCCAGCGACGGTGCACACCGGTCCGCCAGGCCGCGGGTCGGATGGGCCCACACGACGAGGCCCACCGCAGGCTCGGCGGGCACCACCAACAGCCCGGTGGCGGTGACGGTCCGGTCCTCGACCCCCGTGGTCACGTAGGTGAAGGCGGTGGTCCGGGCGCCGGGCACGGCAGCGGGCGGGATGCGCGCCACCTCCTCGAGGAGTTGGCCCGGTTGGGCGTCGGCTGGGGGTGGATCGACGGGGGGGAGCGCCCCGTCCGTTCCGAGCAGTCCGGCGGAGCCGTCGGCATCAGCGGTGTCACCGGGGCTACAGGCCACCATGATGGCGACAGCCCAGAGGACCACCACCGGTGCCATCAGGCAGTGGACGACGGAGCGACGGTGGCGGGGTGCGGAGCGTCGCCGGGGTACCCCTGGATCGGACACCGCCACAGTCTGCCCGGAGCGTCAACGGCCCGCGGTGAGGTGCCCTCTAGGATCGGGCCGTGACCACCCGCGCCCCGTCGGCCCTCCGTGACGTCCGATGGCTCCTCGTGGCGATCGCCGTGGTGGGCCTGGCGATCCGGTTGGTGGCGGTGCAGGTCTGGTCCACCGACCTGCCACTCGAGGGCGACCAGGTCTTCTACCACCACCAGGGCCACGACCTGGCCGAGTGGGTTGGCTACACGTACCGTCATCCGGCAGGTGAGCGCATCACCACCGCCGTTCACCCACCGCTGCACGGGTCCCTGCTCGGCGGGGCGTCGCTGGTCGGGGTGGACAGCGTCGACGGCCACCGGGGGGTCGGTGCCCTGCTCGGCGCAGGCACCGTGTTGGTGGGTGGCCTGGCCGCCCGCCGACTGGCCGGCGACCGGGCCGGGCTGGCCGCAGCCGGGCTGCTGGCCGTCACGCCGACGCTGTGGATCAACGACTCGCTGGTGCTGAGCGAATCCAGCTACGCCTTCGCCATCGCCGTGTTCCTGTTGGCCGCTGCGGAGTTCGCGGCCCGTCCCGATGGGCGGCACGCCCTGCTGCTCGGCGCCGCGGTGGGGCTGGCGCTGTTGGCCCGAGCCGAGGCCGCGCTGCTCTGTGTGGTGGCGATCGTGCCCATGGTGTGGCTGGCGCGGAACCGCCGGGCCCCTGGAGGCGGACCACGGCAGTTGCCCACGACAGCGGGAGGGGCGAGCGGCCAGGACCGAACCTCGGGTGGTGTCCGCCGCTCGGCGATGCTGCTGGCCGTTGCCGGCGCGGGCACCTTGGTGGTGGCCGGCCCGTGGCTGGTCCGCAACCTCACAACCTTCGAGCGTCCGGTGACGGTGTCCTCCGGTGCCGGCTTCGTGCTCGAGATCGCCAACTGCGATGCCACCTACCACGGTGACCAGCTCGGCTGGTGGTCCACCGAGTGCGACCGGACACCGTGGCAGCCGGGTGACGAGACGGCCACCGAGGCCGCCAAGCGCGCCACGGGGGTGGCCTACATGCGTGACCACGCCGATCGCCTGCCAGCCGTGGTGGCGGCGCGGGTGGCCAGGATGTGGGATGTGTGGCGCCCGGGGCAGAGTGTGGTGCTGAACGACGTGTTCGAGCGCCGCGGGCGGGCCACGAGTCAAGCCGCCATCGTGGTGTGGTGGTCGCTGTTGCCGCTCGCCGCAGCCGGTGGGTGGCTCCTGCGACGCCGGTGGGAGGTGCTGGTGCCCTACGCCGCCATTGCCCTGACCACGACGGTGGCCGCGGCGATGAGCTTCGGCATCACCCGCTACCGGACCGGGCTCGAGGTGGCCGTCGCCGTGTTGGCCGGCGTGGCGCTGGCCGGCGCCGCCGACTGGGTCGTGCGGCGTCGGCGACGGGACGTGGCCGGCTCGGCCGCGCATTCTGAATCTGCGGTCGAGCGGGCCAGGGTGGGCCCATGAGCGACCAGCCGGTGGACTTCACAGCGGATGAGCGCAACGGCGGTGCCGACCACGGCGAGGTGGCGGGTCACACCACGGTGTTGACGCGGCTGCGGGGATCCCGCCCGTGGTGGTACGTCGCCGGGCTGGCCCTGGCTGCAGTGGTCGGGGCCGTCATCCGAGTGGTGAACATCGTTGTCGTGCGTCCCACCTGTGTCGAGGACCTGGTGGCCACCGTCGAGGACCCCCAGCAGACCTACGTGCACGGCGAGGCCTGTGACCCGGGTACGTTCGCCATCTGGGGTGACAGCGCGTACGGCTACCTCCAGGCCCGCCTCATGGCGCGTGGTCACTGGTTCGTCGACGGGGCCACATGGTTCGTCACCGACGGTGAGGAGTTGCGTCCCAGCGCTGGGGACCCACCGCTGTACGCCCTGACCCTGTCGTTCTTCGCCCGGCTCGGGTTGACGTCGGGCACCGCGATGCGCCTGTTGTCGGCAGCCATGGGGATCATCGGGGTGGTCCTCGTGGCGATGCTGGCCCGCCGTGTCGGGGGCTACGTGGCCGGCGTGGTGGCGGCGCTCATCGCCGCCGTCTACCCGATGCTGTGGATCAACGACGGCATGCTGCTGTCGGAGTCGATGTTCGTCCCCCTGGTGGTGGCCGCATTGTTGGCCGTGTACCGGTACTGGGACGAACCGACCGTGCGGTGGGCAGCCATTGCCGGCGCGGCCACGGGCCTGGCTGCCCTGACCCGAGCGGAGGCCTTGCTGGCGGTGCCGTTCCTCTTGCCGGCCCTGGTGGGCGCCGTGAGCGGCCTGCGCGCCCGCGCACTGCGCGTGGTCGTGTTCGGCCTGGCCGCCCTTGCGGTGTGCGCGCCCTGGTTCGCCTACAACATGACGCGCTTCGAGGAACGAGTGCTCATGACGGCGCAGAGCGGGGCGGTGCTGTCCGCAGCGAGCTGCGACAGCACCTTCTATGGCGACCGCTTGGGCTACTGGGACGACTGCATGGTCTGGTACATCGAGACCGGCCGCGTCGAGGACTGGCCGGACCGCACCGTCCTCGACGAGTCACAGGTGGACGCGGTGCCCCTCGAGGCGGCACTCACCTACACCCGCGAGAACGTCCGGCGCCTGCCGGTGGTGGTGGCCGCCCGGGTGGGTCGGATGTGGGACGTCTACCGACCCGGTGAGAGCGTGCAGTTCAACGCCGTGGTGGAGGGTAGGGGCCAGGGTCCCTCGCAGTGGGGTCAGTGGGCCTACTTCGCGCTGGTGCCCTTCGCCCTCGGCGGGCTGGTGCTGCTCTTCCGACGGGGTGTGCCCATCAGCCCGCTGGTGGCCGTCCCTGCCGCAGTGACCGTCACCGCGGCACTCACCTTCGGCATCACGCGGTATCGTGCCCCCGCCGACGCCGTCCTGGTCGTCGCAGCCGCCGTCTGCGTGGCCTGGTTGCTCCGCCGCTGGACCGGCCCGGCGCCGGAGCCCGACGTCCGCACACGCGGTCGACCGGCGGCGTTCGCACTCGACCCGCCCGACCCCGACGAGGACCAGCGGTGACCGCCCCGACCACTCGACCACTCGGTGACATCACAGCGGCCAGCCGGTTGCTCGACCGCGAGCTCCCCGACCGTCGCTTCGTGGACGACCGGTACCTGCGAGCGCTCTACGCTGACAACCCCCTCGGTGCGGCCTACGTGGCCGACGCCTACGAGGGCGAGCGCCTCGACGGCCACTACGCACTGGTCCCCCAGCGCTACCGGAACCGCCACGGTGCACGGGACATGGTCTTCTCGCTCAATGCAGTGACACGCTCTGGCGCTCAACGGAAGGGCACGTTCACCAAGCTGGGTCGCATCGTGTGGGGTCGGGCGGCCGAAGACGGGGTGGCAGCGGTCGTGGGGGTGACCAACGACCGCTCCATCACCCCCGTCGTGCGAGCAGGATGGCGCCACATCTGTCGGCTGCCGGTGTTGGTGTGCCCGCCAGTGGTGCCGGCCCGAGGTTGGCAGTCGGCCCGGGCCGACGAGGCGGTCCTGACCCGCGACACCCCCGCCCAGTGGTTCGAGGACCTCGCCGCCCGTCCGGCACAGGCCGGGCCCCACTGCTGGACCGTGGACGGCCT
>JAFIEP010000096.1 GCA_020832495.1 Acidimicrobiia bacterium | reverse complement strand
CCCGCCAACCCCACGCCCGGGTGCCACGGGTTGTCCCAAAGGGCAACCCGTGTCCTCAACCGGGTGCCACGGGTTGACCCGAAGGGCAACCCGTGTCCTCAACCGGGTGCCACGGGTTTACCCCAAGGGCAACCCGTGTATTAAGCCGGGTTCAGTTCACACCGCGAACCCTTAAGCACCCCCCCCACAAAACCCCACAACCCCCCAACAAAAAAAACAAAACCCCCCCCCCCCCCCCCCCGCAACCAACCCCCACCCCCCCCCCCCCCCCCCCACCACCCCCCCCCCCGCCCCGCCCCCCCCCCCCCCCCCCCCCCCCGCGAGGGTGTTTCGGCCCCAGCGTACGAAACGACGCGGTAGCCTCTGCCAGGACGACATGCGGCCGCAGGACAGGGGCGACGGCGAGCGTCGGCAGGGGAATCGGAAGCAAGCGTCAACCGCCGCCAGGCGGTGTGGAGGTGTGGTCATGTCCATTGGTGTGCAGAAGACCGTGGCGAGCGACTCGCCCAGGCGGCGAACGCCACGCGGGGGCGCGGCGTACCGGCAGCGGCGAACCGCAGTCGCTGTCATGGCGGCGCTGGTGCTGAGCCTGGCGGCGTGGACCTCACCCGCCGCCGCAGGGGACGGCCTCACCGTCGAGGTGTTCGACGACGCCGCCATCACGAGCCCCTATGCCCTGACGGCCGGGCCCGACGGCAACATCTGGTTCACCAACCGCTCCGACGACACCATCGGACGCCTCACCCCCGCAGGCGTGGGCACCACCTTCGGTGACCCGACGATCGCCGAGCCCTGGGGGATCACCGTCGGCCCCGACGACGCCCTGTGGTTCAACAACTTCGGCCGCGAGATCCCCGAGGGCAGCGAGGGCGACTCCCTCGGCCGCATCACCCTCGGCGGGGAGGTCTCCGCACCGGTGGAGATGCCGAACAACGAGGACATCGCTCGCGGTCCCGACGGCAACCTGTGGGTCGCCGCCTTCGAGAGCATCTACCGGGTGACCCCCGGTGGCACCCGGACCAGTTTCGGCGGCTTCGGCTACGTCTCGGCAGTGGCTGCCGGGCCCGACGGGAACGTGTGGGCCACCGACACCTCCAATGCGCTGATCCGCATCACCCCCACGGGCGACGTCACCACCTTCGTCGACCCGGCACTCGACCGCCCGATCGCACTCAGCGCGGGGCCGGACGGCAACATCTGGTTCGCGCAGCGTAACGGTGTGGGCCGGACAACTCCCGACGGTGCCATCACCGTGTTCCCCGCTCCCGGCGCCGGGCACGAACTCAGCATCTCGGCCGGACCCGACGGCAACGTGTGGTTCACCGCAGGCGACACGATCAACCGCATCACCCCCGACGGTGACATCACCGCCTTCTCCGATCCAGCGTTCGTCGCCCCGCGAGCCATCACCGAGGGCCCCGCAGGCAACGACCTGTGGGTCATCCAATCCAACACCACCATCACCAAGGTCACCGTGCCCATGGCAGGTGGCATCGCCGGGGTCGTGACCGACGGTGGCGGACAGCCACTCGCGAACGTCACCGTGACCGCCGTGGTCAGCGGCGACCCCGACACGTTGACCACCACGACCACCGGGGTCGACGGCGCCTACCTGCTCGAGGAACTGCCAGAAGGCGACTACGTCGTCCACTTCCACCGTTCCGACCTGCAACCGCTGTGCTTCGCCAGCACCCCCACCTGTGCCCCAGGCGAGGTCACCCAGGTGTCCGTCGGCGTCAGTGGCATCACCGGGGACATCGACGTCACCATGGCGGCCGCGGTCGGCGGGTCCATCTCGGGGACGGTCACCGACGGCATCGGTGGTGGCCTCGAGGGCGTACAGGTGTGGGTGTTCGGCTCGGGCTTCTCGTCGGCGGCCATGACGCTCACGGGCGCCGACGGCACCTACACGGTGCCGTCGCTGCCCGACGGCGTGTACTTCCTGTGGTTCAACGCCCCCGGCGTGGGATCGCAGTGCTACGCCAACCCCGGCTGCACCTGGGGTGGGGCCACACCAGCGGTGGTCGACGACGGTGACCACCTCGTCGGCTACGACGCCACGTTCGGGGTCGGCTCGCTGTAACAACGGTGTGCCTCGGCGACGCGCGCACCCTAGGGTAGGAACGCCTGGATCTGACGGTGTGTCAGATCTCGGGTGCCACCAGTTCCGACCCCGAACAGTGACGAGCCGCCATGACCGACCCAGATCCCTCATCGATCGAGGCCGCCAAGGCCCGCTACGCCGCCGAGCGAGCCAAGCGGCTGCGCGACGAGGGTCTGGCGCAGTACGAGACCCTGAGCGAACACGACCTCGACCGCGACCCGTGGGCCGATCCCGGCTTCACCCGACCCGCCATCATCGAGGACACCGATGTCGTGATCCTCGGCGGCGGGTTCGCCGGGATGTTGACGGCGGTCAACCTGCAGCGGCAGGGCATCGATGACTTCCGGATCATCGACAAAGCCGCCGACTTCGGCGGCACCTGGTACTGGAACCGTTACCCGGGCTGCATGTGCGACGTCGACGCCACCATCTACCTCCCGCTGTTGGAGGAGACCGGCTACATGCCGACCGAGAAGTACGCCAGCGCACCCGAGATCTTCGGCTACTGCCAACTGCTGGGGCGCCACTTCGGCCTGTACGACCACGCCCTGTTCCAGACCGAGGTCGAGTCGCTGACCTGGGACGACGACGCCCACCGATGGGAGTTGGTCAGCACTCGCGGCGACCGCCTCCGCACCCGGTTCTTCGTCTCCGCCGGTGGCCTCATGCACAAGGCCAAGCTGCCGGGCATCGAGGGCATCGACCGCTTCGCCGGCACGGCATTCCACACGACCCGCTGGGATTACGAGTACACCGGTGGCAGCCCCACCGAGCCCATGGATCGCCTGAGCGACAAGGTGGTGGGCATCATCGGCACCGGCGCCACTTCCGTGCAGGTCGTGCCGCAGTTGGCTCGCACCGCCAAGGAGGTGTACGTCTTCCAGCGCACACCCTCGGCCGTGGGGGTGCGCAACCAGCAACCCATCGACGAGGAGTGGTTCCGCTCGCTGCCCCCTGGCTGGCAGGCCGAGCGGACCCGCAACTTCACCGAGGTGGTCACCGGCGGCAAGCCCGACCGCGACCTGGTGGCCGACAGTTGGGGCCAGGCCCTGCGTGAGGACACCCAGCGCGAGCCGGCGTCGGAGGAGGAGAAGGCCGAACTGGAGGCCATCGACTTCGAGGTGATGGAGGGCTTCCGACGTCGAGTGGACGAGATCGTCGAGGAGCCGGCCACCGCCGAGAAGCTCAAGCCCTGGTACGGCAAGCACTGCAAACGCCTGTGCTTCCACGACGAGTACCTGCAGGCGTTCAACCTGCCCAACGTGCATCTCGTCGACACCGACGGGCAGGGCGTGCGGGAGATGTCGTCAGAAGGCCCCGTGGTGGACGGCGTCACCTACCCGCTGGACCTCTTGGTGTTCGCCTCGGGCTTCGAGATCACCACCAGCTTGGTGAGCCGGCTGGGCTTCGACCCAGTCGGTCGTGGCGGGGTGCGCCTCAGCGAGCGCTGGCACGACGGCACCCACTCGCTGCACGGCATCCTCACTGCCGACTTCCCCAACTTCTTCGTGGTGAGCTTCATCCAGGCCGGCTTCGGCCTGAACTTCGTCCACTTCCTGTCCGAGTCGACCGCGCACATAGCCTGGCTGATCGGACACTGCCGCTCGGAGGGCATCGCCTCGATCGAAGCCACCCCCGAGGCCGAGGACGAGTGGCTCCAGATCCTGTGGAAGGCGTCGGGTCCGCTCGCCCGGTACAACACGTCGTGCACCCCCAGCTACGGCAACAGCGAAGGGGCACGGACGATGCTGGCGGCGCGCAGCGCCGTGTTCCCCGGGTCGTTGATGGACTATGCCGAGCACCTCGAGTGTTGGCGCGCCGACGGCAGCCTCGAGGGCACTCGGGTGGTACGCGAAGCCTGATGCGGGCCCCATGAGCGCGGTGCGGATCGCCGTGGTGGGCGGCGACATCACCGGCGAGGACGTCGACGCCATCGTCAACGCGGCGAACTCGTCGCTGCTCGGCGGAGGGGGCGTCGACGGGGCGATCCACCGGGCAGCCGGCCCGCAACTCCTCGAGGCCTGCCGCCTGCTCGGCGGATGTGCCACCGGCGAGGCCAAGGTCACTGCGGGCTTCGACCTCCGGGCGCGCTGGGTGATCCACACCGTCGGGCCGGTGTGGCGGGGTGGCGACCACGGCGAAGCCGACCTGTTGGCGTCGTGTTACCGGGCGTCGCTGCTGCGAGCAGCCGAGGTGGACGCCCACAGCGTGGCCTTTCCGGCGATCTCGACCGGTGCCTACGGCTACCCCCTCCACGCCGCCGCCGAGATCGCCGTGTGCTCGGTGCGCCAGTGGGCCGGCGAGGCGATGGCCGTCCGCTTCGTCTGTTTCGACGACACCACCCGGCACGCCTACGACGAACTGCTGTAGCTCCCCCGGGTCGCAGGGCGGGGCGACGCCACCGATCCACCACCCCCATGCCTTCTGTGGGCGTTCACGAACCCGCACCGGTCGCGAACGCCCACGGCATGCTCGAAGGGAGGCGTCGTCGAGTCCGCCGATTTCGACAACAATGGGCCAGTCGTCGTTCCGAGGCGGTGGAACCATGCTCTATCTGTTGAAGGCCAGTCGCATCGCGGAGTACCGGCGGGAGAACGTCGACATCCTCAGCGCGTCCGAGGGCGATCGGTTCAGCGTGAGCTACGGCCGACGGTGGATGCAGGACGGCCTGACGGTCGGCCCCGACACCGGCGGCGTCATCGTCTTCGCCGACTCGCCCTACACGACGTTCGTGCCCGTGCGGTTCTGCGTGATCGACGACGTCGACGATGTCGACACCAAGGTCACCATCACCGGCCGCCTGGGACCGTTCGTCGACGCCGCCGGCGCGCGCTGTCTCACCGACCGCTGGGCCGGGCGTCAGGACGACGAGCGACCGGGCCGCAGGTTCCTGTTCGAGGACGACAACCCCGGGCTGCACCAACCGACCGCGCCTGCAGCTCATGAGGAGGCCTGGCGGACCGTGGTCGACGCGCTGGGCGAGAATCCGTACTTCGCCAGCACCACCGCGGTCCAGGTACGCCGAGTGGTCGATGCCGGCGACGTCCCACTCGACCCGGCGGAGCCGTTGGAGGTGGGAGCGGTCGTGACCGTCGAGTTGGAGTTGCGCACCCCGGCGCACGAGATCGAGACCGTCGAGCCCGTCCTCGACACCACCCCGAGGGGCTCGGCCGAGCTGGTGGCACCCCCTGCCCTGCCGGCGAACGGCACCGCGACGGTCGACGTGCGATTGCTGGCTCCGGGCGAGCTTCGCACCCGCCTGGCCCTGAAACCCGAACCGCTGATGTCGAGCCGACCGACGCTGGGGTGGACCGTCGCCGCGACCGCATCGGTCGCAGCAGCTCCGCACGGAACCGAGCCGCCTGCGGGCGCTGCCCGGGTCGACATGGGCGCACTGCTGCACCACCTTCGCCGTGAGGCCGCCATCGACCACCTCGGGTGGATCCGGCTGCACGAAGACGTGCTGCTGCCGGCCGACCCCGACAGCGTCGAGTTGTTGAGCGACTACGCCGAGCAAGCTGCCGCTGCCGACGAACACGCCAAGGCCCACGACGCCCTCGTGCGGTTGGCCGACCGAACCCCCGAGCAGAACACGCAGCTCCTCGTCTCGGGCCTGCGGTCCCGCAGGGACATCCCCTTCGGCGAACTGTTCGGCGCCTCGGACTTCTCGAGCGATCGCTGCTTCCCCGACGTGGTCGACGCGGTCGCCGGTGCCGAACCGGCCACCGTGCACCACGTGCTGCAGCTCCTGCTCGAGGACCAGCTCTCCGACGACAAGCTGCTCACACTGGCCACGGCCACCTGGGGTGCGGTGACGTCGGTGGAGGTGATGCACGACGTCCTCGACACCATTGCGTACCAGGATCCCGACGCCGGTCTCCGTCTGCTCACGGCGCGGTGGCCCGATCCGGCGGTGATCCCCGACCGGCTGCTGGACCTGATCCTCGACTGGGGCGTCCCCGATCGCCGAGTGACCGCCTACCACCGCGAGGCGCTTCGTCGAGCAGCCGAGCGCGGCGACTGGGACACCCTCGCGAACGCAGCTCGGCAGGTGTCGAAGCACACGGCGCAGTCCGACGTGGCAGGGCTGTTGGCGTTCGCCGGCCGGTACCTGCTCAGCAGCGCCGCACATCGGGACGAGGGAGCGACACTGCTGGTGGACAGCACCTATCGAGCGGTCCACCTCGGCGAGTTCGACCTGGCGCTCGACACCGTCCCCACCCTCGAGGTGCTCGCCCGCACCACCACCGCGGTCGACGCCGCCGCGGTGGAACAGCTGGCGTCGGCGCTCGACGAGGCGGTCGACAGCTCCGAGGAGCTGCGCCGGTGGGAGGAGTTCAAGGCGGCCGGCGACTACGACCGGCTTCGTCCGCACTTCCGAGGCAAGGTGCTGCACTTCTGCGGCGGGGCCGCCCAGCCGTGGGCACCCGACCTCCGGGACGGTCTGGGCCTCGCCGACCTCCGGTGGCACGAGACGGACAAGCACGGTTCGAACCACGCCGACTGGTCGAAGAACCTCACCGATCGCGACATCGTGATCCTCGTGACCACCAACATCGGCCACGCCATCTCCGGCACGGTGAAGCAGAACTGCGATCGCCAGGGTGTCCCCTGTTACCACGGCAGCCGCTTCCTCCGCCAGACCCTCAAGGTGCTCCAGCGCGTCGCTCAGCCGGCGAGGGACTGACCGCCGGGTCCGCTGTGGCGTGGCCACTGCCGCTTCTGTGGCCTGGCCCGGCCCCACTCGGCGGGGACCCCCGGCCGGTGAAGCCGCCAGCAGGCCGGCCAGCACCTCGGCACCAGCGTCGTCGAGATGCCACGGTCACGAACGCCCACAGAACGCAACGAACGAAACGCGCTCACTCTGCCCGCTCGGCGGGGCATCCTTCGGCCAGTGAGGCCACGAGCAAGCCCGCCAAGATCTCGGCGCCGGCCTCGTCGGGATGCGCCGAGTCGGGTGTCAGGTCCTCACCTTGCTGCTGTGCCTCGAGCACGGTGCCGGCCCAGTCGACCACCACGATCCGGTCATCGGCGTCGGCCATCTCCGATGTCAGCGCGTTCAGCTCACGGGCACGATCGCCCGTGGGTGTCCCGTCACGGCGCCGCATCTCGGTGCTGACATTCACCACGTGCACGCACGTCGCTCCCCCGTCGAGGAAGACGTCGGCCATCTGGCGGATGCCGGCCACCGACTGGTCGAGATCCGCACCTTGGAGCACGTCGTTGGAACCCAGCTCGATGACGGCCACCGCAGGACGGCGGCCAGCGATCTCGCGGGCCCGATCCTGCATCTGCCCAACCTGCACGCCGAGCGCCGCTGCCACGTCGATCTCGTAGTCGTTGGCCAGGCTCCGTTCGAACGCCGGCATCGAGACGACGGTGATCGAGTTGCCGACGATCCCCACCACGGGCTTGTCCTTCGTTGCCCGCAGCACCACCGCCATCACGATCGCGGCAACGAGGACGGTGACGAGCACGACGAGCGCCACGAACCCCCGACCATGCCGTTGCTCATCCACTGCGGCGCAGGATACGCCGAAGGCGCAGCGGCCAGCCGTCATCTCGTCACGGGCCGAGCGGCACCGCGACCCAATCTCGGGACAACCCCGTCACCGCAGCCGGGAGCAACGCCGAACTGCCGGCGATCTGAGCCTCATCCGGCGCGCAGCGCCGGCAGTTCGAGGGTCGGTCGCGGCGGCCCGTGGCAGACTGCCGGTGGGTCACGACCGGCGCGACCCGCCGACGACGGGGGTGGAGATGGACGAGCAGGTCGACGTGGTGGTGGTCGGCTCAGGACCTGGCGGGCTCACCGCAGCCGCCTGTCTCGCCGCCAGCGGGCGTGCGGTGCTGGTGCTCGAAGCACACGACCTCGCCGGCGGCAACGCCCAGGTCTTCCGCCGCCATCCCCGCACCCCCGACGGCGACGTCCTCGAGCTCGAGTTCGATGTCGGTGTCCACTACCTGGGCGACTGTGGACCGGGCGGGTTGTTCCCGTCCATCTTCGCGTCGCTCGGCGTGGGTGAGCGGATGGAGTTCCGCCCGCTCGACCCCGACGGCTTCGACACGTTGCACTTCCCCGACTTCGATTTCGTCGTCCCCGCCGGTTGGGACCGCTACCGGGACCGCCTCGTCGACGCCTTCCCCGACGAACGGGCGGGCATCGAGCGCGTCATCGGAGTGCTCGAAGCGGTGGCCAAGGAGAGCCGCGACCGCCTCCTGCCCGGCGCCGAGACACCGACGTTCGACCGATGGGCGTTCCGTCCGCTCGCCGAACTCTTCGCCGCGGGAGAACTGTCCCAGCGTGCCCAGGCGGTGCTCGACCACTGGTCCGGGCTGTACGCCGGTCCTCCGCAGCGCACCGCCGTGGCCATGCACGCCGCCATCATCGACCACTACATGCGCGGCGCCTACTACCCCGCCGGCGGCGGCCAGATGATCCCGGCTCGGCTCATCCAGGTGATCGAGGCGCACGGTGGCGAGGTGCGCACCCTCAGCCCGGTTGCGCAGATCCTGGTCGAGAACCGGCGTGCCACCGGGGTCCTGCTCGAGGACGGCACCATCATCGGTGCCGACGTCGTGATCTCCAACGCCGACCATGCACGTACGGTGCTCGGGTTGGTCGGCGAACAGCACTGGGACCCCGCCACCGTGGCGTGGACGCGTGAGGCCACGATGACCCTCGGGCTGGTCTGCGTCTACCTCGTGGTCGACATCGACCTCACCAGCGGACCGAACACCAACCACTTCGTGTTCCCCACCTACGCCACCGACGACCTCTACGGCCCGCTCGACGCCGGTGACGTCACCACCGACGAACTGTTCGCCTACATCGCCGTTGCCTCGCACAAGGATCCCGACAACCCCCACCTGTGCCCACCGGGGATGACGAACCTGCAGGTGATGACCCTCGCCCCTCGCGGGCTCGACTGGTGGGGTGTCGACACCTCGCCCACCGACGGCGGCCGGTACCGACGCTCGCCCACCTACCGGGAGCGCAAAGCCCAGCTCACCGACGCCATGGTGGCTGCTGCCGAGCGGGTGTTCGCCGACCAACTCGGGGGCGACCGCCTTGCCGACCACGTCGTGCACGTCGAGACGGCCACCCCGCTGTCGCACGAGCGCTACACCCGCTCGACGGGCGGCACGAGCTACGGCTACGAGCACTCCCCCGAGCAGTCGGGTGCCAACCGGCCGCAACACCGCACCGAGATCGAGGGCCTGTGGCTGGTGGGCGCCAACACCGCCTCGGGCCACGGGATCGCCGGGGCCATGGTCGGCGGCGTCTCCTGCGCCGGCGGACTGCTCGACAGACCGCTGCTGGTCGAGATGATGATGGGAACGTCGCTGGTCGACCCGACGGCCGTGCCCGCAGATCCCCCCGACTTCGATCCCGTCGAGTGGAGCCGAGGCGAACGACTGCGGACCCGCCGAGCGGCAGGCCGTTCGGCACGTTCGACGCCATCGGCATCGGCGACGTAGGCCCCATCCCACGAACTGCCGGCGATCCGAGGCACATCTGGCGCATACCGCCGGCAGTTCGCAGGTCGGTCACGCAGCGTGGGCGGGCGTCACCCTCTGCGGCGGACCATCCGACCCGCAGGCTCCCCCGCTACCGGCGGTTGTCGCGCTTGGCCTGGTTGCGAGCGTTCGTCGCCCGGGTCGATGCCCGCACCTTCGTGGTCCTCGGCGTGACGCTCGGCTTGCGGGTGCGACTGGCGCTGCCCGCCGGCTTGCCCTTGCCCTTGGTGGGCGCACCCGGCTTCGCCTCGCCGCGAGCTGCGGCCAGACGCTCGGCCCGCAACTCGTCGGCGCTCACCTTGGCCACCTTGGCCAACTGACGCGACACCTTGGCCAACGCGTCCTCGAACACCTCGGCCTTGGCCGCGGTGCGCGAGTGCTTGGCCCCGGCATGGCTGCGGCGACCGTCGTCGACCACCTGTGCGCTGGCCCGCCGCCGGTAGAGCTTCGACCACTTGTTGCGTGCTCCCCGGATGCGGCCCAGCAGCTCGAGGAGCTCGTCCTCGTCGAGCGAAGCCAGCTTCTTCGGTTCGACCTGCGCCAGGAGCTCCAGCTCCTTGTCGGTCATGAGCGCTCGGGTTGCCTTGTTCATCTCGTTCTCCTCGGCCTCTCTGCAGCCAGCGATGTCGCACTACTCAGGCCGATCCGCCTGGTCGCGGTGACCCTATCGGAGCAGACGCGCCCGACAGCCAACCACTCCCGTCGGAGCCAGCAGCGCGCTCGGTCCCACGGTGGGTGCCACCATGGGGCGATGAACGCCGAGCGCATCGAGGTCCGACGTCCCATCGCGGCTGATCCCGCCACCATCTTCGCCGTGCTGTGCGATCCGCAAGGACACGTGGCCATCGACAGTTCCGGCATGCTCATGGCGGCCAGCGGCGACCCGGTGGGAGCCGTGGGCGACACCTTCGTCGTGCACATGGACCGCGAAGCACTCAACGACTACCCGCTGGGCCTCTACGACGTGACCGTTGAGATCGCTACCTTCGAGGCCGACCGCGAGGTCGCCTGGACGATTCTCGGCCAGATCCGCCCGCAGATCGGCCACGTGTACGGCTACCGACTGGAACCGATCGCCGAGGGCACGATGGTCACCTCCTACTACGACTGGTCGAGCATCGATCAGGTGTGGAAGGACGCCGACATCTTCCCGGTGCTCTCGGAGGGCTCGCTGCGCGCCACGCTGGGCATCCTGGCCCGCACGGTCGCCCCCGGCGTGCCCAGACCCCACGTGGCCGACGAGCCGGCCTGACGGGAACCGGCATCGACGCCCGGAGTCACCCCCCGGGGCGCTCGGTGGCGACGACGGCGGCGTCGAGGGTGCGGTCCACGACCGCCGCGGCGGTGTCGACCAGTCGAAGGTTGTGCGCACGGCTGTAGCGGCGCAACACGTCGAACGCCTCGTCGGTGGTGAGGTCGAGCTTCTGGGCCAGGGCACCCTTGGCCTGTTCGATCACCACGCGGCTGTTCAGCGCGTACTGGAGTTGTTCACTGAGCAGGTGCGACTCGGCCACGGCCCGGTGGTGCAGGATCCCGATGGTGGCCACATCGGCCAGCGCCTGGGCAGCGGTGATGTCCTCGTCTGGAAAGGTGCCCGGCTCGACCCGCAACAGGTTGAGCGCTCCGATCGTCTCGTCCCGCAGACGCATGGGAAGAGCGAGCGCCGACCGGTAGCCGGCAGCAAGTGCCTCTGGCGCGAACTGGGGCCAACGGGCGACGGCCTCGGTCAGGTCGGCGACCTGCACGGGCGCGCCCGTCCGGTAGGCGTCGGGGCAGGGTCCTTGCTCGTGCTGGATCTCGAGGAGTTCGAGCAGGCGCATCTCGTGACTCGACGATGCGGTGAGCTGCATGCGGCCGTCGGGGTCGGCGAGCATGAGCCCTGCCTCACGCGCGTCGAACAGGTCGATGCAGCGGCTCGACAGCATGGAGAGGAAGTCGACGATGTCGAAGTCCTTGACCATCGTGTCGGCCAACGTCACGAAGGTCTCGGTGCGCAGCTTCTCTCGTGGTGCCACGGCGGGCGCCTCTGGGGCGCCCGGCTCCGGGCCGGGCGCGGATCATGGCTCTAGTCGAGCCGGAGCCGGCGATCGACGATGTCGTGAGCGACATCGTTCACCGGCCGATTGGAAGTGTAGGCATGGGCGCGGATGCGGACGAGGGCGTCGGCCACGTCGATGTCGAGCTGGGCGGACACCATGCCCGAGGCCTGGTGGACGACGGCGCGGTGGTGCACGGTGGCATCGAGGAGCGGGGGAAGCTCCCCGGGAGCGGCGTCGGCCTGCAACGCCAGGACGGTACGGGAGATCACGCCGGCCATCACGACGGCGTCGCTCACCTGGTCGGTGCGCAGGTCACCGGGGTGGTCGAGGTAGACGTCGAGGGCACCGAGGTTCACCGTCCCGGTGCGGAGGGGGAAGCCGAACACAGCACGCACGCCGGCACGAACGGCTGGACCGGAGAACGCCGGCCACCGGTTCGTCACGGGAGCACCGAGGTCGGGCTCGAGGATCGGGTGGTCGGAGGCGTACGCGTCGATGCACGGTCCTTCGCCGAGGGTGAACTGCAGGTCCTCCACGACGGTCATGACGCCGTTCGACACGCCCAGCGTGCCCCGGTGCTCGCCGTCGCTCATCAGCATGATCCCGGCGCCGGTCACGTCGAGCACCTCCACGCACGTGTCGCACAGGCGTTCCCCGACATCGGTGCCGTTGCGCCGGTCATTGTCGAGATCGCTGAGCAGGGTGGCCAATCGGTCGGGGTCCACGTCAGTACTCCTTGGCATGGCTCACGGCCTCGGCGCCCTGCCCGGGGTGATCGACGAGTGCACGAACCTGTCCGGACCGAGGCGCGCTCGGCTGATCGACATCGACGTGTCGGGTCACGAGTGCGGCAGCGATGGTCACGATGGGCTGGCCCTCGAGGTCCGAGAACACCCGAAGCATGTGCAACGCCTCGTCGATGGTGAGACCGAAGCGCTCTGCCAGGAGACCGGTGGCCTCGGCGACCACGGCCTGTGCGCGGGTGGCGACGCTGAAGCGCCTGGCGAGCTGGGCACTCGCATCGACGTCGGCAGCGCTGGTGGCCCTCGGAGCATCGACGTGCGCCCGACTCCCCCGCACACGTGCACGGTGCTCGAGCATGCGCCGGTCGGCCTGCTGGAGCAGGTCAGCGGAACGCTCGCCGTCGGGCCTGGCGTCGACGTCATCTCGCTCCAGCGAGGCACAGCCCCACGTGAAGGACCCGCGCTCCCCTGTGGCCGTTCGTTTCATGACCCCGTCGACGTCGTCAGGGCACAACTCGGGCAACACGAGGACGAACTCGTCGCCACCGAAGCGGTAGGCGTTGTCGCCCGCCCGCAGGGCCCCCGTCAGCGTGGTGGCCACTCCCCGGAGGATGGCGTCACCAGCGGCATGACCGAACCGGTCGTTGGTCGCCTTCAGGCCGTCGACGTCGATCATGACCACCGACAAGCACTGTCGATGACGGCGCGCCGTCGCCAGGGACTGAGGCAAGTCCCGACGCAGCGCGCGCCGATTCAGCAGACCTGTGAGCGGATCCAACAGGGCGGCGCGTTCGAGCTCGGCGATCACCGACGCCGCCAGCCCGGCCAGGGCTGCGTCGAGGCTCCCCGTTCCAGTCCACTCGTGGAATACGTCGCTCAGCGCCCACAACTGCATCACTGCCGTGGCCGCACTGGTCTCTTCGCGCCGCGTCACGGCGAGGGAAGGAACGGTGACGGTCGGATCGCCCGGTGGTGACCGGTCGAAGAGCGCAGAAACGGCCGCCATCATCTCCATTGGATCGAATGCCAGCGGCGACGCGCCATAGCAGGGGGCGGTGCACGCCGCTTCCCAGGCCGACGCCAGCTCCGCGGCGTGCGCGTCGACGTCCACTGCGGTGTAGGACGGCCCCGTCGGGCGTGGCTGGTCATCGGCCACGAGCTCCGCCAGGCCACAGATGTCGAGGAGACGACGTCCGAAGGGCGAGGGCCGACGAACCACGAGCTCTCCGCCGGAGGAGCGATTGTTCGTCCGCGCCCGCACGAACTCGCCGATGGCACCGGCATCGAAGAACGTGACCCGACTCAGGTCGACAACCACGCGGTCAGGGGTCAGACGCTGCACACGACGAAGGAGCCGACCCAGCAACGGGTTCGTGGCGGCGTCGAGTTCTCCCGAACACAGGAGTACGGCGTCGCCTTCCATTCGAGCGCTGAACGAGGGCTCGGCGCGATCGAGGTCCGCCGAGGTCACGGATGACGGTGCCCCCGATTCCAGACCTCCTGATGTAGAGAGATCTTCTTTTCGGGGTCAGGGGTGGGGTTTGGTGGTGTAGACGAGGGTGAGGTTGGTGCCGGGGTAGGGGGTTCGGGTGGCGGTGAGTTCGTCGCAGAGGGCACCGATGGCGCGGGTGCGGCGGGGTGCGGTGAGTGGGTTGAGGGTGACGTGGAGTTCGTCGCCGATGATTTGGAGGTCGGCTGGGGTTCGGAATGCTTCGCGGAGCAGGCTGCGGGCTTCGTCGTGGGCTCGGGCGTAGTGGGGTGTGACGAGTCGGGCGAGGGCGGATTCGGCGTTGTAGGTGGCCATGCGGATGGCGTCGTGGATGCGTTTGCGTTCGGGGTCGACGCGCACGGCGTCGGGTCGGGCTTCGTGGAGGGGGATCTTGGCGGGGATGGCTTTGGCGGCGGCGGCGAGC
This sequence comes from Acidimicrobiia bacterium, assembly GCA_020832495.1. Lineage (GTDB taxonomy): Bacteria > Actinomycetota > Acidimicrobiia > Acidimicrobiales > Acidimicrobilacustridaceae > JAFIEP01. Next base: position 1,897 of record JAFIEP010000096.1, on the reverse strand, counting down.
CGGTCGATGTGGGTGCGGGCGGCGTCGAACGCTTCGTGGAGTTCTGCGGTGGGGGCGTGCCCGGCGAGTGATGCTTGGCCTTGGGTGGTTTCACACGCTGCGATCTGGCGGCGGGCTTCGCGGAGTTCGCGGTCGGCGTTTCGGCGGGCGGGGTTGGGGGTGAGCCGGTCGGGGTCGTCGGGGCTGGTGGCGTAGCTGTCGAGCGCGTCGAGCGCGTAGTGGGCGCGCATGTAGCGGAAGAAGTTCTCTTGGTTCCATCGGGAGAACATGGCGTGCGCGATCGGGGCGGGATCCGCGTCGCAGCGGCTGGTGATGATCTGCGTTTGATGTCCGGTGGCGGGATCCAGGCGGGTGATCTGGCGGCAGGCGAAGCGACGTTTGCCGTTGTTGTAGGAGAGCCGCACCCGACGGTCCGACAAGAGGTAGGTGTGGGTGCGGCCGGCGTCGTCGCAGAAGTCGTGTTCGACGAAGCGGCTGCGCGCCTCGAGCGGGGCGGGGCCTTTGCGGTAGGTGAGGATCTCGAAGCCGTCGTTGGTGAGCTCGGCGAACAACTTCGGGGACCAGCCGCCGCGGTCGAAACAGATGGTCGGTCGGGCGTCGACGCCGACCAGCGTGCGGATCTTCGCAGTGGTGTCGCGCAACTCCGCGGCGAGCGACGCTCCCGGTGGGGTCGACCAGACCAGCACGCCGTCGCCGTTGCGGTCACAGACCCACGTGTCGACCTCGGCGCGCATCGCGAGGCGGATCCGCGCCACATGCGCTTTGGGGACGTCCGCGCCGCCGTGGTAGGCGCGGACGTGACCATCGACGTAGAAGATGCCCGACACGTCATCGTGGGCCTCGAGGTGACGGCGCGCCAACACATCAATGAGCTGATCGGCGCGGCCCACTTCGGCGAGTTCTCCCATGCGGCGGCGCATCGTTGCCACCTCCGGGGCGCGGTCAAGACCCAACAGGCGACCCATATCAGTGGGGTTCAGCCGGGTGAGACCCTCCGCTCGGGGTTCGCCCAACACCGCAGCGAACACCACCGCCAACACCAGCGACCGCAACCCATAGAACGCGGAGCGGCCTGTGGAGTACACCCGCTCGCAGGCATCAACCAGACCCGTCCCAGCAAGCGCCGGCAAGATCACCAACGCCCCAGCGAACGGCAACGACGCCCCCTCACACACCCGCGGCGCCGCCTCAGTCAACTGACCAGCACGAGCCGCTTGGCGCTCCGCCGTCCGATCCGCCGGCGCAGCCAACGGCTCGAGACCCGACCCCGCGTCGGCCACCACCTCCTCCGGTTCGCGAACCCGATCCCGGTCGCGGTCCTGGGCGAGGGCACGTCGCACGGTGTCAGTCGACACCCCACAGCGCTGCGCCACCGCCATCAACGACAGGCCTTCACGGCGTGCCGCCACAATCTCGCCGCGCTTCGCGTCCGTCAGCTTCGACGGGCCCTTCGGACCGGGACGCTTCACCACCAGCCCCGCAGTCCCCTTCGACCGGTACGCATCACGCCACAACAGCAACGTGTCCTCGTCAACACCGAACGCGTCCGCCACGTGACGCTGGCGAGCCGCCTTCGAGTTCACCAACTGCACCGCCGCCAGCCGGCGGGCCACCACATCACCCGCAGTCCAACTCCACGCCGGCATCCCCCACAAGAACACCGACCCAAAGCCCTCGACGTCCTCGCAGAACGCCACCCCATCGGCCACACGCAGCGACCCACCAGGAGCAAGAGGAAGCGGCACCACAACGTCCAGTCTGCTCGCTGCCAGCGCCATCAACTGTCCCCCTCAAGCCGCGCATTCATCCGAAAGGATTATCTCATAGCTAGGACGCGAACCGGCGGATACCCCCTGCTCAACGACCACATTCACACCGCTATGTCAGGAGGTCTGGA
>JAFIEP010000090.1 GCA_020832495.1 Acidimicrobiia bacterium | reverse complement strand
GCGCATCGTGGTGGCCCACCTGGGCGCCGGGGCCTCGCTGTGCGCAGTGAGCGGCGGTCGGTCGGTCGACACCACCATGGGCTTCACGCCGCTCGAGGGTGTGGTGATGGCCACCCGCTCGGGCACCGTGGACCCGGCCATCCCCTTGTGGCTGCAAGAGACCGCCGGAATCGACGCCGCGGAGGTGCACGACGGGCTGGAGCACCGCAGCGGCCTGGCCGGGCTCTCCGACGGCTTCGCCGCCGACGGCGACATCCGCACCGTCCGCCTGGCCGCCGATCGGGGGTCGTCGTCGGCCCGGCTGGCCCTCGATGTGCTCGGGTGGTCGGTCCGCCGCGGCATCGGGTCGATGGCGGCGTCACTCGACGGCGTCGACGTGGTGGTGTTCACCGGCGGGGTGGGCGAACACGACGCCGACTTGCGAGCCGAGGTGTGCGATGGACTGTCGTATCTCGGTGTGCGCCTCGATCCCGAGGCCAACGCTGCCACCCACTCCGACGCCGTGGTGTCGACCGGCGACGCCGCAGCGGCCGTGGTGGTGGTGACCGCCGCCGAGGACCGCCAGATCGCCCGAGAAGCCGGCGCGCTGCTCCGCCATAGGGTGTCGACGTGGCCGACGATCCACTCACCGAACTCCTGAGCCTGGCTGGCGGTCCGCTCGGGGGCGATCCGTCAGCGGCGGTTGCTGAGTTCGCAGGTCGTCATGGCCCTTCGCTGGCGGCGATGCTCGACCACATGAACGGCTTCTACGCGTTCGAGTCGGCGTTGCACGTCTTCCCATCCGGAACCTCGGATCGGATGAGCCTCGAGCTCTGGAACGCGCCGGACTTGTGGCGAAGGGACTACGACGTCCTGACCGCTGGTTTGGTGTTCTTCGCCGAGGACGTCTTCGGCGGCCAGTTCGCTCTCTCCGACGACGGTGTCGGGGTGTTCGATCCCGAGACCGGCGACGTCGAGGCGATCGCCCCGGATCTCTCGTCGTGGGCAGCGGTGGTGATGGGTGACTACGACTTGCTCACCGGCTACCCGATCGCTCATGACTGGCAGGTGCTCCATGGTCCGCTCGTCGAAGGTGAGCGCTTGGTTCCGAAGCTGCCGTTTGTGACGGGCGGCGCGTTCGAGGTCGGCAACCTCTACGCGTCGGACGCCGTCGAGGGCATGAGGGCTCGAGCACACCTCGCCATTCAGATCCGCGACCTTCCTGACGGCACCCAGATCACCTACCGCATCGTCGAGTAGCCGGCATTCGTCACCTGGCGGTCGGTCGCCGTGGCCGACCCCCAGTGGCGTTCCAAGAATGCCTCCGATCTCCTATGCCTGCTCACTCCACAGCGGCGGCCCAGGGGAACGCAGGCCAGACCGCCGGGTCGGCAGGTGATGCCACAGGGTGAGGGAAGGTCGAGGATTGTCGACATGAGTTGGTTCCGACGGGCGCCCGTCGGCAAGGGTGGATGAAATGACGAAGGCCGTGTTGTGGGACTTCGACGAGACGTTGGCGGAGCGGCCAGGTCGCTGGTGGGGGTGCATGCTCGAGATCATCGAGCGACGTCTGCCCGGCCGTGTCGTCGACGCGTCGGCACTACGTGCTGCCCTGCAGGCGTGCTACCCGTGGCACTTCCCCGACGTGGTGCACGAACACCTCAACGACCCTGATGCGTGGTGGGCAGCGCTCCGCCCCGGCCTCGAGGCAGCCGCGGTGGCCGGAGGACTCGACCACGGGGACGCAGCAGAGGTCGCCGCCGAGGTTCGGTGGTGCTACGCCCAGCCGGAGACGTTCCGGCTCTACGACGACACCACCGAGGCGCTGCGCATGCTCCGCGACGCCGGGTGGCGACAGGCGATCGTCTCCAACCACTGTCCCGAACTGGAGGATCTGGTCGACGGCCTGGGGATCGGCGCGTTCTTCGAGCGGGTGTTCTCGTCGGCATGCACCGGCTATGAGAAGCCCCACCCACGGGCCATTTGGCTAGCGCTGGATGAACTCGGCGTGGGGACCGCATGGATGCTCGGCAACAGCGCCACGTCCGACATCGCAGGGGCCGATGCCGCCGGCATCCCGTCAGTACTGGTCGTTCGGGATCGACCGGCGCCACTCGTCGATGCGGCGAGACGCGTGCTCGCCGCCGACGTCGACGGCACCGAGCAGCCCACGCTCTGAGGCGGGAACGCGAACTGGGGCCCGACGTGGGCCGAGCCCGGGGGCGGCGGCTGCCCGGACCGACAGGCAGGGGCGAGGCGGTACGGAGAAACCTCGTAGCGCAACGTCGCCTCAGCGAGCCAGCATGGAGCCGATGCACGACGACCAGATCGCGGTGACCGCGGAGCAGGTCACCGCACTGGTCGCCAACCAGTGCCCGGCGCTGGCCGGCCTCGAGGTCGTTCCCGCCGAGGGCGCTGGCACGGTCAACGCCGTCTACCGCATCGGCGAGGAGGTCACGGCCAGGTTCCCCCTCCGCCGCGACGAGCCAGCGCAAGTGGTCGAGCGTCTCCGTCGCGAGATGGCGGCGTCGGCCGAGTTCGCGCTCGCCTGTCCGGTTGCGGCGCCGGAACCGCTGGAGCTCGGCCGCCCGGGTCACGGCTATCCGTTGCCGTGGATGACGCAGTCGTGGCTACCGGGATCGCCTGCCTCACCGACGTCGTGGGAGCGCTCTGCCGACCTCGCCCGCGACCTGGCCGACGTCGTCGGACACCTCCGCGGATGGGTCCGGCGCGGTCGCCAGTTCCGGGGCTCGGGGCGGGGCGGGGTGCTCAGCGACCACGACGCCTGGGTCGACGAGTGCATCAGGCGCAGCGAAGGTCTGCTCGACACCGACGCCATGCGCACGGTGTGGTCGAGGTTTCGCCGCCTGCCCAGGGAGGATCCCGATGCCATGTGCCACGGCGACCTGATCCCGTCGAACGTGCTGGTCGACGACGGGCGCCTGACGGGCGTGTTGGACACCGGAGGCTTCCAGGCAGCCGACCCCGCGCTGGATCTCGTGGCAGCCTGGCACCTGTTCGACGCCGGGCCACGTGACCAGCTCCGCCGCGACCTGGACTGCAGTGAGCTCCAGTGGGAACGAGGCAAGGCCTGGGCGTTCCAGCAGGCCGCCGGGGCCTACTGGTACTACCGGCAGTCGAACGACGCCATGGCGGACATGGGCAGGACCACCCTCGAACGACTCCTGCGGGCCGACGGGTAACGGCGCCCGAACACCAGGCGTCGACGCGCCGTCCAACGATCGACAGGCGGGCCAGAGGCCCGACGAGGAGCGACGCGCCCATACCGCTGCCGACGACGTGACCGGTGATGAGCTGAGGTCCCGGTTCCCGGCCTCGGGTTCAGCTCAGTCCGCTCCCTCGGTGTTCCGTCATTGCTTCCGGCGACGGGCAGCGCGTCGAGCCCTGGCATCGTTATCGCGACGGGGATTCGCCTCGAGTGCTTCTCGTCGAGCCGCCTGCGACTCGAGCCTGCTGGCCCTTGTCGGTCCAACCCACTTCTTGAACGGTTTGCGCCGGATGGCCGACGGGTCGGCATCCTCTGCAAGGAGAAGCTCCATCTTCACGGCACGCCGATGTGCCCGATGGGTCCTCGCCCGCTTCTTGGGGAGGTTCTTTCGAGCAGCCTTCTGGCTTTCGCCCCATGCGTCGACGCGCTCGTCCATCGACCGCTGCTTGTCGCGCTCAGGGTCACGTAGCCGGGCCATGGCCAGGAGCGTGCCACACACGCGCGGTCGGAGGCCCAGGGTTTCTCGCCGTCGTGCTCCGACCGTGTGCGCTGGTGGATCCGCGGCTTCGAGCAGCGACGGCACCTCGGGCGCTGTGGCTGCGCCGCCGATGTGATGCCAGGATCGCCGCGAGGTCGTGAGCGTAGAGTCGCCCCGTGCCCGCTCCGAGCTGGTTCTTTCGCTTCGTGTACGACCGCGAGAGCGCGGCACTGGCACGCCGTCACGACTCGCCCCAAGTCCAGGTAGTCGTCGAACGAACCGTTGCCCAGTTGGCGAACGTGGTCGCCCCGCCCGGACCGGTGGCCGACCTCGGCTGCGGACCAGGGCCGCACGCGTGTGGACTGGCCCGTCGCGGCTACGACGTCGTCGGCGTCGACGGATCGCCCCGCATGGTGGAGAGGGCGCGCGCCCGAGCCGACCGCGACGGGCTCCCCGTCACGTTCGAGGTGCACGATGTCACGCAGCCGCTCCCGTTCACCGACGCGTCGCTTGGTGGGGTGCTCGCCGTTCTCGTCCTGCAGCACCTCTCGGACCCGGCGTCGTTCCTCGCCGAGATCCGGCGTTGTCTCCGCCCCGGCGGGCACGTGCTACTCACCGCGCCGACCCGAGACGGCACGCCACTCGTGTCCCGCAACCTGTACTGGCGGC
>JAFIEP010000073.1 GCA_020832495.1 Acidimicrobiia bacterium | reverse complement strand
GCCGCCGCACAGCGCACAGTCGGTGCCGGTGAGCGCCCGCAGCGGACACAGCGGGTAGACGCCGCCTTCGCTGGGATCGAGCGACGCCGTGTAGAGACAGGCCGCACCCAGCCCCGCAGCGCCCAACCCGGCGGTCAGCTTCGCTCGTCGACTGGTCGGCGCCTCCGGCCACCATGACGACTCGGCGTCGGGCCGGTACGGCGGCGGGGCCGGCGGACGCACGTCGGTGGTGGTGGCGCCGGCAGCCTGGTGATCCCCGGCGGCGTGCGCGTGCTGGTGGCCACCGCAGTCGCACGGTTCGCTCGACGCCATGGCCACAGGATAGCCGCCGCGGAGGGGAACGGTAGGGTGCACTCATGAGCGATGCCGCTGTGGATCTGGGCCGAGTCGGGGTGTGGACCTTCCAGTTGGACCTGGTGCCCTCCAGCCAGTCGAAGGAGGCCGCCGCCGAACTCGAGGAGCTGGGCTACGGCGCCGTGTGGGTGCCCGAGGCAGTGGGACGCGAAGCGTTCACCAACTCGGCCATCTTGCTGTCGGGGACCGAACGGATGGCGGTGGCCACCGGCATCGCCAGCATCTGGGCCCGGGACGCCATGGCCGCCGCCGCGGCCCACAACACGCTCACCGAGGCCTACCCGGGGAGGTTCCTGTTGGGCCTCGGCGTGTCGCACCAGCCGATGGTGGACCACGTGCGCGGCCACACCTACGACAAGCCGTACTCGGCGATGGTCAAGTACCTCGACGCCATGGACTCGGCGCTGTTCATGGCTGCCACCCCCAGCCAGCCACCCCAGCGGGTGCTGGCCGCCCTGGGCCCGAAGATGCTGGCTCTGGCCGCAGAGAGGGCCGCCGGAGCGCATCCCTACTTCGTGCCGCCCGAGCACACCGCTTTCGCCCGAGAACACCTGGGCGCCGACCCGCTGCTGGCCGTCGAGCAGGCCGTGGTGCTCGAGACCGACCCGGCTGCGGCTCGCGAGATCGCCCGAGCCCACATGTCGATCTACATCGGGCTGCCCAACTACGCCAACAACCTGCGTCGCCTGGGCTTCACCGACGACGACCTGGCCGCGCCGGGCAGCGACCGGCTGGTGGACGCCATCGTGGCCTGGGGCACCATCGACGACGTGGTCGCCCGGGTGGCCGCCCACCACGACGCCGGCGCCGACCACGTGTGCATCCAGGCGCTGGGCGCCGACGCCACCGCCGTGCCCGTCGACGCCTGGCGTCGCCTGGCCCCGGCGCTGCTGGGCTGAGGTAGGGGGCCGCTTATGGCTTTGCTCTCGCCCAGTCGTCCTCGTCGAAACGAGGTGAGCCATGGATCGGTACCCGCCTCACAGCCTAGCGCCGACCCGTTCGAACACAACAGTGCTAACTGGCGCATCCTCAACGAGCGCGTAGGCATTGCTGTCGTTCAGAAGGTCGATCATCAACCGATCACCTTGCTTCCAGCCTCCTGCATCCTCGAAACTCATCGATCCATCTGCGGCGCCGCGCTGAACCTGAATAAAGACAAGATCGGGCTCCAGTGAGAGAACATAGGAGGGTGCCATGGAGTCCTGCGGCGCTGTTGGGGGATACTCTGGATTGTGAGCAATATGCTCGTTGTTCAGCCCAAGTGTATCGATGACATTCCCGCCCGAGTGTTCGAACGGAACGCGGCCAGCCCAGGGTACTGCGATACTCGCGTCGTGCCCATACCGTTCGTCGATCCATTGTGAGAGTTCTCCAGGCTGGAAGGGATTGGACATGCTCGTCAGTGAGGTTTGCACTTGGGTGGACAAAGTGCGATCCAAACTCGGAACAAAGAGAAACGCGACTGGAATCATCGCCAGAAACGCTGCGAAAGGAAATGCTGCCCATGCGAAGCTCCCGATAACGCTCCTATGGTCCGGCGCTGGAATCAGCGTTCCTTCCTTTTGTAGTCCGAGCACGAGGACGACCAAGGCGGCAAGGCTCGGTAGATAGAGCCTTCCGAACCCGAACGCCACAGTCTCGTCGCCACCCACGTACACCACGTAGACGACATTGATTGTCACGATGGCTGCAACCGCAGCGGCAAGTCCGTGGACTCCTGTGCCTCGACGGAGGCGGGGTTGACAGACCGCAAGGACCAGCAGCGCGAGAGCGATAGAAGGAACCAATACGAGGAGTGAGTTCACGGTGTAGGAAAGGCCATCCACGAACTGGGACAGGGAGCGGCCGGAGTGTTTGGCGTAGTAAGTGTTCGGGAGTGGGTAGCCGAAGTAGAGGATCCGCCACGCCGTCTGTACGGCGATCAGGGTGACGCTGAAAGTTGTAAGGGCAATGGCGGGTCGCCTGAGTACGGTCTGCTTGACGGAAGCTATGATGGCGATGGCGGACGCCACTCCCGCCACCGCCAGACCTTCAGGCCGAAGGAGAATGACGAGAGCAATCAAGAGGTACAGCCTGGTGGGCATGCGGCCCGAGGGATCATCCGCCCGGAGATAGTCATACATGTAGAAGGCAATCAGCGCGATGGTAACGAAGAACACGGCTGTTTCCATGCCGCCGAAGGCGTAGTACCAAGCCAAGGGTGATCCGATCGCGAGGACCACTACGACAGGCGCGAGGACAGCCGCGGCGCCGTTGCACCGTCTGATCACTTCAGCGCCGAGTAGGACAAGCGCAAGCGTGGACGTCAGGCGCGACCACAGTAGTGGGTGGACGTTCAGGAGAACCGCGACGCTGTTCCACACCATCCAAGCAGACGAGGTGAATCCTTCGACCGGTGCCTCGTCGATGTTCCAAAGAGGCTGGCCGGTAGTGGCGAGGTTGCTCGAATAGCGATAGGTGATGAAGGCGTCGTCGAGCCAGAGATGGCCGAAGTAGACGAAGTAGACGAGCGGGATCAGAGCGAGTAGCGCCCTTGCGAGGAGTCGATGTCGGGATAGGAGCGAGGCGGCTGATAGCTCAGAGGTCTTCGCCTCCGAGTCACCCTGTACGCCGTAAGACGTCGACTCTTGCCGTTGGCTCACACTCATGCTCCCGCTCGACCCTGTCCAGACGGTCCAATGGATGCTCGACCGAATCCTACACCGGGGTGCGCCCGTAGTTGGGTGGATTGGCGAGCGCCGCTACGTGTGCGCCGACGGAGAGGCTCTGCTGGGAATAGTGCATACGTATCACCCGTCTGATCGGGCCGGCCGGAGCCTGAAGCCAGGCTGGCGGGCATTGCTCGCTGCGCCTGGTGTGCCACGAACTAGGAGCCGCCCACCCGGCCTCGGTACGGTTGTCAGGTCCATGTCCCCGGGGGAGGACCGTCATCGGCACCGCTGCCACCACCGACGGGCGCCAAGGTTGGCGCCTCATCCTTGCCACGCTGCGCGACCAGCGGCGGGGCATCGCCGTGGGCGTGGCCGTCGGGCTGGTGTGGACCGCAGCGAAGGTCACCGTGCCGCTGCTCGTGCAGCAGGCCGTGGATCAGGGCATCAGCAGCGGGGACGCTGCGGCCATCCGCAACTGGGCCATCCTCGTCGGCGTCGCCGGCCTGGTGGCCGCAGCGTTCACCGGGTTGCGTCGCTACTTTGCGTTCCGTGAGTCGCGCCTGGTGGAGGCCCGGCTGCGCCAGAAGATCTTCGCCCACACTCAACGGCTGCACTTCGCCTACCACGACCGGGTGCAGACCGGTGAGCTGCTGAGTCGGGCCAACACCGACCTGCAACAGATCCAGGCGATGGTGGTGCTCATCCCGCTCACCATCTCCAACGCGGTGACGGTGCTGTCGGTCGCCGTGATCCTGATGGTGATGGACCCCACCCTGGCGGTGCTGGCCCTGGGGTCGTTGCCGCTGCTCAACGTGTTGGGCAAACGGTTCTCCACCCGGCTGCACCCCGAAGTGATGGCCATCCAACGCGAATCGGCCCAGTTGGCGTCGGTGGTGGAGGAATCGGTGTCCGGCGTGCGGGTCATCCGAGGCTTCGGCGCTGAGCAGGTGTTCGAAGATCGCCTGTCAACCGAAGCCGACGACCTCTACGACGCCTCCATGTCCGCAGCACGGGTGCGGGCCCGGTTCCTGCCGGCCATGGAACTGCTGCCCAACGTGGGGCTCATCGCCGTGTTGGGCTTCGGTGGCCACCAGGTGCTGTCGGGGGCGCTCACCTTGGGCCAGTTGCTGGCCTTCAACGTCTACATCGTGCTGTTGGTGTGGCCACTGCGCATGCTGGGCATGATCATCGCCCAGGCCCAACGGGCGGCGGCGTCGGCCGAACGGGTGCACGAGGTGCTGGCCGCCGAAGCCCACATTGCCGAGCCAGCCGACCCGACCCCGCTGCCCCGCACCGACCGCAACGGCGACTCGCCGACACCCCCGGTGGTTGCCGCCGGGAAGGGGGCTGGAACGGAGGTGGGGGGCATCGACGCCGGCCACGCCGGGCTGGGCGAGGTCGTCTTCGACGGGGTGCGCTTCGGCTACCTGTCGGGGCAGGTGCCGGTGCTCGACGGGTTCGACCTGCGGCTGGCCCCCGGCGAGTCCGTGGCGCTGGTGGGCTCCACCGGCAGCGGCAAGTCCACCGTGGCCCGGCTGCTGGCCCGCTTCTACGACGTCGACCACGGCGCCGTGCGCATCGACGGCGTCGACGTCCGTGACCTGGCGCTCGGCGAACTGCGGCGGGCGGTGGGCATCGTGTTCGAGGACACGTTCCTGTTCTCCGACTCCATTGCGGCCAACATCGCCTTCGCCCAGCCCGACGCCACCGTCGAGCAGATCCGCCGGGCCGCCCGCCTGGCCGGCGCCGATGAGTTCGTGGCCGCCCTGCCTGACGGCTACGACACCCTGGTCGGCGAACGAGGCTTCTCGCTCTCGGGCGGCCAGCGGCAACGACTGGCCATCGCCCGGGCCGTGCTCAGCGACCCCCGGGTGTTGATCCTCGACGACGCCACCTCGGCGGTGGATCCCACCAAGGAACACGAGATCCGCGACGCCATGGGCGAAGTCATGGCCGGGCGCACCACCCTCGTCATCGCCCACCGCCCGGCCACCGTGGCCCTGGCCGACCGGGTGGTGCTCCTCGACGGCGGGCGGGCGGCGGCCACCGGCACCCACGAGGAGTTGCTGGCCACCAACGCCGTCTACCGCCAGGTGTTGGCCAGCCCGCTGGCCGGGGAGGGGGCGGCGACATGATGCGCGAAAGCGCCCTCGACCCCGAGGACCGCCTCGATCTGCACACCGCCGGGTCGGTGCTGCGCCGGGCCGCGCCCATGCTGCGTCCCTGGCGGGCCGACATGGCAAAGGCCGCCGTGCTGGTGGTGCTGTGGACGTCGTCCATCCTGGCCGGGCCGTTCCTGGTGCGCTACGGCATTGACGAAGGCATCTCGAAAGGCGACGCCGCGGCGCTGAACCGGGCGGTGGCCGGCTACATCGCTGTGGCCATCGCCGCGTACTTCGTGTTCCGCGCCCAGGTGAAGGTGCTGGCCCGCGTGGGGGAAGGATTCCTGCGAGCGTTGCGGGTGCGGGTGTTCGACCACCTGTCGCGCCTGTCGATGCCGTTCTACGACCGCTCCAAGGCCGGCGTGCTGGTGTCACGCATGACGTCCGATGTCGACTCGTTGCAGGAACTGGTGCAGATGGGGCTGCTCATGTTCCTCATGAACATCCTCCTGCTGGTGCTCTCCACGGTCGTGTTGGCCTTCGTGTCGCCGCTGCTGCTGTTGGTGTGCCTGGTGGCGGTGCCCTTCGTGGTGCTGGCCAGCATGAAGTTCCAACGCGACGCCAACGCGGCCTACCTGGTGGTGCGCGACCGCATCGGCTCCACGCTGTCGCGGCTGCAGGAAGGCCTGGCCGGGGTGCGGGTCATCCAGGCGTTCGGCCAGGAAGACCACCACATCGACCGGTTCTCCGCCGACAACGACGAGCTCTACGACGCCCACATGCGTTCGGTGTACGTGCAGGCCTGGTACCTGCCGGTCATCGAGTTCGCCGGCCTGGGCACCACGGCGTTGGTGGTGGGCGTCGGCGGGTGGATGGTCACCCAGGATCTCCTCACCGTCGGCACGGTGGCCTTCTTCGTGCTCACGCTCGGCAACCTGTTCGAACCCATCCAGCAGCTCAGCCAACTGTTCAACACCGTGCAGTCCGCCGGGGCGGGGCTGCGCAAACTGTTCGACCTGCTCGACGAACCCGTCGAGGTGGCCGAAGCACCAGGAGCGGTCGATCTGCCCGACGCCGGAGCGCTCGAGGTGGCCGACGTCAGCTTCGGCTACGCCGACGGCGAAGACGTCCTGGCCGGCGTGTCACTCAGCGTGGCGGCGGGGGAGCGGCTGGCCCTGGTGGGCCCCACGGGGGCGGGCAAGTCGACGCTGGCCAAGCTCATGGCCCGCATGTACGACCCGCGCACCGGCATCGTGACCTTCGGCGGGGTCGACCTGCGCAAGGCGACCACGGCCACGTTGCGCACCCGCATCGTGGTGGTGCCCCAGGAAGGGTTCCTGTTCCAGGGCAGCATTCGCGACAA
>JAFIEP010000063.1 GCA_020832495.1 Acidimicrobiia bacterium | reverse complement strand
TTCCGCCCCACCAACCCCATCAGCCGCCAAGCCATGGCCGCCTTCCTCACCCGCTACGCCGCCGACGACGAACCCGACGCCTGCGAGGGCGACGGCCCGTTCACCGACGTGCCCGCAACGCACCCCTTCTGCGCCGAGATCACCTGGATGGTCGACCAAGGGATCACCACCGGCTTCGACGACAACACCTTCCGCCCCACCAGCCCCATCAGCCGCCAAGCCGCCGCCGCGTTCCTGTGGCGCCTCGCCGGCGAACCCACTGGCGCCACCATCCGCGTGTCGGTGAGCTCGAAGGGCCAGCAGGCGTCGGGTCTCTCGGGAGGCTCAGCGATCTCCGCCGACGGGTCCACGGCGGCGTTCGCCTCGTTCGCCGCCGACCTGGTGGACGACGACACCAACAGTGCCGGAGACGTGTTCGTCCACGACCTCACCACCGGTGAGACCACCCGGGTGTCAGTGGCCAGCGACGGCACACAGGCCAACGGCGACAGCGGCCACCCGTCACTGTCGGCGGACGGCCGCTACGTGGCCTTCCACTCCGAGGCCACCAACCTGGCGAACGGCGCCCAGAGCGGCGACTACCAGATCTATGTCCACGACCGGGAGACCCGAACCACCGAACTCGTTTCGGTCGCCGGCAACGGCGACGGAGGTAACGGTGCGTCGCTCGGGCCCATCATCAGTGCCGACGGCCGGTTCGTCGTGTTCGAGTCGCGCGCCGACAACCTGGTCGACGACGACAAGAACGGTGCACGCGACGTGTTCGTCCGCGACCGCGCGTCCGGCGAGACGGAGATGATCTCGCGCACCCCAGACGGCCTGCCGGCCGACGGCGAGAGCTGGTTGGGGTCGATGTCTGCCGACGGGCGCTTCGTCACCTACGTCACCGCTGCCACCGACATCGTCAAAGGTGAGGACACCTTCGGCCACGCCGTGCTGCACGACCGTGACTCGGGTACCGCCACGCTGCTGTCCCAGTCGATCGACGGCACGCCGGCCGAGCCAGGCTCCTACTCGAACGCTGCCGGCATATCTGCCGACGGCTCGGTGGTGGTGTTCTGGTCGGACGCGTCCAACCTGGTGCCAGGCGAGGACAACGGCGACTTCGACGTCTACGTGCTGGACCAACGGGCCAACACCCTCGACCGCATCTCGGTGGCCCCCGACGGTACGCCGGCCGACGCCGGCTCGTTCACTGCGTGGGCCAGCGTGTCGGGCGACGGGCGCTTCGTGGCCTTCGCCTCGACGGCCACGAACCTGACACCCGACGTCGCCGGTGCGCCCACTGGCTCGCACGCCTACGTGCACGACCGCGCGACCGGCACCACCACGCTGGTGTCGGCCACACCCGACGGCGGATGGGCCAACGACTCCACCGGGGAAACCGGGCTGGCCTTCGACCACGACGGTCGCCTGGTCGCCTTCTCCTCGACCGCCTCCGACCTCGTCCCCAACGACACGAACAGCCAGGTCGATGTGTTCGTCCGCACCCGCTACGGGGTGGGCTGACCTCGGACGCCACGCCGTTCACCCACACTCCACGCTCGCTTCCCACCTCCGACACTCACTCACCGACTCCGACGCTCGAACCCAAGGACCTCCCATGGACCACCCGACCCCCGCCACCATCGGACCGGCCGACCAGGCCGCTGCAGCAGGACAGGTGCGCACTCGTTCCACCCACCGTCGCTCACCGATCCGCCGACGCGTCGTGGCCGCAGCAGTGATGGTCCTGGCGTTGCTGGGCGGGCTCGTCGCCACCGGCGCGCCGGCGGGGGCAACGGTGTTCTCCGACGTGCCCGAGGACCACCCGTTCGCCACCCCCATCGACTGGGCCGTCACCACCGGGGTCACCAACGGGTTCGACGACGGCACCTTCCGCCCCACCGTCCCCGTCAGCCGCCAGGCGTTCGCCGCGTTCCTGGCCCGCTACGACGACGGCGCCTCCGCCAGCGCACCCGCCGACTGCGAGGGCGACGGACCGTTCACCGACGTGCCGGCATCGCATCCGTTCTGCGCCGAGATCACCTGGCTCGTCGACCTGGGCATAACCACCGGCTTCCCCGACGACACCTTCCGGCCCACCGACCCCATCAGCCGCCAAGCCAAGGCTGCGTTCCTCACCCGCAACGCCGCAGAGGACGCCCCCGCGTCCTGCACGGGCAACGGCCCCTTCGACGACGTCCCCGCGTCGCACCCGTTCTGCGCCGAGATCACCTGGATGGTCGACCAAGGCATCACCACCGGCTTCCCCGACAACACCTTCCGCCCCACCAACCCCATCACCCGCCAAGCCGCCGCCGCCTTCCTGTGGCGCCTCGCCGGCGAACCCACTGATCCCGTGGACCCGGTTGATCCCGTGGACCCCGACACCATCCTGGTCTCGCAGTCCACGACCGGAGAGCAGGCTGCGGCACCCATCTTCGGCCTGGCCCTGTCTGCCGACGGCTCCACGGTGGCCTTCACCACCACGGCTCACATGGTGGAGGGCCCGATCCCGACCGCTCCACAGACCTACGTCCGTGACCTCGAAACCGGTGTCACCACACGGGTGTCACAAACGAGTGACGGCACGGCCGCCAACGGTGGATCGCAGACCCCGGCGCTGTCGGCCGACGGTCGGTTCGTCGCCTTCGCCTCGTTCGCCTCCAACCTGGTGGCCGGCGACACCAATGGCCAAACCGACGTCTTCGTCCACGATCGCCAGACCGACACCACCGAGCGGGTGTCGGTGGCGAGCGACGGCACCGAGGGCGACGGCCTCAGCTTCAACCCCGCCATCTCCGCCGACGGACGGATCGTGGCCTTCGAGTCGTACGCCACCACGCTGGTGCCCGACGACACCAACGACGTGGTCGACGTGTTCGTGCACGACCGCCAGACCGGCGTCACCGAGCGGGTGTCGGTGGACTCCGAGGGCGACGAGGTCGACGAACCGAGCACCAACCCCGCCATCTCCGGTGATGGTCGCTTCGTGGCCTTCGACGCCGAGTCCGACGAACTCATAGCCGAATCCACCATCCGCGACTTCGTGGCGCTGCACGATCGGCAGGCCGGCACCACCACGCTCGGTTCGACTGGCGTGGGCGGCGTTGTCCCCAACTTCAACTCCGCCACCGGGTCCCTGTCCTTCGACGGGCGCTACCTAGCCTTCCGGTCCGCAGGCAACAACCTCGGAGTGAACGGATGGGCCGGGACCGACGTCTACGTGCTCGACCGCCAGACCGGCGACCTCGAGTTGATCTCGGTGGGCGCTGACGGCGGTGCACCGAACGGTCTGAGCATCAACCCCCGCATCACTGCCGACGGGCGTTTCGTGGCGTTCACCTCGCTGGCCTCGAACCTGGTGGACGACGACACCAACGGGTTCAACGACGTGTTCGTGCGCGACCGCCAGACCGGTGTCACCGAACGGGCGTCGGTGGCACACGACGGCGGCGAAGGCAACGACATCGTCGAAGGCGTACCGGCCATCTCGAACTCGGGACTGGTGGTGGCCTTCCGGTCACGGGCGACGAACCTCCTGCCCGAGGAGACAGCGGCCGAGACGATCCAGGCCTTCGTCCGCTACCGCGCCCCCATCCCCGCCCCCTGAGCGCCTGCCCCGCCGCCTCGCGCACCTCACCGGTGGCTTCGGCCCTCGCCCACTGGCCACCGCGCGCGCTGAACCACCGCAACGGTGGCTGACTGCGCGCAATCGAGCCGCGTCCCCACCCGCGTCAGGGGAACATCAGGGAAGAATGTCCTACAGACCTCGTTGCCGACCACACGTAGGTTCACATGTTTGTGACCACCTATGTGCGGCAACACGTCAGTCGGCGGCAGGCGGCGGTGCTCGCCATCGTGGTGAGCGCACTGGGGGTGATGCTGCTCTCCGGTGTGTTGTGGGCCTCGAGCGGTGTCTGGGACCCCGACGACGTGCTCGAGGTGGCGCACCTCGACGTCGACAAGGACGGGTCGCTCCAGGCCGTCGCCGTGCGCTGGCCCGACCCCAGCGCCACCGTCGACGTCTTCCAACTGGTGCGTGACGGCGACGTGGTGGACACCGTGTCCGGCTTCGACGACGTGGCCTACGACTGGTCGCCGAGCAGCACCACCGCCACCTACGAACTGTGGGCGCTCAACGACCGCGACGAGCTCCTCGGCAAGCTGGGCGGGCCCACCGTGCTGCTGTCCGCTCCCACCACCTGCACCATCTCGTGGAATGGCGCGGCCAGCAGCGACTGGAGCGACGCCCGCAACTGGGCCCCGGTCATGGTCGACCCCGAGGGCACCGTCCCCGGCCGCACCCCGCTGGCCGACGACGACGCCTGCATCGAGGCCCGCACCCAACTGCCCGTGACCGTGGCCTCGGGCACCCACCAGGCTGGGTCGCTGGCTGCGCCGGCCGGGTTCAGCGAAGCGGTGCTCCGCGTGGACGGCGGCACCCTCGAGGTGACCGGCGACTTCGCTGCCCAGCGCCTCGAGATGGCCGGCGGCACCCTCCGCCTGCCGTCTGGCGGCACGGTGAACGCCGGAGCCGGCATCAACTTCCGGGTCCTCGGCGGCACGCTCAACCTCGGCGCGCCGCTCGTCATCTCCAACGGCTCCAACGGTGAGATCCGTGTCGAGGGCGAGGACCGCATCGAGCTGCTCGGCGGGGAACTGGTGACCGACACCTTCCGGGTCGGCCCGTTCGGTGCTGGGCCGACCGTGGACGCCGATCTGCACGCCGCCGACGGCCACACCCTGCGGGCCCGCACCTTCCTCGTGAACGGCGACCTCGACGCCTCGGTGGGCGCCGGCGGCGCCAGCTTGCACACCCGCACCCTCGACGTCTCCCGCAACGGCGGTGGCGGCGCAGCCCGCATCAACTGGCAGGTGTCCGGCGAGGGCAGCGCCACCGAACCGCAGACGATCCGGGTGCGCGACACCAGCGACCTGGCACTCGGTGACCTGGCCACCCTGAGCTCCGGCGACACCGTCATCGACTCGGGTCAACTCAACGTCGAGGGTCCGCTCCGCCTGGCCGAGAACGTGACCGCCATCGACCGGCTCCGCCTCAGCGGCCCCGACGCCGTGCTCTACACCAGCGGGCGCGACGACATCCCCTTCCTCGGCATCGACGAGGTGGCCAGCCTCGACATGCTGAACGGCGCCGCCATGGCCGTCGAAGGCGACCTCCGCACCGACTACATCTTCGCCGGTACGGCCCACCTGGTGGTGCCCGGCGCGCTCACCGACCGCTCGGGCGGGCCGTTCGTCACTCTGCTGCTGAGCGGCGCCACCCTCGAGGTGGGCGAACCGCTCGAGGTGAGCGACGTTTTCGAGGTGTCGGGGAACGTCACCATCGTGGGTGACGTCGTGCTCGACAGCTTCTTGGGGCTGGCCAGCGGCGTCCCCGAGAACCCGTTCACCACCTTGGCCATCGACGGCGACCTCGCCTTCGGCAACAACGCCTTCCTGCTGCTCGACACCGGGGCGCTCACCCTGACCGTCAGTGGCACGCTCACCCTCCCCGAGGATCCGGTGATCTCGGTGGGCCTGGACACACCACCCGCACCCGGCCAACCCGTGCTGATCCTCGCCGCCGGCGCGGTCGAGGGCAAGGAGTCGGCTGTGTCGCTGGTGGGTGCCGGTGCTGCCGGCTCTGCGGTGGTGTTCGACGGCGACGGTGTGAAGGTGCGCAACGCCGACGACGGCGACCCGGTGGACCCCGGCGAACCCGGTGAGTGCGCCGAGACGCTGCCGAACGTGCTGGGCGTCAACCTCGTCGGCTGCTGGGAGCACCGCGGCGACGGCATCTACGTCGGCGGCGTGGTGGCCTCCCCCGACGGCACCCTGCCGTCCATCGGGGGGCTGACGTTCGACCCGGCAGCGGGCGCCATGGTGCGCCTCGACGTGAGCGACCCCTCCTCGCCCAACCTGCAGTCGGTGCTGCAGGCGTCGCCCGGCACGCCCGGCAGCGTCGCCGTGACCGTGCCCATCGGCCTCGGCGAGCGCAGTGGTCGCAGCGCCACACCGGCGGGCGACACCAGCGGGCGCTCCGGTGCCGGGCCAGTCCTCACACTGATCGACGGACCCATCGACTGGGACCTCGCTTCGGCGATCTCCCTCGCCGACATCGCCGACCTGCTGGGCTTGCCCACCCCGTCGGGCATCGACCTGGGCATCACCAACGGACGCTGGCACCTCGACGCCGACGTTCGCCTACCCGCCCTGTTCGGCGCCCCGGTGGTGCCACTCACGATCCCCGTCGCCGGGCGGGGCATCGATCCCGAGGACCTGTCGTTCGACCAACTCGAAGGCCTCGTCCTCAGCGAGCTGGCCGCCCTGGCCGACGTGGCCCTCGAGTGGCTGGAAGACCAGACGTGGGCCATCCGCTCGAAGGTCGGTGACCCCTTCGCCATCGACGGCCAGCTCAGCTTCGACGGCGGCCTCGACGCCGGCACCCTCACCATGTCGGGGCTCACCGTCGGCGGCCTCGGGGCGCCGGACGCCACCGTGGAGCTCACCTGGAGCCGCCCGAGCGGCACCTGGTCCGGCCTCTACGAGCTGACCAGTGGGGAGCGCTTCGCCCTCGAGTTCGGCACCCACGCCAACTCACTGACCAGCGCGTCGGTCGAGCTGGCCGGAATCGACCTCGGCCCGGTGGCCGTGGAACGCATCCAACTCGACTGGAACGGCGACCGTTGGAACGTGAGCGGCACGGCCAGCAACGCCGGCGGGAGCGCGTCGCTCAGCGGAACGGTCACCACCGACGACGGCGACCTCGTGCAGTTCGACCTGTCGGTCGAAGCGACGCTCGGCCCGATCGCCAGCCTCGATCCCCTCACCCTCACCTACGACGCCGCCGCCGACACCCTGCCCGACGGCCGGCCCCTCCCCGGCGACGGGCGCCTCTACGCGCTGGCCGCCACCGTGCGCTCGGGCGACGACGCCCAACAGGTGACCGGCCACCTGGCGTTGCGCAGCACCGACATCCTCGAC
This sequence comes from Acidimicrobiia bacterium, assembly GCA_020832495.1. Lineage (GTDB taxonomy): Bacteria > Actinomycetota > Acidimicrobiia > Acidimicrobiales > Acidimicrobilacustridaceae > JAFIEP01. Next base: position 12,602 of record JAFIEP010000063.1, on the reverse strand, counting down.
GCCGCCCTCGACGTCGACCTCGCCATCGGCGAACTGGGCAGCATCGACGGCACCCTCACCTACGCCCCGGCCGACTCGCCGGACTGGATCCTGGCCGGACGCGACGGCGCACCCGACGCCACGTTCACCTGCGGCGACGCCCAGGTGACGGCCAACGGGCGTCTGCGCCTGGTCGGCGGCGTGCCCACCAGCGGTTTCCTGGCCACCGAAGGGCTCTGCCTCGGGTTCGCCGAGGCCACCGCACTCGAGCTCGAGGTGCTCACCGACGCCAACGGCACCACCTTCGACGCCACCATCACCATCGCCGGTGACGACGGCCCCACCACGGCCACGGGCCGGGTCGTCATGGACGACGGTCGCCTGGTGCAGGGCACCCTGTCGCTGCCGGCGATCACCGTCGCCGGGCTGGTGGAGATCCCCGCCGTCGACGTGGCCATGAGCCGCACCGCCGGCGTCGAACGCTGGCTGGTGGAGGTCGACGGCGACGAGTCCACGCTGCGCCGCCTGGAACTGGCCTTCGCCGATGGCGCGGTGGTGACGGCCGACGTCTGGCTCGACCCGGGTAGCGCCGCCGGACCGGCCGCCTCGTGGGGCGGCTGGCTCACCCTGCAGACGTTCCGCCTCACCTACGACGCCAGCGGCGGTGGCGGCCAGAACCGGTGGGACGTGACGGGCACGCTGGTGGAGCCGGCCGCCTCGCTCAGCGGACACCTCGAACTGCTCGACGGCCGGGTGCTCGGCGGCTCGCTCGACATCGACGGCGCCGAGATCGGCCCGCTGGCCCAGCTGGACCTGACCCTCACCGTCGACGCCGTGGTCGACAACCGGTTCGCCCTGGCCGCCACCATCACCGGCGACGGCTGGGACGGACCCCTCGGCGGCGTCGGCGAGCTGGTGTTCTCCGGCGGCCAGCTCGACGAAGGCTTCCTCAACATCCCCGTGCTGCCCATCGGGGAGCTGGTGACGGTCACCAAGGTGGAGATGGCCTTCGAGGCGGGAACGAGCTGGTCGCTGAGCGGCGAGGTGCTCGACGACGCCGACCAGATCGTCAACTCGCTCAGCGGCTCGGCCGAGTTCGACGACGGCCGACTCACCGCCGCCGAGCTCCGGCTGGCCTACCTGCCGCTCGGACCATCGTCGGTCGAGGACCTCACCCTGAGCCTGGACCGACCGGCCAACGCCCCCAACCGCACCGGCACCTACGCCGTGTCGGGCGTGGTGCGCTCCCCCATCACCACCCAACCCGGCGAGGACCCCGAGGTCGGCCCGCCGGCACCGGTGGCCGGCGAGCTCACCATGGTGGACGGCGCCATCTCGGCGCTGGACCTCACCGTCCCCCACCTGCGCTTCGGCGACCTGGCCTACCTCGACGACACCCGCTTCGCCTACGAGACCGACCCCGACGCCAGGACCGCCACCTTGAGCGGCTCCTCCACCCTCACCACCGCGGCCGACACCACACCCACCGCCGCCGCGGTGTCGGTGACCTTCCGCAACGGCCGCATCATCGACGCCAGCGTCGACGCCGACGGCCTGCCCCTCGCCGGGCTGGTCACCTTGTCGGACCTGTCGGCCACCACCTCGGTCACCGGGCTCGACACCTGCCCCGGGCTCGATGCCCCGGTGCCCCAGGGCGGTCGCCCCGAGCTGCGGGTGTGGGCCGTCAGCGCCACCGTCGGCGTCGACAAGACCCCCGTGTCGGGCTGTGTGGGCATCGAGGACGGCGACCTGGTGGCTGCGCAGCTGGCACTCGGCACCGTAGAGGTGGCCGACATCCTGCGCCTCGAGGACCTGGCCCTCTCCTACGACGGCCGCCAAGAGGTGGAGATCTCCGGCAAGGACGGCAGCGTCACCATCACCCGCACGGCACTCAGCATCGGTGCCCGCGTCGTCTTCGACGCCGGCGACCCACTGGTGGTGGGCGGCTCCCTCAGCCTGCTCGACGGCGGGCTCGAGACCTTCGAACTGGGGTTGGGCAGCGTGCCCATGATCGGCGGGGTGGAACTCCGCAGCCTGGTCATCGGCTACAGCCAAGCCGGACGGTGGGACGGCGAGAGCGACACCACCTTCTCGCTGTCGGGCCAGGCCGTGCACAGCGGCGGCACCACCAGCGTCGACGGGTTCTTCCGCTTCGCCCCCGCCGGCGACGGCGGTCGGGCGCTCGAGGTGGACATCGAGGTGGCCGAGCTGCCCATCGGGCCGATGGTCATCGATCGCTTCGCCCTGCGCTACGTCGACGACGACACCACCACGACGTGGTCGATCGCCGGGGCGGTCACCGTCGACGGTGAGCCCTTCGCCATCACCGGCGACGCCACCGTCAGCGGCGGGCGGTTGGTGGCGGCGTCGCTGTCGCTGCCCCGGCTGCCCATCTACGACCAGGTGCGACTGGCCGACGTCAGCTTCGCCTACGTGCTCGACACCACCACCGGTGCCGTGCAGTGGCAAGGCGCCGGCACCGTGGACGACGGCCGGGCCGGACCCGCTCCGTCGGCGTCGGTGGACGTCAGCCTCGACGCCAACGGCCAACTGGTCAGCGGCCTGGTCACCGCCGAGTCGGTCGGCTGGGGCGGGCTCATCGAACTGGTGGACTTCGAACTGGAGGCCACCAGCGGCGGCGCCGTCTCGGCCTGGAGCCTGTCGGCCACCGTGGCCGTCTCCGGCGGGACCCCGGGGAGTGCAAGCGGCACGCTCGTGCTCGACAGCGGACAGGTCGTCCAGGGTTCGATGGAGCTGACCGACATCCGCGTCGGCGGGCTGGTCACCATCGAGGAGCTGGGGCTCGACGTCATCCAGAGCGGCGACGACCTCCTGTGGGAGGGCCGGGCCACCGTGTCGAGCGGCGACAGCACCTTCAGCGGCGACGGCATATTCGCCTGGGAGGAGGGCCGCCTGGCCACGGCGCTGCTCACCATCGGGACGGTGACGCTCGGCGAGTCGCTCACCCTCGAGGACGTGGAGCTGGGCTATCCCCTCGACGTCGGAGGCCTCGACGGCTGGGGCTTCGCCGGGTCGCTGGTGCACACCGGCGGCACGTCGTCACTCGGCGGCGGCCTGGCCTTCGACGAGGGCGCACTGGTCGGCGGCGCGCTGAGCGCCGAGAACGTGCAGCTCGGTCCACTCGAGCTGGTGGAGTTCTCGCTCGTCGGCGGCGCCAGCGCGCCCGAGGTGTGTGGCATCACGCCACCCGACGGCGACGCCGTGTACGCCCTCGACGCCACCGTCGGCTACGGCGACGGTCGCACCAGCAGCGTCGGCGGGTTCCTCAGCGTCACCGACGGTGCCGCCACCGCCGGCGCGCTGTGCGGCAGCGGCATCCGCCTCGGTGAGCTGGCCGTGCTCGACCAGGTGAACATCTCCTTCGGCTTCGGCGCCGAGGGCGATCGCCCCAACGCCGAGCGGTGGTCCGGCGGGGCCACTGTGCGTCATTCGAGCGGCGACGACGCCAGCGCCTCGTTCGAGTTCGTGGTGGCCGACGGCACCGTGGAATCGGTGCAGGTGGAGGCGGCCGGCATCCGCCTCGGCGGGTTCCTCGAACTGCAGGACGTGTCGTTCGGCTACATCGGTGGCGACTCGACCAGCGACTGGGAGCTCAGCGCCCGTCTGGCCCGCCCCGGCCAGCAGGGATCGCTCGTCTCGGGCACCCTGTCGGTCGAGCGGGGGGTCATCACCGCCGGGTCGATCAGCATTGCCAACCTGCCCCTCGGCGACGTGGCCACCCTGCGCAGCGTGGACATCGAGTACGTGGGTCGGCGCAGCCCCGCTGCCCTGCCCGCCGAGGCAGAGGCCGCCCCGTTCGCCCTCACCGGCACCGGGTCGTGCAGTGCGACGCCGAGCGGCTTCAACGTCCCGTCGGGGACGCCCACCACCATGGGAGCCGAGTCGTACTTCTCGGTGTCGGCCAACATCACCTACCGGGGCGACACCTACGCGGCGCGGGGTTCGCTCGGCTTCGACGACGGGCGCCTCAGCGCCTTCGACGTGACCGCGGCATGTCTGCCCATCGGCGACTTCATCCAACTCGAAGACGTGCGGGTGGCGCTCACCAGCGCCGGCTCGTTCCGCCTCGGCGGCCGGGTGGGTATCGACAACGGCACCAACGTCACCCTCTACGGCGCCATGACCTTCGACGGGGGTCGCCTGGTGGGCGGCGCCATCAAGGTCGGCGGCGTGCCCCTCGGCGTCACCACCATCGACATGCTCGAGTTCGCCGTCGGCCAGAACCCCGACGGCACCTCCACCTGGGGGGCGGGGCTCACCATCCTCGACAGCGACGGCACCCCCATCGGCGGGTCCGGGTCGATCACCATGAACCAGGGCCGCATCGTCGGCGGGTCGCTGACCATTGCCCGGCTGCCGTTGGCCGACCTGCTCGACATCACCAACCTGAGCTTCTCGTTCACCGAAACCCCCGGCGGCGTGAAGCTCGAAGGTGCGGGCAGCGTCCAACGTCCGCTGTCGAGCAACCCGAGCACCCTCGAGTTCCGACTCGACATCGACGACGGACGGCTGGTGGGCGGTGCATTGGCGGCCGACAACGTGCTGTTCTTCAACGCACTGCCCATCTCGTCGTTCTCCATCGGCTACAGCCCCACCGGCGGCTGGACCGGGTCGCTGGGCACCGCGCTCGACAACGTGCCCGGTGCGCCGCGCATCGCCATCGGCCTCTCGGTGGAGGACGGCACCATCGTCGACGGGGCCTTCGGCTTCTCCTCCACCACGAACGGTCCGCCCGACCCGCCGAACAGCAACGGACAGGCCCCCATGTCGGGCAGCGGCACGCTCACCGCCTTCCCGCTGAAGGCGCTGTACGTCAGCTTCTGCTCCGAGGGCTCCCAGGCAGCGTTCTGCACCGGGGCGGGCCCGGAGTGGAAGGGCTCCATCGCCCTCGAGATCCCCCGACCCAACCCGGGCGGCCAACCGCTCGGCATCGCCGGGTCGCTGACCATCTACAACGGGCGGCTGGTGCAGGCGGGGCTGTCGGCCACCGGGCTGGGGCTACCCATCTTCACCGGGGTCACCCTCAACGGCGTGGGCGCCGAGATCAGCCAGCATCCCGAGCTGCGCATGAGTGGTTCGATGGATGCCCTCGTCGGTCCGCCCGGGGCGCCGTTCATGGCACTCAACGGCACCATCGGCTTCTCCGAACAGCCCGACTGGAACCCCGACCTGGTGGCCTACGAGGACTACGAGGCCGAGTGGCTGCAGTTCTTCCTCTTGGCCAACGCAGAACTGTTCGGCCTGCCGGTGCAGGCCGGCGGCTACATCGAGATTCAGACCCGCGGCTACGTGGGCATGGGCGGCAGCATCAGTGCCAAGCCCGTCAAGCAGATCGAGCTCTACGGTCAGGTCGACGCTGCGGTGTTCGACAGCGCCGCCATCGGGGCCACCAACCCCGAGACGGGCCTACCCATGACCGGGCTGGGCTTCCAGATCTCCGCAGAGATCGGAGCACGGCTCTTCGGGCGGGACGCAGCGTCGGCCGAGACACTCATCAACCACATCGGCCTGGGAGCGTGCGGTCGGGTGGCCGTGTTGGGTGGCGTGGGCGGCGGCTTCTTCTGGTCGGGCCCGCTGCGCACCCTGCGCCTGCGCTGCAACATGGGTCGCTACCGCATCCACGAGGCGGTCAGCGTGGTGGGCAACAGCGCCCGCGACGGCGACCCCACCAGCCACATCATCTCGGTGGGGCCCGACGAGCCTGGGCTCGGGGTGCTGCTGGTGGCCGAGGACGCTCTCGAGGCCGAGGGGCGGGGCACGCTGGCCAGCCGCAACGTCGGCGAGAAGTTGGTCGACTATGCCCTGTTCTCTCCCGACGGCACCGTGTACGAGGACGTCACCCCCGAGGACGCCGAGGGGCTCGGCCACTACCTGTGGCGCGACGACGAGGTGCAGGTGGTGCTCATCGAGAACCCCGCCGAGGGCGACTGGCGGCTGGTGCCCCGGGAGGGCTCGTTGAACGCCGGCAAGGTGGAGTCGTCGCTCGTCATCCCCGACGTGGCCGTGGCAGCCACCGCCCGCCCGGTCGCCGAGGACGAGCGGAAGGTGGCGGTGGACTACGACATCGCCCGCATCAAGGACCAGGAGGTGAGCTTCTTCGAGCGGTCCGCCGATCCCGACGACAAGTTCATGTCCCCCATCGGCACGGTCGAGGCGTCGCGTGACACCGAGCCCCGCAGCGCCCGCGACGTCGGGCCCTCGGCCGTGGGCACGCTCGAGTTCACCCCGGCAGGGTCGTCGGAGGCCTCCGAGCGGGAGATCGTGGCGCTGGTCACCCAGGACGGGTTGCCCCGCGAAGAGATCGTGGTGGGGACGTTCACCGCTCCCGCTGCGGAACTGGCGTCGGCGCCGCTGAACGTCGAGGTGACCGAGACCGACGGCGGTGCGGTCGTGTCGTGGACGCCGCCGGTGGACGACGGCGGTCGGGCCATCCTGTCGTACCAGATCGAGTCGACCACCGGGCTCAGCGTGGGGGCGGCACCCGACGCCACCGAGGCCACCATCGACATCCCCGCCATGTGGCCGGACAAGGAGGTGCCGGTGATCGTGCGGGCCTACACCGGCGCCGGCCCGGGTGAGATGGGTGTGGCCACTTTCGTGGCCACCCAGTCGACGGGGTTGCAGTACCTCGACGGCACGGTGGTGCCCATCGATCCGGTGGATCCGGTCGATCCCGTCGATCCGGTGGACCCGATCGATCCGGAGGGCTGCGAGGCCGGCGAGGGGCCGTTCAGCGACGTCGGCGGCGACCACCTGTTCTGCTCGGAGATCGAGTGGCTGGCCGGCTCGGGCATCACCACCGGCTACGACGACGGCACGTTCCGCCCGACCGTGGCCGTGAGCCGGCAAGCGATGGCGGCGTTCCTGTGGCGGGCGGCCGGGTCGCCCGAGGTCGGTGGCGGCGCGCCGATGTTCGCCGACGTGACCCCCGGGCACCAGTTCTACGAGGCCATCCAGTGGATGGGCACGTCGGGGCTGTCCACCGGTACCCCAGTCGCTGGCGGCGGGGCGCTCTACAAGCCGGCCGACCCGGTGAGTCGCCAGGCGATGGCGGCGTTCCTGTGGCGGGCGGCGGGCTCGCCGGAGGGTGGCGGCGGCACTGGTGACGCCGGTGGCGGGGGCGGCGGCCCGTTCTTCGCCGACGTGGCCGTCGAGCACCCCTTCTACGACGCCATTCAGTGGATGGGCACGTCGGGGCTGTCGACCGGCACGGCGGTCCCAGGTGGCGGGGCGGTGTACAAGCCGGTCGACCCGGTCAGTCGCCAGGCGATGGCGGCGTTCCTGTTCCGAGCGTCGGAGTAGGGGCCACTCGCACGCACGTCGTCACCCCTGCGAACTGCCGGCGATTCGATACTCATGTGCATCAGATCGCCGGCAGTTCGAGGGGTCGTCGCCGAGCGCGGTCAGTCGGCCACGTCGCGTGCGGCCACAACGTGGGTGACCGCCACCCGCACGAGCACCTCGCCCGGTACGCCGTTGCGTCGGCCGTACTCCTCGGCTCGATCGTCGCCCATGTAGCGACCGCCGATCCGAGTAGCCCATGCGAGCAGCTGGTCCGGGTCGGCGCTGACCTCGGCGATGCCGTCGAGCAGGGCGAACGAGAACGGCGGACGGTCGTCCTGCACGCACAATGACAACCGGGGGTCATGAGCGAGGTTCCGGCCCTTGACCGTGTCGGCTCCCGTCATGAAGACCACCGTGTCGCCGTCGAGGTCGAACCACACGGGCGCGGCGTGCGGCCGTCCGTCGGGCCGAGTGGTGGCCAGCACCGCCGGTCGGGCCTCCTCCACCAGGAACCGCCGCCACTCGTCCTCGGTCATCTGGTGGTAGCCCATCAACCTGATGGTGACACACCGAGCCGAACCGACGTCGCCCGAGCGGCGCAGAGCGGCGCCGTCGACCCGACATCGCCCGAATGGCCGGCCACCACCCGCACGACGATCGACGGTGGCGACGAGCGACCAGCGGTGGTCGACGGTGTGCCACCATCTCGACCATGGCTGAACCGGCGGGACCACCACTGTTGACCGAGCGATTCACCGAGGCGCTGCGCTACGCGCAGCAGCAACACGAGCGAGACGTCCGCAAGGGCACCAGGGTGCCGTATCTGGCGCATCCGTTGGCGGTGTGCTCGCTCACCCTCGAGGGCGGCGGCGACGAGGACGGCGCCATTGCGGCCCTGCTGCACGACGTGGCCGAGGACCACGGTGGGGAGGCCGCCCTGGCAGACATTGCCGAGCGGTTCGGCCAACACGTCGCCGACCTCGTCGCAGCCCTGTCGGACAGCCTGGTCGAGGACACCACCGACAAGGCACCGTGGAAGGCCCGCAAGCGTGCCTACCTCGAGGAGCTGGCCGCCGAGAAGCGCACCGAGGTGCTACGCGTCTCGCTGGCCGACAAGCTGCACAACGCCCGCACCATCGTCGCCGACCAGCACCAGATCGGCCTCGACGTGTTCGCCCGCTTCAAACCAGCCAGGTTCGACGACGAGGGCAACGAGCTGGCCAACGCCCCCGACCTGCGACGGGGCTGGTCCGAGACGGTGTGGTACTACCAGTCGCTCGCCGAGATCTACGCCCGCCGCCAGGACGAGCTCGGCGTGCAGGTGACGCTGCTGGCCGACACCGTCAACGAAATGCGCCGACTCGGCAAAGCCTGCAGCGAACCGACACCCCCAGAGCCTCCGCGGTCGTTCGTGACCTGACCTGGGTCGCCTCCACCGCGTCCGTCGCTCCCCTCGACACGGCTCGTGTCACGCGGCGAGCGCCGGCGAGTGAAAAGGGGGTATGCGCAACCTCACTCTCACCCCCCGCACCCGTCTCGTCACCGTCGTTCTGTCGGCTGGCGCCGTCCTGCTCCTCGCACTCGCCGTCACCGGACCCACAGGTTCGTCGACCGAGCGCACCGCAGCACCCGAGGTCACGTCGACCTCGAACTCCACCACCAGTGCCTCCTCGGCGCCGCCCGAAACCAGCACCACGAGCAGCACCCCATCGACGATGCACAACCCGACGACCACCACACCCACCACCAAGGCTCCGCCCAGCACGGAGCCGTCCGACATCGACGCCCCCGCGACTGACGCGGTGGCGGCACCGACATCCACTCCGGCGCCAGCCGAGGCAGCAGCACCTACTCCTCGCGCCCCGCGACTTGTCGTCATCGGTGCCTCGATCACCGTCGGGTCCGCCGAGCTCACCCGCCAGGCCTTCGGCGAGCGTGGATGGGACGTCCACGTGGACGGCATCGGCGGGCGCACGATCACGGAGCGCCTCGACGATGTCCGGGCCGTCGCCGCCGACGCACCCGACGTGTTCATCATGAACCTGGGCACCAACGATGCCGTGTGCCTCCTGCGTGAGGCGTTCGAGCCCGGGTCGTGCCCGCAGCATCCCGGCTATGTGGCCGAGCAGGTCCAGGCATCTCTCGACGCCGCCTTGGCGGCCTTCGACCCGAGCCGCACCTGTGTGGTGGCGGTGACCACCACGTTCGCCGACATGGTCAACGGGCTGCTCGAGGAACGCCACGCAGCAGGTGCGTTCCCCGTGCTCGCCGACTGGCGGCCCCACGTCGCTGCGAACCCGGGGTACGAGCGGGACGACATCGGCCACCTCACCCCCGAGGGCAACGTCGCCTACGTCCAGCACCTGGTGGACGCTGTGGACGGTGGGTGCTCAGTGCGGCCATAGGTCTCGAGGGTGGCACCCACCGAGTGGCTCGGCTCGGGTGCCGTCCCACAGATCACCCTGGGGGCGAGGCGGGAACCCCGGGGTGCGCCACGTGCGTCGGCCGGCTCCATCGTGAGTCGGTCGGCGCCGTGTGCCGCGTCCGAGCCTCGAGGGCGCGCCGTCGCTCCGAGCTCCGCTCGGCCATTCTCGGCCGGCGGTGAGCGCCACGCACGCGCCACGTGCGCGCGACGCGTCGCGTTCAGGCTCCGAGCAGCGTGAACCGACCACCGTCGAGCGGCCGCAGGACGTCGCAGTGCCGGCGGTCCAACGTGAGCACCGAACGCGGGCCGAAGCGATGCGCCAGCACGACCATCGAGGCGTCGGCCACGCCGATCTCCTGGTCCCGGCACTGCGAGATGACCGCGGCACAGCGGCCGAGATCCTCATCGTCGATCACGGCAAGCGCAGAGGCGGCAGACGTCAGTTCGTGCAGCACGGCAAGCTCCGCCTCGACCCCGAGACGGGTGGCGACGAGGTAGTCGAGCTCGGCGAGGACGAACGGTGACACGACCAGCGGCCCTTCCACATCCTCAAGGGCCTCGACCACGCGAGGGTGCGCCGGTTCACGGCGGTTGAACAGGGCGAGCAGACCGCTCGTGTCGGCGATGATCACCGGTCGCCGAAGCCTGCGAGTAACTCGTCGGCCCGGTCGGCAATCGGCTCGGCGTCGAGGAAGCCACGCTGGGGCCGTGGTCGCTGCACGGCTTGGGCGATGGCCTCACGGATCACCTGGGCCTCGGAGCACCCGCGTCGCCGGGCCTCGGCCTTCACCGATGTCCGCAGGTCATCGGGCAAGTAGATCGTCATCTTGGTCGACGTACCGCCATCGTGCCATCGGTGACACCACCTCTGGCAGGCCCAGACCACATGGGCGGTGCTGCCGCGGATGGAGCAACCCCTTCTTCGCCTCGTCGCGTCACACCACACACCCACATCGACATGAGTGCAACAAACCAGTTGCGCACCCCATCCCGCACCCACGGAGCGTCCCATGTCGACCGAACCCCCCGCATCCCCCGATCCCGCCGCATCGCCCCCGCCAGCCGGGCCACCCCCGCCGACCGGCCAGCCGATCGGGCCACCCCCGCCACCGACGGCCAACGTCGCGGCGGCACCACCGCAACCCATCGACGGTGAACCCGTGCCGTGGTACGCCACGAATGTCGCCGTCATCGTGTCGCTGTTGTTCTGCTTCCCCGTCGGCCTCATCCTGGTGTGGGCGGCAGCCCGATGGACCACCAAGACCAAGGGCGTCGTCACCGCTGCGGTGGTCGTCCTGGCCATCGGTTTCGCGGCGGTCGGCGCAGCCGAGGACGATGACACGCTGGTGGCCGCCAGCGACCCAGAGGCGACCGAGGACGCCGAAGAGCCGCCCACCACCGCCGAGGCGGCGGACGACGCTGTCGATGTACCGACGACCACCGCGGCACCCACCACCACAGCGGCGCCCACGACGGCAGCGCCGACGACGACCGAGCCGCCGCCACCGACCACCGAGCCACTCGTGGCCGAGGAGACCTACAGCGGCAGCGGCGACTCGATCGTGACGCTTCCTGGACCGCTCGACGATGCCCGGCTGCTCACCGCCGTCCATGAAGGCGACAGCAACTTCGCCGTCCGCGCCCTGCGCGACACCGGCCGTGACGAACTCCTGGTGAACACCATCGGTGCCTACCGGGGCACGACTGCGCTCAACTTCGACGGTGGTCAGGTGTCGATGCTCGAGGTCAACGCCTCAGGACCGTGGACGCTCACCGTCGCCGATGTCCGCTCGGCACCAGAGCTCGCCGCCGAGGAAGGAGCCCGCATCGACGGGCAGGGCGACTCGGTGGTGATGTTCGTCAACGACACTCGCCGTCCGCTCGACATCGCCTGCCCTGGCTGTGAGAGCAACTTCGCCGTGCGCGGCTGGGGGCCACGTCGCCCGTCGCTGCTCGTGAACGACATCGGGGCGTACGACGGCACGGTGCTCGCCGACGCCGACATCGTGCTCCTCGAGATCACTGCGAGCACCCGTCGAGGCCCGGCCCCGGCCTGGTCGATCACCGTGCCCTGAGGATCCGCTCCCCCTCCTGCGAACTGCCGGCGATACGCGCTCAATCCGTAACAAATCGCCGGCAGTTGGGCAGGTCACCACGCAGCGTGGTACCGCATCACGCTCGGTCACCACCCTGCGAACTGCCGGCGATACGCGCTTCATTTGCACCAGATCGCCGGCAGTTCGCAGGGGGCCGGGCGGGGGTCAGGGTCGGGCTCGGGCTCGGGCGGAAGCCGGGCCCGTCTCAACCAGCGTCGGTGTCGGTGTCGCCCTCGCCAGTGGTCACGGCCTGCTCGATGCGTTCGAGGGTGGCGGCCATGTTCTTGCGGGTCATGTCGGCCAGCTTGCGCACGAAGGGCTTCGACCCGGCCTTCTCCTGGGAGATGTCCCACGACTCGCGCACCAGCGTGCCGTCGCCGAGCGGTTCGAGTTCGTAGCGCCAGATGCGCCCGCCCACCAGCTTGCCCAGCGGCCCGGGCCCGCGGGTCTGCCAGGCGATGCGGCGGTTCTCCTCGTACTCGATGATCTCGTTCACCATCGAGTACGGGATGCCCGCCTTCATCGACATGCCGAAGGTGTCGCCCAATCCCACTCGGCCACCCGGCACCTTGGCATCCCGCACCGTGCCGGAGCCGTCGAAGGACTGGTGGCGGGTCGGGTCGGCCAATAGGGCGAAGATGGGCTCGGATGGCGACGGGATGACCCGTTCCACACTGATGATGTCTCGGGTGTCGGGCACCTGCTCACGCTATCGGCAGGTTGGTCGGCCACCACGGGGCCCCGACACGTCCGCAGACCGGACTGCGCGCAACCAGCCACCACAACGGTGGGCAGCT
>JAFIEP010000057.1 GCA_020832495.1 Acidimicrobiia bacterium | reverse complement strand
AAAGACAACGGCCCCACCGCACTGTGGAACCTCGTGTGGTTGTGCGACGAACACCACACCCTCATCCGCCACCCCGGCTGGAAACACGAACTCGACCCCAACACCCACCAGATCCGCTTCCGCGCCCCCAACGGCACCATCATCGAAACCACCGGCCACCGACCCGCCACAGACATCCACCTCGGCGACCACCCACAACCCGCCACCCGCTGGATCCCCTCCGGCGACCGCCTCGACCGCTACGGCGCCGACGCCATCCTCAGCGCATGGCTCGAACCCACACCCACACCGCGCTCCCGACCCCCCGACAACACCTCGTAGCGCGCCCTGGTGCGCTGTGCACATGTGCCTGCAGCGATGTGCCAGTGGCGGTCACTAGCGTGTACTGCTGTGCCCGTGCACATCACCTTCACGCTCGACGATTCACTCGCGGCGCAAGCCCGTCGGCTCGGTGTGAACATCTCCGCCGCGGCGCGTGACGGCGTTGCCGCCGCAGTCCGCGCCGTGCTCCAGCGGAACGACCGGGCTGCGTACGAGCAGACGCCGGAGGAGGTCGACGACTTCTGGACCGACGCCGAGGCCTGGAGCGTCTGAGCACCCTCAGCCGCAGGTCACCACGGTGAGGTCTTCGGCCAGCACGATGTCACCGTCGAAGTGCGCGGCGGCCAGCGAGCGCCAGCCCTCGTCGTCGCCCGGCGCCTTACCCGGCACGTAGTGGGTGCACACCATTGTGCTTACCCCGGCGCGCTGGGCGGTCTCGGCCGCCTGCTCCACCGTCGAGTGGTAATCGAGGATGTCCTGGAAGCGCTCGCTGGGCACCTGGGTGACCAGATCGGAGCGCAGCACGGTCTGCACGTAGACGTCGGCCCCGGCGCACAACTCGTCCAACCCGACGCAAGGGATCGTGTCGCCGGCGATGGCCACCACGGCGTCGTCGTGGCCGATGCGGAAGCCCACCGACGGCTCTACCGGGCGATGGTCGGTGGACCGCACCGCCACGGTGGCGTCGCCGATGGTCAGCTCCGTAGGTGCGTCGAGTTCGTGTACCTCCACCATCGGCTCCCAGGTGAGGTCACCGTGATGGTCAATGCGGTACCGCACGTCGAGCGCCAACATTGCCAACAGCGCCTCCACCATGGCTGCCGTACCGGGGGGGCCGTAGATGCGCAGCGGAGTGGGTTCGAACGACATGATCCACTGGGTGGTGATCACGTCGTTGAGGTCACAGATGTGGTCGCTGTGCAGATGGGTCAACAACACCGCATCGAGCATCGGCGGGAGCACACCCGCAGCAGCGAGGCGCATGGTCACCGCCCGCCCTGCGTCCACCAGCAGACGGCTCTCCCCTGCCTGCACCAGGGTTGCCGCGCCCGCCCGCGCCGGGTCGGGCAACGGGTTGCCGGTGCCGAGGATGGTCACCGAGATGGTCATGAGCGTGCTCCTGTCAGTGGCTCGTCGCGTTCGCCGTCAGCGACGTGTTCTCGAGCCGCCACCAACGCCAACATCTCCCGGGCCACCATGGGGGCGGCGTTCTGGTTCTGGCCGGTGACGAGCGTGTCGTCCACCACCCAGTGGTTGGCGAACGGATCGCGTCGGGCAGTGGCCGCCTCGAAGCGGGCACCCAGACGCCGCAACTCGGTCTCGGGGTGGCGGGGTGTGGAGGTGATACCCAGCTCGCGCACCTGCTTGTCGGTCACGGCGCTGATGCGTCGTCCCTCGACCAGCGGGGCACCGTCGGGGGTGACCGCCCGGATCAAGCCCAACGGTCCGTGACACACGCCACCGATGACCCGCCCGAGGGCGTAGCCCTCGGAGATGGCGTCGCCCAGCGCTGCCGAGTCGCCCAGGTCGAACGAAGCACCCCAGCCTCCGGCCAGGTAGACGAGGTCGTAGTCGGCCATGTCCAGATCGCCCACGGCGAGCGAGTGGGTGACCTGGGTGCGGGCCACCTCGTCGATGAGGAACCGGTCGTCGGCCTCGGTGCGCAGCACAGCGCGCAACGACAAGGGATCGATGGGCACCACCCCACCGAGGGGGCTGGCCACGTCGACGGTCATCCCGGCGTCGCGGAAGGCATAGTACGGAACGGTCAGTTCCGAGGCGAACACCCCGGTCGCCTTGCCCACGTCGAGCACGGCGTGGTTCGTGCACACCACCAGCGCCCGGCGGCCGGGCAGCTCCACGTCGCTGCGCACCGGGTCATGGGGGTGCATGCCCATGCGACGCAACAACGCTCGAGCCAACCGCGCCGGCGGCGGTGGCGCCTTGCGCTCGGGGCCGCCGATCGGATGCCGGCGGGCGCACGGCCAGGGCACGTTCCGCTCGGGCACGACGCTCGAGCGCTCGTCGACCAGGCGTTGCCGGAGATGGTCGAGCAGCGGCGTCGCCTCGGCGCCGTGCGCCAGATTGTGGGCCTCGATCGGATCGTCGTCGAGGTCGTACAGCTCCCACTCGTCCACCAGCGGCGTCGAGCGCCACGACAGCCCGGCAGGACCCGAGGCGGCCAGGTGGCGCACGTTCGGTTCGGTCCAGACGGCCGGGTCGTCGGAGGTGCGCACCAGCTTGTAGAGGTGTCCACCGGCGCCCGGCGCATCGTTGTCGTCGACTCGACTGACGATGGCTTCGAAGGTGTTGCCCACGTGGGCGGGCACCGCAATGCGCAGCGGCACCGGCGGCGAGGCCATGGGCGCCAGGCGACCCAGCCGGCGAGCCACACCCGAGGCCAGCGAGTCGCCTTCCATCATGTTGTCGCGCGTCATCAGGTACACCGCCCGGTGGCGGTCACCGGCAGCGACGCCGCCGTCGACGAGGGGCAGCAGGTCCCGACCGGGCAGCGGGTGCACCTCGGTGAAGTCCGACGCCAACTCGGCAGCCACGTCGCCCTCGTCGATGCCCGCCGCCCCCAGCAGGGTGGGCACGACGTCGACGTGCGATGTGGGCACATCGGCGACCGTGTGCGGGCTGGGCTGCACCTCGCCGTTCACCACCCGCACGATCTGCATGGGCACGCGGGTGGCCTCGTCGTAGAGGGTGAACCATTTCTGGTGCAGGCCACCATGTGATCCCAGCAGGTCGCCGTGGTCGGCGGTACGCACCACCACGGCGTGCTCAGAACCTCCCTCGGTGACGGCGCGCCGTACCCGGTCGAGGGGGCCGTCCACCTCGGCGTGCAGGCGGTAGTAGAGGTCGCGGTAGCGCTGCGCACCCTTGGCGTAGATCCGTTCCACGGCCGGGGCGGGGCCGTAGGCCGAGTAGTAGGCGTCGCGGTAGGCGACCTGCGCAGCGGGCTTGGTGGCCAGGTCCTCACTGTCGGTGGGCGACGGGGGCACCCGGGGCGGATCGGCCGGCGAGGCCGGGGGCAGCTTGCCGGTGCGCAACCAGAGCGGAAACAGCACGATGTCGTGAGGGTTGACGAAGCTGGCCACCAGCAGGAACGGTCGCATGGCCTCTGGGTCACCGGCCCGTCGACGGGCGTAGCGGTCCTCGAGCCAGGCCACCACCCGATCCGCAATGAGCGGGTCGCGCCGGATACCGGCGTCGGACAGCTTGGCGCCGTGGGGTTCGGGTCCCACCCAGCCGGAGAAGCCGAACTCGTCGAGCGGGTCGGCGTCGAGATACGCCTTCACCGCCGCGGGATCGACGGTGCCGTCGTCGTCGTTGGTGGCCAACGAGCCGCCGGTGGCCGGGTCGACGAGGTCTGCGTGGGTGACGTGCCACTTGCCGTCGTAGTGGGTGTCGTAGCCCGCGGCGCGGAAGAAGTGACCGACGGTGGGCACCTCCCCGGGACGCAGCCACCGCATGCGGCTGTCGTCGTCGGCCTTGCCCAGCCCGTTGGTCTGGCTGAGCCCGTGCACGTCGGGGTAGTGACCGGTCAGCAGCGACGGGCGGCTGGGCACACAGGCCAGGCTGGCTGTGTAGTGGCGCGCAAAGGTGGTGCCGTGCTCGGTGAACCAGCGGCGACCGGCGAGTACCTCGTGCCGCCAGGCGGTGAGCGCGTCGGATTCGTAGGACGGCGCGGCGCGTTCCTCGTCGGTGAGCAGGAGCACGACGTCGGGTCGGGTGGTCATGTGCTGCTCCGATGTTGGGAGGTGACGAACGTGGCGAAGCCTTCGAGCAGCCCGGCGTTCACCGAAGTGAACTTCCGGGCCAGTAGACGGGCGATCAGTTGCTGCGGTGGCCGCGGGCCACAGTCGATGTCGGTGACGACCGACACCGTGGTGGCATCGCCGCCGGCAGCGGAGGTGGGGGTCAGCGTCCAGGTGGTGTGCACCGAGCGCACCACCTTGGGGAGACCGTCGATGCGGTAGCCGAGCACGTGGGGCGGCTCCCAGCGCACGATCTCCTCGAGCACGACCATCCGCCCGGTCTGCACCCGGCGCACCGCACCCACGCCGCGTTGCGCCTCGGTACACACCCAGGCATGGTCGATGTCCGGGCCCCACGTGCTGATGGCGGCCAGGTCACCGAGGGCGTCGAAGACGTCGCCGATGGGCACACCGACCGTGCGCTGCTGCTCGACGGTACGGGTCATGTGGCGGCCATGAAGTCGACCAGCACCCGGGCCAGCTCGGGACCACGATCCTCCTGCAGGAAGTGTCCGCCGCCCTCGATGGTGGTGTGCGAGACCCCCGCCGCACCCGGCACCTTGGCCCGGAAGATGGCGTCGCCCCCTTTGGTGATGGGGTCACCGTCGCTGAAGCACACCAGGAACGGCCGCTCGAACTGCTCGAGCACCTCCCAGGCGGCCACGTTGTCGGCGCTGGCCGGATCGTCGGTGCTGGTGGGCACCAACGCCGGGAAGATGCGGGCACCCGCCTTGTAGGTATCGTCGGGGAACGGCGCGTCGTAGGCGGCGATCACCTCGGCCGGCAGGTCGGTGGTGGAACCGCCGTTGCAGATGAACCCCACCGGGAACTCCTCGGTCTCCTGGGAGAACGTCTGCCAGGCCAGGAACGCCTCGCTGGGCTTTCCGTGGCCGGTGGGCAACCCGGTGTTCCCCACGGCCACCCGGGCGAAGCGGTCGGGCTCGGCGGCCACCAGCCGCAACCCGATGAGCCCACCCCAGTCCTGGTAAAAGGCGGTGAGGTCACGCAGGTCGAGCTCGTCGAAGATCAGCGACGTCATCCACTGCACGTGGCGGGCGTAGGTGTAGTCCGACGTCTCGGTCGGCTTGTCGCTGCGACCGAAGCCCACCAGGTCGGGGACGATCACCCGGTGACCGGCATCGACCAGCACCGGCACCATGTGCCGGTAGAGGTAGCTCCACGTCGGCTCGCCGTGCAGGAGGAGTACGGGCGCCGCGTCGGGAGGACCTTCGTCGAGGTAGTGGACCCGCAGCGTGCCACCGTCGCCGTCGGGGACCTCGGCATAGTGCGGAGCGAATGGATAGCCGGGAAGGTTCTCGAAGCGGTCGTCGGGAGTGCGAACGGTCTGCATGGTGACCAGTTGACCCTATTGACACTCTTGTTGTCAATATCTTTTGCGAGTCCACATCTCATAATATTGTCCTTAGTGGTACGCTCCCGTCGTGGACACGGTGACCATGCCCGAGACAACCGACGGCCGCCGGGCTCGCCGCCAGCGGGGCCGTGCCGCGGTCACCGACGCCATGATCGCCCTCTACGGCGAGGGCCACCTCCCACCCACCATCGAGCAGATCGCCGAGCGGGCCGGCGTGTCGGTGGCCTCGGTGTACCGCTACTTCAACTCCATCGACGACCTCATCGAGCACGCCCTCGGTCGTTTCTTCGCCACCTATGCTCACCTCTTCGAGGTCCCCGAGATCGGGGAGGGTCGGTTCCCCCAACGGGTGCGGCGCTTCGTGGATGCCCGCCTGACGCTGTTCTCCACCATTGCCGGACCCGCCCGCATGGCGCGGGTCCGAGCCCTCGAGTTCCCTCGTGTGGCCGAGGGTCTGGCCGAGACGCGCCGCACCCTCGCCGATCAGGTCCGCACCCACTTCGCTCCCGAACTGGCCGACCTGAGCACCGCCCGCCGAGACGACCGCGTTGCCCTCATCGACTCCATGACTTCCTTCGAGGCGTGGGACCTGCTGGGCCACACGCACCAGCGCAGCACCACCCAGATCCGCCGGGCGTGGACCGAGGGCATCACGGCACTGTGCGAGGCCACCAGTGGCCACCCCTGAGCGGTCGAGCAACTGGCGAGGGAGGCCGTGGCACGACCCCACCGTTGGCTACTGTCAGGGTCCGATCTCACTCTGCAGGGGCACGACACGGCAATGACACGACGTCTGTTGGTGGGCATCGGCGAGACCGCCGAGATGACCAGGCCACGGCAGCACCTGGTCGAGTTCCTCACCTCCTTGCGGGCCCTCGAGGTACAGACCCAGGTGGCCACCTTCGCCGACGGACCGGTCAACGCGGCGCTGGCGGCGGTAGCAGAGGTACAACGAATGCAGCCCCTCCCGCCACGTTCAGCCCCGGCGCTGGCCCAATCGGCCATCCGCCGGGTCAGTCCGGCCGTGGCCCGGAAGGTCCACGACCTGCGGGTCAGGCGCCGAGCCCAATGGATCGACCGGCCCGACGCCGTCCACCTGCACGGCGCACTGGGCAGCCCGCTCCTCGACTATGTGCGGTCCTTCGACGGCCCCGTCACCGCCTTCATCCATCCGTGGGACTTCAGCGTGGCCGGTCTACCCCTACGGGAACGTCGGCAGTTCGTGGCGCGCACCGACCGCTTCCTGGTGGCCGACGATGCCGTGGTGGAACCGCTGCTGGCCGCGGGAGCAGACCCGGCACGCATCGAACCTGCCCCCGAGTTGGCGTCGGCGGTACCTGCACCACCTGCCTCCTCGGCCGAGCGCCGCCGGGCACGCACCGCAGCCGGCGTACCCGCCGACCGACCCGTCGTGCTCATGCCCCCGGTGCCTGGCTGGGCCGCGCTACCAGACACCACCCTGGCGCTCGCCTGGGAGGTGCAGCGGCTGGGTGGGCCGAGCGGGGCGTTGCTGGTCTGGTACGGCATGCCAGCCAGCGGCGACCCCGAGTGGCCGCTTCGCTACGACATCGACCACATGGACCTCGAGAACGTCCAGGTCATGGAGGCCAGCCCAACCTGGGAGGAGGCGGTTGACATCGCCGACGTGCTCGTGCTCCCGACGGCCGCTGTCGAGGGACTCCCGGACGGATTCGCCGAGGTCGCAGCTCGCCAGGCCACACCTCTGGCCTGCTGGGAAGGCCACCCGTATGCCGACGACGTCGCTCGCTGGGGTGGGACGGTGGTGGCGGCGGGGGACGTGGCCAGCATGGCCCGCAGCGTGTGGGCCATGCTGGCCACCGAGCGCGCCCGCCACCGGGCGCGCTCCGCCGTCTGGTCGTTCGTCACCGTCGACGCCGAGCGCGTGGCACCGGTGCGGGTGCCACTCCCGTGAGCCGGCCCCTCCTCGTCGTCGGCCATGCCGCCGATCACACCGGCCCGCCCATCTATCTCCGCAACCTGCTGCGGTGGCTCCGCGAGCACGGACCTGCCGCTGGGGTGGCCGTCGACGTAGACGTGGCACTGCTTGCCGGCGGGGACCTGCTGGACGACCTCCGGGCGCTGGCGCCGGTGACCGTGTTCGAACCCCTCACCGAGGAGCTTCCCGACGACGTGCGACAACAGATCCTCTCCGGCGAGATCGACGGGCCGGCATGGTGGGCCGCTCGCCGCCACGCGGCGCTGCGCGAGATGATGGCCCCATTCGCAGGCGCACAGGTGCTGTATGTCAACGGAGCTCCCGGAATCGAACTGGCCCGCGCCCTGCCCCCCGGCGAACGTGTCCATCTGTGCCACTCCCACGAGTTGGAAATCGGCTTGGTGCATCGCCTCGGTCCCGCGGACCGAACACTGTTCACCACCGGAGCCACCCGCGTGTACTCGGTGGCCGACGCCGTCACCCGCTACCTCGTCGAGCAGCACGCCGTGGATCCAGACGTCATCGAGCACCACGCCGAGATGGTGGACGTGGTGGCCATCCACGAGGCCACGAGCGGGTTGCAACACGCCGAGCACCGCCGAGCTGCCCGTCGATCGAAGGGCCTCGATCCCGACTGCTTCGTGGTCGGAGCGTGTGGCACCGTCGAGTTCCGTAAGGGCACCGACCTGTTCCTACAGATGGCCTGGCACGTCCACCGCGCCGACACGTCGCGTCCGGTCACGTTCGTGTGGGTCGGCGGGGACGAGGCTGGCATCGCCTGCGCGTCGGCCCGGGCTGCGGACCTGGGTCTGCAGGGGACGGTGCAGTTCGTCGGACCACAGACTGATCCAGCCACCTGGTTCGCCCTGATGGACGTGTTCGTCATGCCGTCGCGCGAGGACCCTTTCCCTCTCGTGTGCATCGAGGCTGCCGCGAGCGGGATCCCGATCGTGGCCTTCGACACCGGGGGCATCGCCGAGTTGCTGCGACAGGGCTGCGGCGAAGTGATGGCCTACCCCGATGTGGCCGGACTGGCCCACCAGGTAATCGAGCTGCTCCGGAACGAGCAACGGCGAACCACCATGGGGGCCCGAGGGCGGGAGTTGACGCTCGCCCAGCACGACGTGTCGGTAGTCGCTCCCGGTGTCTGGTCGTCGATCCGGCGGTGGTTGTGAGATGACGACGAGTGGCGCCGACCTGCCGTGGACCGTGGTGAACCTGGCGGCCGACGACAGTCCGGCCACCCGTAGCGCGACGTCGCTCGTGACATGGTTGGCCGAGCGCTCCGACGTGGACCTGCACACCGTGTTGTGGCTGCCAGGGTGGACGAGTACGACTCCCTTCGAATCGGCAACGTTCCACGATGTCGCCGGCGACCACCGGGCCCGGCTACCGCAGCTGCTCCGGCGGATGGGAGCCGAGCGCCCTGCCGGCATCCTCACGGCACGGGCAGTGCGCTCCACGCTGGCCACAGTCCCCCGATCGGGCGTGGTGTACCTCAACGGGGCCGCCTGCGCGGTGGCGCTGCGCTACCTACCCGCTGGCGACCGCACCGTCGTGACTCATCTGCATGCCGACGACCGCCAGGCCGACCCGCCACTACCACCCGAGCGGGTACACCAACTCGTCGACGCCACCGACGTGTGGTTGGCCGCAGACCAGACAACCCTCGAGTGGGCCGCCGAGGCGTGGGGCATCGACCCGGCCCAGGCCACGGTGGTCGGTGAGCTGGTCGACCTGGCCAGTTGGGAGGCCCGCAACCGCCCGACCGACCCCGACGAACTGGCCCTCGCACTCCTGGGGAACACCTGGTTCCGCAGTGACCACGCCGCCCGGCTCGTGCAGGCGCTACTGGCCGTCCGCCCCACGTTGGCACCCGAGATGGTGTGGGCCGAGGTCGAGCAGCAGGACCACCTGGCGCCGCTCCTGCACGACCTGCGCACCCTGGGTGTCCTCGAACGCCTCAGGATCCCCACCTCCCACAGGGAGGTGGCCGAGCGCCTCGCACAGGCCCAGGTGTTGGCACTCACCGCGCCCGACGACGAGGTGGTGTGGCTGGCGCAGGAGGCCGTGCGCCAGGGGCTCCCCGTGGTGTGTTTCGAGACACACCGCACGGCGCGGGAGGTGGGCCGAACGATCGAGGGCCGTGTGGTGCCGTACCTGGACGTGGTGGCCATGGCCGAGGCCGTCATGGAACTCGCCGATACCGCCCGGCTCGGCCACAGCGCCGACCGCGAGGCGGTACGCACCGACCTCGCCGCCAGGGACGTCGGCGCCGTCGGACCGTGGCTCCTCGAACGCACTGCGGAAGGCAGCCGATGACCCGGCCGACCCCCGTCCTGTTCGTCTCCCACGAGGGGTCCCGCACCGGAGCGCCCTTCGCGCTCCTGCATCTCGTGCGGTGGCTGGCCGACAACAGCAGCATCGAGCCACACATCGCCATTCTGCGCGACGGGCCACTCACCGAGATGTTCGCCGAAGTCGGTCCCACCACAGTGCTCGGCACCGAGGTCGAGTGGCCCGGGTCGAACCGATCCGAACGGTGGCTGGCCGAGCGCCAACGACGTCGCCCGCTGGTGGCCCTGCAGGTCGCCCGCATGCGCCGGACCGTGGCCCCCGTCGCCGCGGCGCACACCGTCTATCTCAACAGCGCGGCCAGCGTCCGCCTGCTCCACCACCTCCCGGCAGCAACCGCCACCGTTGCCCACGTCCACGAACTGCGATCGGCCGCCACCTGGGCCCTACGCCCTGCAGACCGGCCGCTGCTGCACACGCGGATCGATCACTTCATCGCGGCTGCGGACTGTGTAGCCGACAATCTGGTGGTGCAGTTCGACGTGCCCCGCCGCCGCATCACCCGCGTCTACGAGTTCATCGACCCCACCGAGGTGCTCGCCCCTCCCGAGCGCAACCGCCAGGCCATCAGGGACGAACTCGGCCTGCCCGACAGCGCCTTCGTGGTTGGTGGCTCGGGTTGGGCCGATTGGCGCAAAGGCATCGACCTCTTCACGCAACTGGGCCGCGCAATGGTGGACGCCGGACGGTCCGACGTCCACCTGGTGTGGGTCGGCGGCCTTCCCGGGGGTGCCGACGGCGAACAGATCCGCTTCGACATCGAGCGCTCCGGTGCAGCCGCCCACATCCACCTCGTGGGGCTGCAGTCGCGACCCCACGACTGGTACCGGGGATTCGACGTGCTGGCCCTCACCTCTCGCGAGGACCCTTACCCTCTCGTCGGCCTGGAGACGTCGTTGCTCGGCATCCCCATGGTCTGTTTCGACCGCTCGGGGGGCATGGTCGAACTGGTGCGCCGCAGCGAGGAGGAAGCCCGTGGCGAGTCGGGGATGATCGTGCCGTACCTCGACGTGGAGGCAATGGCAGCGGCGGTACTGACCATCCTCGACGACGAGCCTCGCCGGGTGGCCATGGGTGCCCGGGCAGCGGCCACCGTCGAACGGGACCACCGGGTGGACGTGGCCGGGCCCGAGGTGCTCGACGTCATCGAAAGGGTCCTCGCCCGGCGCTCCACGGGTGGCCGCTCGTGACGCGTAGCGTCTCCGCATCGGTCATCGTCCCGACGTTCAACGGGGCGGCGTACCTCGGCGAGTGTCTCGACAGCATCGCCGCCCAGGACCTCCCCGGCCTCGAGGTGCTGGTGAACGACGACGGCTCGACCGATGCGACCGTCGAGATCGCCCGTTCGTACAGCGAGCGCATCGAGAACCTGCGGGTCGAGCGGAACCCGCAGCGGCTCGGAGCCGTCGGCAACGTGAACCGCTGTGTCCATCTCGCACGGGGACGATGGGTGAAACCCGTGTTCCAAGACGACAGCATCGAACCCGGATGCCTCACCACGATGTTGGCGGCGCGGCGGCGCGGCGTCCCGGTCGTGGTCGGGGGGCGGACCTACCGTTTCGAGTCGGATGTCCCCGAGTGGCAACGCCAGGCCTGTGACGCGCTGGTCGAGCAGTCCCTCACCACTCGCTTCGGGAGCGGGTTCGTGGGTGCCGAGCAGGTAGCCGACGTGGCGGCGGAGCATGCAGCGGCCCGTCTGCCACAACTCAACTTCGTCGGCGAACCCGTTGCCGTACTGTTCGAACGACGAGCGGCGTTGCGAGCCGGCGGCTTCGACACCCGCTTCGCACAACTGTGGGACTACGAGCTGTTCGTCCGCCTGGCCATGCGACGAGGGCTGGTCCTGGTCGACGAGCCGGTGGCCAGCTTCCGGGTGCACGGCGGGAGCGAGACCGCCCGCAACCTGTCGGGCTCCACCTTCGCCACCGACGTGGTGGACCGACTGACCCTTCTCGTGGCCTATGCCACCGCCCGCCCCTACCGACCGGTCCGCACCGCGGCGGCGCGTCGCACTCCCCCGCTCGACCTCACTGCCCTGGCCGTCGGCTCGTCGTGGGCCGCCCGACGCGTGGCCACCGACCTGCCGGTGAGTGACCAGGACGAGGCCGCGTCCACACTCGACGCACTGGCCGCTGCGCTCCCGACCACCTTCCCCCAACCGTGGGTCGGCGCCTATCCGGCCACGAAGTACGCCGTCGAGTTGCTCCACGAACTGGCCGACGATGTCGACACCGCCGTACTGGACCTCTACGTCGAGGAACCGCTCGCCGTCGACCTGGCCAGCCCACCGGGCATCGTCGCACCCAACGGATCGTCTGCGACGCCCGATCCCGCCGCCGAGTCGCCGCCCGAGGCGGCCCGCTCCCCTAGCGTCGTGCGCTCGGTGACCCGGGCGTCGACCGCCCTGCGGACGAACCAGTGGTGGAACCACATGTTGGGCCCGATCACGGCCTTCGCCTGTCTGCAGATCGGCTGGCGTCAGATCGCCCCGGTGGATGCCTTCCCCCGGGTGCTGGCCCTGCTGTGGGCCGCGATGGCACTGGCTGCCTACGCCTATGTGATCAACGATGCCGCCGACGTGGACGCCGACCTCGAGGTGGGCAAGTCGAACTCGATGGCCAACCTGACCATGCCGGCGCGGGTGGGCGCGGCCGTCGCCTTCGCCGCGCTCGGGGCGCTGCCGTGGCTGTTCGTCCACCTCGACGCAGCGGCGATGGCCGTGCTGGTGGCCATCTACCTGCTGCCGCTCGCCTACTCCCCTCGCCCCCTACGCCTGAAGGAACACCCGCTCCTCGGGCCGGTGTGCGACGCCTGCAACGCCTTCGTGCTCCCTGCGCTGTTCTCCGTGGCGTTGTTCTCCTCCGTCGGCGCCGCCGGCGGCCCGTCCTGGTGGATGATCGGTGGCGCCGTGGCGTGGGCCGGTGGGTTCGGGCTGCGGGCCATCCTGATCCACCAGGTGAGTGACGCCGCCAACGACCGGGCCACGGGCATCACCACGCTGGCGACGACGATCGGCGAAGTACGCGTCGCCCGACTGATGCGGCGCATCCTGTTCCCGCTCGAGCTGTTGGGGTTGACGCTGCTGACGGTGACTGTGGCCACGTGGGCGCCGTGGCTGGTGGCCGGTGCGGCCGCCTACCTCGTCGCCTTCCACACGGCACGGCTCACTCGCGTGATCGACCGCACGGTCGCCACCACGGCGATCGACCAGGGGTGGCTGCTGGCATGGACCCAGATCTGGCCGGCACTACTGCTCAGCGCGGCGTTGACCCTCGACGACCCCCGCTACGGCGCGCTGGTCGGTCTCGTGGTCCTGCTCTTCTGGCCCCGGTTGCGCGCCGGGCTGGAACGGCTGGTGGGTACCGTGGCCAACGAGCGACTCCGTTGGGCGGCGCGCCGGTCAGCGCGCGCCGGCTGAGCTGACGACCTGCCGGACCCGCCGCCGGGCAGTGCGCCAACACCGTGCGGCGAGTTCGCGACCGAGTCGACGGGCCGACACCCCGCTGAGGTCGGCCCGCAGGTCGGCCCGCAGAGCGGCCAGGGCTTCCTCGAGCTGGGCCACGGTGACCACGTCGGCGTCGTCCTGACCTGGAGCGGCGCGCATCCGACCGTCAGGGCCGATCGAGGCGATGAGACCCAGCCCGTCCTCGCTGCGGCACTCGAGGTAGTTCCCCTTCTGGTGGTCCCGTCGGTCGAGACGGAGCTGAGGCACCGCAGCGGCGTCGTGGTGCGGTGGCTGCACGTGGATGCCGGCCTCCAGCCAGTCCCTCACCAGCAAGCCCGTGCCGATACGCGTGCGCCACTGCTCACGTGGCGCCCACGGCGAGGCCGCGCCGCCGGCCTGGAAAGCGACCTTGAAGCCGATCCCACCCCCCTCGGGATAGGGGCCGGAGTCACCACACACCACGAAGCCGTGGTCGACGGGGTAGGTGGTGGCGTGACGTATGGGGTCGTGGACGTGGAAGTCCTCACCGTCGCCGATGCCCGGACGGGTGACCGCCGCGTAGCCGTAGTTGTCCGAACGGGAACCCGAGCCGTCGAAGTAGTTCTGCACCACTGCCGTGTAGGCCATCAGACCACCCGGCTGACGCCCGACCGAGCCCCGCAGCGTGTACGAGGCACCCCACAGCGACCCGGTCGGCGGCGGATCGGTGCCCTTGCCCAGTTGCAGGGAGGCGATGCAGCCGCCGACCTCGTTGGCAGGATCCTCGCTGGCCCGGATCTCCACGCCGATGGTGGTGACGTTCACGTTACCGCCCGCCGGTGCGCCCGGGGCCCCGTAGGACAGGCCGAAGAGGGCACCGTTGCCACCCAGCTGGTCGTAGGGCAGGTCGCGCCGATAGTCGGTGAGCAGGCACAGGCGGGTCTGCATGGGCAGGTCCACGTCGTCGTCGGTGACGCGCCGGAAGATGTTCAGCCCGTCGCGGTACAACGATGCGAAGCGGTCCTGCACCGAGGCGGTCGGCGCCACCAGTCCGCCCGGCACCAGGCGACTCACCATCGGGTCGAGCTCGACGGTGACCGCCGAGGCCGGCAAGGCCTGGCACGCCTCCCAGAACCCCGTCGCCGCACCGTCCTGCCCGCCCCCGCTGCGCCACGCGGCCAGCAATGGCGTCCCGTCGTCGAGTGCCACGGTGGTCAGGTCGACGTCCTCGAGGTCTGCGAGCTTGGCCATGGCAGAAGTATGGCCGGTCGGGGCCGGGCGGCTGGCAGGGTCACCTCCTCGTGCGTACGATCTGGCGGTCCGGCGAGGAGGGCCTGCCGGACGAAGCCGAAGCGAGCGGGCCTGGCGACGACCAGCCTGAGGAGAACGGTGAACCGCGACGAGATCCTGAGCATCTACGACCCCTGGTACGCCGAGACCTACGAGGAGCGGTTCCTGGGCGGCGACCCGTGGCGACACACGCTCTACGCCTACGAAGTCGACGTGATCAAGGAACTCCTCCCCCCGGGCGGTCGCTGGCTCGACGTCGGCTGCGGCACCGGCAAGCACCTCTCGGCGCTGCCCGACGTGGAGCGCGAAGGCCTCGACCTGTCCCCGGCCATGCTCGAGACTGCCCGGGCGGCAAACCCGGGCGTGCCGATCCACGAGGGCAGCTACCTCGACGAGCACCCCGAGTGGGAGGGCCGCTGGGACCTGGTGACCAACCTGTTCAACAGCTACGGGTTCGTCGAGTCGCTGCGTGAGGTGGATGCGGTCATGGGCAACCTGGCCTCGTGGGTGGCGCCCGGCGGCAGCCTCTTCGTGCCCCTGGTCGATGCCGAGGACCTGGCCCGGGGCACCATCCTCCCCTGGGAGGATCCCGAGACGCCGGTGTTCGGCGGATCGCTGTACATCACGTCGGTCACCTGGACCTGGGAGGAGCCCAACGGGCGCGTCCACCACGACCAGGTCGCGCCGCAGGTGCAGCGGATGGTCAACATCTTCGCCCGGGACTTCGAGGTCGTCGAGGTGCGCCGGTGGCCCGCCGTGGCGCCGGGTTTCGGACGCCCGAAGGGCGTCATCGGGAGGTCCAAGCGCCCGCAGCGGATCTCCGCCGAGGAGGTGGGCTCGACCTACCCCTACGAGGAGACCCTGCCGCCACCCGACCACCCCCTCGAGCGCGACCCCGCTCGGGCGGGTGACGGCAGCGCGGCGCCTGCTGCGCCCTCGGCGAGCGCACTGCCCGACGTGATGGGAGAGGTCGCCGCCGTTCGATCCGACATCTCCCAGCTCGCTGCGGCCCTGCTGCCGCAGAGTGACGACGGCTACGACACGCTCGGGGTCGTCCACGAACAGGTCTGGGCCATTCGCAAGGACCTGGCCGACTTCTACCACGCCTGGGATGCCGCCAAGGAGCCGCCACCGCTCGACCGGCTCTCCACCAGGGCACTGGCCAGAGAACTCGCCGGCCGCGTCAACCCCTTCAGCTCACGCTCCCGCCTGCGACGACGCCGGAGCGCCTCGTGAACGAGCTCGGGGTACTCGACCATGCAGCCTGACAACGTCCGACGGATCTACGACGAGGGTACGGCGCGCACCTACCGCCAATCCTGGCTGGGTGGGGCATGGGACACCGAGCGGAGGCTGCTCGTCGAGGCCATCACACGGCAAGTCGACCGTCCGGACCTGCGCTGGCTCGACGCCGGCTGTGGCACGGGCTACTTCCTGAGCGAGTTCCCCGGGCTCCGTCGCTGCGGGATCGACCTGTCGCCGTCGATGCTCGCCCACGCGCAGGAGGCGAACCCCGACGCCGACTTCTTCGAGGTCTGGGACCTGCGCGACCCCAACCCGCAGTGGCACGATACGTTCTCGCTGGTGACCTGCACGGGCCAACCGTGGTCGTACCTCGACACCGTCGCCGAGATGGAGACCGTCGTCGAGAACCTGGCCTCGTGGACCGCACCGGAGGGGACGTGCTTCTTCCACGTCCTCGACGGGCTCGACCTGTCGGGCATCCAGCTCCCCTACCGGGTCTCCTCCGAACCGGGGTTCACCGGCGAGATCCAGCTCGAGGCAGTGGTCTGGTCGCTCGAGGACCGCAACCACGAGGACGACCCGTCGATCGGGGTGAAGTACCACAAGCACATGATCTGGCCAGCGCTCGATCACTGGATCACCTTGTTCGAGCGGCACTTCCGCAACGTCTGCGTCGAGACGTTGCCCCGCGAGCCCGACTGGCAGGTGACCGGGCGACGCATCCTCCTGGCATCTGACAAGCGGGCAGCGGGAGACGACCGCCCGGCGGTGGTCACCCGCCGCACGATCCCGTCGTCGGCAGCGGTGGACGCCGCCCCAGGCGATGCTCACGCTTCCGAGCCGTCCGCTCCCTGCAAACCACCGGTTCCCTCCGGCCCGTCGGGCCACCCCCGGCGGCTTCGGGACCTCACCTTGGCCCAGCTCGGCCGGAAGGTCCGGCCATGGGACCGGCGCTTCTGGGGTCACGTCGCCACGCGACTTCGCCAGAACATCTGACTCACGGGTCGAGCCGCTGGTGGTTCTCCTCGAGCCGAACGCGGATCTTCATCCAGTCGTCGCGGCTGCCCAAGATGTCGAGTGGCATCGTCCTGCTGATCACCTCGGTCGTGTCGTCTCGCACCACGGCGAGACCAGCGACATAGTCGCCAGCGAACAGCGGGAGCGACTCGACAGTTGCCTCGACCTGCCATCGGCCGGCCTGGCGGTCGATGCGGATGTCGAGCGGCTCGTCGACGAGTCGGGTCAGGCTGTCGTCGCCCTCCATCACAGCGACGAGCGCCTGGCCCATGCCGAGGCGCACGACTGCCTTGCACCCGACCAACGGCTCGGTCGTCTCGATCACGCCCCGCACGGTGAGGCGTCCGCCAGGGTGCACCGAGGTGGGACGGAGCTCCACGTCGGAGATGTGGACCTCCTCGTTGCCATGGGCGGCGTACTTCTCCGCCTCGGCCAGGACGTACTCGGGGATCACGTCACCGGGCACGCCGTCGGCCACCACACGGCCCTTCTCCAGTTGGATGATCCGGTGGCACAACGGCGGGAGGGCGCTGAGGTTGTGCGTGACGATGATGGTGGTGCGACCCTCTCGGTTGAGCTTCATGATCCGCTCGAGGCTGCGCCGCTGGAAGTCGAAGTCGCCCACCGACAGCACCTCGTCCACCAGGATGATCTCGGCGTCGCTGTGGGAGGCCAGGGCGAACCCGAGCCGAGCGAGCATGCCTGACGAGTAGGTCTTCGTCGGATTTTCGAGGGCGTGGGCCACACCGGAGAAGTCGACGATGTCCTCCCACCGCTTGGCCAGGACCCGCCGCGACATGCCGAGCAGCCCGGCGCTGAACCGCAGGTTCTCGCGTCCGGTCATCTCCGGGTTGAAGCCCAGGCCGAGCTCGATCATCGATGCCACCCGACCAGCAACGCGGATCTCGCCCTGCGAGGGAGCCGTGACCCCGGCGATCAGCTTCAGCGCGGTGCTCTTCCCTGCTCCATTGTTCCCGATGATGCCCACCGACTGACCGTCGCCGATCTCAAACGACGCGTCGTCAAGTGCCAGCACCGCCCCCGGCGGCGGCTCCTTCGAGGGTCGGCCCGGCAGCGCCGCCCGCAATCGACCCCGGTTGCGGCTGTCGTACCACTTGCTGACCCCGCGCACCACGATCGACGCTGGAGCGTCCCAGTGGGGCGGTCGGATGGTGGGCTCGGCCACCTCGTCGAACTCGACCTGCTCGACCGGTCCGACCTCGGGGATCGAGAGCTCGCCAGACGCAGCGTCACCCTCCTCACCACCGGATCGGTACTCCGGTTCAGCCCCGGCACTCACAGTGCGTCCACCAGGCGATCCTCGACCCGTGTGAAGTACGTGTAGGTGGCCGCCAGGAGCACCAGCCCGGCGACGGCGTGGATGCCGATGAGCCGCCAGTCGGGCCACACTCCTGCCAACACCGCATCGCGCACTCCGGTGACCGCCACTGCCACCGGGTTCCACGTGGCGAGCCAGGAGAACTGCTCGGGGATCTCGAACACCGAGTACATGATCGGGCTGGCGAAGAAGCCGAGCCGCAGCAGCAGCGGGACGATCGACGTCAGGTCCCTCAGGAACACGGCAAGGGGCGCC
Organism: Acidimicrobiia bacterium; assembly: GCA_020832495.1. Classification (GTDB taxonomy): domain Bacteria; phylum Actinomycetota; class Acidimicrobiia; order Acidimicrobiales; family Acidimicrobilacustridaceae; genus JAFIEP01. The sequence continues at coordinate 33,729 of JAFIEP010000057.1, read as the reverse complement.
AACAGGAGCGCCAGCGCAAACATCCACACCGCCAACATGGCCACGGGAACGACCAGGGCGACGGCGGTGATGCCGATGGAGACCCCCTGCACGGTGGCCACGAGAAACAGGACGACGAACCCGAGGCCGAGGTCAGCAAACGCGGCCGTCCCCGGCGTCAAGGGCACGACGACCCTGGGGAACCACACCTTCGAGAGTGTCCCCGCCTCGAAGATCACCGAGAACATGCCGATCTGCACGCCGTGCTGGAAAAACTGCCAGCAGATGATGCCGGCCCAGGCCATGGAGAGGTAGGGCAGACCGTGCCCGGTGGCCTTGAAGATCTGGGTGAAGACGAAGCCGTAGATGAGCACCATGGCGATGGGCTGGACCAGCATCCACACGCCCTTGCCCACGTTCTGCTTGTAGCGCCCGCGCAGCTCGCGCGCTGCTGACTCCCACAACAGCTCGCGGGTGGCGGCTGCCGAGGCCCACGGCCGCTTCGAACTCCCTGGGCGCAACACCGTCCACCGCTGCAGCGCGACCGGCGCCGGTGTCTGCGGTCGGCTGGGTGCCTCCATCAGACGGCTCCGCCTGTGGACTGTCTCAGGTTGTCCATGAACTCCTCGATCTCGTCGGGGTCGTTACCACCCCGCACCTCGAGTGACCGCGGCCACCGCGCAGTAGAGTACCCGCCGACTCAGCGCACGAGCAGGTCCACTCCGGCACTCGGCGCGCCGTTCGAGAACGCCTGGTAGCGACCGTTGAACAGTTCTCGCGCCACTGGTCGTAGGCGGCCGAGTCGGGACGACGGGAGGTCTCGCCGCTGCTCGAAGTGGGCAATGGCGGCGTCCACCCGCTCGACCACGGCATCGTCCGTGTCGCCCGCCGCCACCAACCGCTTGTGCACCTCGTGGAGGTGCACGATCTGGAAGTCGCGGAAGTCCCGCCGGGCGTCCGGCGACACGGTCAGCTTGCGCACCGCCAGCTTCACCATCGACTCACCACGGGTCCGAGCGCTGGCCATGCCGATCTGTTGGTGGCCGTGGATGCGATAGCGGACCAACGGAGCGTCGACCACCCCCACCGGCCCCAACCCCCCGAGCACCAGCGAGATCCAGCGATCGTGCACCATGGGGTCGAACGGTTCGGTGATCCAGGTGGGGAAGGGCAGGATGAACTGTCGCATCGACGAGGGGAAGGCCATGGTGCAACCCGACACCACCCAGCGGTGCAGCAAGCGTCCGAAGGGATCACGACGCACAGCGTCCTGCTCGTCAGGGCCGAAGCCGCGAGCTTCCCACATGCTCGGTGCGATCGGCTGGTCCCGCTCGTCGATGAGCTCGCCGTCACTGAAGGCGTAGACCAGATCCGGCCGGTTCCGGAACAGGCTCTCGAGCGCGCTGAGCTTGTCCGGGCGCCAGACGTCGTCCTGGTCGGCCAGAACGATGAGATCTCCGTCAGCCGCCTCGATCGCTCGACCGAAGGTCACCGTCGAGCCGCGACGCACCTCGTTGTGCTCGAGCCGCACCGGCAAGCCACAGCGAGCTGCTACCTCTTCGACAACGGCCGGGGTCCCGTCATCGGAGCAGTCGTCGACCACCACGACCTCGTCGGGCAGCCTGCGCTGGCCGGCGATGGACTCGAGCTGGGGCGCGACGAAGGGCCCGCCGTTCCAGGTCGCCATCACCACACTGATTCGCACTGCTCCTCCAACTCGCCACCCACCACGGTAATGGAGCACCCTGGTGCCACGCCATGGATCCCTGACATTGCTTCAGTTGCGCGCCGCCTAGCGGCCACCGCCGGCCGGCGCCCGTGCACACCGCCGATCATCGGTCCAGCTCGATCACGTCCATCCATCCCCCGACCTCGTTGTCGATGTCGACGCTGTACACAGTCGTGCCAGCCGGCGGCGACGGCCGCTCGTGCCCTGGGAACCCGCCCGTGACGTACCAGTCGGGCGGCCCCACGTCCACGCGGGTGTTCAACGGGCAGATCTCCGAGATGTACTGCTGGCGGGCCTCGAAGGCCACCCAGCCGAAACAGGTGGCCACCACGTCACCGGGCTCAGCCAGCTCGGCCACGGCGAGACCGGCGCCTCGGCGCTCCACCTCGAAATGGAGGAAGTAGTAGCTGGTGGCCCCCTGGCGTAGGCGCCGGACCATCTCTCCCGACCCTCCGCCTTCGTCCTGCAACAGGCCGATGGCCGGGACCGCCACCAGGACTGCCACAACGAAGGCCCCGATGGCCGGCCACCTGCCGCAGCGAGCCACCGCCTGCACGGACAGCACGAGGGTGCACCCAGCAGCGAGCGCCAGCGGTGGATAGAGCACGGTCAGGTACCACGGGTGAGCGGCACCGAGGTCCAACAGCGAGAACGTCACCGCGTGGAGCACCGGCCAGACGACCACGACGAGGAGCGCCACCGCAGCGGTTGGCGACCGCCGCGCCACGCTCGGGACGAACGCCGCTGCGGCCAGCCCCAACAGCACCAGCAGTTCGACGCTTTGGTTCTCGAGCGAATCGAGGATCCACCCGACGTCACGCCCACCGGGATCCACCACCTCCCCCGTCGCCTTCTGGGTAAAGCTGTGCGGCAACGCCGAACCGAAGTAGAGCTGCGAGAACAGGAACCAAGGCGCGGCCACCACCGCGCTGACCCATGCGGTCCGCCAAGGGAACCGGCGCTGCACCAAGAGGACGGCAAGGGCAACGGCGAGGGCCAGGGCTCCGGCATCGAGCTTGTTCACCACCGCCAGGCCGAGGAACACCCCGGCCCAGGTGGGTGAGCCGTGGGACAAGGCCACTATGGCAGCCAGTCCAAGGGCCGCAGCGAAGGGCGACTCCATGCCGCTGAGGCCCTGGGTGGAGAAATCCACCCATGCGAGCAGGAACAGCGCCGCCAGTGCACCGGCGGCCAGGCCGGCGACCCGGGCCCCGAGGTAGGCCACCAGGGCGACCGTGGCGGCGTAGCTGAACGTGACCACCAGCCGGATGGCGGCGATCACCTCGATCCCGAGAGCGTGCACGGCAGCCAGCACCAAGGTGAACAGCGGTGCGCTCGCCCCGTTGGTGCGATCGCCCGGGTTGTACGTCCAGCCCTGCCCGGCGACCATGCGTTCCACGTAGCGGGCGGTGATGGCCGCATCGTCGTAGAGGATGATCGGGCGGATCCGCACCGCAACGGCCGCCCCGAGCACGAACACGAACCCGGCAAGCACCAGGTTGCGGTGTCGCCACAGGGCGCTCAGGAGGCGGTCCCTACCGGACTCTGCTGCGGGGGTCTGCGACCGGGGGCGCGCGTCGACCAGCGTCGTCGCCTCACCCATGTCACCGTCGTGGTCGCCAACCACTGGCACTCCTTGCCATCCGGAGAGGGACAGCCCGCCACAGGCGACGTACGTTACTCCCCCGCAGGATGGCCTACCGGCCGCCCTTGCGACGATCAGGCAACCCTGCCCAGCACCTGCGAAGGTGTAGCTTTCGTGGCCTGCAGCAGGCGAGCGACGTCACGGCGAGACGACGCCACCAGCATCCGGAGAACTCTCAACTGTGACCTTCGACACCACCCCCGAGCCGGTGCCTGCTGGAATGCCGGCGTCCGTGGCGGCGACGGTGCCCGCCGTGCTCGCGGAGGTGGCGGGGCGGACCGACGAGGTGCTGGCTGCGGCCATCGCCTCCGAGCGCGAGCGGTGGGTGGCCGACGACCCCGAACTGGCCCTGCCCTTCGATCAACTCGCCCGCATGGCGCTCGGCCCCGGCAAGCGACTACGGCCCGGGTTCTGCTTCGTCGGATGGCTCAGCGCCGGCGGCGACCCGACCGACGGCGCCGGCCGGGCCCTCGCCGACCGGGCCGGAGCGGCGCTCGAACTGCTCCACACCTTCGCCCTCATCCACGACGACATCATGGACGGGGCCTCCACCCGGCGCGGCCAGCCCACCATCCACGAGTTCATGGCCGCAGACCACGAAGGCCACAGCCGACGAGGAGAGCCGCGCCGCCACGCCGAGGGCGTGGCCATCCTGGTGGGCGACCTGGCCCACGCCATGGCCGAGGACCTGCTCCGGCCGTGCCCACCAGCGGCACACGAACACTGGCGGCAGCTCCAGACCGAGTTGATGCTCGGCCAGTACCTCGACATGTCGTGCACCGCCGCCGGCGGTGCCAGCTACGACCGAGCCCAGCGGATCGCTCGTCTCAAGTCGGGCCGCTACACGGTGACGCGCCCACTCCTCGTCGGTGCCACCCTGCACGAACCGGAACCACCGGTGGCCGCCACGCTGTGGCGCTACGGCGAGTTGTTGGGCCTGGCGTTCCAGTTGCGCGACGACGTCCTCGGCGCCTTCGGCGAACCCAGCACGCTCGGCAAGCCGGTCGGCGCCGACCTGTGGTCGGGCAAGCCGACAGCGCTCATGGCCGTCGCCGTCGAGCGCGCCGACCCGACTGAGCGAAAGGTGCTCGACCGAGCGGGCCGTCCCGATCTCACCGGAACGGAACTCGAGGCGATCCAGGCGATCATCGAATCGACCGGCGCGCTCGAGTTGGTCACCGACGAGGTGCTGGCGCTCACCGAGCAGGCCGTGCAGGCCGCACAGGACGAGCCGATGCCCGATGCCGCACGCCGGCACCTCGTGGACCTGGCCACGTTCCTGGCCGGACGCGACTACTGATCCTCCCCCGGACACACAGCAGGGAGGGCCGGAACCCTCCCTGTCCTGCGGTTTGTGTGGTCGGGCTGAGAGGATTTGAACCTCCGACCTTCGGTCCCCCAGACCGACGCGCTAACCAAGCTGCGCCACAGCCCGTGGAGGTCGCACCTTACCGCTCGCGACGGGGCACGTCGAAGCCAGGCGACGAGGGCCGCTCAGCCCACCAACCAGGCGAACCCCTGGATGACACGCCAGAGCAGGTAGGCACCGGTGGCGGTGACCAGCACCCAGAAGTGCCAGGGCACCTTCAGGTCGGCATCGGGCGGCTCGGCGATCACCCTCCCGCACGTCGGGCACGACCCATCGGGTGCCATCGAGTTCGGGTTGTAGAAGCGGTCGCAGCTGTTACACCACGGCATGGCGCCTCATACCGGCGGGACGCCGTGGCGCCGGTCGGAGAAGTGGCGGTCCTTCCCGGCGGCACGCTGCAGGCGGGCGACCACCTCCGCACGCAGACTCTCGAAGGGCACGACCGCGTCGACCACCAACTCCGAGGCCAGGCGCATCAGGTCGACGTCCTCGGTGTAGATGCGCTGCTGTTCGGCCACGAAGGCCGCCCGCTCGTCCTCGTCGGCGATGGCAGCGATCTTGTTGGCGAACACGGCGTTGACCGCCGCCTCGGGTCCCATCACAGCGATCTTGGCCGTGGGGAGCGCCAGGGTCGCCTCGGGCGCGAAGGCCGGGCCCGACATGGCGTAGAGACCGGCTCCGTAGGCTTTGCGCACCACCACGGACACCTTGGGCACGGTGGCCTCGGACACGGCGGTGATCATCTTGGCGCCGTGACGGATGATGCCCTGCCGCTCCACCTGCGTGCCGACCATGAAGCCGGGGACGTCGGCCAGGAAGACCAGCGGGATGTTGAAGGCATCACAGAACCAGATGAACCGCGCCGCCTTGTCGGCCGAGTCGACGAAGAGCACCCCACCCTTGACCATCGGCTGGTTGGCCACGATGCCCACCGGATGCCCGTCGAGGAGGCCCAACCCGCAGATCAACTCCGGGGCGAACAGCGGTTTCACCTCGAAGAAACTCTCGGCGTCGACCAGGGCGTCGATGACGGTGGCCATGTCGTAACCCTGCGACTCCTCGGCGGGCACCAGATCAGCGGTCAGCTCCCGCGCCGGTGGCGTGGCCTCGTAGACCGGCGGCGCGTCCCGCCAGGAGCTGGGCAGATAGGTGAACCAGGCCTGGGCCTGCTCGATGGCGTCCTGGTCGTCGACGGCCAGGTTGTCACCGCAGCCCGACACGCTGGCGTGCATGCGGGCGCCGCCCATCTCCTCGAGGGAGGTGACCTCCCCGATGACCTTCTCGGCCATGCGGGGCGACCCGAGGTACATCGAGGCGTTGCCGTCGACCATGAACACCACGTCGCAGAACGACGGGATGTAGGCCCCACCGGCGGCCGACGGCCCGAACAGACAGCAGATCTGGGGCACCTTCCCCGACAGCTTGACCTGGTTGTAGAAGATCCGCCCCGCTCCCCTGGGGCCGGGGAACAGCTGCACCTGGTCGGTGATGCGCGCGCCGGCCGAGTCGACCAGCCAGAAGACGGGCAGTGACTCGCGCAGCGCCCGCTCGGTGAGGCGCACGATCTTCTCGACGGTGCGGGCGCCCCACGAGCCGGCCTTGACCGTCGGGTCGTTGGCCATGACGCACACCGGCCGGCCGTCGACGGTCCCCACCCCGGTGACGACGCCGTCAGCGGGCAGGTCGTCGGCGGCGTTGTTGGCCAGCAGGCCGTCCTCCACGAAGGACCCGGGGTCGACCAGCAGATCGATGCGATCACGCACGAACAGCTTTCCCTGTGCCGCCAGCTTCTCGGCCCCCCTTGCCAGGTTCCCGGCCCTCGCCCGCGCCAAGGCGTCGGTCACCGAGGGCGCGGGGCTCCCGTCGAGATCAGGAGGGGGGTCAGCTGCGGCGGATGGCGAGGATGGCGACGTCATCGGTGATGGACCCGCTCGAGAAGTCGGTCGCTGCCTCGAGCAGGGACTTGCACAGTACGTCGGCGGCCACCCCCGGGTCACGACGGAGCATTCCGGCCACACGTTCCTCGCCGAACAGTTGGTCGCCGCTGCGGGCCTCGGCCAAGCCGTCGGTGTAGACGAGGAGCAGGTCGTCGGTGGCCAGAGGGATCTCTCGGGAGAAGTAGGTGCCCGACGGATCGAGCATCAGCAGGGGCCCGGTGGCCCGCAGCGGCTGGGTCTCCTTGTCGTGCCACAACCACGCAGCGGGGTGCCCGGCCGAGGCGTAGCGCAACGTGCCGGCTTGGGTGTCGAACACGGCCACGCACAACGAGATGAACTCCTCGTTGCGCCCGATGGCCGACATCTGCGCGTTGAGCTCCTCGATGGCCTGCGCAGGGTCGCGGAACTGCCGCAGGAACACGCGCAGGAGGTACTTGGCCTGGAATGCGGTGATGGCCGGGTCGATACCGTGCCCGGAGACGTCGCCGATGACCGCGGCGAGGCGGGTTGGACCCAGGCTGAACAGGTCGTAGAAGTCGCCGGCCATCAACCCCGAACCCGGCTGGTAGACCCGTCCCACCTCGAAGCCCTCGACGGCGGGCAGGTCCTCGGGGGCCAGTCGTTCGGCCCAGCGCTTCGGCGCCAGTTCCTCTTGGACGAGCACCTCCTGCGCCCTCCGTTCGAGTTGGCTGCGGTTCAGTTCGAGGCGCGCCTCCTTGACGAAGTTGCGCCCGAGGACAGCCGACACGCCGGCGGGCACCAAGACCAGCATGGCCACCGCCACCGTGACGGTCACCGATCCGGTGGCGGCACCCGCCGCCGCACTGGCGGCCAGCACGGCGTACAGCAAGGTGGTGTGCAGGTCCTTGGTGAAGTCAGAGCGCGCCAGACGCTTCAGGTCGGCGTCGCCCGAGGACGATTCGACCCGGCGGACCACCTTGGCCCGGTAGCGAGCGGAGCGCCCCCAGACCACGGAAGCGACGGCGCAGCCGAGGGCGAGAATCGCCAAGAGCACGTGCGGCATGGTCAGCCAATGCTACAGAACGACGTGCCGAACAGGGTGGCGAAGGCGTTACAAGGTGGCGACGCCTGGGGCTCCTCAGCGCCGCCGTACCCGCAATTTCAGCGGTGTGGCGTGCAGATCGAAGGTCTCGCGCAGGTGCCGTTCGAGGTAGCGCAGGTAGGTCTGCGGCAGCTCGCGGTTGGTGAACAGTGTGAATGTCGGCGGGTCGGTGGCCCCTTGGGTGGCGTACAGCACCCGGGCGCCGCCGGGGGCCGGCTGGGCCGCCTGGGCGGCCCGCAGGGCGTCGTTCACCTTCTTGGTGGGCAGACGCCGCGTGTACTGCTCGATCGCCCCGGCGAGCGTCGGCAGCAGGCGGTGTACCCCCTTGCCAGTCAGCGCACTGATGCGCAGCACGGCCACCTCACCGAGGAACCGCAACTTGTGGGCCACCTGTCCGGTGACCTCCGCTCGCTGGTCGGCGTCGAGCAGTTCCCACTTGTTGAGCACCACCACCACCGGACAGCCGGCCCCGTCCACCCGTTCGGCGAGGCGTTGGTCCTGGTGGGTCACGCCCTCGGTGGCGTCGATGACGAGGAGAGCCACATCGGAGCGGTCGACGGCGTCGAGCGCCCGCAGGAGCGAGTAGTACTCGGTGGCCTCGTCGATGCGCGACCGTCGACGCATGCCGGCGGTGTCCACGAAACGCAACGGCCCGTCGGGGGTCTCCACCACGGTGTCGATGGAGTCACGGGTGGTACCCGGCAGGTCGTGCACCACCGAGCGGTCGTCGCCCGCCAAGCGGTTGAACAATGTGGACTTCCCCACGTTGGGGCGTCCCACGAGCGCCACCGACACCACACGGCGACCGTCGGCGTCGGTCTCGTGCGCCTCGGTCGACTCGCCGCCGTCGAGCGACGGTGCAGCGTCGCCCAGCGAGGTGATCACGGCGTCGAGCAGGTCGCCGGTGCCACGCCCGTGCACGGCACTGACCGGCCATGGCTCGCCCAGCCCGAGCGCCACGAAATCCCAGATGGCTGCCTCGCGCACCGGATCGTCCACTTTGTTGGCCACCACCAGCACCGGCACGCCCGAGCGGCGAAGCCACTCGGCCACCGCAGCGTCCTCGTCGGTGACACCGGTGGTGGTGTCCACCACCAACAGCGCAAGGTCGGCCTCGGCCACCGCCCGTTCGCTCTGGCGACTCACCTTGCCGTCCAACTCCGATCCCCCCGGCAACCAACCGCCGGTGTCCATCACGGTGAAGCGTCGACCCAACCACTCGGCTTCGACCGCCATGCGATCGCGGGTGACCCCGGAACGCTCTTCGACGATGGCGGCGCGCCGACCCAGGATGCGGTTCACCAGAGTGGACTTGCCGACGTTCGGCCGCCCCACGACCGCCACCACGGGCAGCGACTCGTCACTCACGACCTCACCCCAGGTCGCACTCGTGCGTCGAGCAGTCGGCGGAGGCTGGCCCCGTCGGTCGGCACCACCTCGACGGGTCGGCACAGTTCCTCGGGGGTCACCCCGTCGAGGAAGCGGCCCTGCGAGAGACACACGTCGGGGAGCAGGTAGCGCCGATGGCGTGGCGCGTCGGCCAACGCCGCCTGCAGGTCCGCTCCGACGATGAGGCCGGTGACGCCGGTGGTGCCCCCGAAGTGGCTGCTCGGCACCGCCAGGACCTCGACGTCGTCATAGCCGTGCCGTGTGAGCACGTCGCCCACTACCGACGCGCCCAGCGTGCCGCTCAGCACGGTCACCGGGGCATCGACCGCGCGCCGGAGCACCACCGGCTGCTCACCGCCGCAGTTCGTCGCCGTCGTCGGTGCGGTGCGCGGCGCCCGATAGCCCTCGGCGGGTGCACCGTCGACGGCGGCGAAGAACCCCGACGGCCGAGGGGTCGACGCCACGACGCCGGTGAACTCGGCCTCGAACAGGCGGGCCATGCCCACGCCATCCTCGTGCATCCCGAACCCCTCGTAGGCCTCCGCCTCGGGGAACGGTCGGCCGGCCGCCAGGTAGTACTCGTCGGCAGCGAACACCACGCGACGACCGAACAGATCGAGGAACGTGGCCTGCCAGCGCTCGACGCACTCGAGCACCGCAGCAGACTCGGCCACCGTGTGCGGACGCATGCGAGGTTCGCTGTTGTAGCGACTCACGCCCAGCGGCACCACACACACCGAGGCCAGGTCGTTGTAGCGGTCGGCGATGCCAACCATCGTGTCCTCGAGCACCGCGCCGTCGTTCACCCCGGGGCACACCACCACCTGGCCGTGCACCTCCACCCCCGCATCCAACAGTGTTCGCAGCCACCGCAGGCTGGTGCCACCCCGGCGGTTGCGCAGCATCGCGGCTCGCACCTGCGGGTCGGTGGCATGGATGCTCACGTTGAGAGGGCTGAGGCCTTCGTCCAGCACCCGCTCGAAGTCGGCCTCGGTGAAGCGGGTCAGCGTGGTGAAGTTCCCGTAGAGGAACGACAGCCGGTAGTCGTCGTCCTTCAGGTAGAGGCTGCGCCGCATACCGGGCGGCAGTTGGTAGATGAAGCAGAACTCACAGTGGTTGTCGCACGTCATGACCCGGTCGAACACCGCAGAGTGCACTTCGACACCGAGCGGTGTCCCCGCCGGCTTCGGCACCGACACGTCGAACTCCACGCCGCCTCGCCGCACCACCAGCGTCGGATCGGCCTCATCGGTCGACCACCGGTAGTCGAGCACGTCGCGCGGGGAGCGCCCGTCGATCTGCAGGATCTCGTCACCGACGCGCAGCCCGGCCCGACCCGCCGGCGACTGCTCTTCGACGGCGACGATGCAGGGCGCGGACACGATCGACCATCCTACCGAGCGCGCCGCCGCCACACGCGGTCGGCGCCGGCCGCTGGGCAGGGACCGATACCCTGGCAGCCATGGCAGGCACTGACCCCGGTCGCGACCTCGAGGTCGAGCCACCCCACCCGACCGATGACGACCGCAGCGGCGTGGACCAGGTGTTGGTGGCTGCGCCACGCGGCTTCTGTGCCGGGGTGGAGATGGCCATCAAGGCGCTGGCCTGGATGGTTCGGGCATTCGAACCGCCCGTGTACTGCTACCACGAGATCGTCCACAACCAACAGGTGGTCGACCGCTTCCGTCAGCAGGGGGTGATCTTCGTCGACGACATCGAGGAGGTCCCCGAGGGCCGTCCCATCATGCTGTCGGCCCACGGATCGGCACCCGAGGTGGTGACCGCAGCCCGCCGGCGCGGCAGTTACGTCGTCGATGCCGTGTGCCCGCTCGTCACCAAGGTGCACCACGAGGTGAAGGTGCGCGCCGACAAGGGCTACCGCGTGGTCTACGTGGGCCACGAGGGCCACGAGGAGGCGGTGGGCACCATGGCGGTGGCTCCCGACGCCATCCACCGTGTCGAGACCCGTGAGGACGTGGCTGCGCTACCCACCTTCGACGAACCCGTGGCGTTGCTGGCCCAGACCACGCTGTCACACCGGGACTGGGACGACGTGCGCGACGCCACCGCCGAACGGTTCCCCGACGTGTGGATGCCGGGTCGCTCCGACCTCTGCTTCGCCACCACCAACCGTCAAGCGGCGCTCACTGCCATCGCCGCCCGGTGCGATGCCGTCGTCGTCATCGGGTCGGCCAACTCGTCGAACACCCGAGCCCTGGAACGGCTGGCCGCCGAGACCGGCTGCCCGGTGGTGCTGCGGGTCAACCATCCCGACGAACTCCCCGACGACCTCACCGGCGTCGTGGGGGTCACCGCCGGGGCGTCGGCGCCGGAGGACCTGGTGCAGGCCGTCATCGGCCGCCTGCAACCGCGCCACGGTGTCGAGGAGGTGCGCACCACCGACGAAGACGAGTACTTCCCCCCGCCGCGCAACCTCCGGGATCTGCTCGGCGCCATCGACGAGGCCGCCGCCGCCACCCTCGGCGCTCCCCTCGACGGAGGTCCGACACTCAACGACCGTGACCTGCAGGCCAGCGAAGTACTCGCCGCCCTGCGCTGACCGAACCTGCTCGGCCGGCTCAGGCCCTGGGGGGTCTCGGCGTCCCGGCCCGCGCCTGGGCCTCGTCGAACAGTTCCTGGATCCGCTCACCGAGTTCTGCGGTGAGCCGACGCAAGGCGCTGCGGGGCACGCGGCCACCGTCGGCCACCGTCGGCGGCTGGATCGCCTCGCCGATGACCAGCACCAGGCGCTGGGGACGGGGGATCGTCATTCCCTTGCCCATGGCGGCCTCGCTACCGCCGATCCCCACCGGCACGATGGGCACCTGCGCCTTACAGGCCAGATACGCGGTGCCGTCCTTCAACTCGGTGAGATCCGGACCGCTCTGGCGCGTGCCCTCGGGGAAGACCACGAGGGGTTCGCCGTTGGCCAGCACCTCCAGGCAGGCCCGGATGGCTTCGCGGTCGGCGGTGCCCCGGCGGACCGGGAACCCTCCCAGTGAGGTCAGGAACCAGCCGCCGGCCGGCTTCTTCCACAGCGACTCCTTGCCCATGTAACGGAGACGTCGGCGGGTGATGGCCGCCATCACGGGCGTGTCGAGATTCGACCGATGCGCCGGCGCCACGATGAACGCCCCGGCGCGGGGCACGTGCTCGGCACCGTTGATCTGCAAGCGGAAGTAGCCCCGCGCAATGACCTGCACCACGTACCACATGAACCGGTAGAACGCCCGCTGCGCCAGACTCATCTGCTCGCCGCGGCGGTGCCCCGCAGGGATGTGCAGTTCGTCGCGACGTCCGGTGTCGCCAGTGGCGGTGCCCTCGCTCATCGTCGTCGCTCCAGTTCGGCCAGCACCGTGTCCACGATGGCCTCCACACCCATCTCGCTGGTGTCGACCACGAAGGCATCATCCGCCGTGGCCAACGGACTGTCGGCGCGCCCTTGGTCCAACGCGTCCCGTCTCGCCAGGTCGGTGGCCACCGTCTCGTAGGACAGCTCTCGCACCTCGTTCGACCGTCGAGCGGCCCGCACCTCGGGTCGGGCGTCGAGGTAGACCTTCAGCGCTGCGTCAGGGAACACCACCGTGCCGATGTCGCGACCCTCGATCACCCCTCCCCCGCGCGCCTTCGCCCACTCCCGCTGGCGGGCTCGGAGCTCAGTACGTACCGCAGGGTTGGCCGCCACCAGGCTGACGGCGCGGGTCACCTCGGGACCGCGGATCTCGATGGTGGCGTCCACGCCGTCCACCACCACCGAACCGTCACCGCGGACCTCCATCTCCACGTCACGGGCCACCCGCCCGACCGGCTCGTCGTCGGTGGGGTCGACCCCGCGGCGGAGGGCGGCAAAGGCCACCGACCGGTACATGGCGCCGGTGTCGAGATACTCCCGGCCGAGGCGGACCGCGATGGCCCGAGCCACCGTGGACTTGCCCGAACCGGCCGGACCGTCGATCGCGATCACCTCCATCGGCGCTGACCCTACCGGGCCTCACCTGTGCGGTGCGAAGGAGCGCCACCGTGCGCCAGGGCCTCGAGTGCCACCCAGTAACCCGGATAGGTCTTGGCCACACACCCAGGATCGGCAATGCGGATGCCGGGTGCCGCCAGACCCAACAGGGCGAACGACATGGCCATGCGGTGATCGTCGTAGGTGCGCACCGTGGCCGGCTGTGGGTGGCCCGGTTCGATGACGAAGCCGTCGGCGGTGCTCGACGCCTCGATGCCACACCGACGGAGCTCGGTGACCACGTCGTCGATCCGGTTCGTCTCCTTGTGGCGGATGAACCCGATGCCGCGGACCTCGGTGGGTGTGGAGGCGAAGGGGGCGACCACCGCCAAGGTCTGGGCGGTGTCGGAGATGTCGGCCATGTCGACGCGCACGCCCTCGAGCCGACCGCCGCGCTGCACCTCGACATGGTCGTCGGCCCAGCGAACATCGACACCCATCTGCTCGAGGATCTCGGCGAAGCGCACGTCGCCCTGGGTGGAGCGTCGGCCGAGCCCCTGCACCCGCACGCGCCCACCGCAGATGGCTGCCGCGGCCAGGAAGTACGACGCCGCCGAGGCGTCGGCCTCCACCTCGTAGGTGCACCCTCGGTAGCCGCCGCCGCGCACTGCAACGGTCTCGACCGTGTCGGGCGAGGACCCGGCGGCCGGTTGCTCCCACGTGGCGGACGCACCGAAGGCTGCCAGCACGTCGAGCGTCATCGCCACGTAGGGTCGTGACACCAGCCGACCCGCCACCCGCACCGACAGGCCGTGGGGCAGACAGGGCGCGGCGAGGCAGAGCCCCGAGAGGAACTGGCTGGACGTGGCCGCCGACACGTCGATCACCGGCGCGTCCCCGTCCGACGACGGCGGTGCCCCCCGCACCTCGACCGGCAGGTGCCCATCGGGGCCGAGCGGGCGCACGTCCGCACCGAGTGCCACCAGCGCAGCCAGCCCGTCGGCCATGGGTCGGGCCCGCAACGGTGGGGCCCCGTCGAGGGTGACGGGCCCCTTGGCCAGCACCAGGGAGGCGAGGACGAAGCGAGAGGTCGTGCCCGACAAGCGCGCATCGACCGTCGTGGCGCCGTCGCGCCAGCGACCACCGACACCGGTCACCTCGAGGGTGTCCCCCGACCGCCGCACCTCCGCCCCGAGCGCGGTGACCGCTGCGATCATGGCATGCGTGTCGTCGGCGTCGAGCGTTCCCCGCAACGTCGACTCGCCCGTGGCCAGGGCAGCGGCCAGGAGAGCCCGGTTGGTGAGGCTCTTCGATCCAGGCGGCCGCACCTCGGCGTCGAGTGGTGCCCCGAGGGGTTCGATGGCCGCAACCTGGCCTACTTCGGGGTCGTGGTCGGCCCGCACGAGCGTGCCATCCCCCGGGACGGTCACCGGCGTCTGCGGTGTCGTGGGGTCACTCATGACAGGCGCTGTACCGAACAGCGTTGGCCACGGTCGACCAATGCCTCCTGCAGTCGCAGCGCAGCCTCGGCCTCGACCAGCAGCACGAGGACACCGCTCGACCCCTCGGCGGAGTGCATGATCTCGACGTCGGCGATCGACACGTCGAGTTCGCTGGCCAACAGGAACACCTTGGCCGCTGCGCCGGCTTCGTCGGCGATGGGCACCCGCACCTCGGCCACGTCCTCGGGGTGGGCGATGCGCACCGGGAGGTTGGTGCGCGCTCGGCGGGCCCGGTCGAGGCGTTCGACCAGTTCAGTGCCGTCCCGCTCGGCGACCACAGCACGCACCTCCTCGAGGGAACGGATGAGCTCGTCGAGTTCGCCCACGATGGCCTCGGCGTTCTCGGCGCAGATGTCGGGCCAGATGGCCGGGTCGCCCGAGGCGATGCGGGTCATGTCACGGAATCCCCCCGCAGCCAGCCGCATCAGCGAGCCGTGCTCGACCGCCCGCCGGTCGGCCAGGTCCATGAGGACCGCGGCGGTGAGGTGCGGGACGTGTGACACGAGCGCCACCATCTGGTCGTGGCGGTCGGGGGGCAAGGCCACCACCTCAGCACCGAGGGTGGTGATGACCGAGCGGATGGCGGCGAAGGCCGAGTCGTCGGTACCGGCCACGGGGGTGAGGACCCAGACCGCACCCTCGAACAGGTCCGGCCGCGCCCCTTCGACCCCTTCGCGTTCCGAGCCCGCCATGGGGTGACCGCCGACGTAGCGCGGATCGGCCATGAGCGACAGCATGGGCGACTTCACACTGCCGACGTCGGTGACCAGCCCGTCGGTCACCTCGAGGGCGCGGCGGACCTGCTCGGGCACCGCCCGCACTGGTGTGGCCACGAAGGTGATGTCGGCTCGGGGATCCTCTCCCACGGCGTCCACCGCCCCGACCTCCACTGCCCGCTGTGCCCGTTCCTCGCTGCGATCGGTACCCGACACGTGCCAGCCCTGGGCGCGCAGGCCCAGACCAATGGAGCCACCTACAAGACCGGTACCCACGATCCAGGCACGTCGGCCCCCTCCGTCGGACATCACGCCGGCAGGTCGTCGCGCAGGTGCACGGCCCCCTCGAGGTACACGTGGTGCAGCTCGGCACGCGACCGGTCGGTATCGAGGTGCATGAGCACGCGGATGCAGCGGGCCACGCTGCCCTCCACATCGAGCTCCCGCGCGCACAGCAACGGCACGTCGCCGAGTCCGAACTTGCGGGCACCGGCGGCAGGGAAGGCGGCGTGCAGGTCGTCGGTGGCGGTGAAGATCACGCTGATGAGATCGTCGTGACGCAGGTCGTTGCGCTCGAACATGGCCTCGAGCAGGGCGATGGTCCCGGCGTGGATGGCCTCGGTCGTATCGACCGGCACGGTGGTGGCACCTCGGAGCGCTCGGACAGGCACCCGGCGATGCTAGCGCCGTGGGCGTCGGGCTCAGTGCTCGTCGGTCGATGCCGGTGGCGTCGCCTCGGCTCGTGGTCGTGCCACCTCTCGCTCGAGGGCACGCACCTCATCGGTGTACAGGGGGCGCCACTGCCCGGCCTCGAGCGACGGGTCGCGCACGGGACCGACCCGGGACCGCACCAGGCGGCGGACGGGGTGACCCACGGCCTCGCACATGCGTCGCACCTGGCGGTTGCGACCCTCGTGGATCACCAGGCGCACCAGCCCGTCGCCGAGCAGCGAGGCGGTGGCGGGCGCCGTCGGACCGTCGTCCAGCTCGACGCCTTCCCGCAAACGCCGCAGCGCGCCTCTCGAGGGCGATCCCTCGACCCACACCAGGTACTCCTTGTCGATCCCGAACGACGGGTGAGTGAGCCGGTGGGTGAGCGCGCCGTCGTTGGTCAGGATGAGCAGCCCCTCGGTCTCGAGGTCCAGCCGGCCCACCGGGTGGACACGAGGCTGTTCGGGCACCAGCGACACCACGGTGGGCCGTCCCTGCGGGTCCGACACCGTGGTGACCACCCCGGCAGGCTTGTGCAACAGGTAGTACACGAGACCAGGAGCCACGCCGATCACCACACCGTCCACCGCCACCTCTGCGGCGGACGCGTCGACCCGCTGGCCGAGTCGGGCCGGCTGGCCGTCCACGGTCACCCGACCGTCGGCGATCAACTCCTCGCAGACCCGCCGCGACCCGAGCTCGGCTCGGGCGAGCACCTTCTGGAGCCGCTCACCCTCCGTCGAGGGGTCGTGGGCGCCACCCGACGGCGGGTCCGTCACTGGTCCCCGGGCTCGTCGGGCGGGTCGGTGCGGGCCTGGTGTGCGTCGGGGTCGGGCTCGGGCTCCGGCTCCGGCTCCGGCTCCGGCTCAGGCTCGACTGCGGCATCAGCACGCAAGCCGGCCTCGAGTTGTTCCACGACGTCGGCCCCGGGCACGAAGCTGGCCAGCGGGGGCAAGTCGTCCACAGACGACAGCCCGAGCGCCTCGAGGAACCGAGGCGTGGTGCCGAACAGGATCGGGTTGCCCGGTCCGGGTTCGCGACCGACCTGGGCGATGTAGCCGCGCTGCTCCAGCGTGCGCATCACGCCGTCCACGTTGACGCCACGGATGGCGGCCACCTGTGCTCGGGAGATGGGCTGCTTGTAGGCCACGATGGCCAGCGTCTCGAGGCCGGCGCTCGACAAACGCGCCGTCTGCCCCTCGAGGACGTAGCGCTCGAGATAGGGAGCAAGATCCGGGTGGGACTGGAACCGGTACCCCCCGGCCACCTCGACGATGACGAACCCCCGGTTGTCCGCCTCGTACTCGGCACGGAGCTCTCCCACCAGCCGGGCCACCTCGTCGATGCTCACCTCGGTGAGCTGCGCGAGCAGCGCTGGGTCAGCCGGGTGCTCGGTCACCATGAGGATGGCTTCGATGGCGCGCTTGGCCTCGTCCTCCACGGCGGCGGATCCCGCTCAGCCGTCGTAGGCGTCGACGAGTTCGAGGTCGCCGTCGAACTGCGTGGAACCGATCCACGAGATGTGAATGTCCCCGAAGGCCTGCGCCTGCTCGATGTCGACCAGGCCCTGCTTGAACAGTTCCAGCACGGCCAGGAAGCGCACCACCACCTCGAGGCGCTCCACCAGCGACGACGTCAGCTCCCGGAACGACAACCGTCCGGCTCGGGGCAGCTCGTCGGCCAATTCGGCCACGGCGTCGGCCACCGTGATGCGCACGGCGTGGAGATGGCTGAGATCCACCGTGGGGACCGGCTTGGGGGCGGTGGCCCGCAAGAAGGCGGTGCGCAGCTCAGAAGCGTCGACACCCTCGAGCAGGTCGGGCACCAACCCGAGGTAGCGCTCCTCCAGCCCGCCGTGGCGCGGGTAGCTGAGCCCGGCGTTGGCGGACAGGCCCCCGAGCACTCGGGCGGCGTCCTTGAAGGTCTTGCACTCCACCAGGCGGGACAGCAGCAGGTCGCGCTCCTCCCACAGGGCCAGTTCGTCGTCGAGGTCGACCGTCCCGTCGTCGGGGAGCAGCCGCCGGGTCTTGAGCTCGACCAGCGTGGCGGCGATGAGGAGGAACTCGGTGGAGAACTCGAGGTTCATCTGCTCGAGGCGCTCGATCTCGCTCAGGTAGGCGTCGACGATCTCGGCGAGGGACACCTCGTAGAGGTCGACCTGTTCGCGCAGGATCAGGTGCAACAGGAGGTCGAACGGCCCATCGAAGACAGGGGTGTGCACGTGGTAGCCCATCGGCCCGCACGATAGAGGGTCGGACGGCACGAGTCGCGGACCCCCGCTGAGCTGGCCCGACTGCAGAGTCGGGAGCAGATCCGACCACTCAGTCGGGTGCAGGTCCGACGGGGACGTTCCCGTAGGATCGCTGTCCATGCCACGCGTCTTCTCGGGCATCAAGCCCACTGGTCCGGTGCAGCTCGGCAACCTCCTCGGCGCCCTGCGTCGTTGGGTCGACGACCAACACACGGCCGACTCGCTCTACTGCGTGGTCGACCTGCACGCCCTCACCGTCCCCCAGGACCCCGACATCCTGCGGCGGACGAGCGAGGAGTTGGCCCGTCTCCTGCTGGCGGTGGGCATCGACCCCGACGTGGCCACGCTCTTCGTCCAGAGCCACGTCCCCGAGCACGCCGAGCTGTCCTGGGTCATGGAGTGCACCGCCGCGTTCGGGGAGCTGCGGCGCATGACGCAGTTCAAGGACAAGAGCGACGGGGCGGACTTCGTCTCCGGCGGGCTCTTCACCTACCCGGCGCTGATGGCCGCCGACATCCTGCTCTATGACACCGACCGGGTGCCGGTTGGCGACGACCAACGCCAGCACCTCGAGCTCGCCCGCGACCTGGCCCTACGCTTCAACGCCCGCTACGGCGACACCTTCGTGGTGCCCGAGGCCTCGATTCCCACAGTGGCGGCCCGGGTGATGGACCTCCAGCACCCCGACCGGAAGATGTCGAAGTCGGAGGACTCGCCCCAGGGGACGATCCTCGTGCTCGAACCGATCGACGACGCCGTGCGCAAGGTTCGCCGCGCCGTGACCGACAACGACGGTGAGGTGCGCTACGACCCCGAGCACAAGCCGGGCGTGTCCAACCTGCTGGCCATCCTGGGCGCCTGCACCGACACCGACCCCGCCACGCTGGCCGAGCGCTACGAGCAGTACGGCCCGCTCAAGGCCGACACTGCGGAGGCGGTGGCCGCCACGCTGGCGCCCATCCAGAAGCGCTACGCGGAGCTGGCCGCCGACCCCGGTCACACCGCTGCCCTCCTGCGCCAGGGTGCAGAGAAGGCCCGTGCAATGGCCGAACCGAAGATGGCCCTTGTCCGCCAACGCCTGGGCCTGCTCGCACGAGGCTGAGCGGCGCGGATGGACACCACGCCGGACCACTCCGACGAGCCGGCCGACCGGCTACCCCCCGCGATCGACGCCGCGCTGCTCCCGCCATCCGATCCGCTGTGGGCGCAGCTGCGACGACAACTCGGCCGAGCCAACCGCCGGACGAGACTGACCAATGCGCTCGTGTCCATCGCCGTCGGTGCCGTCACCTGGGCCATCGCTCTCGCCGTCACTCGAGCACTCGACGCGGCCCCGCTGGTGTCCGCCAGCGCTGCGCTGTTCAGCTTCCTCGTCCCTTACCTCCTCACCCACACTGCGCTGACCAGCCGGACCAACGGTGACAACCGCCACCGACACGCCGAGGTCGACGCCCGTCACCTCGAGCTCGGCGCCTGGTGGCGAGCCAACCCGGCCACCGTGGGTGGATCGCTGCCCCCCGCCGACGGCGACTGCGGTGCCTTGCTGGCCACGCCTCGTGGGTTCGTGTTCCTCCCCGGCCGCCCCGACCACGACGAACTGACCGTTCCGTGGTCCGAGGTCCGGTCGGTGCGAGTCCTCGGCCCACGGTGGAGCTGGGGCTGGTCGCCGGGAATCGTGATCGACACCAACCGCGGCACGCTGAGCGTCGCCTGCTCGAAGGGACCAAAGCTCCTCGGAGACGACGCCGTCTGACCACGCTTCCCTACCTGCGCCCGATGGTTGGGGGGGGCGGCGCCTGGTCACGAGGTGCTCTACGATGGCGGAGGTGGGCGAGCGGACGAGTGACCCGGCGCTGCTCTTGCGCCTCCTCGACGACGCTCCGGCATGCGTGATCCTCGTCGAGGAAGACCTGACCATCCGTTGGGTCAACGCTCCGGCGGCAGAGCTGTTCGGCTACGCGGTGCCCGACTCGATCGGCACCAACATCCTCGACTACCTCGATCCGGAGTGGGATCCTGAAGCGCTGGCGTCCATCGCCACCGCCCTTGGCGGCGAAGGGCGCCGTCCCCCGATGGTGTTCCGCGTCGTGCGCTCCGACGGCTCGAAGGTGCTCATGGAGGTGACCGCCAACGTCCAGACCGCCGACCCTGTCCTGCGAGGCATCGTGGCCTACGTCAGGCCATGGGACGAACGCTTCCTCATCGACGAGGCTCTCGACGCCATGGCCGCGTCGGAGCCCCTCGACACGACGTTGGCCTTGCTCGTGCGCATCGCCGAGTCCGACACCCTCGACGCCGCAGCCTCCATCTTGCACGGCGGGTCGGGCGACACCTACGAGGGAGCGGTGAGCTCACATGGTCTGCCCCCGATACTCTGCGGTCCCGTCGCAGGCGACGACGGGTCGCTGTGCCACGCCTGGGCGTCCCTGCTCGCTGGCACCGAGAGCGAGGTGTACCACCTCGCCGACCTGCCCAGGGTGCTGGCCGAAGCTGCCACAGCAGCCGGATTCCGCAGCTGTTGGATCTGGAAATCGGAGCGTCGTGACACCGGGCGCGCCTCCGCCACGGTGATCGCCTGGCGTCGTGAGGAGCGCCTCGACGCCGACCAGACACGTTGCAAGGCTCTGGCACGCTTGGCCCGGCTGGCAGGGCTCGTGGTGGAGCGAGCCGAGTCCGAAGCATCCATGGCCCACGCCGCCACCCACGACTCGCTCACCTCCCTTGCCAACCGCGGCGAGTTCTACCGGGCGCTCGAGGCGGCACTCGCAGCGAACACGGCGGCTCCCTCGCCGGTTGGTGTTCTCTACATCGACCTCGATGGGTTCAAGCCGGTCAACGACACCTACGGCCACGCTGCCGGGGACCGGGTGCTCGTCGAGGTGGCCCGTCGGATGACCGATGCTCTTCCTCCGCGCACCCTGGCGGCACGGCTGGGCGGCGACGAGTTCGCCGTCCTGTGCCCTGGGATGGACCGACGGAGTCTGAACGAGGTCGCCCAACAGGTGCTCGGCGTCGTGAGTCGACCCATCCACCTCCGAAACGCCGAGACGGTCAGTGTGGGCGCCAGCATCGGCCTCGCCGCCACCTCGACCGGATCGCTCAGCGCCGACCAGCTCGTCGAAGCCGCCGACCGCGCGCTCTACGAGGCAAAGGAGGCGGGTGGCACCGTGCGGTCAGGGGGACTCGTCGCCGACGAGTCCTGATGCCTCGCGCTGCGCAGGCTGAGCCGGCTGAGCGCCGAGCACGGCGGGTCCTGCTCCACTACCGTCAGTGTCTGCAACCTCACCGATTCATGGTGCGTCAACCCTGAGGAGTTGCAACATGATGCGTCGCTCTGCCGCGCTCATCGGCGCGTTCGTCGCCGTGCTCTTGCTCGCCCTGCTCACCGGTCCCACCGGGGCGGGCGCGACCGACAGCCAGGCGGTGACCGTCGAGGCACCGACGGTGCCGCAGGCGCGGACGGCGCCACAGGAGCGAGGCGGACCGTTCACCGACGTCGGAGCGTCACACCCCTTCGCTGCCGCCATCGCCTGGATGAGCGACGAAGGCATCTCCACCGGATTCGGCGACGGCACCTTCCAGCCGGCCGCCGCCGTGAGTCGTCAGGCCATGGCAGCGTTCATGTTCCGCCTCGACGGCCAACCCGCCGGCAACTGGCTGGCTGCCGCCGACGACTTCCCCGACGTCGGCACCTCCCATCCGTTCGCCGAATCGATCGGCTGGATGAGTACGGAAGGCATCTCCACCGGCTTCGGCGACGGCACCTTCCGCCCCGGGGCACCGGTGACCCGCCAGGCCATGGCGGCGTTCATGTTCCGCCTCGACGGCCAACCCGCCGGCAACTGGCTGGCCGGCGCCAACGACTTCTCCGATGTCGGCGGTGGCCACGCCTTCGCCGAGTCGATCGGGTGGATGGCCCTCGAGGGCATCTCGACCGGGTTCGACGATGGCACCTTCCGCCCGACGGACCCGGTCAGCCGCCAGGCCATGGCGGCGTTCATGCGTCGCTTCGACGACACCGACAAGCAGGTCAGCGCCGGCACCGGCCACACCTGTGGCGTGGCCTTCGACGCAGCGTGGTGCTGGGGCAACAACGCCGGCGACCACCTCGGCGATGGCGGCGTCGCCACCAACGCACGGGTGCCGCAGCGCACGGTCGGGCTCGACTCGGGGGTCACCGCCGTGACGTCCAGCATCAGCCACTCGTGCGCCGTGGCCGACGGCGACGTGTACTGCTGGGGCGGCAACAACAACAACGGTCAGCTCGGCCACGACAACGATGAGCTCGTGGCCGTTCCCACCCTGGTGGGCGGGTTGAGTGGCACCGCCACCGAGGTGGCCGTCGGGTTGCAACACACCTGCGCCATCGTCGACGGCGCCGCCTGGTGCTGGGGACGGGCCGGGCGGCTCGGCATCGGTGAGAACACCCAGAGCACCACACCGCTGCAGGTGGTGGGCCTCACCTCCGGCGTCACCGACATCAGCGCCGGCGAAGACCACACCTGCGCGCTGGTCAGCGGCGGCGTGCAGTGCTGGGGCAGCAACGGCAACGGGCAACTGGGCGACGACAGCACCACCCTCCGTCAGTCACCGGTCGCCGCAGACGGGCTGGCCACCGGGGTGACCACGGTGGCGGTCGGCCGCAACCACAGCTGCGCGGTGCAGAGCGGCGCCGCCCTGTGCTGGGGCAGTAACTCCGATGGGCAGTTGGGCGACGACTCCGACGTCAACCAGCGCGACGTACCCACGGCCGTCGTGGGGCTGTCCTCCGGTGTCACCGACATCAACGGCGGCACCCGTCACACCTGCGCGGTGGTCAACGGTGGCGCCCAGTGCTGGGGCGAAGGCCGCTTCGGCGCCATTGGCGACGGCACCGACACCGACCGACCCACACCCACCGCCGTCACCGGGCTCAGCAGCGGCGTCGTGAGCGTCACCGCCGGTGCCCGTCAGAGTTGCGCCTCCACCGGTCGGGTGGCGTGGTGCTGGGGCAGCGGTGCGCTCGGCTCGGGTGACACCAGCGCAACCCCCTCATCCGACGTGCCCGTGCGGGTGCTCTGGGGCTGACAGGTCGTGCCCCGGGGGCGGCCACCACGGTCGTCGCCGGGGAACGCCGTGGGTCAGTCGTCGTCGGCCGCCGTCAGCGCGGCCGCCACCTCGACGGGGATCAGGTCCCGGTCCTGACGGTCGGCTGGGAGGTGGTGCTGGCGGGCCCAGGCCACCACCAGCGGATCGCTGCCCGCCAGCTCGAGCAGATCGCCGCCGAGCCGGGGGTGCTGCAGGTACAGACCGACCCGGCGGGTGAAGCCGGTGGTACGGGTCCAGGCCCGGATGATGTCGGGGTCGCGCCCGATGGCGGCGGCCGACAGCGTGGCCACGGTACGGCCGTAGACACCGAGACCCGAGTCGATCTTGCCCACGTCGTGGAGCAGTGCAGCAGCGAGCACGGCGCCGGGGGTGTCGCCTCCGAACGACCGGTCGACGCGGCGGGCCACCGCCACCGCATGACGCCGATCGGCAGGCTTCATCCGGCACCACAACGCCCACTCCTCGTCGCTCAGGAGCGATCCAGCCCACTCCCTCCGGCTGCGTCGAGGACCGATCGGTACCAGCATGCCGAGGAAGCGGCGTACCAGGTGGAGGACCTCGGTCGGCCGGGAGGAGTCAGAGGGGTCGGCGTCAGCCGCCGGCATGCTCGATGCACCAGCGAGTGGCCGGCATGGCATCGAGGCGGGCCTCGCCGATGTCCACGCCGCACACCTCGCAGCGTCCGTATGTGCCGTCGTCCAGCCGGCGCAAGGCGGCATCGATGTCATCGAGTTGTTCCCGGAGCTGCGCAGCCAGGGCTCGGTTCTCCCCCTGCTCGGCAGCCACCTGGGCGCTGTCGGCAAAGTTCTCGTCGAAGGCGAGCGAGTCCTCGTCGTGGCCCAACTCGCCGAGCTGCGAGCCGATCTGGGACCGCTCGTCGGTGAGCTCGTGGCGGAGCCGGTCGAACAGTCCACCGTCACCGGCTGCCGGCGCGCCGCCCTCGGCGCCGGGGCCCTCGTCGGCGTCCGGTGGTTGTTCGCTCGTGATGTCCCCCTCGGCGGTCATGTCCCCAGGGTACCGGCAGCGCCGCGCCCTGTCCGCCATCCACCGCGTCCGCCGACCCCTCCGTCGACCTGCTCAGCCCTGGCGCGCCCGAGGGTGGGCGGCGTCGAACACCCGACGCAGCCGCTCGGGCGCCACCTTCGTGTACACCTGCGTGGTCGAGATGGACACGTGCCCGAGCAGCTCCTGCACCGCCCTGATGTCGGCACCGTGGTCGATCATGTGGGTGGCACACGAGTGCCGCAGCACGTGCGGGCTCAACCCGTCGACAATGCCCGCCGCACGCCCTCGACGCACCACGATGTCCCACGCACCCTGGCGGGTCAGGCGCCGACCGCGGCGGTTCACGAACACCGCAGTGGCATCGTGGCGGGCGCCGCCGGCGACGAGCATGGCACCGCGGACGTCCGGGTCGAGCCACTCTCGCAGGGCCACACGAACCATGCGGCCGAGCGGCAGCACCCGCTCCTTCGACCCCTTGCCGGTGACCCGCACCGTGGCCGCCTCGAGATCCAGATCCGCAAGGGACAGAGCCACTGCCTCGCTGATGCGGGCGCCCGTGCCGTACAACAACTCGATGAGCGCCCGGTCCCGACGGCTCAGCGGGTCGTCCCCTTCGGTGGCCTCGAGCAGTGCCAGGATCTGCGGCTCGGTGAGTGCCTTGGGCAGCCCCGCAGGCACCCGACGGGCACCGAGGTCTACCGTCGGGTCATCGGCCCGCAGGCCTTCGGCCACGAGGAACCGGTGGAACGTGCGCACGGCCACCGTGCGGCGCGCCACAGTGGCCGCCGACAGCTCCCCTCCGGCCTGGGCAGTCACCCACCGGTCCAGATCTTCCGGCGCCGCCGACTGCGGGGTGAGACCCTCGTCGGTCAACCAGGCGCAGTAGCCACGCAGGTCCCGTCGGTAGGCCTCGACAGTGTTCGCCGCTCGACCACGCTCGGTCACCAACCAGGTCAAGAAGTCCTCGACCTCGAGCGGCAACAGCGCCGTCTCGGGCTGGTCGTCGCCCACCGGCTCCTCAGCCGGCGGTGCGGCGCTCGAGGGCCACCAGCAGGCCGATGATGGTCTTGGCGTCGCGCAGCTCACCGCTGGCCACCAGCTCGGGTACGGCGTCGAGGGCCACCTCGACCACCTCGAGGTGGCGTTCCTCGATCCCCTCTCGGGCGTGCTCGGTCGCCTCGAGATCGGTGGCCACATAGACGAGCGAGTGCTCATCGGAGAACCCGGGCGAGTTGTGGAACTCGGCCAGCAGTTCCATGTGGCCCGGACGCAGGCCGACCTCCTCCACCAGCTCTCGGGCGGCGGTGTCCGCCGGCTCCTCGCCGGGTACGTCACGCTTGCCGGCGGGCAACTCGAGGAGCCAGGCGTCGAGCGCCGCCCGGTACTGGCGCACGAGCACCACGTTGCCCGCAGCCGTGAGCGGCACCACCGACACCGCTCCGGGGTGGTGCACCACCTCGCGCTCGTAGCGGTTGCCGTCGGGACCCTCCACGTCGACCACGGCCAACGACACCACCGGCCCCTCGTGGAGCGTCCGGTGTCCGACGCGCGTGAATGTCGCCGGGGCAGCAGGCTCGATGCTCACCGTCGGCTGCTCGGTTCGGGATCGAGGTAGAGCAGGTGCGGGTTACGACCCTCGGCCCGGGCCATGGCGGCACCGACGAACTCCCGGAACAGCGGGGCAGGGCGGTCGGGACGGCTCTTGAACTCAGGATGGGCCTGGGTACCGATCCAGAACGGGTGATCGGCGAGTTCCACGAACTCGACCAGTCGACCGTCGGGCGAGGTGCCCGAGCACACCAGACCGGCCGCCTCGAGGCGGCTGCGGTAGCGCGGGTTGAACTCGTAGCGGTGCCGGTGCCGCTCGGAGACCACCTCGCGACCGTAGATGGCCGCCACCTGCGAGCCTTCCTTCAGCTCCGCGTAGTAGGCGCCGAGGCGCATGGTGCCGCCGTAGTCGGTGACGTCCCGCTGGGCCTCCATCAGGTCGATGACCCGGTGCGGTGACTGTGGATCGAACTCGCCCGAGTGGGCGCCGGTCAGCCCCACCACGTTGCGGGCCACATCGATGACCATCACCTGCATGCCGAGGCACAGACCGAGACAGGGCACCTCGTGCTCGCGGGCATAGGCCGCGGCGGCGATCTTGCCTTCCACCCCTCGCTCACCGAAGCCGCCCGGGATGACGATCCCATCGAGATCTGCCAGTCGTCCCTCGGCCAGCAGTCCCTCTGCCTCCTCGGCCTGGATCCACTCGATCTCGACCTTGGCACCGTGGTGGAACCCACCGTGCTTGGCCGCCTCCACCACCGAGAGATAGGCATCGGGCAGGCTCACGTACTTGCCGATGATCCCCACTCGCACGGGAGTGGTCGCCGTCTCGATGCGGTCGATGAGGATCTCCCAGCGGGACAGGTCGAGTTCGGGGCAGTCGAAGCGGAGGTGTTGGCAGACCACCTCGTCGAGCCCTTCCTCGTGCAACACCAGCGGGATCTCGTAGAGATTGCGGGCATCTGCCGCGTTGACCACAGCGTCGACGGGCACGTCGCAGAGGTTCGAGATCTTTCGCTTCAGCTCCGGGGAGATGGGCTGCTCGCTGCGGCAGATGATGACGTCGGGCTGGATACCGCGACTACGCAGCTCGGTCACCGAGTGCTGGGTGGGCTTCGTCTTCTGCTCGCCCGACGGACCGATGAACGGCACCAGGGTGACGTGTACGTAACAGACGTTGTCGCGCCCGATGTCGAGGCGGAACTGACGGATGGCCTCGAGGAAGGGGAGGATCTCGATGTCGCCGACCGTGCCCCCGATCTCGGTGATGACCACGTCGACGTCGTCGGTGGCCAGTTGCGAGATGCGACGCTTGATCTCGTCGGTGATGTGAGGGATGACCTGCACGGTCCGCCCCAGGTAGTCCCCCCGCCGCTCGGCGGCGATCACCGCCGAATAGATGGACCCGGTGGTGGCGTTCGAGTCCCGCGACAGGTTCTCGTCAATGAAGCGCTCGTAGTGCCCCAGGTCGAGGTCGGTCTCGCCCCCGTCGTCGGTGACGTACACCTCGCCGTGTTCGAAAGGGTTCATCGTCCCCGGATCGACGTTGAGGTAGGGGTCGAGCTTCTGGATGGTGACCCGCAGCCCTCGGGACTTGAGCAGTCTGCCGAGCGACGACGCCGAGATGCCCTTGCCGAGCGAGCTGGCCACTCCCCCGGTCACGAAGATGTGCTTGGTCACCAGCGCCTCCTAGCCCGTCCTCAACGCCTGACCGTAGCGCGCCCGGCAACCGACCACGGGCATCGGGCTGCCGACGCTCACCGCGCCGCCACCTCGAGCAACTCGCGGGCGTGGCGCTGGGCGCTGGTGCTGTCAGGTCGACCCGACAGCATCCGGGCCAGCTCACGGAGGCGATCGTCGTCAGTCACGGCGGAGACCGACGTGGCCGCCAGCGAACCCTCGACTTCCTTGTGCACCACCACCTGGTGATCCGCAGCGGCGGCCACCTGCGCCAGGTGGGTCACCACCAGCACCTGGTGCCGCTCTGCCACACGAGCGAGCGCAGCACCCACCGCTGCCGCTGCTGCACCGCCGACCCCGGCATCCACCTCGTCGAAGATCAGGGTGGCCGGGGCGTCGGTCACCACCAGCCGCAGGGCCAGCATGACCCGCGACAGCTCGCCTCCGGAGGCGGCACGGGCCAGCGGCCGCAGCGGACTGCCCGGGTCGGCGGCCAGCAGGATGGCCACGTCGTCGCCGGGGTCGTCCCCCACCGACACCTCGACCCGGGCCCCCTCGAGGGCCAACGACCCGAGGTGCGACTGCACCTCGGCGGCCAGCCGCGGGGCAGCGCTGCGACGTGCCACCCCCACTGCTCGCGCCGCTGCGGCCACCCGCTGGCGTGCCCCGTCGAGGTCTGCCTCGAGTGCTTCCGCCTCGACGGCCGCTCGATCCAGTTCCGCTGCCCGCTCGGCCAGGCGGTCCCGTTCGGCCATGACGTCGCCCACGGTGTCGCCGTACTTGCGCCGCAGGGATCGCAGCAGCTCACGCCGCTCACCGATGGCCGCCAACCGTGCCGGATCCTCCTCGATGTTGTCGGCCTTGTCACGCAGCATGCTGCGCAGGTCGCTCACCTCGGCCGTCACCGACACCAGGCGGGCCACGGCGTCGTCGAAGCCGACCTCGCTCTCGAGGGCGGCGGTGGCGGCTCCGAGCACGGCTTCGGCGCCGTCGTCCACCCCCAACAGGGCGGCGGCCCGGGCCGCTGCCTCCCGCCGGGCCGAGGCTGCGCCCAGCCGCTCGGCTGCGGCGGCGAGGAGGTCCTCCTCGTCGGGGTCATCGAGTCCCGCAGCTTCCAGTTCGTCGAGTTGGAAGCGGAGCAGGTCCGCCTCTCTCGCCCGGGCCCGGTCGTCCCCACCCAGTTCCTGCAGGCGCCGTTCGATGTCGGCCAGCGCCGCCCGGGCGGCGGCGAGTTCGGCCAGGTCAACCTCCCCGAACCGATCCAACGCTGCTCGTTGCACCGACGTGGACAGCAACGACTGCTGGGTGTGCTGGCCGTGCAGATCGACGAGGGCGCGGCCTCGCTCGGCCAGCACCGCCGACGTCACCGGCCGACCGTCCACATAGGCACGGGACCGCCCGGCGGCCGGCACCACACGACTCAGCACCACCTCGTCGTCGCCGTCCACGAACCGACCGTCGACCACCGCCTCGGTCGCGCCGCTGCGCACCAACGCCGGATCGGCACGATCCCCGAGCAGTAGACCGATGGCGGTCACGATCATCGTCTTGCCAGCACCGGTCTCCCCGGTGAGTGCGGTCATGCCCGACCCGAACGGGACCACGGCCTCCGACACCACGCCCAGATCGGCCACCCGGAGCTCCATCAGCATCGACGTCACCGATCGCTGAGCTTGAACTTGGCCTTGAGGATCTGCACGAAGTCCCGTGGGCCGAAGGTGACCAGGCGAGCACGCTCCGTTGCGGCTCGGCACGTCACCGTGTCGCCCGGGGCCAAGGTGGCACAGAGCCGACCGTCCACGGCCAACGACGCATCTCGGTGGCCGGCGACGGTGAGCGCCACCTCGGTCTGCGGCTCGAGCACCAGCGAGCGGTCGAACAGCATGTGGGGACTCACCGGGGTGAGCAGCACCAGGCGATGGGTCGGGGCCACGATCGGACCTCGCGCCGAGAAGGAATGGGCGGTCGAACCGGTGGGCGTGGCCACGATCATGGCGTCGGTCTCGTACGAGGTGAAAAATCGACCCCCCACGGACAGGTCCAGCCGCACCGTGTGGCCGGTGCGGGTCTTCTCGATGGCAGCTTCGTTCAGTGCCAGCAGGTGCTCGGCCGGCTCGCCGGCTCGCGCGACGTGCACGGCCAGCAGCATCCGCTCCTCGATCCCGTACTCACCGGCGAAGAAGCGTTGCAACGCCACCTCGGTGGCCGGTGGCTCCACCTCGGTGAGGTAGCCCAGGGCTCCGAGGTTGACCCCGAGCACGGGCACGTCGTCGCCTGCCACCAGCTCGACGGTGCGCAGCACCGTGCCGTCACCCCCGAGGCTCACGGCCAGCGCCGGGGCCGGGACTGCTGGGTCCCCCTGGACCCAGCGCGTGTCCGGGTGTGCACCGCCGAGCGGAGCGTCACCGGGTGGGAGCACCACCTCGTGGCCGTTGGCCACCAACCAGTCCGCCACCGAGCAGGCGACGTCTGCGGCATCGGCGCGTGCCTGGTGCACGACGAGCGCCACCGTCGCCACGTCAGGCCCGCCCTGCGACATCGCCGGCGGCCGCCTTTGCTGCAACCGCCTCGCCGAGCGCACCATCGAGCACTGCCCGCCACCTCGACTCGTCGGGTGGCTCGGCCACGGCGGTCTCGTGGCGGACCGCCACCAGGAACTCTCGGTTGCCGCTGCTACCGGCTACGGGCGACGCCATGGCATCCATCATGGCTGCTCCAGCCCGCTCGAAGGCGGCACTCACCTCCTCGAGCACGCGACGCCACACCGCCGGATCGTCGATGACCCCCTGACCGACGTCTGCCTCGCGTCGGGTCGCCTCGAACTGGGGCTTGACCAGCGCCACGAGGTGACCGTCGGTGGCGAGCAGCGACATCAGCGCGTCGACCAGCAGCCGCAGGGACACGAAGGACACGGCGACCACGACGAGGTCCGCAGGCGGTCCGATGACCGACCTGGCCGCCGCTCGGGCCTCGGCGGCGGCCTCGTCCCCTCGATGGGCGGGGTCCAGCAGCCGGACGTTGCAACGGTCGACAACCACCACCGCCGGGTGCCGCGCCAGCCGTTCGGCCAGCTGCGCTCGGCCCACGTCGAGCGCCACCACCCGACGCGCACCCCCTTGCAACAGGCAGTCGGTGAAGCCGCCGGTGGATGCCCCGACATCAATGGCGTTCCGGCCGCGTGGGTCGATCCCGAAGCGCTCGAGTGCCGCCGCCAGCTTGTCGCCAGCCCGACTGACGAAGCGCGGCGGCGGTGCGAGGACGTTCACCGGCTCGTGCTCGGCCACCAACCGCGCCGGATTCGTAGCCGGCGCACCTCCCACCGTCACACGGTCATCGGCCACCAACGCACGGGCCTCCGCCACGTCGTCGCTCAACGACCGCCGGACCATCACATCGTCGAGCCGGCGGCGTGCGCCCATCAGCCCGAACTCCCCAGCACGCCGCCTGTCAGCCCGACGTCTTCTTCGCGGTCGTCGTCTTGGCGGCCTTCTTCGTCGGCGTCTTCTTCGTCGGCGTCTTCTTGGGGGCCGACTTCTTCGCCGGCGACTTCTTGGCGGCCGACTTCTTGGCAGCCGGCTTCTTGGCAGCCGACTTCGTACCCGAGGCGGCTCCGGCCAGTTCGTCGAGGCGACGCTCCAGCCGTTCGATGTCGTCGACCGTGGCCAGCCCGAGCGCGGAGGCCTGCTCGCGCAGGTCACCCCCGCCCGACAGCACACCGTCGGTGAGTTCCCGGCCGCGCTCGACCAGGTCACTCACCAACCGTCGAACCTGTTCGAGTTGACGGTCCGACAGCCGTCGAAGGTCGTCGACGAGTCCGTCGAGCCGGTCGCTCACGGCATCAGATGCCTGGCGCGTGGCGTCCACCGACCGGTTGAACAGCTCCTTGGGGGCCATCGCCCCACACTACCCGTGACATGGGGCAGACCGCGGGTGCCGAGGACGGACGACGGCCGACCACTACGCTCCGTCGCCGTGCACCCCCGACCGTTCAGTCGACGGACGCTGCTCGCCGGTAGCGCAGCCACCGCCCTCGCCGTCGCTGTGCCGTCGCTCCCGTTGCTCGCCGCCTGCGGCCAACGGTCGTCGGGGCCCAGCGGAGCGTTCCGCTTCGAGCAGGTGGCCTACGGCCCTCATCCCCAACAGGTGGCCGACCTGTACGTCCCGCTCGACCGGCAGGTGGGCGGGGTGGTGACTCTCGTGCACGGCGGCTACTGGACCGTGGGGCTCGACCGCGCCGCCATGGCCCCGCTGGCGGAGCAGCTGGCGACACTCGGCTACGCCGTGTGGAACATCGACTATCGCCGCATCGGTGAGGCGGACGGCAGCGGCGGTTGGCCCGACACCCTCGAGGACACCGCCGCCGCTTTCGATGCGCTCAGCGAGACCGCCGCCCGCTTCGAACTGGACCTGAGCCACCACGCGGCGATCGGCCACTCCGCCGGCGGACAACTGGCGTTCTGGGCGGCGGCTCGCCCCCAGCTCCCGTCCGGCGCACTGGGGGCGGACCCTGTCGTCGTCCCCACCGCGCTGGTCAGCCTGTCGGGTGTCCTGGATCTCGACATGGCGGCCCGCCTGCCCGACGTCGGACGACTGGGCGACCTCCGTCGCTCGGTGCGGGCACTGCTCGGCGGAACCCCCGACGAGGTACCCGATCGGTACCGGGAGGCATCGCCGTCCGAGATGGTTCCCCTCGGCAGGCCGCAGCTCGTGGTCCACGGCACGCTCGACGACGTGGTCCCGGCACAGATCAGCGAGAGCTATGCACTCGACGCCATCGCCGCCGGCGACGATGACGTCACCCTCTCCCTCGTCGAAGGGGTGGACCACTTCGATTCCGCACAGGCCACCGACGTCTGGTGGTCGATCGTGACCGACTGGCTCCCCGACAACCTCGGGCGCTGAACGGCTCGGCCGCTCAGAGGGCGGTGACGGGGATGTGCCGACGGGTACTTCCGTTTCGGGTCGTCGAGCCCGGCGACAGCCGCTCGAGCGTCGACATCGCCTCGGTGGCAGTGACCGTCAGCTGACTGGCCACCGCCGCAGCCTGGCGACCGTCCGGCTCGGCACGGAGCGCGTCGGCCACCTGGTTCACCGGATCGTGGTTGCAGTGCTTGCAGATCGGCTCCCGCTGGCGGACGTGAGCCAGCTTGGCTTCGATCACATCGCGGAACGATCGGTCGTAGACGCTGCCCAGAGGCACCTTCTTCTCCCAGTCCGAACAGCACAGGTAGTGATTACCGTCGTAGCCGACGAACAGGTAGGTGAACGGCACGGTGCAGGGCGCAGCCGTTCCCCCGCCGGCGGTCCGCAGGAGCTCGAAGGCCGGCGGCACCTCGGTGAGGTGCTCGTACTGCATCTCCTCGAACGACAACGTCCCACCACGGTTCATGATGTCGAACTCGAGGAAGTGCCGCACGCCCAGAGGCTTCCAGAACGCCTTCAGCTCAGCGATGTGCTCAGGGTCCTTGCGGTGGTCGACCAACACCAGGTGGACCTTGCACTTGCCACGGGCCATGACCGCAAACCGACGGACGTTGTCACGCGTGCGCGCCCACGGAAGCTTGTAGACCTCTTCGTAGTCCTCGCGCCGCTCGCCCACGTTGAGCCACACGCTGCGCACCCCGGCGTCGAGGAGCGCCTGGCCGCGCTCCTCGTCGAGCAGCGCCCCGTTCGACACCACCTGGCAGGCCAGCCCGGCATCGACGACCTTGCGCGCGAACGCCGGGGTCTCGCGGTGGAGCAACGGCTCCCCGAGGCCACACAGGTTGACCGTGGGCACGCCGGTGCCGGACTCATCGCGGAGCTGGGTGTCGAGCTCGAGCACGCGAGCCAGCGCCTGGTCGAACGTCGCCGTGGTCATGAGCCCCTGGTGCGGGGTCTTGTCCCGAGGACAGAAATAGCACTTTGCGTTGCACCGGTTGGTGACCTCGATGTCAACCCCAGCGATCACGTCCGTCTCCTGTTGCTGTCCATGGCAGCGAACCCGTCACCGCGCCGTGACCGGGATCAGCCGTCGCCCACCCTGTGTCACCGCGGGTGACCGCGACCCGTTGCTGTGCACCGGACGCACCAGATCGGGATCGATCCCGACGAGCCGGCCCTGTGGCGGGGGGTGGCACCCACGCCTGGGTCGCACCGCCAAGTCGCCGCCCCCGGGGTTGGGCG
>JAFIEP010000046.1 GCA_020832495.1 Acidimicrobiia bacterium | reverse complement strand
CCTCCGCGCCCCCCCCCCCCCCCCCCGTCTCTGTTAGGTTCGGGTGGCTGGCGCAATCGAGGAGGTTGCCATGTCGAAGCTGGAGCAGCGACGTCAACGGCAGCGGTCCCTGACCGGGGTACTCGCTGCCGTTGTCCTGTTGATGGGGATGCTGGCCACACAGCCCTTCGCCGGGGCGAGCGAGGGGAGTGCGTCGTCCTCGACGGCCGCGTCGGTCATCGCCCTCCCCCCGCAGGTGGGGCGCGCCTTCACTGACGTCGGTCCTGGTCATCCGTTCGAGACGGAGATCGGCTGGATGGTCGACGCCGGCCTGGCCACCGGGTTCCCCGATGGGTCGTTCCGGCCGACCGTTGCCGTCTCGCGACAGGCCACGGCAGCCTTCCTCTTCCGCTTCGACGGCATTGCCCCCCGTGCGGTGCCGACGCCACCGGAATGCACCGAGCCTGCCTTCACCGATGTCGGCGTCGACCATCCCTTCTGTGGTGAGATCAGCTGGCTCGTGGCCGAGGCCATCGCCGGCGGCTTCGCCGACGGCTCGTTCCGTCCCACCGACGCCGTCTCTCGCCAGGCGGCGGCAGCCTTCCTCCACCGCTTCGCCGGCGAGCCGGAACCACCCGCCATCGACAACGCCAGCTTCACCGACGTGCCGCTCGACCATCCGTTCTCCGACGCCATCGAGTGGGCCGTCGAGGTGGGCATCACCACCGGTTTCCCCGACGGCACCTTCAAGCCCACGGATTCGGTGTCCCGCCAGGCGATGGCCGCCTTCCTGTATCGGTATCTGACCGAGTTTGCCGGGGTCGACCCGACGCCCACCACGACCACCACCGTGGCGCCGACGACGACCAGCCTTCCGACCACCACGACGACCGGCCTGCCGACCACCACGACGTCGTTCCCGATCATCACGACCACGACGTCGTTCCCGATCATCACGACGACGACGTCGTTCCCGATCATCACGACCACGACGTCGTTCCCGATCATCACGACCACGACGTCGTTCCCGATCATCACGACCACGACGTCGTTCCCGATCATCACGACGACGACGTTCCCGATCATCACGACGACGACGTTCCCGATCTTCCCGACGACGACGTTCCCGACCCCGTTCCCGTGACGTCATCGCCCGACAACGCGGTGCCCTCCTGAGGATCGGGCGGCGCAAATACTCGGCTGTCGGTCGGCGGATCAGTGGATGTGAGGGGGTCGCTCCTACCTGGTCAGTCACCGGTTTGCCACACGGCCTGCGGCCCCGTTAGCCTGACCCTTCGGCCCCGGGGCCGGAAGCGCTGTCGCGTCGCGGTGTCCGGGTCGTTCGCCAGTCGCAAGATCACGCCGGAAAGGTCGTTCGTGCCCACCATCCAACAGCTCGTCCGCAAGGGGCGGCAGACGAAGCCCCGCAAGGGCACCACGCCCGCGCTGAAGGGCTCGCCACAGCGTCGCGGCGTGTGCACCCGCGTGTACACGAACACCCCCAAGAAGCCGAACTCGGCGCTGCGCAAGGTGGCCCGTGTACGGCTGACCAGCGGGATGGAGGTCACCGCCTACATCCCCGGTGAGGGCCACAACCTCCAGGAGCACTCCATCGTGTTGGTGCGCGGCGGCCGTGTGAAGGACCTCCCCGGCGTCCGCTACAAGATCATCCGCGGCGCCCTCGACACCTCGGGCGTGCGCGACCGCAAGCAGGCCCGTAGCCGCTACGGCGCCAAGAAGGAGAGCTGACGTGCCACGCAAGGGTCCTGCACCCCGTCGTGAGCTCGCACCGGACCCGGTCCACCGGTCGGTGCTGGTCACCCAGGTCGTCAACAAGGTGCTCCAGCGGGGCAAGCGCTCCACTGCGGAGCGCATCGTCTACGGCGCGCTCGAGATCGTCGAGACCAAGGTCGAAGGCGATCCGGTGAGCACGCTCAAGCGGGCCATCGACAACGTCAAGCCCCAGCTCGAGGTGCGCAGCCGCCGCGTCGGTGGTGCCACCTACCAGGTGCCGGTCGAGGTGCGTCCCCGTCGGGCCAACACGCTGGCCATCCGCTGGCTGGTGGGCTTCGCCCGCAGCCGACGCGAGCGCACCATGTCCGAGCGTCTGGCCGCCGAGATCATCGACGCCGCCAACGGCGTCGGCGCCTCGGTCAAGCGTCGTGAGGACCTCCACAAGATGGCCGAGTCCAACAAGGCGTTCGCCCACTACCGCTGGTGACCCCCGCGGGGTCGTCGCCGTCTCGGCGACGCGTCCCCACGTCGCCGTCCTGCACCACTCCACCACCGAACAGAAGAAGTCACGACGATGCCCAGGCACCCACTCGACCGCACCCGCAACATCGGGATCATGGCCCACATCGACGCGGGCAAGACCACCACCACCGAGCGCATCCTCTACTACACCGGCAAGAGCTACAAGATCGGTGAGGTGCACGACGGCGCCGCGCAGATGGACTGGATGGTCCAGGAGCAGGAGCGGGGCATCACGATTAC
This sequence comes from Acidimicrobiia bacterium, assembly GCA_020832495.1. Lineage (GTDB taxonomy): Bacteria > Actinomycetota > Acidimicrobiia > Acidimicrobiales > Acidimicrobilacustridaceae > JAFIEP01. The sequence goes on along the minus strand of JAFIEP010000046.1, from coordinate 2,103 downwards.
CTCCGCCGCCACCACCTGTGAGTGGGACGACCACCGCATCAACATCATCGACACGCCGGGCCACGTCGACTTCACCGTCGAGGTGGAGCGTTCGCTGCGGGTGCTCGACGGCGCCGTTGCGGTGTTCGACGGTGTGGCCGGCGTGGAACCGCAGACCGAGACCGTGTGGCGCCAGGCCAACAAGTACGAGGTCCCGCGGATCTGCTTCGTGAACAAGATGGACCGTCTCGGCGCCGACTTCTTCTCCGCCGTGGACTCCATCAAGGATCGGTTGGACTGCACCGTTGCCGTGCTGCAGCTGCCCATCGGCGCCGAAGGCCACTACCGCGGCGTCATCGACCTCGTCACCATGGACGCGCTCGTGTGGCTCGACGAGGAACTCGGTGCCAAGTGGGAGGTGCAGGAGATCCCCGCCGATCTGCGCGACCAAGCAGAGGAGTACCGCGCCGAACTGGTGGAACTCGTGGCCGGGGTGGACGAAGACCTGCTCGAGAAGTTCGTGGGCGACGAGGAGATCACCGTCGACGAGCTGCGCCGGGCCATCCGAGCGGGAACGCTGGGTGGCGACTTCGTGCCGGTGCTCAACGGTTCGGCGTTCAAGAACAAGGGCGTCCAGCCTCTGCTCGACGCCATCGTGTGGTACCTGCCCTCGCCGCTCGACGTGCCGGCCATCGCCGGGCGCAGCCTCAAGGGTGATGAGGAACTCGAGCGGCATCCCGACGACAGCGAGCCCTTCTCCGCCCTGGCGTTCAAGATCATGACCGCTCCCCACGTGGGCAAGCTCACCTACTTCCGGGTCTACTCGGGGTCGATCAACCAGGGCGACCAGGTGCTCAACACGCGCACCGGTTCGAAGGAGCGCATGGGCCGCCTCCTCGAGATGCACGCCAACAACCAACAGGACGTCGACAGCGTCCACAGCGGCGACATCGTGGCTGCGATCGGCCTCAAGAACACCAAGACCGGCGACACCCTCTGTGCCCCCGACGGCCCGATCGTGCTCGAGGAGCTGGTGTTCCCCGAGCCGGTGATCCACGTCGCCGTCGAGCCCAAGACCAAAGCCGACCAGGACAAGATGGCCAAGGCGCTCATGGCCCTCGCCGAGGAGGACCCGACGTTCCAGGTCCGCACCGACGAGGACACCGGCCAGACCGTGATCAGCGGCATGGGCGAGTTGCACCTCGAGGTCCTCATCGATCGCATGCTGCGTGAGTTCAAGGTGGACGCCACTGTCGGCAAGCCCCAGGTGGCCTACCGCGAGACGATCACCGAGCGAGTGGAGAACGTCACCTACACGCACAAGAAGCAGACCGGTGGCTCGGGTCAGTACGCCGAGGTCACCGTCATCTTGGAGTCGACCGGACCGGGCGGCGGTTACGAGTTCCTCGACAAGATCACCGGTGGTCGCATCCCCAAGGAGTTCATCCCCTCGGTGGATGCCGGCATCCAGGAAGCCATGACCGCCGGTGTGCTCGCCGGGTACCCCACCGTGGACATCCGGGCCACGCTCGTCGACGGGAAGTACCACGACGTGGACTCCTCGGAGATGGCCTTCAAGGTGGCCGGGTCCATGGTCTTCAAGGAAGCGGCGCGCAAGGCCCGGCCGGCGCTGCTCGAGCCGATCATGCAGGTCGAGGTCGTCACCCCCGAGGACTATCTCGGTGACGTCATGGGCGACCTGTCCTCCCGCCGAGGCAAGCTCGAGGGCACCGAGCAGCGTGGCAACAGCCAGGTCGTGCGTGCCCAGGTGCCCCTCGACCGCATGTTCGGTTACGCTACCGACCTGCGGTCCAAGACCCAGGGACGTGCCGCGTACACGATGCAGTTCGACTCGTACCAGCAGGCACCTGGCAACGTGCAAGAAGAGATCATCGCCCGCGTGCGCGGCGAGTGACCACCCTCAGCTGACTTCAGCCGATTTCCACCGACACCGAGCAACCAGTAGAGAGAATCAGGAGTGACCGATGGCACGTGAGAAGTTCGAGCGGACCAAGCCTCATGCGAATGTGGGGACGATGGGTCACATCGATCATGGGAAGACGACGTTGACGGCGGCGATTACTCGTGTGTTGTCTGATGAGGGGTCGGGTGACACGGCGTTCA
>JAFIEP010000043.1 GCA_020832495.1 Acidimicrobiia bacterium | reverse complement strand
CCTCCGCTGGTTCTGTTCGCCCCTCCCCCCGACCGACTGGTAGACACCACCCGTGATCCGCGAGTCCCTCGACGGCAAGCGCATCTTCCTCACCGGCGCCACCGGCTTCTTGGGCACCAACGTGCTCGAGCGGCTCCTGCGCAGCGTGCCGGGGTGCCACGTCACCCTGCTGGTACGCCCCGGGCGCCGCTCCAGCATCGAACAGCGGGTCAAACGCGAGATCCTGCGCAACGACGCCTTCGACCGTCTACGGACCGAGCACGGCAAGGACGGGTTCGAGCAACTCTGCGCCGAGCGCCTGGCCGTCGTCGCCGGTGACGTCAGCCGCGACGGACTGGGCCTCGACGACGCGGGTCGGGCCGCCCTGGCCGACGTCGACGTCGTCATCCACTCCGCCGCCACCGTGTCGTTCGACTCGCCGCTCGACTCGGCCGTCGAGGTCAACCTGCTGGGCCCCACCCGCATCGCCCGCACCCTGGCCGACCTGGGCGTCACCCCCCACCTGGTGGCGGTGTCCACCTGCTACGTGGCCGGCAGTCGCCGAGGACGGGCCGACGAGGAGCACGTGGGCGACAACGCCTTCTTCGTCGACGTCGACTGGCAGGCCGAGGTGGACGGCGCCCGTCGGGCACGGTCGGACAACGAGGCGGCCAGCCGCACCCCCGAGAAGCTGGCCGAGTTCCGCAAGCGGGCCCGACGCGAGCTCGGCGCCGCCGGCGGACCGCTGCTGGCCGAGAAGACCGAGCAGCTCCGCAGCCGCTGGGTGGCCGAACGCATGGTGGACGCCGGCCGGGCCCGCGCTGCCTCGCTCGGGTGGCCCGACGCCTACGCCTACACCAAGGCCCTCGGCGAGCGGGCACTGCTGGCCAACCGGGGCGACGTGCCGGTCAGCATCGTGCGCCCCTCCATCATCGAGTCGGCCTGGGCCGAGCCGAAGCCGGGCTGGATCCGGGGTTTCCGCATGGCCGAGCCGGTCATCATCTCCTACGCCCGAGGACTGCTCAAGGAGTTCCCCGGCGTGCCCGAGGGCACCGTCGACGTCATCCCCGTCGACCTGGTCACCGCCGCCATCATCGCCGTGGCCGCCCGCGGTCCCGAGCGGAACGACGACGGCGTCCACCAGCCCGACGTGGTGCAGGTGGCCTCCGGTTCGGCCAACCCGCTGCGCTACAAGCGCCTGGTGGACCTGGTCAGCGGCTACTTCACCGAGCATCCCCTCTACGACCGCGCCGGGCAGCCCATCGTGGTGCCCACCTGGTCGTTCCCCGGCCGCGGTCGGGTGCAGGGCCAGCTCACCCGGGCCAAGAACGTCATCGACCGCACCGAGAAGGCCCTGGCCCTTCTGCCACTGCGGGGACGCCAGACGGCGTGGGCCACCCAACTCGAGGACACGAAGGCCGACGTGGAACGGGCCCTGGCCTATGTGGAGCTCTACGGCGCGTACGCCGAGTGCGAGGCCATCTACAGCGTCGACCGCCTGCTCGGGTTGTGGGACGCCCTCGACGACGCCGACCGCAGCGAGTTCGGGTTCGACCCGCGGGTCATCGACTGGGACCACTACGCCACCAAGATCCACCTGCCGTCGGTCATCGAGCACGCCCGGGTGCGCACCACCCCGGGGCGTGAGCGCACCCAGAGTCGCTCCGACCGGCTGCGCAAGCAGGTCCTCGCCCCCGAACGTCAGCTGGCGGCGTTCGACCTCGAGAACACGCTCATTGCCTCCAACGTGGTGGCCTCCTACGCCTGGCTGGCCAGCCGCCGCCTGGATCGCAGCGACCGGGTCCGCTTCACCCTGCAGGCCCTGCGCGACGCCCCCGGCTGGTTGGCCCAGGACCGCAAGGACCGCAGCGACTTCCTGCGCTTCTTCTACCGCAACTACGACGGCGCCCCCATCGGGCAGCTCGAAGAGGACGCCGCCGAGATGTTCAGCGAGCTGCTGCTGGCCAAGTCGTTCCCCGCCGGCATCCGACGGGTGCGCGAGCACCGCCGCCTCGGCCACCGCACCGTGCTCATCACCGGGGCACTCGACGTGGTGGTCGACCCGCTGCGACCGTTGTTCGACGACGTCATCGCTGCCTCGCTCGGCTCCGAGGGCGGGCGCCTGAACGGCGAGCTGACCGCCACCCCACCCACCGGTGAAACCCGGGCCCAGGTGCTGGCCGACTACGCCGACGAGCACGGCTACGACCTGGCCGAATCGGTGGCCTACGCCGACTCGGCCAGCGATCTGCCCATGTTGGAGCTCGTCGGCTTCCCCGTGGCCGTCAACCCCGAGACCCGCCTGGCCGCGCTGGCCCGCACCCGCGGCTGGCTGGTGGAGGACTGGGGCAAGGCCAAGGGCATGGCCACCCCGCTGTTGCCCATGGCCGCGCCGGCCGACGGTCGCCCGGGCTTCACCGAGCGGCTCGGTCAACGCCTCGAACGCAGCACCACCCCGTCCCGCCGCGCCACCACCAAGGGCAGGAGCACCACCAAGGGCACGACCACCTCCAAGGGGCGGTCCCGATGAAGGCCCTCCGCTTCGAGCGCTCCCCCGCCCGTTTCGCCGCCGCCATGGTGGCCGGTCGCCTGGCCGGCGGCGGTGGCGCCACCGTCGGGCCGCTGCGCCTGCGCGACATCGACGACGTCGAGTTGCCCGGGCCGGACTGGGTGCACATCAAGCCCCGCCTGGCCGGCATCTGCGGGTCCGACCTGGCCACCGTCGACGGCAAGGCCAGCCGCTACTTCGAGCCCATCGTGTCGTTCCCCTTCGTACCCGGCCACGAGGTGGTGGCCGACCTCATCGAGCCCGCCGGCTCATCGGGCACCGCCCCCGGCAGCACCGGCAAGCCCGACGGCTCCCACCGGGTGGTGCTCGAACCGGTGCTCGGCTGTGTGGCCCGCGGCATCGACCCGGTGTGCCCCGCCTGCGCCCGTGGCGACCTGGGCAACTGCGAACGCATCGCCTTCGGGTCCATCCCCCCCGGGCTGCAGAGCGGCTACTGCTGCGCCACCGGCGGCGGCTGGTCCACTGCCATGGTGGCCCACCGCTCCCAACTCCATCCTGTCGACCCGGCCATGAGCGACGAAGCGGCCGTCATGGTGGAGCCCACCGCGTGCGCGGTGCACGCTGCGCTGTCGAGCGAGATCACCGACAGCGACACCGTGGTGGTGCTCGGCGCCGGCACCCTCGGGCTGCTGGCCACCGCCGCCATCCGTCGCTTCACCCCGCCGAAGACCTTGGTGGTGGTGGCCAAGCACGACCACCAGCGACGGCTGGCCCGCCAACTCGGGGCCGACACCGTGGTGGCCCCCGGTGAGATCCGCCGGGCCGTGCGGCGCGCCACCGGGTCGCTGGCCATCGGCGACGGCGACGTGGTGCGCCTCTGCGGCGGCGCCGACGTGGTGCTCGACTGCGTGGGCTCCTCGGCCAGCGTGGCCGACTCGCTCGACGTCATCCGGCCTCGTGGGCGGGTCACCCTCGTCGGTATGGCCGGGCACACCTCGCTCGACCTCACCCCCCTGTGGCAACGCGAGCTGCGCCTGCAGGGGGCCTACGCCTACGGCACCGAGACGCTGGCTGACGGCACCCGTCGCCGCACCTTCGACCTGGCCTTCGAGCTGGTGGCCGCTGCGCAGCTCGACGAGCTGGTGTCGGCCACCTATCCGCTGCGCCGCTACGCCGAAGCCATTGCCCACGCCGCCGACGCCGGCCGGCGCGGCGCCGTGAAGGTGGCTTTCGACCTCCGCCAGGAAAAGGAACGCAACCGCTGATGACCGCACCGACCGAGCACACGGAGTCCTGATGCCACGCCCCGGGTTCGTACTGGACGTCGACCGGTCCACACCGCCGATCCTCTTCCACCACGGCGAGGGCTTCCGGCTCGAACGCCTGCCCGCCGATCGCTCGCGGGTCATCTACCCCGCCGAGCCGCTCCCGGCGCTGCGTCACCCCGACGAGGCCATCCGCCAGGCCCTGTGCAACCCGGTGGGTGACAGCCCCCCGCTGCCGGAGCTGCTGCGGGCCGGCATGAAACTGACCATTGCCTTCGACGACATCTCGCTGCCGCTGCCCCCCATGCAGCGCCCCGACATCCGCCAGCGGGTCATCGAAGCCGTGCTCGACATGGCCGCCGAGGCGGGCGTGGACGACGTGGAGCTCATCGCCGCGCTGGCCCTGCACCGCCGCATGACCCCCTCCGAGCTGCGCCACGCCCTCGGGGATCGTGTCTACGACGCCTTTGCGCCCCACGGGCTGCTCACCAACCACGACGCCGAGGACCCCGACAACCTCGTCGAGTTGGGCACCACCGACGCCGGCGAGGTGGTGGAGATGAACCGCCGGGCCGCCGAGAGCGACCTGTTGGTGTACGTGAACATCAACCTGGTGTCCATGGACGGCGGGTGGAAGTCCACCGCCACCGGGCTGTCGTCGTACCGCAGCCTGCGCCACCACCACAACGTGCGCACCATGGAGCACTCCACGTCGTTCATGGACCGCCACCGCTCGGAGCTCCACCACTCCAACTGGCGGATGGGCGAGGTCATCCGCTCGTCGGGCCCGCGCATCTTCCAGATCGAGACGACCATGAACAACAACGTCTTCGGCACCGAGGGGCCGATGGCGGTGCTGCAGAAGCGCGAGTGGGAGTGGACGGCGCGCGACCGGGTGTCGTTCACCGCCATGCGCAAGGGCCTCGAACAACTCAGCGCGGCCAACCGACGTCGCATCTTCCAGAACTGGAAGGCCCCCCACGCCATGACCTCGGTGCAGGCCGGCGAGGTGGAGGCCGTCCACGAGGTGACCCTCGAGCACACCTACGCCCAGCACCTGGTGCCCGTCGAGGGCCAGACCGACATCTTGACCATGGGGCTGCCCTACATCTGCCCCTACAACGTGAACTCGATCATGAACCCGATCCTGGTCATGTGCCTGGGGCTCGGCTACTTCTTCAACCTCTACCGGGGCAAGCCGCTGGTGCGCAAGGGCGGCGTGCTCATCATGAGCCATCCCACCCCGTGGGAGTTCCACCCGGTGCACCACCCCAGCTACATCGACTTCTTCGAGCAGGTGCTGGCCGAGACCACCGACCGCCACGAGATCGAGCAGCGCTTCGAGAAGAGCTTCGCCGAGGACGAGTGGTACCGGCACCTGTACCGCACCAGCTACGCCTACCACGGCGTCCACCCCTTCTACATGTGGTACTGGGGCAGCCATGCGCTGGCCCACCTGGGGCGCATCATCGTGGTGGGCGGCGACGTGCGGGCCGTGCGCCGGCTCGGTTTCCAGCCGGCCTCCACCCTCACCGACGCCCTCGAGATGGCCTCCGACGTGGTGGGCCGCGACGCCACCGTCACCCACGTGCACAACCCGCCCATCCTCATGGCGGACGTCACGTGAGCGGACGCCACGGCGCCGAACGCAACCGCTTGCCGGTGAACGGCCGCGCCCTGGCCACCACGGCCAAGGCCGTGGCCCCCGCCATGATGGCTCGGGCCAAGCAGTCGGTGCGCGCTGCGCTTCCCGACGGGCTGGCCCCGCCCACCATGCCCGGCGGGATCGAACCGCCGCCGTCGCGCCGCTCGGTGGGCATCGACTACGACACCGACTGGGCCCGCACCTACCCGGCCCGCCTGGCCCGCGTCGTGCTGCTCGAAGGCATGGTCCGCCCCGGCGTGACCGCACTGGCCCGCCCCACCGTGCGCGGACTCGACCGCCTCGACGACCTCGACGGGCCGGCCATCTTCGCCGCCAACCACCACAGCCACCTCGACACCCCGCTGCTCGGCACCACCATCCCCGACCCGTGGCGACACCGTCTGGTCATCGGCGCAGCGGCCGACTACTTCTTCGGCAACCGCCTCACCGCCCCGCTCTCGGCGCTGGTGGTGGGGGCCATCCCCATCGAACGCCAGAAGGTGTCACGCCGTTCGGCCGACGAGGCCGCCGCCCTCATCGACGACGGCTGGTCGTTCCTCATCTTCCCCGAAGGCGGCCGCAGCCCCGACGGCTGGGGCCAACCCTTCCGTGGCGGCGCGGCGTACCTGTCGCTGCGGTGCGAGGTGCCGGTGGTGCCCATCCACATCGAGGGCACCGGCCGCATCCTGCGCAAGGGCCGGTCGCTGCCCAAACCCTCGCCCACCACCATCACCTTCGGCACCCCGTTGCACCCCCGCACCGACGAGGACTCGCGACGGTTCGCCTCGCGCCTCGAACGCGAAGTGGCCGCCCTGGCCGACGAGAGCCGCACCGACTGGTACGAGGCCCGCCGACGGGCTCACGCCGGCGCCACCCCGCCACTGCAGGGTCCTGAGGTCGGCGCCTGGCGGCGCACCTGGGACCTCGGCGACCGCAGTCCCCGCCGCAAGCGCCGGGCCCGCTGGCCCGAGCTGTAGCGCTGCTGCGCCTCAGAAGCCGTCGTCGAAGAAGAACGAATCGTCGACCGGTTCGAACCGCTGCTCGGCTGACTCACCCAGGAAGGTGACGGCGGCGATCAACATGACGAACAGCCCGATGACGACCACCCCCACGACGCTCGTGATGATGCCGGCGAGTGCCAGACCGTCGCCGGTCTCCTGCCCGTTCGACTCGCGGATCTTGCGCCGCGCACTGACACCGAGGGGGATGCCCACCAGTCCGGTGAGCGGGCACATCACGATGGAGACGATGCCGAGTACCAGCGACCACACGGCGTTGGTGTTGGTCCGCGGCGCCGGCGGGTAGCCACCCGGGGTGCCGTACGGCCCCGGTGCACCCCACCCGGGCTGACCGGGAGGCGCTCCTGGTGGCGGCCCACCGTAGACCGGCTGACCTGGAGGGGCGCCGTAGGCCGGCTGACCTGGAGGTTGCCCAGGCGGTGCACCCGGCGGGGGACCACCCGGGGTGCCGTAGCCCGGCGGGCCCGGCGGCGTCCCCGGTGGAGGTCCACCCGGCGGCGGGTTCTGTTGCCCGGGCGGAGGCGTGCCGCCGCCGTCACCTGTTCCTGGCCACTGCGGGTACTCATCAGCCATCGAACGATCCTCCCGGTGCGGGACGCCGCTCGCCACGCCGGCAGGACCTTAGCGCCCGACCGGTCGCTCGCTCCGACCTACGGGTCGGTCAGAACGATTCCTCGAACCGGTCGAACTCCGTCGGCGTCGGACGGGGTTCGAACTCGGGGTCGAACGAGGCAGCCACGGCGAAGAAGAAGATGAAGGCGGCGATGGTCAGCAGCATCATGACCAGCCCGACGATGCTCGTGATGATCCCGGCGAGCGCCAAGCCGTCACCGTCCTGGGTGCCCTGGGAGTCGCGGATCTGCCGCCGGGCACTGACGCCGAGTGGAAGGCCCGCCACGGCGGTCAGCGGACAGGTGACGACGGACAGGATGCCGAGCACCAGCGACCACACGGCCTGGTTGTTGGTCTGGCGGACGATGCCGGGGGCGACCCCCCAGCCGCTGGGTCCTGGATGGCCCGGGTAGGGGTTCCAGCCGGGCGGAGGCCCTCCCGGTGGCGGTGGCCCCGTGCCCGGTGGCAACGGGGCCACACCCGCTGGGTCGGGTGGAGGAGCCCACTGGGGTGTCACACCGTCGTCCTGTCCCCACGAACCCTGCGTTGACATGGTTCCCCCGGTACAGCTGGGTGGACACGGACGACGTACCGACGCTACCGCAGCCAGGCAGGCCGTTCGGGTCCGCCTCAGGCCTCGCCCGTCGGGTCCCTCGGAGCATCGCACACCTCGGCCGCCCCCCGACCACCGCAGGTGGCACCGAAGCGCTCGTAGGGCGATCCCGGTACGGCATCGTCGAACAGCTGGTCGCAGGCGGCCATGTTGGCGTCCTCGCAGGCTCGCCACAGGGCATCCAGCTCCGGGTCGTCACCCGGCGCCCACGGCAGCTCCCGGTCCACGCGCAGCTCCTCGGGGATGCCGTCCGCCAACGGTGCCGGGCGGCCGGAGGTGGCCACCCCCAGACAGTCGAGGCGGATCCGAGCCAGCGCCCGTACCTGGGCGGCGCTCGATTCGCGATCGGGCGACAACAGGTGCGGGCCGAGCTCGTCCGCAACTCGATCCACGTAGCAGCCGAGTTGCTCGTCGGTCACGTTCGCGGGGGCTGTGCGGCGGAGATCGCCGATGACCTCCGCACGCTCGGCCTCGCCGTCGTCCCCGCTGCACCCCGCCAGCGCCCCGAGAACGAGGAGCGGAGCGAAGGCACACAGAGCCACGATTCGCTGCCGATCGCCTCTGTTCATGCCAGCACGGTATCGCCGCCACGTCAGCTCTCGAGTTCGCGATCGATCGTCCGCCCGATCAGCCTCGGGGCGCGCGACGGGCCGACCCGCACCCCCCCCCCCCGGCCCCCCCCGACACAGCCCCATGAACAACAGCCCCGCCGCCCCCGCCGGGGGGC
>JAFIEP010000037.1 GCA_020832495.1 Acidimicrobiia bacterium | reverse complement strand
CACCGGCCGCCGGGGGGGAGCCCACGCGGGGGCCCGGGAGGGGGGGGGGGCCGCCCCCGGCGGCGGCGCCGCCCCGCGGCGCGGCGGGGTCGGTGGGCAGCGGATCGTTGGCCGGATCGTCGAGCCGCACGCCGATCCCGGTGGGGGTGGTGGGACGGGACAGGTGCACCGTGCCGTCCTCGTCGCGGCTCACCGTGACCACGGCCGGCACCGGACGGATGGCGGAGGTGGCCTCGTCGGAGAACTCCACGCTGATGGGTTGGTCGCTGCGATGCTCGGAGAAACAGAACTCGGGCGCCCACTGCAGCTCGCCGTCCACCTCGGCGAGGTCAGCGAAGCCGTAGGAGATGATGAGCGTCTTCATCAACTCGTCCTCGTAGGCCACCACGTCGAAGTGGGCGTAGCGCCCGACGATGTCGTCGAACTCGCTGGCTTCCTCGTTCGCTTCCTCGCCGGTCTCGTCGCCGGCGTCGTCGCTGGCGCAACCACCGGCCACCACCAGCGCCAGGCTGAGTGTCACCGCCGTCAGCGTGCGCCTCATCGGTCCACCGCCGGGAACCAGTTGGCGTGGAAGCCGAACGGCACCCGCCGAGGCAGGTGCACGGCCGCCACCGGTCCGGCGGCCAGGTCGCGGGCATCGATCACCACCAGGTCGCTGGTGTGCCGATCGTGGTAGTAGACGATGTTGAGCAGCCACCCGTCGTCCTCGGCGCTGCCGTCGGGATCGGCCACGAACACGCTCTCGCCCACGTGGCCGGCGGGCCCGGCACTCCAGATCGTGCGCTTCCCGGTGGCGTCGTCGTACTTGACCACGGCGTCGAAGTCACCCAGGTGACGGTCGGGCTGGGTGTACGCCGACATGTAGAGGTAGCGGACGCGCACGCCGTCGTAGGCCGGATTGATGCGGTTGAAGTCACCCTCGAGGTCGTCCATGGTCTCCCACCCGGCCGTCCCGGCCGCGAGGTCGACCCAGAAGCGGGCGGGGAGCGCGTAGTGGTCCTTGGCGGACCGATGGTCCAACTCGGTGGTGTTGTCGATGCCGAAGTCGGGGTTCTGGTAGCGGCAGCCATGGAATTCGATGCGGTCGCCTTCGACCCAGCCGGACCAGAAGTGCTGGACGTGGCCGGGTTCGATGTCGAACCATGCCAGATCCTCGGCGGCGCCGCGACGGGGGAGCACGCCGATGCGGGCGCCGCGCTCGGGCATCCACCGCACCATGGGCCCCTTGCCGATGTTCTCGAGGTCGAACACGTAGGGCGTCTCGAGGAACACGGCGTGCTGCTCGGTCATGATCATGTCGTGGATCATCACCGGGGCGGGCAGGTCGATCTCCACGGAGTGCGACAGCGTGCCGTCGGCCTCGACGAGGTGGTACACGAGGTAGGGCTCGAACAGCGAGTAGCCGAACATGAGCATCTCGCCGGTGCGGGGGTCGAGGCGGGGATGGGCCGTCATGGGTCCCCGGAGTCGGCCGTCGAAGTCGTACTCGCCGATCGTGTCGAGCCCGCTGGTGACCTCGGTGGGCAGGCCGCCTTCCCACAGGGCCAGCCGCCGCCCGGCGTGCTCGATGATGTGGGTGTTGGCCGGATTCTTCACCGGTCCGGCGTCACCGGTGAGCGCCCGGTCGGGGAAGTTCAACACGTCGCCGAGCCCGGGATAGACGGCCGCCCCGTGGGCCACCTCCGCGCCGAGGCCACGCGATCGGATCCACCGGTTCCGGTAGGACACGCCGGCATCGTCGATGGTGACGGCGTGCAGCATCCCGTCCCCGTCGAGGGCGCTGTAGCGGCCGATCGGCTCGAAGGCCGGGTTCGGGCCGTTGCGGACGAAGGATCCCCGCAGTTCCGGGGGCAGCTCGCCCGAGACGGCGCAGGCGGTGGCGTCGATCTCGTCAGCGACCGGGCACCGGTTACCTGCGAGGTCGGGTTGGTGGGCGGCGTTCGTCACCTGGCCGACGATGGGCGGGAACGGAGCAGTCGGGGTGGCCATGGCGAAAGGTTAACACTGTTCAGTGCTCAACGAAACCGTCCAGTGCATCCGAGACCGCCAGCTCAGTCGGCACGTCGCGGCCGATGGCCAGATCGACGGCGCGGTGGAAGTGGTGGATCAACCGTTCGTGCCATCCGATCTGGAAGGGCTGGGCCCCGCGCGACTCCACCGAGCGCTGGATGGCCGCCATGTTGGCCGTGTCCTGGGCCATGACGGTCTCGAACAGCGTCATGCGCACGGTGTGCTCCTCGGGGATCTCCCCGTCGCCCCAGGCCGGGGCGAACCACTGCAGTTCGAGCTCGGTGGTGCGGTGGTCGAGGGGCCACATGCACAGCAGGGGGAACGCCCCGGTGTCGAGCGGCGCCACGATGTTGGGGAACCACCCGAACGAGGTGCTGGTCTCACGCCACAGCTGCCCGACCGAGGGGTTGTCGGCAATGGGCGACGGATCCATGATGCCCATCATCTCGGGCTTGACCCCGACGGTGAGCCGGCTGTGGCCGTTGGGCAGCATGGCCACGGTGGTGGTGGCGTCGTCGTAGAGCAGCGCGGCGTTGTCGGGATGCACGGTGCGGATGTGGTACACCTCCAAGAAGGCGTCCACCATGGCCTTCCAGTTGGCGGCCACGTGGTGGGTCTGGGTGCCGATCTTGCGCAGCGACGGGCCGTCGATCTCGCGCATCTGCTCGCACAGCGGGCCGAGGAACTCCACCAGCGGCGTGGCGTCGGGGTCCTCGTTGACGAACACCCAGCCCTCCCACGTCTCGCAGCGCACGGGGACCAGCCCGAGCTGGGCGGTGTCGAGGTCCACGAAGCTGCGGGCCTCGGGCACGGCCCGCAGCTCGCCGGCCAGGTCGTAGGACCACGAGTGGTACTGACACGTCAGACGCTTGGCCGTACCGCAGGCGTCGCGCACCACCGGGGCCCCGCGGTGGCGGCAGCTGTTGTAGAAGGCCCGGATCTCCCCGTCGGTGCCGCGCACCACCACGATGGGCGCACCGGCCCGGTCGAAGGTGGTGTAGCTGCCCGCCTGGGGAAGCTCCGACTCGTGAGCGGCGAACAGCCAGGTCCGCCGCCAGACGCGGGCCTGTTCCAGCTCGAACATCGCCGGGTCGTGGTAGCGACCGGCCGGGATGGGGGGCACGGCCACCGCGTCGGACGGTGGGGCGGTGCGCTCGCTGTTGGCGGCGAGTTCCTCGCGAATGGTGGCTTCGAGGGTGGCGTCCATGTGGTCTAGTGTAAACACTGTTCACCTGGGCCGCCATCGGAGCGGTCGGCGAGACGACACCCGAGGGAGACCGCCATGCCCACACCGGAGAGCCTGACCACCGCACGCCATGCCGACTTCGAGCTCGAGGTGGTGGCCGGCGTGTGGCCCGACGACATCGAGGGCGAGATGGTGTTCTCTGCTCCGGCCATCAGCGGGGGCCTGCCGTACGGGATCTTCGACTTCGGCGCCATCAGCCGGCTGTCGCTCACCCCCGGCACCCGCGGGGCCGGCGCCGACCGCTTCGCCTGGCGAACCCGCACCATCGAGACACCGAGCAAGCGCATCCACGACGCCATGCCGGAGACCTTCGCTCCCAGCCCCGTCGGCTACACGTCGCCGTTCGGGGCACCGAACGCCTCCAACACCGCACCACTTCCGTGGGGGAACCGGCTCTTCACCACCTGGGACGCTGGTCGGCCGGTGGAACTGCACCCCGACACCCTCGAGTTCGTGGCCGAGGTGGGCCACGTCGACAGTTGGGGCGGTCCGTCGATGTTCGGCGACACGGTGCTGCCGTTCCTGTTCTCCTCGGCCCACCCGGTGGCCGACCCCGAACGGGACGGGCTGTGGACCACCAAGCTGGAACCGGTCATGGAACCCACCTTCGGCATGCGGCCGTCGGTGGTGTGGTGGGACCGCTCCGGCACCGAGGTGCGCTGGTGGCCGCTCGAGGACATCTCCTTCGCCGGCTCCACGCACACGGTGAGTCAGACCCGCAACTGGGTGATCCTGTGCGACTCGGGCAACTTCAAGGCCGACCCCGACGAGATGTTCGGTGGTGAACGGTCGGTGCGCATCGACGAGTCCTCGCCGGTATGGCTCATCCGCAAGGACGACCTGTTCGCCGCCCCGACCGGCACACCGGTCACCCCGATCTGTTGCACGGTGTCGCCGCCGAACGGGCACTTCTACGCCCGCTACGACGACAGCGACGGCATCTCGGTGGTGTGGGAGGGCATGGACCTCATGGACCTGGCCTTCTACCTGCGCCCCGACGACCTCGACGTGCACGGCAACCCTGTGGATCCCGCCTCGGTCGGGCTCTACAACATGGCCATGGCCCCCGAGACCCTCACCGAGATCCTCTTCGACCCCGAGCGGGGCACGGTGAGCGAGCGGGGCAGCTTCCGTGAGGACTGGACCATGAACCTGCAGCTCTCGGCCATGGACTGGAGCCTCGAAGGGATGTCGTCGCCGACGCTGCACCACGTCTCCTACCAGGGTTGCCGTCCGGGGCGCATCTCCCAGCGGGCGGCCCGCCTCTACGAGGACCGCATCGACCTGGCCCAGGTGGCCGAGGAGACGCCCGGCTACCTGGCCACCTTCGAGCGCGGGAGCATGGAGCTGCGCAGTCGGTGGGAGTACGCCGACACCTCCGAGCTGATCACCTCGCCCACCTTCGCTCCTCGTGCGGGGGGCGTCCCCGGTGGCCACGACGGGTACGTCGTGCAGCCGGTGCTCAGCGACAGCGGCTTCCGAGTGGAGGTCTTCGACGCCGCCGACGTGGGTGCCGGACCGGTGGCCGTGCTCCGGGGCACGGCCAAGGAGTGCGTCCCGCTGCTGTTGCACTCGGCGTGGACGCCGACCCTCGAAGGTCTCGCCCCCGCCGAGCGGCTGCGCTTCAGCGACGAGCTGACCGACGAGAAGCTGGCCCCGCTCGACGACGAGCAGCGGCGTGTGGTGGCCAAGGTGGCCGACGAACTCGATGGCTGAGGACTCCGAGCGGACGCTGCTGGTCACCGGTGCCGGTCGGGGTATTGGCGCCGAGATCGCCCGAGCCGCTGCCGCGGCCGGATGGACGGTCGGGGTGCTGGACCGCGACGGTTCTGCTGCTGCATCGGTGGCCGAGGAGCTCGGCGCCGACGCCGTGCCGCTCGAGGCCGACGGGTCCGATGCTGCGGCGGTGGAGGCGGCCCTGGACCGGCTGGCCGAGGCCACTGGGCAGCCGGCTCCCGATGCCCTGGTGTGCAACGCCGGCATCGTCCGCTTCGGGCCGCTGCTCGACCTGGCCGCCGACGACTGGTCGGACGTGGTGGACGTGAACCTCACCGGCACCTTCGTGGTGGCCCGGGCGGTCGCCCGCCGCCTGGTGGTGTCGGGCCGGCCGGGGTCGATCGTCACCGTCACCTCCATGAACGGCGTGGCCCCTGGACCCAACGCCGGGGCCTACGGCGCCACCAAGGCGGCCGTGGCCCGACTGTCACAGCAGATGGCCCTCGAGTGGGCCGGCCACGGCATCCGGGTGAACGCCGTGGCCCCGGGCCTCATCGACGCCGGCATGTCCGAGCCCATCTATGCCGACGACGACGTCCGCCGGCGTCGCAGTGAGGCGGTGCCGTTGGGTCGGCTGGGTACCGGCGCGGAGGTGGCCGCAGCCGTGCTGTTCCTGCTGTCCGACGACGCCGCCTACATCACCGGCACCGAGTTGTTGGTCGACGGGGGTGTCACCATGAGCGTCATCGGGACGCTGCCCCGCCCCCGTTCGGTGGACTCGGTGGGGTCCGACGATCGATGAACCGCAGCCTGCTGCTCACCGGAGGACCACCCGGTCACGACTTCGCCGGCGTGGCCGACGAACTGGCCCGACTGCTCGCCGACGTCGGCTTGCCGGCCGAGGTGGTCGACGACCCCGACGTGGCGTTGGCCGAGCTGGCCAGCTACGACCTCTTCGTCGTCCACGCCCTGCGGTGGTCCATGCACGTCGACCGCTACGCGGCGCTGCGCGACGACCACGCCTACCACCTGTCGGACGACGGTGCCGAGGTGATCGACCGCTTCGTCCGGGGTGGTGGTGGGCTGCTGGCCCTGCACACGGCGGTGATCTGCTTCGACGGCCATCCCGGGTGGCGAGCGCTGTGCGGGGCGTCGTGGTCGTGGGGTCAGAGCTCGCACGACCCGCTGGGCCCCGTCGAGATCGAGGTCAGCGACCACGGGCGGGCCCACCTGCTCACCGCCGGGTGCGAGGGCTTCGAGCTCATCGACGAGATCTACGGCGACCTCGACACCGACGACGAGCTGACACCGCTGCTCGTCGGTCGTTCGGTCGGTCGGTCGGAGGGGCGCCAGCACCCGGTGCTGTGGACGACGCAGGTGGGGGACGGGCGGGTGGTCACCGACCTGTTGGGCCACAGCGCGGCGTCGTTCACCCAGCCGACACACCGTCGCATCGTGGGGCGGGCCGCCGTGTGGGCGGCACGCACGCCGGTGGAGGCCTGACCGTGGTGGCGCCGGTGTGGCTGCCCGACGAGGAGGTGCGACAGCGGTCGGTCACCGCCCGGTTCATGGACGAGCACCAGGTGGCGAGCTACGACGAGTTGGTCGAGCGATCGGTGGCGGAGCCGGAGTGGTTCTGGGCCGCAGTGGTCGACTTCCTTGGCATCCCCTTCGCTCGACCGTTCACCCGGGTGCGTGAGCAGGGCGCCGGTGTGCCGTGGACCACCTGGTTCGACGACGGCGCCCTCAACCTGTCGGCCGCCTGTGTGGACCGCTGGGCCGACGATCCCGACCACGCCGGGCGTGAGGCGCTGGTGTGCGAACGGGAGGACGGCTCGGTGACGGCATCCACCTTCGCCGAGCTGCGCGACCTGGTGGGGGTGCGCGCTGCGGGCCTGGCCGCCCAGGGTGTCGGGCGGGGCGACCGGGTGGCGGTCATGGCCGGCCTGGGCGACGCCGTGACCGTGCTCTTGGCGGTGGCCCGCCTGGGTGCGGTGGCCGTGCCCATCTTCTCGGGCTTCGGCGCCGGTGCGGCGGCGGCCCGGCTGGTGGACGCCGAGTGTCGCCTGCTCGTCATCTCGACCGATCTCGGGCGTCGGGGACGTCCGGTGCCGCTGGCTGCGGTGGCCGACGACGCCGTCCGTGAGGCGGCCCGTCGGGGGGTGGCGGTGGCCGTGGTGGGCGTCGGGGCCCTCGACGTCGACGCCCCGCCGCTCGACCCGGTGGTCACCGCAGCGGAGGACCCGGTGCTGGTGGCCTACACGTCGGGCACCACCGGCGAACCGAAGGGCGCCGTGCACGTGCACGGCGGGCTCACCGTGAAGTTGGCACAGGAAGGCGCCTTCTCCGCCGACCTGCGGCCCGGTGACCGGGCCTCGTGGCTCACCGACATGGGTTGGATCATGGGACCGTGGATCACCGTGGCCGCCCTGGCCAACGGCGCCACGCTGGTGACCTACGACGGGGCCCCCGACTGGCCCGACCCCGATCGGCTGTGGTCGATCGTCGAGCGGCACCGGTTGTCGTTCCTGGGGGTGTCCCCCACGTTGGTGCGGTCGTTGGCCGGTTCTCCCGACGCCGATGAGCGGGTGGCCCGGGCCGACCTGTCGAGTCTGCGGGCCTTCGGGTCGACTGGCGAGCCGTGGAACGACGCCGCCTGGTGGGGGCTGTTCGACGGGGTCGGCGGGGCCCGCCGACCGATCGTGAACCTGTCGGGTGGCACCGAGGTGGGGGCCTGCCTGTTGTCGGTGAACCTGCTCGAGGGCTGCGTGCCCTGCTCGGTGGGCGGCCCGTCGTTGGGCGTGGCGGTGGACGTGGTGGGCAGCGACGGCCGGCCGGTGCGAGGCAGCGGGCAGGTCGGCGAACTGGTGGTGCGCGACGCCTGGCCCGCCATGACCCGCGGCATCTGGGGTGACCCCGATCGCTACCTGGCCACCTACTGGTCGCGCTACCCCGGGATGTGGCACCACGGCGACTGGGCTGAGGTGGACGACGACGGCTTCTGGTTCCTCCACGGCCGCAGTGACGACACGTTGTCCATCGCCGGCAAACGGATCGGCCCGGCGGAGATCGAGTCCGCAGCGGTGGCCGTCGACGGGGTGACGGCGGCCGCGGCGGTGGGGCTCCCGCACGCCGTCAAGGGCGAGAGCGTGGGGCTGTGGTGCGTGCCGACGGCGGGCGCCACGCCTGGTGGCGCGCTGGCCCAGGACGACCTGGCCGCGTCGGTGGCCGACGCCGTGGTGGCCAGCTTCGGTAAGGCCTTCCGGCCCGCACGGGTGGTGTTCGTGGACGCCCTGCCCCAGACGCACTCCGGCAAGGTGCTGCGGCGGGCCATCCGGGCTCGGGCCCTCGGCCACGACGTCGGCGATCTGCCCACCATCGAGGACGCCGCCGTGCTCGAGCACATCCGTCCGCTTCACGGCGGCCTGTCGGAGGATCGATGATCGACCTGCACGCCCACGTGGTGCTCGAGTCGGTGCTCGGCGCTGCCGGACCGCTGGGGCCCGAGCTGGACGACGGTGATGCGGACCTCGGTCGGCCGCCCTCGTTCCGGGTGGGCGACTACCGCTTGGTGGGGGTGCGCTACCGGGGCACGCCGTTCATGGATGTCGACGCCCGCCTGGCCGCCATGGACCGCGCCGGCATCGACCTGCAGGTCCTGTCGCCCAACCCGCTCACCGCCTTCGCCGGGGCCGACCTCGAGTGGGCCGATGCCTTCTGCCGGCGCCACAACGACGAGCTGGCTGCCCTGGTGGCCCGCCACCCCGACCGGCTGGCAGGCTTCGCCCAACTCCCGACCCAGGACCCCGAGCGGGCAGCGGCCGAGCTGCGTCGGGCGGTGGGCGAGTTGGGCCTGGTGGCGCCGTACCTGCCCACCCGGCTCACCCGGTCGCTCGACGACCCCGACCTCGACGTCGTGTGGTCGACGTGTGTGGAGCTCGACGTCCCGGTGTTCTTCCATCCGGTGCCCGATGGTGTGGAGGGCCCCCGACGCGACGATCGCCTGGCCCGCTTCGACGCCGACCTGTGGTTGGGGTTCGCCTACGAGGAGACGCTCGCCGTCACCTCACTGGTGCTCGGCGGGGTGCTCGACCGGTTCCCCACCCTCGACGTGTGCGTCAGCCACGGGGGTGGGGCCACGGCGTGGCTGGCCGAACGCATGGAGCACGCGGCGCGCACCCGGCCGTGGGGGACCGCAGCGCTGGCCGAGCCGGGCGCGGTCACCGAACGGTTGCGGCGCATCTGGTGGGACGCCCACGTGGGCGGCCCCACTGCCCTGGCTGCGCTGGTGGCGGCCTTCGGCTCGGAACGGTTGGTGGGTGGGACGAACATGGCCGGGTGGGACGCCAGCGACGACCCGGCGCACGGCGACAGTGAGCTGTCGGCGACGCTCGATGTCAACGCCCGCCGCCTGCTGCGGCTCCGGTAGGGTCACCCGACCATGGACCTGGGGATCGGTGGCAAGCGAGCGGCAGTGGCGGCGGGATCAGCCGGGTTGGGACTCGGGGCGGCGCAGGCACTGGCTGCCGACGGGGTGCACGTGGCCATCTGCGGTCGCAGCACCGACCGGCTCGAGGCGGCCGCCGAGGCCATCCGGGCCGGCGGTGGGCGCGTCGAGACGGTGGTGGCCGACGTGGGCACCGCCGAGGGGGCCGCTGACTTCGTCGACCGGGCCACCGACGTGCTCGGTGGACCGCCCGACATCCTCGTGGCCAACGCCGGCGGTCCGCCGCCGGGCACCTTTGCCTCCACCACCATGGAGGACTACCGCACCGCCGTCGAGCTGAGCTTCCTCTCCACGGTGGCCATGTGCCAGCGGGCCGTGCCCCCCATGCAAGCCGCCGGGTGGGGCCGGGTGGTGGCCATCACCTCCGTCGGCGCCCGTCAACCCATCGGCCGGCTCATGGCCTCCACGGCGGCGCGCGCCGGGCTGACCGGCTTCCTGAAGGTCCTGGCCACCGAGGTGGCGCCCGACGGGGTGACGGTGAACTCGGTGCAGCCGGGCGTGCACGGCACCGACCGGCTCCGCTCCATGGCCCCCGATGCCCTGGCCTCGTTGCGGGCCGACGTGCCCAGCGGACGGCTCGGTGACCCCGGCGACTTCGGGGCCGTGGTGGCCTTCCTGTGCAGCCAGCAGGCCGGCTTCGTCACCGGCACCGCCCTGCCAGTGGACGGCGGCGCCACCCGCGGCCTGCCCTGAGCCGCCAGATGTGATCCGATGGGGTCATGCGCGCCTGGTGGGTGGAACGTCCGGCTCCGATCGCCGAGGGTCCGCTGCGCTTCGGCGAGCGGCCTGATCCCGAGCCCGGTCCCGGGCAGGTGCGGGTCCGGGTGCGGGCCTGCGCGGTGTGCCGCACCGACCTGCACGTGGTGGAGGGCGACCTCGACGTGCACCGGCCCCACGTCGTGCCCGGCCACGAGGTGGTGGGCGTCATCGAGGCCGTCGGTGACGGGGTCGACGCTGCCCGGGTGGGCCAACGGGTGGGGGTGGCCTGGGTGGGCCGCACCTGCGGGGTGTGCCGCTACTGCCGCCGCGGCGACGAGAACCTGTGCGCTGAGCCCACCTTCACCGGGTGGGACACCGACGGCGGCTACGCCGAGGCGGTGGTGGCCGACGCTGGCTTCGTGCACCCGCTGCCCGACGGACCGTCGGACGAACAGTTGGCCCCGCTGCTGTGCGCCGGCATCATCGGCTACCGGGCCCTACGCCGCTGCGACCTGCCGCCCGGCGGTCGACTCGGCATCTACGGCTTCGGCGGGTCGGCGCATCTCACCGCCCAGGTGGCGCTGTGGGAAGGCGCCACCGTGCACGTGTGCACCCGCTCGGCCGAGGCGCAAGCGTTGGCCCTCGAGCTGGGCTGCGCCAGCGCGCAAGGGGCGGCCGACCCTCCGCCCGAACCGCTCGACGCCGCCATCCTGTTCGCCCCGGTGGGAGAGCTGGTGCCGTCGGCGTTGGCCGCGCTCGACCGGGGCGGCATCCTGGCCATTGCCGGCATCCACCTGAGCGACCTGCCGTCGATGCCCTACGCAGCGTTGTTCGAGGAACGACAGATCCGCTCGGTGACGGCCAACACCCGCACCGACGCCGCCGAGCTCCTGGCTCTGGCGGCCGAGATCCCGCTGCGCTCCACGGTGGTGACCTACCCCTTCGAGCACGCCGACCGGGCACTGGCCGACTTGGCCGCCGACCGCTTCGCCGGAGCAGCGGTGCTACAGATGTGAGCCGGCGCAGGTGAGCCGGCGATAGGGTCGGGCGATGGTTCGCCGTCGGTGGTGGATGGCCGTTGTGGTGGGGACGGCGCTCGTGATGTCGCACACGGCGTGTGCGAGCGACGAGGCTCAGCCAGATCCCGTCGACGAGGACCCGGTGCCGGCGGCCATGGCCGAGCGGCTCGCCGCCGAGCTCGACAACCTCGATGGGCTGACGGCTGACGATCCGGGGTGCGTCGCCGGCGTGGTCGAAGGCGGGCAGCAGACGGTGGTGGCCCATGGCATGGCCGATCTCGATGCCGGCGAGCCGTTGCACGCCGGCTCGGTGTTCGATCTGGCCTCGGTGGCCAAGATGCTCACCGGCGCCGTGGTGGTGGCGCTCGAGGAGGACGGCGTGGTGGGGCGGGACGACCTCGTCGCCGACTGGCTGCCCGAGCTACAGCGCGTGGTGGGCGATGTCACGGTGGCCGACCTGCTGCACCACAGCAGCGGGCTGGTCGACTACGGCGACCTGCTCGACGACGACGGCATCGACATCGACGACCCGGCCACCCAAACGGACGCGTTGGCTGCTATCGCCGCCGGTCCGCCGGCCCAGCTGCCTCCGGGGCGGGACTTCGACTACAGCAACACCAACTATGTCCTGCTGGCCGAGGTGGTGGCGGCCGCCACCGGCCGACCGTTCGACGAGGTGCTGGCCGACGAGGTGCTCGAACCGCTGGGCATGGTCGATGCCTTCCTGCCCACCACCCGGCCGGTGCGTGGCGAGAAAGTGGTGGTTGGCTACGAGTGGGACGACGAGAGCGACGACGGCTGGGTGGCGGTGGTCTCGCCGTGGACGCAGGTGGGCGACGGCGCCGTCCACGCCACGGTGGCCGACGTGCTGCGCTTCGCCACCGCCGTCGTCGACCCCGCCGACGCGCCGGGCGTGGGCGGTGAGCGATGGGCGGCGGCGTTGGTGGCGCCCGGTCCGACGCCGGAACCGTCCGGCGATGGCTACGCGGCCGGGGTGGTGGTGAGCGACGGCGGTGCAGTGCTCGGCCACAGCGGGTCGTGGCTGGGCACCAGCACGGCGATGGTGGCCCTGCCCGACGAGGGGGTGGTGGCGGTGGCGCTGTGCAACGTCGATGACCTCGACGCCGCCGCCGTGGCCGAGGCGTTCCTCGAACGACGCTGATCGGCAGCCGATAGCGTTCGTCGCCATGAGCGACCCGATGCCGACCCTTGCTCCCTCCACCGCCGTCCATCGGCGAGGCTTCGCCGTGCTCAACGCCTCCACCATGCCGCTGTGGGTGGCAATGATCGTGTTCCCCCGCGCTCGGGTCACCCGGTGGCTGGCCGACCGCATCGGGTTGGTGCTGGCCGGGTTGGGCGTCAGCTACGTGGCGTTGTTGGCCGTGTCCGCTGCGGAGGGCGGCGAGAAGCCGTCGCTGTCGGACCTGGGAGATCCCGACACCCTGCGGCGAGGAATGACCAGCCCGACGGCCTTCCTGGCCGGGTGGGCCCACTACCTGGCGTTCGACCTCTTCGTGGGACGGTGGATCTGGGAGCAGAATCTCGCAGCGGGTCGCACGGCGCGGCTGCCGCTGTTGTGCACCTGGTGGTTCGGTCCGCTCGGGTTGACCATCGAGTTGGCTCGTCGTCGGCGACGTAGGGGTTAGGCCTCCACCTCGGCCCGCAGCGGTCCGTGAGACCAGCCGTCGAGGAGGGCCTCGGGATCCGACGCGCCCAGCAGGGCGCGGGCCAACAGGCCCTTGGCCGCCTTGGCGCCGTGGCCGATCGCCGCACCCGAACCGTCGGTGAAGCGCACCCGTCGCAGGTCGTAGCGCTGCGGGTCCGGCTCCCAGGCGGCCCGGTGCTCGTTGGGGAGTAGGTCGATGACCAGCCGGCCACGCAACGCCCGATCCAGCGTGTCGGACACCACCGGACGCCACCAGCGGTCGAGACGACCCAGGTCGCCGAGGCGCACCGACAGCTTGAGTCGGTGGTCGGGCAGCGGATCGGCCACGCCGCTCACCCCGGTCAGTGCCGAGACCACCAGCACCGACCGCCGAGCAGTGGCGCGTGCCTCGCTCGAGAGCGACCCGAGGTCCAGGTGCTCCCAGACCACGCCCTCGTAGCGGCGCCACGCTGGCAGCGTGGGCGCACCGACGACGGCCCGGTTGGCCGCCCGGGCCCGCTCGAGCAGGTCGCCCTTGGCGCCGAGCAGCGCAGCGTCCCCGCCGTCGGCCTCGGCCAAGGCGGCGGCCACCTGGCCGCGGTGCTCGCCCAGCGACCGGCCGTAGCGGCCTGAGGCGGGCGTCCACGGTGGACCGTCGCCGCCGGGCGTCTTGCCCTCCGACGGCGGCAACAGGATGGTCAGCGGTGGCATGGAACTCACAGGGCCAGCCGGGCCAGCAGCCCGTCGGCGGTGGCGACCACGACGTCGTCGCCGACGGTCACCGCCGGCACGGTGATGGGGACGCCGAGATCCACTGAGGCCACGACGGCGCCGTCGACGGGGTCCAGGCGGTGCACGCCGCCGTCGCCGGTGACCTGCACGATGGTGCCGGCGGCGGCCAGTGTCGGGCCGGCTGGGACGGCCAGGCCGGTGCGGCGGTAGGGGCCCATGGCCAGCAGGCGGTCGCCCGGCAGCTGGGTGCGCCAGCGTCGGGTGCCGTCGGCGCGGTCGAACCGGTGCACCCGACCGAGCGCGCTGGTCACCACCACGCCGTCGTCGAGCAGCAGGGGACGGCCGGTGGCGAAGGCGGCCCGCACCTTGGCGTGCCAGCGCACCTCGCCGGTGGCTGCTGCCACACGCTCCACCCGGCCGCCGAGGCGGGTGAGGTAGACGTCGCCGCTGTCGGGATCGGCCACCACGTCGCTGGTGGGGGCATTGAGGCGGTTGCCGTCGCCCGACCAGCGCACCGTGCCGTCGGCAGGATCCAAGCCGACGGTGTGCAACTCGTTGAACGAGAAGGCCACCACCAGCACCCCGTCCTGCACGACACCCTGCATGGGCGTGGCCATGGGAGCCGAGCCCTCGAGGTCGTCACGGTGCCAGCGAACCGCACCGTCGGCCCCGTCGAGCAGGGCCAAGTCCTCGATGTGGCCGACCACCACGGCATCGCCGACGGGGACCGGGGCCGACATGGCCCAGGTGCGCAGACGGTCGCCGAGCTGTCGGTGCCAGCGTTGCTCGCCGGTCGCAGGATCGAGGCCCACCACGTCACCGGCGATCGACACCGCCACCAGCGTGTCGATGTCGGCCAGCAAGGTGGCGCCGGCGCGCACCGGGGCCCCGAGGGGGCGTCGCCACCGCTCGTCGCCGGTGACCAGGTCGTGGCACGACAGCCCGCCTGCACCGGCGTCCTCGTCGGACCAGGCCACCACCACGGCATCGTCGGCCAGCAGCGGCCGGGCCAGGTGCACCGCCCCGGGCAGCCGGACCGACCACCGGGTCGAGGCCGTTGGCGCGTCGAGTGTGTCGCCGGCTCGGAACGTGGCGCCGTCGAGCCACCCCTCGCCGTCGATGGCCACGCTGCGCAGCGTGAGTTCGTCGCCGTCCCAGCCGACGAGCCGACCGTGAGCCGGCGTCCAGTCGAAGCTCCCGAAGGTGGCGTTGCCACAGTTGGCGTGGAGCTGGCCTTCGTGGCGGACCACCCGGGAGGTGTGCCAGTGCCCCGACAACGAGCCGAGCACCCGGACGTGGGGTGCAACGGTGGACAGCTGCTCGTAGAACGCAGTCGACATCTGGTCGTGGGTGAGGAACAACACCGGCGTGCCCGGCGCAGCGGTCGCCAGGTCGGCAGCCAGCCAGCGTTCCTGACGCTCGGTGTCGATGCCGAGCCGGTGGCTGAACCAGTCGATGGCCACCAACCGCAGCCCGGCGTGGGTGAGCGACCACCACCGCGGACCGACGTGGCGTTCGTAGCGCCGCAGGGCCTCGGCGTCGGGTTCGGGCCCGAGCCCGTAGTGGTCGTGATTCCCCGGGAGCGGGTGCACGGGAAGTGGCGAGGAGGCCAACGTGGCGGTGAGGAGCGAGTAGTCGTCATCGGTGCCATGGTCGGTGAGGGCGCCGGTGGCCACGAAGAAGCGGGGCACTCCGTGAGGGCCCACCGCAACGGCGAGCTGGTCGAGCACCCGGGTGAGGTCTGCACCCGTGGTCAGCGGCTTCATCACCAGGTTCCCGGCCTCGTCGAAGCCGACCATGCTGTCCTCGAGCGGCATCGTGGCCGGCTCGGGCAAGGCACTGACGTGCAGGTCGGTGACCTGGGCGAAGGTGAGCGGCAGCGGCTGGTCGACCCGGCGGAGCTCGAAGCGCACCGGCTGATCGGGATCGGCGTCGGTCCGGACGAACCAGCGGTCGGTGTCGAAGCCGTCGGGGCGGCTCACCCAGACGAACGACCGGTGGGCCTCGGGCAGCTCGGCGGTGCCGTCGGCCCCGGTGGCGACCACCGACTCGCCGTTGCTCACGGCCACGCCGGCGAGTGCCGTGCCCGCATCGTCGATCACCACGCACTTGGTCATGCCGCCCCGTTCCGTCGTCGCCGTCGAGGCATCGTAGGACACCGAGATGGGAGTAGAACATGGCCATGACGACCGTGATCGGCCCTGACGCCACCGCCGCCGAGTTCGCCGCAGCAGGCCGGAAGCGGCGCGACCAGCTTGGTCGTGGTGCGCATGCCACGTTCGCCTGCTCCGGCCGCGATCCCGTGTCGATCCTCGAGGAGCAACACGTCGACCGCCTGGCCGGGCTGGTGCCCGTGCGCATCGGGCGCATGCTCCAGTCGCCGTTCGCCTACTACCGGGGGAGCGCCGCGGTGATGGCCCACGACCTCTCGAGCGAGCAGGTCACCGGGCACCAACCGATGATCTGTGGCGACGCCCACATCCTCAACTTCGGGCTGTTCGCCTCTCCCGAGCGGCGGGTGCTGTTCGACCTGAACGACTTCGACGAGTCCAGTCTCGGACCGTGGGAGTGGGACGTGAAGCGGATGGCGGCCAGCGTCCACATCGGCGCACGTGACAAGGGACTCACCGAGGTGCAGGCGACCGAGGCCACCACCCAGGCGGTGGCCGCTTACCGCGGCACGATGGCGGCGTTGTGCGAACGAACGGTGCTCGAGCGTTACTACTTCCAGGTCGACACCGACTGGCTCCAGAACGTCATGACGTCCGACGACCAGAAGATGCTGCACCGGAGCGTGCGCAAGGCCAGCAACCGCACCTCCCAGCGGGTGCTCGACAAGATCACCACCACCAGCGCCGACGGTCAGGTGGCGATCGTGGACCAGCCCCCGATCATGGTCCACATCGACGAGTTGTCGATGGAGTTCGCCGAGGAACTGTTCGACCAGTACCGCACCAGCGTGCGGGCCGATGTCGGCGTGCTGCTCTCGCAGTTCCGCCTGGTCGACAGCGTGCTGCGGGTGGTGGGCGTGGGCAGCGTCGGCACCCGCTGTTTCGTGGCATTGCTGCTGGGCCCCGACGACGAGCCGCTGTTCCTGCAGATCAAGGAGGCGCCGGCCTCGGTGCTGCAGACCTACGGCGGTGTGCCGGCGGCGCTGCCGCCGACGGTGCCGCCGGTGCCCGACGGGCACGAAGGCCACCGGGTCGTGTCGGCACAGCGAATCCTGCAGGCCCAGTCGGACCCGTTCCTGGGGTGGATCGTCTCGGCTGCCGGCAAGGGGATGGTCGAGCGCGAGGTGGACTACTACGTGCGCCAGTTCCGCGACATGAAGGGTTCGGTGCAGCTCGATGCCCTCAGCGTCTCGCAGTACGCCGACTACTGCGGGCTGTGCGGCTCGTTGCTGGCCAGGGCCCACAGCCAGAGTCCCGGGGCAGCGTTCATCGCCGCCTACCTGGGCACCTCCGACAAGTTCGACCGGGCGGTTGCCTCGTGGTCGGTGGCCTACGCCGATCAGATCGAACAGGACTACGCGCGGCTGCAGCGTGCAGTGCGCGAGAACCGACTGCCGGCGGCCACCGAGGTCTGAGCGCGGCTCGTAGGCTGCAGCCATGGCCACCGTGCGAACCCGACGTGAACCGCCGCCGTTCCGCCCGGTGCGGGTGGCGCGCACCGAGCAGCGGACGCCCTACCTGGTGCGCGTGACGCTGGGAGGGCCTGCTCTCGACGGCCTGGAGCTCGGGTTGCCGGCGGCCAGCGTGCGGGTGTTGCTGCCCGAACCCGGGGCTCGTGACGTGGTGATCCCCACCTGGGAGGACAACGAGTTCCTCAACGCGGATGGGACACGACCCCTCATCCGTACGTTGACACCGTTGCGTCTGGACACGACCACCGACACCGCCGAGTTGGACGTGGACGTGGTGTGCCACGGCGACTCGCCGCTCACCACCTGGGCGACCACAGCGGTCGAGGGCACTCCGGCGGCGGTGTCGGGCACGGGGCGGGGCTACGAGATCGACCCTGCCGCCACCGACGTACTGCTGGTGGGCGACGAGTCGGCACTGCCGGCCATCAGCACGGTGATCCCGGCCCTGCCCGTCACCGCCCGAGTGCGGGTGCTGGCCGAGGTGCGGGCCGAGGACGGCGCTCCCGACCTGCCCGACCACCCTGGCCTCGAGGTGCAGTGGTGCCTCGCCGAGCCCGATGGGGCGCCCGGCTCGGCCATGGTGGCGGCGCTGGCCGTTGCCGAGGTGGGATCCGACAGCCACGTGTGGGCAGCGGGCGAGGCTGCCGCGGTGCAGCGCATCCGCAAGCACCTGTTCGACACCGTGGGGCTGGCTCGCTCGCATGCTGTGGTGCGGGGGTACTGGAAGGTCGGCCGCGCCGAGCGTGGTTGACCGTTCCCCTATGGTCTTGCCAGGCCGACGAAGGGGGGTGGCTGTGCCATCGAGGTCACGACGTGCGGGGTTCGTCGCGGCGGTTGCCGTGCTGGTGCTGTTCGCAGCCGGGTGCGCGGGTGACGATGGCGACGACCAGGCCGCGGAGGAGCAGGCCGCTGAGGAGTTCGTCGAGGCGCCCGATCTGCCCTCCTGCGACGAGGTGCAGGTCGCCGTGGTCGCCGACATCGACAACACCCTCACGACCTCGAACGACGAGTTCCTGCAGCAGTTGCGCGATCCACAGCACGTGCCGCAGATCCGTCCGGATGCTCCGGAGATGCTGCAGACCTATGCGGATCTCGGCTACTGGGTGATCTACGTGACCGCTCGTCCCGAACCGCTCGAGGCGCACGGGATGACCGGACGCGACCTCACCGAGTCGTGGCTCCGAGATCAGGGTTTCCCGATGGACGATCGGACGCGTGTCTTCCTGGCGCCGGACGTGGAGGCCGCCGGCGATGCCGCCACCTTCAAGGGTTCGGTGCTCGAGGACCTCATGGACGAGGGCTTCGAGATCGAGTTCGCCTACGGCGACGCCGAGAGCGACTTCGACGCGTGGCAGGTCGTCCCGGTGCCGGCGGAGCGAAACTTCTCCCTCGGTGAGATGGCAGGTCACGAGGGCACGACCGCCATCGCCGACGAGGGCTTCACCGACCACATCGCAGAGGTGGTGGCACCGCTCGAAGCCCTCTGTCGCCGCTGAGCACACCACGGCGCCATCAGCGCCCCGCGACCGGTACGGTCTCGGTCGACCGCAGCGAACCGAGGAGTGCCGATGGCCCAACAGACGAAGTACCTGCTCGACGAGTCGCAGATGCCGACGCACTGGTACAACCTGGTGCCGGACCTGCCCGAGCCACCACCGCCGCCGCTGCATCCCGGTACCGGCCAGCCGGTGGGCCCCGACGACCTGGCGCCGCTGTTCCCGATGGGGCTGATCCTCCAGGAGGTCTCGACCGAGCAGTACATCGAGATCCCCGAGGCCGTGCGCGAGATCTACGCCCTGTGGCGTCCGTCGCCGCTGTACCGAGCCCGGCGCCTCGAGAAGGCGCTCGATACGCCGGCGCACATCTACTACAAGTACGAGGGCGTCAGCCCGGCTGGATCGCACAAGCCCAACACGGCGGTGCCACAGGCCTACTACAACGCTGTGGAGGGCATTCGCCGGCTCACCACCGAGACGGGTGCCGGCCAGTGGGGCACGGCGTTGGCCTTCGCCTGTTCGCTCTTCGACATGACCTGTGAGATCTGGCAGGTGCGGGCGTCGTACGACCAGAAGCCCTACCGCCGCTCGATGATGGAGGTGTTCGGGGGCGTGGTGCACCCGAGCCCGTCGGAGCTCACCGAGGCCGGCCGCAAGATCCTGGCCGACGACCCCGACAGTCCCGGCAGCCTGGGCATCGCCATCAGCGAAGCCGTCGAGGTGGCCGCCTCCTCAGACGACGTCCGCTACGCGCTCGGTAGCGTGCTGAACCACGTGCTGTTGCACCAGACGGTCATCGGCGAGGAGGCCATCCGCCAACTCGAGATGGCCGGCGAGATGCCCGACGTGGTGGTGGGTTGCGTGGGTGGCGGGTCGAACTTCGGGGGCCTGGCCTTCCCGTTCATCCGCGAGAACCTGGCCGGCAACCTGAACTGTGAGATCCGTGCCGTTGAGCCCGACGCCTGCCCGACGCTTACACGGGGTCGCTACACCTATGACTTCGGCGACACCGCCGGCATGACCCCGCTGCTCAAGATGCACACCCTCGGCCACGACTTCGTACCCGATCCGATCCACTCGGGCGGGTTGCGCTACCACGGCATGTCGCCGCTCATCAGCCATGTCTACGAGTTGGGCCTGATGACCGCCGAGGCGCGGCCGCAGACCGAGTGCTTCGACGCCGGTGTCCGCTTCGCCCGGACCGAAGGGATCGTGCCCGCTCCCGAGCCCACGCACGCCCTGGCCAGCGCCATCGCCGAGGCGGAGCGCTGCCGGGAGACCGGTGAGGAGAAGGTGATCCTGACCGCCCTGTGCGGACACGGCCATCTCGACCTGGCCGCCTACGACAAGTACCTGGCCGGCGAGGTCGTCGACTTCGAGTACCCCCAGGAGCGCATCGACGACGCCCTCACCCGTCTGCCCGATCCCCAGGTCTGACCCGGTCCACCGGCGAGCGGGACTCGTCGGGTTCGGTGGCCAGGTCCAGCGTCACCACCGACACCAGCGGGTCCAGCGCGTCGGTGGGGACGGTGACGGTCACCTCACCGTCGGGATCCCACAGGAGCTGCTCGAGGACGCCGGTGCGGGTGGCGAACTCGAGGGGACGGTCGGCGCCCAGCAGGTGCGCCGACCGCACCCGTCGGACGGGGATGCCGCGCACGGTGATCGACTCGTGGGGACGAGCCAGGACGAACAGGTACAGCCGCTCCGTGCCGTCGGCGTAGGTGCGGCGGGTGGAGGGTCCGTAGTACTGCCACGGGTCGAGGCCCGCTCCCGTGCCACCGATGGCCTCGGCGTGGTCGTCCATCCAGTTCGAGATGGCGTCGAGCCGTTCGATCTGCTCGGGTGGCAGTGTGCCGTCGCAGCGGGGGCTGACGTTGAGCAGCAGGTTGCCGCCCCGCCCGGCGGTCTCGCACAGGGCACAGAGCAGGGCGTGCGCGCTCTTGTAGTCGCCGTCGTCGGGGTTCCATCCCCAGCTGTCGTTCATGGTCACGCACGACTCCCACCGGGGGCCGGGCGAGGTGGGGGGGACGAACTGCTCGGGGGTGAGGAAGTCGCCGTGGCCGGGCAGGCGGTCGTTGACGAGGATGTCGGGTTGCAGTTCTCGGGCGAGCGCAGCGATGTCGTCCACTCTCCACCAGTCGGGGTGGCGTTCCCACTGCCCGTCGAACCACAACACGTCGATCGGGCCGTAGTTGGTGAGCAGCTCACGCAGTTGGGCCATGAGGTAGGCGCGGTAGCGGTCGGCCTGCTCCTCGGTCGGCAGCGGCGGTGACAGCCCCAGCAGGTAGGGGAGGTGTTCCTCGGTGAACGCCGGGTAGTCAGGGTGGTGCCAGTCCGACAGCGAGTAGTAGAGCCCGATACGCAGCCCTTCGGCCCGGAAGGCCTCCACCACCTCGGCCACGATGTCCCGGCCGAACGGTCCGTTCATCACGCCGTGGTCGGTGGTGTCGGTGGCGAACATGGCGTACCCACTGTGGTGGCGGGTGGTGAAGACCACGTAGCGCATGCCCGCCGCCGCCGCCCGGCGGGCCAGGTCTTCGGCGTCCCAGGCGTCGGGGCAGAACGTCTCGGCCAAGGCGTGGTACTCGGCGGGGGTCACCGACTGACAGCGCGGCAGGCTGAACACCCCTCCCACCAGCGGCCACGACACCTCGAGGCCGCGCTGGCTGGCGTGGTCCCAGTGCACGAACATCCCGAGTCGGGCCTCGTCGAACCAGCAGCGTTCGCTGTCGGCGGGCGGTTCGGGATCGGTCGGGTCGACGCTGGCCATGGGACACTCCGGACGAGCTGATGGTGCCGTCGGCCATCATGGCCCACCGGTCAGGCGACCGCTACGATTCGCCTCCGTCATAGGGAGGCGCGTCGTGACCGAGTCCAGGGAGATGTCGTGGCGCAGCGAACCAGCCGACGAGCCTTCCTCGGCGCCGGCTCGGTGGGCGTCGCTGCGGCGGCCCTCGGACTGCTCGCCGGGTGCGGCACAGGGACGGACCGTCAGGTGAGCGGCAGCCCGCCAGCTCGGGGTCGTCGGGTGGTCGTGGTCGGGGCCGGGCTGGCCGGCCTGGTGGCAGCGCAACGGATGGCGGCCGGCGGCATGGACGTGACCGTGCTCGAGGCCCGTGAGCGGGTCGGCGGTCGGACGTGGACCCTGCGGGACGGCTTCGGCGAGGAAGAGGTCGACCCCGCCGACGCCCAGCACGCCGATGCCGGGGGCGAGTTCGTCGATGCCGACCACGTCCGCCTGCAGTCGCTGGTCGGCGAGATGGGTCTGGCGCTCGACCCCGTCGGTGACCGCGGTGAGGACCTGGTCGTCCGGCGCGGTGTCGCCCTGTCATCGGCCCGCTTCGCCGCCGAGCACGACATGGATGCCGCTGCGATGGCCGTGGCGCATACGGTGCTGCCGATGCTCAGGGACATCGATCCCGCCGACGCCCCGGCGTCGGAGCACGCCGCTCGCTACGACGCCACGTCGGTGGGGGAGTTCCTCACTGGGCTCGACATCTCGGAGCCGGCACGCTGGATGGTGGCACGCACCCTGATCGACGAGTTCACGGTGCCGCTCGAGGACCTGTCGCTGTTGGCCTTCCTGCAGGTGGCGGCGCTCAACTGGGAACTCGACGACGACGAGCGTGAGGGCTGGCGGATCCGAGGTGGCTCGCAGCAGATCTGCGAACGGTTGGCCCGTGGCCTCGACCGTGTCGAGACCGGTGCGGCACTGCGTCGGGTGGAACAACGCGGCGACGTGGTCGTGGCCCACACCGAGCAGGCCGCCTACACCGCCGACCACCTGGTGCTGGCCACGCCGCTTCCGCCGTTGCGCACCGTTTCATTCGACGAGCCGCCGCCCGACCGTGTGCGTCAGGCCATCGCCGAGTTGGGCTACGGGGTCGGGGGCAAGACGATGCTGCGCTACCCGCACCGCTTCTGGCGCGACGCCGACTGGAGTGGGTCGGCGGTTACCGACCTCGGCATCGGCTCGCTCTACGAAGCGCACGATGCCCAACCGGGAACCGGTGGCATCCTCAGCACCTATACCGCCGGGGAAGCCGGGGTGGCGGCCGCAGCGATCGATGCGGCTGACCGGATGGCGGCTGCCGGTGCAGACATCGCCGAGCTGGCAGCGCTGGCGGGCATCGACCGATCGCCCGCACCGTCGGGCGCCCGCTCGGTCATGTGGCAGACCGAGGCGGCCTCGGGCGGCACCTACACCGCCTACCGGCCGGGTCAGGTCACCGCGCTGTGGCGGGCGTTGCGTCAGCCGTTCGGTCGGGTGCACCTCGCCGGCGAGCACACCGACACCTACACCGGCTACATGGAGGGCGCCGTGCGCAGCGGCGAACGGGTGGCGGAACGGATCCTCGGAGGCTGACTCACTCGCTGACGGTGACCGAGGTGGACCCGCCGGGCCCTGTGGCCGTCACGGTCCACGATGCGGGATCCGGATCGCCCGGAGGCACGCAGACCGTGGCCGACCCTTCGGCCGGCAGCGGACCGCCGGGTGCCGCCGGGCCGGCGATCGTGACCTCCGTGGCTCCTGTCGACTGCCAGGCCAGGACCACCCGACGCTCGAAACTTTGACACGGCGCGCCGGGTGGTTGGCTACGTGCCGTGGCCGACAGTGTCGGGGCGGCGACGGGTCGGGTGGTGGAGGTCGTGGGATCGTTGGGCGGTGGGGTCGTGGTCGGCGGCCGGGGAGCAGTCGGCGCTGGTGTGGGGGGTGGAGCCGGTGGATCGACCAGTGCCGGATCGTCGGACGCCGGCGGTGCGTCGACACCCTGGGGCAGGGTGATCTTCGGGCCGACGATGGCATCGACGGCGGTCGGGGCCGGCGGGGCAGCGACCTCCTCGTCGTCGACGACCTCGGCGTCGGTCTCGGTGGCCGGCGGCGCCGCTTCCTCGACGGCGGGATCCGACTCGGTGGCCAGCAGCGCCGTGGGGTCGTCACCGGATGTGCTCTGCCACAGCCAGATGCCGACCACCACGGCGACCACGGCGAGGAGGCCGCCGCCGACGCCCGCCAGCGTGGCCTGTGAGCGGCCGGACGCCGCCACGGTGTCGACTGCCGCCGCCTCGCCGGTCGACTCGGTGCCGACCGCGACGTCGACGGGCACGCCTTCACGACGTAGGTGCTCCTCGACCGAGCGCCGCAGCGCGGGGGGAGCGGCCAGGACGGGCACACCGGCGAACATCGCCTCGGGCGAGAGGATGGCCGCTCGCTCCTCGGAACACACCGGACAGGTCTCCGCGTGGCGTTCGATGACCTTCACCGCCCGGGCCCCGAAGGAGGTGACGCCGGCGTCGAAGAGCACGCGGGCCAACTCGTCGCAGTGGGGATCCCCGTCGCGCCACAGCACCCGCGCCCGGATGGCGACGGTCAGCTTCTTGCGCAGCCGGAACAGGAGTTGGTGGGCGTTGTTGGGGGTGACCTCGAGGGCGTCGGCGATCTCGGCGGGTTCGAGGCCGTGGCGGAGGTGCAGGTCCAAGATGGAGGCGTCGCGTTCGCCGAGCGCTTCGGCGGCGTCCCACACGAGGGCCACGTGGCCGGCCGCTACCAGTGCGTCGGCCGGGTCGTCGCCCGGGCGGGCATCGGTGGAGGCCGCCACCCCGATCGGAGCGCGCTCGGCTGCTCCGATGGCGTCGTCGGGGTCGGTTGCCCGCGAGCGGCGTTCCCGCTCGAGGCGGTTCAGCGCCCGGTTACGGGAGCTACGCAACACCCATCCGCCGAACGCCTCGGGGTTGCGCAGGGAGTCGAGGTCCTTCCACACGGCGAGGAAGACGTCTTGGGTCACCTCGGCTGCGTCGTCGTTGTTCCGTAGGATGCGCCACGCCACGTCGAAGCTCCGATCGAACCACCGCTCGAAGAGCGTCGAGAAGGCCGACTGGTCTCCCTGGCGGGCGGCGCGTACGAGCTGGGCGTCATCGCGTTCGCTCATCGGGTGCAGCATCACACGCCTGCCGCGGTCAGGGGAAGCAGTTCGGCCACCGACGGTCTCCGGTCGCTCTGGGGCCGGGACGTCCGGCCGCTCACTGCTCCTGACCGGCGGCGGGCGGGATCCTTACGCCACCGCCGTGTCAGGTGGTGACGCTGGCTCGCACCTCGTCCATGTCGAGGGCCCGAACCTGTGAGATGAGATCGGCGAGTGTGGGGGCGGCCAGCGCGCCGGGCTGGGAGAACACCAGGATCCCGTCACGGAAGGCCATGAGCGTGGGGATGGACTGGATGCCCGCTGCGCCTGCGAGTTCCTGTTCGGCCTCGGTGTCGACCTTGGCGAAGGTGATGTCGGGGTTCTGTTCGGCGGCTGCGTCGAACACCGGAGCGAAGGCCCGGCACGGTCCGCACCACGACGCCCACCAGTCGACGAGAACGATGCCTTCGCCGTTGATGGTGGTGGGGAAGGTGTCCTTGGTCAGGTCGATGGTGGCCATGTCGCTCCTCCGAGAGTGGTCGTGCGATCAGGATACCGATACCCCGAGAGGTATCCAACGTCAGGTGGGTGGCACACGTCAGGTCTCGTCGCGGCTCTCGGCGTGCAGTTGCGCCTCGAGCTCGTCGAGCGCCATGCGCATGGCCAGGATGCGGTCGGCCAGGGCCGGGGCGTGCTCGGCGATCTCGCGGCCCACGAGGGCGGCGTTTTCCTCGAGCTGGGCCTGGCGTGCCGACTCGACCGAGTTGACCACCACGGCGATGACCACGTTCATGACGACGAAGGTGGCCATGAGGATGAAGGACAAGAAGAACGGCACGGCCAGGGCCGACACCTCTTGTGCGGGGAAGAAGAGGTCGTCCCAGTTGTCGAGGGTGAGGACCTGGAAGCAGCTCAGCATGGCGCTGCCCACGGTGCCCCAGTCGTCGGGGAGTGCCTCGCCGAAAAGGGCGTTGCCGATGATGGCGTAGATGTACAGGAGGATGACCACCAGGCTGGCCACCCCGGCCAGGGGCAGCAGGCTGCGCAACACCCCGCGCACGATGATGCGCAGGTCGCCGATGAGCTCGACCAGGCGCACCACCCGCAGGACGCGCAGGATGCGCAAGGCGGTGACGTTGGCGCCGATGCCGGGCACGAACGTGGCCGCCACGATGGTGAAGTCGAAGATGTTCCAGCCCTTGGTGAAGAACCGCTGGGGGTGGCGGCCGTAGGCGGCGATGCGGATGGCCAGTTCGATGACGAAGATGGTGAGGAACACCCGGTCGCCGACCTCGAACAGGTTGCCTGCGGCCTCGACCGCCGCCGGGTAGGTCTCGACGCCGAGCATGATGGCGTTCAGCACGATCACCACCATGATCGCGAGCTGGAAGCGGTTGGACTCGGCTATCGCCCGGCAGCGCGCTGGGAACCCGCGCTGCTCGCTGCCTCGATGCACCCCAGGATCGTACGGGGTTGCACCACGTGCTCAGCAACACTGCAGCTGGCCGTGTACCCGGTCGAAGCGTCCGGCGGCGAGGTCGTCCCGGGGTAGGAGCCAGTGCAGCTTGCCGGCGTCGCCCCAGCTCACCCCGAGCGCCGGGTGGGAATCGAGTTCGAGCAACGACGCCCACGGGCTCCGGGGTTCGGACTCCGCTCCCCACAGGTCGCGCTGGATGGGACGGGGATAGCCGAGGACCTGATGGGCGGGAACGTCGGGCCACTGGACCTCGTCGAGATAGGCGTCGGTCGGCTCGCGTTCGAGTGCGTCGAAACGCTCCGACCAGATGGGCAGCTCGGCAGGCAGTGTGTCGAGGTGGGACGCCACCGCGTCGCTGGCGGGCAACAGGAGCTCCGGTGAGGTGCCTGCCGGGGGGTGGCGCCGCTGGAGCGCTGCGGTGGCGCCGAAGTGGAAGACCCGGAAGGCCTTCTGTTCCGAGGCTCGTCCGCCCCAAGGCTGGCCAGTGGCGTCGTAGAAGAATGAGAGCAGCCCGTCGGCGGGCAGCGCTGCCGCGGCGGGGAACGATGCCAGCGACGCCAGGTCGAGCTGTACCAGGAAGGCCAGCGGCCGATGGCGACGTGGCCAACGGAACCCGGACGGCACGTCGGGCAGGCCGCCGAAGCGCGAGGTGCCGAGCGGGGGTTCGGCATCGAGGGGCGCGTGGTCGAGCCGGATGGCCGGACGGGCGAAGGCCAAGAGGTCTGCTGCGAAGGGGGCGAGATGCGAGGCGTGAATGCGCTCAGCGAGGGTGTCGGCCATGGTGACTCCTGTCGTTCGGTGTGGGGAGACCATGGTGGCGACGGGGTCTGACACGTTCGCTCGGTAGGGTGAGGACATGGCTGTTCCTTCGACGATGGTGCCGCTCGGCACGCCCGCCCCGCCCTTCGAATTGACCGATCCCGCCGGCACGGTGGTGAGATCCGAGGACCTGCGCAGTGCCCCGGCGCTGGTGGTGATGTTCATCTGCAACCACTGCCCCTATGTGAAGCACCTGCGCCCCACCCTCGCCTCGGTGACCTCGGCGCTCATCGACCGTGGTGTGGCCGTGGTGGGCATCAACAGCAACGACGCCGAGGCCTACCCCGACGACAGCCCCGAGGCCATGGCCGCCGAGATCGCCGAGTTCGGCTACCGCTTCCCCTACCTGGTCGACGCCGATCAGAGCGTGGCCGCGGCCTACCGGGCCGCCTGCACCCCTGACTTCTTCGTGTTCGACGGCGAACAGCGCCTGGCCTACCGGGGTCAGTTCGACGACGCCCGTCCGTCCAACGACGTCGCACCGACGGGTGCCGACCTGCTCGCGGCGGTGGAGGCCGTGGTAGCGGGCGAGGCCCCACCCGCCGAGCAACGTCCCAGCCTGGGCTGCTCCATCAAGTGGAAGCCCGGTAGCGAGCCCGACGGGTCCTGAACCCGGACGCGCTGAGAACAGCCGACTTGGAGTCGGCGAACTGTGCGAAACTGTGTCGATGGACACCACGACCTTCACGCTGGTGATCGCTGGAGGCACGGTCCTCCTGGCGCTGGCCATCGCCGTTCCCGTGCTCTGGAAGGTCCGCAAGGCGTTCGGCCCCAGCAAGGCCGACGTGGCCAAGGCCCAACAGTTGATGGCCACCGGTGCCAAGGCCCGGGCCACGGTCCTCGCCGTGCACCCCACCGGCACGGTGGTGAACCACATCAACATCGGCTGTCGTGTCGACTTCCGGCTGGAGCCGCTCGACGGCAGCCCGGCATTCAACGGGAGCAAGGACACCTTCATCAACCAGGCACAGATGCCCCGCATGGGCGATGTGTGGCCCGCCTGGTACGACCGTGCCGACCCCAACGCGTTCATGGTGGCGGCGCCGGGCCCGCCGACCGCCGAACAGTTGGCCGTGTTCCGCGAGTTCGGGATCGCCCATCCGCTCGAAGGCATGGCCTGAGCCAGCTGGCCCGGGACGTTCGGCACTGTCGGCAGGTGTCGCCTCGGTGCCATGCTGTGGTCGGTCCCACCGGACCAGTCGCAACCCCGAGGAGGAGACGGCCATGTCGGACGAGGAGCGCACCGTGGACCCGCGGACCGGGCTGGCCGTGTTGGACAGCGAGCGATGCTGGGAGCTGCTGCGCAGCACCCAGATCGGCCGACTGGCGGTGGCCGTGGGCCACTACCCCGACATCTTCCCGGTGAACTATCGCATCTGGCGGGACAAGGTGGTCATCCGCACCGAAGCGGGCACCAAGCTGGCGGGGGCCGTGCTGAACGGTTCGGTGGCCTTCGAGATCGACGAGATCGACCCCGAGCACCACAGCGGGTGGAGCGTGGTGGTGTCGGGTCGGGGTCGCGAACCGGAACGCATGGAGGAAGAACTGGCACTCGAAGACCTCGACTTCGAGTTGTGGGTCGGCACGCCGAAGAGCCGC
Organism: Acidimicrobiia bacterium; assembly: GCA_020832495.1. Lineage (GTDB taxonomy): Bacteria > Actinomycetota > Acidimicrobiia > Acidimicrobiales > Acidimicrobilacustridaceae > JAFIEP01. The sequence goes on along the minus strand of JAFIEP010000037.1, from coordinate 6,394 downwards.
TGGCTCATCATCGAGCCCGAGACCGTCACCGGCCGGGAACTCCCGCCCCGGGACGGATGACCGGGCGCCGGGTTCAGCCTGACGCAGCGAAGGCCAGCGACGCGAGCGCGGCGGTACCCCCGACGCCCACCACCACACGGCGTACGAGCTGGTGGCGACGTCCGGTGGCGGCCGACGCACCGATGTCGAACCGTTCGGAGTGAATGCGGTCGAGTGGCACGCCGAGTTCGAGGAGGCTCGACTCGGCGGCTTCCATGAGCGGAGGTGGACCGCACAGCACGTGCTGCCAGGAACGGGTGTCGGCCGTCCTGGCCTCGGCGGCGGCAGCGGCCAATTCCTCGGCCACCACCTCGGAGGTCACCAGCCCGCGACGGCCGCTCCACTCCGGCGGGGGATCGGCCAGCACGTGCACCACGCGGAGGTTGGGGAGACCCTGTGCCGGCAGGGCCGCCAACTCGTCGGCGAAGGTGATGTCCTCGATGCGGTTGTTGGCGTAGATGACGAGCACCGGTTGGGTGCTGGCATCGTCAGCGAGGGTCCGTAGCATCGATATCACCGGGGTGATACCGATGCCACCGGCGATGGCCACCAGGCCTCCGGTGCCGCCCGGTTCGAGGACCAGTCCGCCGTAGGGGCCGTCGATGACGGCTTCGGTGCCCTCGGCCACCTCGCCGATCGTGGCCGTGAAGTCACCGAGTTCCTTGATCGTGAGCTCGAGGCCGTCGCGACGACGGGCGCTCGAGGCCACCGAGAACGGATGCTGGTCCAGCGCGAACGGTGAACTGCCGAGCGTCAGGAACACGAACTGGCCGGCTTGGAAGGCCACGGCGGCGTCGTCGGCCACGGTGAGCTCCAGCGTCCACACCTTGGGTGCCTCCGAGCGGACCGAGCGCACGGTGTAGGGACGTCGCGCAGCGCGCAGCGGACCGAGCACCCGCACCCAGGCGATGGCCCCGAGCGAGACGGTGCCGAAGATCGCCCACAGCACCTGCTGTGCCGGCTCGGCCAGGTAGTGGTGCACGCGCACGATGTGGACGAGGCCGACCACCACCACGGTCGCCGCCAGCACGGCGTGGCCCAGTCGCCACCACTCGTAGGGGATGCGGAGCTGTTGGCGCCAGAGCGCACTCACGATCAACGCCGGGAGCGCGGCCAGCACGAACCACAGGGCCAGGGCGCGCTCCCAGCTCACCCGCGGATCGAGGAACTCCCAGAACGTCGGCTCGGCGAGGAGGAGCAGCACTGGATGGAAGAACACGAGAGCGAACGCCACGATGCCGGCCTGGCGGTGGAACTGCAGCAGCGTGTCCTGGCCGAAGGCCAGCGAGACCTGGGGGATCCTGGCCGTCAGCACCGACTGGGCGGCGAGCATGGCCAACCCGACGAAGCCGAGCGCCACGCCGAGCTCGATCCAGAACCCGCGCGACGGTCGCACGTCGCCGAGGAACACCACGCCGAGCGGGACCACGATGGCCACGAGGTAGACGCCGGCCCACGCCAGGGCGACGCGGGAGCGCAACGGTTGGGGATCAGTGGAACGCACGTCGCCCCAGTGTGCTCGGGTCGAGGTGGTCCCGGCCAGGGACCAACGTCCCGAGGCGCGTGCTCAGAGGCGGAACGTCTGGTCGTCGCCGGGAGCGGGCACCTCGACGATGGGTTCGTCCCGGTCGTCGAACTCGGTGCGCAGCGCACGGCTCATGACACCGTGCATGTCGTACAAGGCGGTGATGTAGGTCAGCTCGAGGATCTCCTCGTCGGACAACTCCTGGCGCAGGGCGTCGAACACGCCGTCGGCCACCCGACCGCCGTCGTGGACCAGCGCATCGGTGTAGGCCAGCACCGCCCGCTCGATAGGGCTGAAGCAGTCGGCCACCTGCCAGTGGGCAATGGCGGCGATCTTCTCCTCGGCGATGCCGAACTCTCGGCACGACTTGCAGTGCTGGGAGTACACGAACTGGCTGGCCCGGGCCCACCCCACCCGAGTCTGCGCCAGCTCCCGCAGCGTGGGGTCCAGCAGTCGCTGCGGGCTGCGGTAGAGGAGGAACCCGGCGCCGGCGTGCTCCAAGATCTCGGGGATGAGGGCGAACACCGTCCACCAGTCGCCGGGGGTACCGGTGGCCGTGCCCGGCTCGGCCACGGGATCTCGCTCGCCGAACAGCAGGTCGTAGAAGGGGATGACCCGTGGGTCGGCGTCGGCACGTGGGACCTGGCGTAGGCGGGGCATCGTCATCCTCCTGGTGGTCGGTGTCGGGACGGTACCCCGTGGCGCTCAGCCGAACAGGGGAGCGCTCGTGCCCACCCCTCGCTCGGTAGCCCGCTGGACCGCCGCTCGGGCCGCAGCAGCATCCTGCAGGCCGGTGCCGGTGGAGTCGAAGACGATGATTTCGTCGTCTGCGGTCCGACCGGGCCGGGTGCCGGTCAGCACCTCGCCGAGGCTGGCGTGCACGGCGGCGACCGACGGGTCGGGTTGGTGCTGCAATTCACCGACGGCTCGGGCCTGGGCGGCAACGTCCACCACCACGGTGGCCCGGGCCACCAGCGCTGGTTCGAGTTCCTGCTTGCCGGGGCTGTCGGCGCCGACGGCGGCGATGAACGTGCCGGGACGGACAGCGTCGCCGGGCAGGAACCACTGGGTGGCGTGGGTGCAGGTGACGATCACATCCGCCAGGGCTGCGGCCTCGGCCGGGTCGTCGCCCACGTCGACGTTGATCGTCTCGTCGAGCGCCGCCGCCACCGTCGACGGCTGGCGGAGCCGGCGGGCCAGGTCCTCGGCTCGGGCGCCTCGGCGGGACCATACGACCACCCGCTCGACGTCGAGGATGGCAGCCAGGAAGCGGGCGTGGAGCTCCGCCTGGGTGCCGGCGCCGAGCAGCGCCAGGGTGTGGGCGCCCGGGCGGGCCAGCAGCGTGGCGGCCAGGGTGGACGCCGCGGCGGTGCGAGGCGGGCCGACGCTCCCGGCGTGCAGCAGTGCGAGCGGACGACCGGTGTCGCCCTCGAGCAGCAACAGCGTGCCCATGGCCACGGGCAGGTCACGTTCGGCGTTGGCCGGCCAGGTGCCGGCCGCCTTGAGCGCCACCACCGACGCCTCGCCGCCGAAGCCGCCGAGCTTCACGTGCAGTTCGCCACCGGGCGGGTCGACGTGCAGCAGTCCCGGCGGCAGTGCCCGTCCGTCGGCGCTGGCGGCGAAGGCGTCGCGGGCCGCCGCCATGTGGTCGTCGACGCTGAGGAGGCCGTCGAGGTCGGTGGCCGAGAGCACCAGCAGATCGGATTCCATGGATGGCGACCGTAGTGCGAGGGGCGGTGATGCTCGGTTGGCTCACCCGGCGGTTCGGTGCCGGCCTTCGATGCCGGCGAGGAGGGCCAACGCCGGTGCCGACAACATCACGCCGACGAGCGTGAGCCCGAGGCGCTCGGCGGTGACGAGGAGGTCGGCGTCCACCGCACCGGTGCTGGCGGTGAAGACGACGAACGGGGTGAGGCACACCACGAACCGCAGGTAGTCGCCGGTGACGGTGTAGGCGACCATGAGCACCGCCAGTGGGAAGGCGGCCACGACCAGCACGGCGTGGGGGAGGACGAGCAGGCCAAGTGCAGCGCTGGCGGCACCCACGACTGTGCCGGCCATGCGAGCCGGCACCCGTCGGCGACCGAGGTCGGGCCAGGCTCGCAGCACCACGAGGATGGTGAGCGGCAGCCAGTAGGCGTGGGGCAGCGCCTCGGCGGCCCACAGCGCCGAGGCACCGGTGACGAGCACGGTGACCAGCACGGTGTGGGGCAGGGCCAGGTGCGGCGGGACGGGCTTCGCCTGCACGTGCAGTCCGAGCACGTGGACCAGCACCAGCACGGTCAGCGCCGTGCCGCCGACCACCGCAGCCACCGCTGCCGCGGTGTGGTCGATGGTCTCGACGGCGAGAAGATCGACGAGCAGTGGGAGCACGAGCAGGCCGCCCTCGTGGCGCAGGTTGGTCGCCCCGTAGGTCACGCATGCGGCGGCGACCAGCGCCAGTGCTCCGACCGGGCCGCTGCTGGCCACGGCCAGTGCAGCGAAGCCAGTGGTGACCGCCGCCATGCCCAGCGCAGTGCGCACCGGGACGGCCGGGGCGTATCCCACCGCCGCGATGGCGGCCAGCACCGCAGCGCTGGCCACCGTGGGCCCCATGGTGGCGCCCACCGCGGCGATGGGCAGGCCGAGCACCACGACGGCGACGGCTGCCTTGATGAGGAGGGCGCGAGGGGGGAGCGGCCCGTCGACTGGCACAGCCAGATCGTAGGGCCGCCCACCCTCGGGTGATCAGGTCGTGACTGCTGCAGTGCTGTCGGTCTGGGCGGTGACCCAGGCACCGAAGCCGCCGAGGAGGTCGGAGACGTCGGTGGCGCCCATCGAGCGCAGGAGGCTCGAGGCGATCGACGACCGGTAGCCCCCGGCGCAGTAGACGACGATTGGTTCGTCGAGCGGCAGATCGTCCGCCGCGGTGCGCAGGCGACCGAGCGGGATGCGCTCGGCTCCGTCGATGGTCCCGAGCGCCGTCTCCCCCGGGTTGCGGATGTCGATGATGTGCACCGGCGACTCGTCACGGCGTTCGGCCAGCCGGGCAGCGGACAGTCGGGACGCCCGTTCGGTCAACTCCGGACGGTCGGCCAGTGCCGCTGCCCCGCCCTCGAGCGCACCCAGGACGGTGTCGAAGCCGATGCGGCCGAGGCGCAGCTTGGCTTCGACCTCGGTGCCGGGTTCGGTGATGAGCACGATGGGGGTGCGGGGCGCCACCACAGTGCCGACGTACTCGGCGAAGCGTCCGTCGAGCCCGACGTTGATGGCATCTCGGAGGTGACCGGCCGCGAAGCTGATCGGGTCGCGGGTGTCGATGACAGCAGCGCCGTCGGCTCGGGCGGCGAGGACCTCCTCGATGCTGAGCGCGTCAGGCGGGGTGGTGTCGAGCAGTTCCCGGTCAGCCTTGTTCAGGCTGGCGTTGAATCCGAAGTAGCCCGGCGCCGTCGCCTGACCCTCGGTCACGACCTCGACGAAGGCGTCGACATCCATGGGGGCCAGCGCGTAGTTGGTGGTTCGCTGTTCGCCGATGGTGGACACCTTCTCGGTCGAGAGGCTCTTGCCGCAGGCCGAACCGGCGCCGTGGGCGGGGTAGACGAGCGTCTCGTCGGGCAGGGTGAGTAGCTTGTCGTGCAGCGACGAGTGGAGACTGCGGGCCAACTCGTCGGCGGTGACGCCCACCGAGGCCAGCAGGTCCGGGCGACCCACGTCGCCGATGAAGAGCGTGTCACCGGTCAGCACGGCGTGGGGCTGCGCGTCGGTTGCACGTTCCCACACGACGATGCTGATCGATTCGGGGGTGTGACCGGGGGTCTCGCGGAACTCGAGCACCACCCCATCTGGTCCCTCGCCGAGGGCGAGACGCTCGCCGTCGGTCACCTTGCGGATGGCGAAATCGGGTTCGGCGGCGGAGCCGTAGATGATCTCGGCGCCGGTCGCCTCGGCCAACTCCAAGTGACCCGACAGGAAGTCGGCGTGGAAGTGGGTCTCGATCACATAGGCGATGGTCAGCCCCTGGGCTTCGGCGTCGGCAAGGTACTGCTCGATGTCGCGCTGTGGGTCCACCACCGCCGCCACCTTGGTCGTCTCGTCGGCCACCAGGTACGACGCCTGTGAGAGGCAGTCCAAGTAGTAGTGCTCGAAGATCATGGTGTGCTCCTCTGTCGTGATGACCCAACTATACCCCCTGGGGTATCAATCGTCAACGTGTCGAGGTGGTGGGCGGCTGGCGTGGTCGCTCGGCCCCGGTGCGTGGCGGCGGAGGCGGAGAGGTGGTCGGCCACGGTCGATGACCCGGTGAACGCGGAGCGTGAGAACTGCTGTGTTGAGGTTGCGGACTCGGTCGCCGTTAGTAGACTCGAACATGTGTACGACGCTGGTGTGGGTGACGAATCGAACAAGCACCGCCCCGATGGGGAGCGGCGCAGTGCCGAGGGCGCCGGCGAGGGCAGCGGCGGGAGTAGTGCCGAGAGCCGTGGCGGGGGCAACGCCAGGGGTCGCGCTGTTGGGGTGGCGTTCGATGGTGTCACTCCGGTGTTCGACGGCCCACCCGAGCAGGCCCGCATTGCCGAGTTGACCGAGCAGTTGCGGGTGGTGTCGGCGGAGGTGTCCGCTCGGCAGGCGAAGATGGTGGAGCTCACTGCAGAGTTGGCTGCGCTGGAGCGATACCTGCCCGAGGTGACGTTGCGGCACTGGCTGGCCATGTCAGTGGGGCTCACCAAGAGTGAGGCGTCGCGGTGTGCGCGGCTGGCCACGCGGCTCGAAGAGCTGCCCAAGTTGACGGCTGCGTTTGCCGAGGGTCGGCTGTCGGAAGGGATCGTGGATCTGTGTGCGTCGGTGGCCACGCCC
>JAFIEP010000033.1 GCA_020832495.1 Acidimicrobiia bacterium | reverse complement strand
GGGCGTAGCGTGTCGAGATGTCGAGCAAGTACGAAGCGATCACCAAGAGGCTGACCGACGCCACCGAGCCGGTCGTCGTTCTCACCTTCGGCGAGCTGGATCGGCTGGTGGGTGGTCTGCCGACCTCGGCCCGCAGGCAGTCGGCCTGGTGGGCGAACTCAAGAACGTCGCACGATCACGCCCGCTACTGGCTCGACGCCGAGCGGCGGGCGACGCCCGACTTCAACGCCGGGCGGGTGCGCTTCGAGTTCGGTGCCGAGACCGTGGGCGAACCCCAGGCGGAGAGGCCTCGGACCGAACCACCTCGGAGCGATGCAGCGCGGAAGCGATCCCGTGGCGGTGCCGATGCCGGGCGCCACGATCTGAGCGCGCAGATGACGTCCACCATCGCCTTCGAGTGGACGGCTGGCGGATCGGTGACTCTCGACGACGCCGGCACGCCGGTGGTCCCGGAGCTCCCGACCCGCCCGGGCATCTATCGCTTCGACCTCACCGACGTCGGAGGCGTGCTCGGCGGCGTCTACATCGGCGAGTCCGACAACCTGTCGAGACGGGTCGGCGCCTACCGGAGCCCCGGCAAGAACCAGGCCACCGTTCGGCGCATCAACGGGCGCATCCGGGATGTGCTCGGAGACGGCGGCTCGGCGGAGGTGGCCGTCGTGTTCGAGGCGACGTTCGACGACGAGCCACTCGATCTGGCGCTCGCTCCGGCTCGGCTGCTGGTCGGCAGTGCGGCGCTGATCGGGTTGCTCCGGCGGGGTTACCCGGTGGAGAACCTGTAGCGGGGCATCAGCTTCGGCGTGGCGTGTCGACACCACCCACGGTGGGTTGGACGTGCGGCGCTCGGGGCGGTGCTGGCCGCCCGGCATGTGGGCCCGCCCGACGCGTGGGCCCGCCTACATCGTCCAGCGGGCGAGGGCCAGCAGGCCGGCGTTGACCGCCGTGATCACCCCTGCAGCGTTGAGGAGCGCCGTGGTGAAGTGCCGGGCCTGGGCGGTGAGTTCGCGGTGCAGTTCGACACGCATGGTGTTCAGTCCGTGGTCGAGGTCGGCTCGCATGGCGCTGAGCCCGTTGTCGAGGTCGGCGCCCAGAATGCGCAGATCGGCGCGCAGCCCGTTCATCTCGCTGCGCAGGCCCAAGCCGAGGTGGTCGAGGTCGGTCTTGGTGGCGACGTCGGCCCAGCCGACGGGTGGGAGGTGGTCTGCGAGGGTCATGGCGGCGTCCTTGCCGATGACGGCTTCGAGTTGGACGAGCAGATGGTGGCGTTGGGCTTCGGTGATGGGCGTGGGTGCTCCCGGCGGCGAGGGTGTCGTCGTGGGGAGCGGCGGTGGGGATGAGCCCGCTCCGAGGCCCGGCCACAGGCTACCCGGGCCGGCTGACGCCGGGCCGGCCGACATCGGCGCCGTGCAGTGGCAACGTCACGCGCGCATGGTGCTGGCCACCACCGCTGGTACGAGGTTGATCTGTGGTCCCAGCCGGCCAGGCATTCGGCCACTCTCGGTGGGTTCGCGCCACCCTCCGTGTGCACCCCTCGAACTGCCGGCGATATGTGCTGGATTGACTGCATATCGCCGGCAGTTCGAGGGGCGGGAGGGGCGAGGGACGGGAGGACGAGCGGCGTCTGTGCGGCGCCCACTGCGAGCGGTCGTGCGGGAGCGGAACCCGAGCGGGCCCGGCGAACCCACCCTCAGCCGAACCAGGGCTCGAGGACCTCGCGCACCCCCGGTTCCTCGATGTCGTCCTCGATGAGGTCGGCCACCCGCAGCATCATCGAGTCGTCGGGGTCCACCAGGTGCGTGTCGTGTGCGCCGCCACCCGTCACCCGGGTGACGAGGACGTTGCCGGGCCGTACCTCGACGGCTACCTTGCCGCGCTCGGCGTCCTCGGCGGTGACGATGAACCCACGAAAACCCAGCCCCTCGTACCACTCGAACACCTCGGTGGTCTCCTCCAGCCCCTCGAGGCCGTCCCACACGGCAGCGGCCCGCTCCGGTGAGATCCGGATCACGGGGTTGGAGCGTCCCGAGAACAAGTTGACGTGCACCCGGGCGTCCGCCACCGGGAGGGGCTCGGGCTCCTCGGCGCCGTCCCCGACCACCAGCCATGCGACCGCGGCACTCCCGAGGACTGCGGTGACAGCCGCCACGACGGCGACCACGGACGCGGCGCGGTAGCCGTTGCGGCTGCGCCCGCGGGCTGGGTGGGATTCTGGTGGTGACTGGAGCGTCCCGATGGGATGAGGCTATGTGGAGAGGAATGGATCGATCGAAGCGACGGCTGCGCCCCGCGCCCCCGCGACGGTTGGACCCCTGCGCCCCTGCGAACTGCCGGCAATCTGGGACACATTGACCGCGAATCGCCGGCAGTTCGGAGTGTGACCACGCTCGGTGGTTGCAACGCCACGTTCGGTGAACTAGCCCGGTGACATGGGGCACACAAGGACGGGAATCATCGGCGGACTCTTCCTGGCGGCGGCATCGCTGTTGGGGCGTGTGAATCGGACCCGGATGCGCAGGTCAACTATCCGTTCCACCTCGACGAGGTGGGCATCACCGAGGCCACCGTGTCGTGGTTCACCAACGGCGATCTCGACGCCACCGCCATCGAGGTGGGCATCGCCGTGGACGGGGAGATCGCCGTGGTCGAACCGGTGGCGGCTGCCGGTGCCACCGTGAGCGGCCTCACCCAGCAGACCGACTATGAACTGCGCATGGTGGTTCGGGCCGATGTCGACGCCGAGTGGCAGTGGACCGCCAACGGCCCGACCCACGACATCACCACCGAGGCCGCCAACCCGGTGCTGTTCATCCACGGCTTCACCGGCAGCGCCAGCACCTGGAGTGACACCCTGCCGCTCTTCGAGAGCGCCAACTACGACTCGTCGCAGCTCTTCACCATCACCTACAACAGTACGACGCAGTCCAACGTCGCCACCGCCGGGGTGGTCAATGCCACCCTCGACGACATCATGGCCACCACGGGGGCCGAGCAGGTCGACATCGTGGCCCACTCGATGGGAGCGTTGAACACGCGCTGGTGCATCAAGTTCGTGGACGGGTGTGGTGAGAAGGTCGAGCACTGGGTCTCAATCGGCGGCGCCAGCCAGGGCACGTCGACGGCGTCGTTGTGCACGTGGATCTACGTCACCTGCCGGGAGATGGTCTCGACCTCGGACTTCCTGGCCACTTTGAACGCGGCACCAATGGTCACCGAGGGTACCGACTGGTACTCGGTGTGGAGCCCCGAGGACACCGTCATCAGCCCGGCCACGAACTCGATCGTGGACGGCGCCACCAACATCGAGGTGACCGGCAGCCACAGCGGCATGCTGGGCGACCCCGAGGTCATCGTCATCGTCACCGACATCCTCACCGGCGCCTACACGGGCTGACTCCGGGTCCGCCGCCCGGCGGATGTTCCCCGCGGTCGCCGTGCCGCTCAGTTGGTGTGCCGCTCAGTTGGTGTGCCGCTCGTCAGCCGAGCACTCTCTCGTCGGGGATCCGAGGCGGGCCGGTGCGCTGTCGCTTCAGCTCGTGGAGCGCCGGGACCGACACCATGGTGACGAAGCCGTCCCATAGCTGCAGTGACTCCTCGAGGGTGGGGAGTTCGCCCAGCACCGGCCCGAAGAACCCCCTCCGACCGTTCGCCGTGTGGAGGGCGATGAGTGGCGTGCCCACGTCGTCGCCGGTGAGTTCCAGTCCGTCCTTCATCGAGGTTCGGATGAGGTCGTCCCAGGTGTCGTCGTGGCGGGCATCGGCCAGTGACGCGTCGAGTTCCAACATCGTGAGTACCTCGGCCAGGTCCACGTCAGGATTCGAACGGTGGTGCACATGGCGGCCCAGCTCGGTGTAGAGGGCTCCGACGGGATCGTCGCCGTGGGCCTGGCGCACCGCTTCGACCACTCGGAGCATGCCGTGGGTGGTGCTCAGGTCGTCGTAGAGGTCGTGGTCGGCATCGATCTGGTTCTTGACCAGCAAGCTGATCGGTTGCCAGACCACCTCGAGGTCGCGGTGGGGGCGCACCCGTTCGATCCACCGTGAGGTGACCCAACAGAAGGGGCACGCCGGATCGAACCAGAACTCGACGGTGGTCGGGGGCGAAGTGGGCGCGAGGGTCACGTGGCGCAACGTATCGGCGACGGTGCGCGATCCAAACGCTGACCGTCGGCGACGGCCGGTCGGCGCGGGTGGCGCGCGCGGGTGGGGCGCCCGGCAGCCATGGCGACCGCGCGCAGTCGGTGGGGCGCGCCAGGTGGCGGTGGGGCGCGCCAGGTGGCGGCGGCGCGCGCCAGTCGGCGCAGCAGTAGCCCGAAGGGCTGATACCCCAGGTCAGGGGACCGGCGGTGCGGGGGCAGACGTGGCGTAACCGTTGGTTCCCATCAGCCACACCCAGGCGAAACACGCCGGGAGCAGGGTGTCGCTCATCCACACAACGGGCCGGGTCTCTTCCCGACCGCAGCCCCGATCACAGGAGGTGTACCCAGGTGCCCACAGCCCCCCATGTCGTCCGAGACAGACACCGAGCCCGTGCCGTCGCCATGACGCTGGCCGCCATTGCACTGGTGGCCGCCGCCTGCGGCAACGGCGACGACGGTGGCGGGTCGGCCGCCGCTCCCGACGGCGACGTCGCCGGAGCGGTGTTCGCCGGACCCGCAGGTTCAGCGGAAGAAGGCCTCGAGGGCCTCTACGAGGCGGCAGTGGCCAACGGTGAGGACACGGTGATCCTGGCCGTGTCCACCACGTCAGCGGAGATCTACGGCGACCTCGCTGCTGCGTTCGAGGAGCAGTTCCCCGAGATCACCGTCGAGCTGAAGGAGATGGACTTCATCCAGATGGGGTCGGTCGTGCAGTCCGAGCTCGACGCAGGGCAGCGCACCGCCGATGTGGTGACCAACGCCTTCCTGGCGCTCAAGCCGATGATCGACGCCGGCTCCATCGACGAGTCGATCGACTGGTCGGCCATGGGGGTGCCCGACGAGCGGGTTGCCGAAGCCGGCTTCGTGTTCCAGGCCGACGGCCTGTGCACCACTGTTGTCTACAACCCCGACGTGATCGACGAGGCCGACCTTCCCGACGACCTCGAGGGGTTCCTCGAGTCCGAGTGGAGCAACCAGCTCTCGACCCTGCCCAGCAACGGGGTCGCCTGCATGGGCTTCTATGCCCTGCGCGAAGGGCTCGAGGAGACGACCGAGCTCGTCGAGGGGCTGCGGGACAACGGGATGATCTTCACCGACGACGCCGAACAGCTCATGCTCGCCGGCGAACGACCGGTCATCGTGTTCCACTACTCGATCACCGCCCCTCGACTCGAGGAACAAGGCGCACCGGTGGCCGAGAAGCTCTACCCGGGGACCGGCGTCTTCCGCACCCGGGTGGCGGTGGTGGAGGACACGCCGGTGCCCAACGCTGCCCGCCTGCTGACCGCCTGGATGGTGTCGCCCGAGGCGATGGAGATCTTCGAGGACTACCACCAGGGCGGCCAGGGCTTCGTGGGTGACCCCGACTCGATGCTGGTGACCCGGACCGAGGCGCTCGGCCAGGACCCCACCGACGAGACGTTCTTCGTCTACGAGACCATCGACAACTTCGCTGACCGGGCCGAGGCGGCCAGCACCTTCCGAGAGCTGTTCGTGGGTTGACCATGGCTGCACCGTCGCTGCCAGTGCAATCCCCGTCGGTGGTGAGGGCCCGTGCTCGGGCTCTCACCACCGCGCTCTCCGATCGGGGGTTCTCGATCGTCACCATCGGGACGGTGGCGCTCATCGTCGGCGTCCCGGTGGCGTTCATGGTGGTGTCGTCGTTCCGGGGACCAGGCACGGTGTTGCCCCTCGCCCCGGCGGCGGAGTGGACCGGTGAGAACTACGCCGAAGTGGTGAGCACCACGCTGGTGAGCACCGCCGGTGACACGTTGGTGTTCGTCCTCGGCTCGCTGGTGGTGGCGGTCGGTTTCGGTTTGCCGTTGGCCTACCTGTTGGAGCGGACCGACCTGCCGGGACGACGACTGCTCCTGCTGTTCCTGTTCGCCCCCTTGCTGCTCGCACCCATCACCAATGCCCAGGCCTGGTCGGTGCTCATCAGTCCCGAGACCGGGCTGTTGAATCAGGTGCTCCGGTTGGTGCTGCCCGTCGAGCGTGGACCGCTCGACACCCAGTCGGCGCTCGGCATGGTGTTGGCGCAGGGGTTCACCTACGTGCCGATGGTGGCGCTGTTCCTGGGGCCGGCCCTGGCCAACGTGGACGCGCCCCTCGAGGAAGCCAGCCGCACGTCAGGCGCCGGTCCGCTCACCACCTTTCGCCGGGTGACGCTGAAGCTCCTGGCGCCGGCCATTCTCAGCGTGACCTTGTTGCTGGCTGTGTTCCTGCTGGGCCAGTTCGAGATCCCACTGGTGTTCGGCATCGGCTCGGGGTTGCAGCCGCTGGGCATCGTCATCTTCAGCCTGTTGAACCCGCCGGCGTCGGTGCCCTCCTACGGGCAGATCGCCGCCTACTCCACGCTCATGACAACGGTGAGCTACGCCCTGATCCTGGGGTACGGGTTCCTCACCCGCCGGGGTGACCGTTTCGCCACGGTCACCGGCAAGGGTCACCGGGCCAACCTCACATCGCTGGGCACCTGGCGTTGGCCGGCGTTCATCGCCGTGGCCGGCTTCCTGCTCCTCACCGCGGGCATGCGCCTCTTCGTCATCGTGTGGCAGAGCCTGCTCCCGTTCCGCGGTCCGGTGAGCTGGGAGGCCTTCACCGAGCAGGCGTCACTCGACGCCTACCGCCGAGTGATCGGGGACAGTCGCTTTCTCGAAGCCGTGCAGGTCACGGCCATCGTGTCCATCGGCTCGGCGGTCATCACCACGCTCATCGGCCTGGCCATGGCCTGGGTGGTGGCCCGGTCGGGATCGGGTCGCATCCGTCGGCGAGCGCTCGATCTGCTGGCGTCGTCGTCGCTGGCCGTGCCCTCCCCGGTAGCAGCCTTCGCCTTCCTGTTGCTGTTCTTGGCGTTGAACCAGTTCCTGCCGCTCTACGGCAGCATGTTCGCCCTCATGGTGGCCTACTGCTTCCGCGTCGGCGTGGCCTACCGCATGAGTTCGGCGGCGCTGCTGCAGATCGGCAGCCAACTCGAGGAAGCCAGCGCGTTGTCGGGCGGGTCACCGCTGACCACCTTCCGCCGGGTGGTGTTACCGCTGTTGGCTCCCACCATCGTGGTGCTGCTCGTCCTGGGCCTGGTCACTGGCATCAACGAGTTCACCGTGCCGCTGTTCCTGTCGAGCCAGGGTCCGCAGCCGCTCAGCGTCTACACCTACGGGCTGCTCTCCAACCAGCAGCAGTCGGCGGCTGCCGCGGCGGGGGTGCTGACCCTGGTCACCGTGCTGGTCATGGCCGCCGCCGCAGCGTGGGCCGGCCGCCGGCTGCGGGGGAGCAGCCGATGACGCCCCACAGCGCGCCGTTCGACTGTCCGATCCCACCACCGACCCCGAGGAGACTCCCGTGCTGACCGTTCACGACCTGCGCAAGACCTACACCACCGCCGAGGGCCCCGTCCTGGCCTGCGACGGCCTCGGCTTCGAGGTGGCCCGGGGAGAGATCCTCTCGCTCGTGGGGCCGTCGGGCTGCGGCAAGACCAGCGCGCTGCGCTGCGTCGCCGGGTTGGAGACACCCGACAGCGGGCTCATCTCGCTGGGGGGCATCGCCCTCTACGACAGCGACCGGAAGGTGGAGGTGGCCGCCCACCGGCGGCCGGTGGGCATGGTGTTCCAGTCCTACGCCATCTGGCCCCACATGACCGTCGGCCAGAACGTGGCCTACCCCCTCACCGTGCTGCCCCGACGGCGTCGACCCAACCGCAGCGAGATCGCCGAGCAGGTGCGGGCGGCGCTCGAGCGGGTGCGCATCGGGGAGTTGGCCGACCGTCCGGCCAGCGCCCTGTCCGGTGGACAACAGCAACGGGTGGCCATCGCCCGGGCGCTGTTGCGAGGTGCCGAACTGTTGCTGTTCGACGAGCCGCTGTCCAACCTCGACGCCAAGCTCCGCGAGGAGATGCGGGGCGAGCTGCGGGCGCTGTTCCAACACGCCGAGGTGGGAGTGCTCTACGTCACCCACGACCTGGCCGAGGCGTTGGCCCTGTCGGATCGGTTGCTCGTGCTGCAGTCAGGTCGCATCGTCCAGGCAGGCGTGCCCGAGGACATCTACCGTCGCCCGGCCACCGAGTTCGTGGCCGGCTTCCTGGGCAACGCCAACCTGTTGCCGGGTCGGGTGATGGTGCAGCGAGCCGACAACGTGCTCGTTGACTCGGACCTGGGTCGCTTCGAGCTCGCGACCACCGACGGGGAGGCGCTCGAGGGCGAGCTGACCCTGCTCGTGCGACCGGAGGGGGTGGAAGTGGTGCCGCTGTCGCCCGCCACCCGTCACCTCCCGCAGGCCACCGTCGAGGCCTCGATGTTCCTCGGTTCCACCGTCGAGTACCGGGTGCGGGTCGGTGATCGTCCGATCCGGGCGTGCACCGCCACCAACGGTCACCGCTTCGACGTGGACACCACGGTGGCCCTGTCGGTCCGCGGCGAGGCGGTGGTGCCTGTCGGTGCCGACGCCGTCGTCGAGCAGCCGTCGACCGCCGGTGGCGAGGACAGCCACGAACCGGTGTCGTCTCCCGATCCGGTACCGGCCTGACGCTCCAACGGCATCGTCCGGATCCTGCACACCCTCGATCCGATTCCGAACCCGACCCTCCGAGGAGACCCATGCCTCCCGCGCCCGACCTCGCCCCGACCCTCGGTCGACCTCCGTTCTCCACCACGACCCAGCGCCCGACCACGACCCAGCGCTCCACCACGACCCAGCGCTCCACCACGAAAGGACACGCCATGACCCCGCCATGGACGCCGCCATCGTCGGCCCCCTCGGTCAGTCCCACCATGTTTCGCCACACCCTGGGTCGATGGGCCACCGGGGTGGCCATCATCACCGCCGCCACACCCGACGGTCCGGTGGGGATGACCGTGACCTCGTTCTCGTCGATCTCCCTCGAACCTCCGCTGGTCGGCTTCTTCGCTGCCTCGTCGTCGTCCACGTGGCCGTCGATCGAATCCGCAGGCGGCTACGTGGTCAACGTCCTCGGCGACGACCAGCACCACCTGTGCGGCGCCTTCGCCCAACGGGCCGAGGACCGCTTCACCGACGTCGGGTGGAGCCCGGCCCGCACCGGGGCGCCGGTACTCGAGGGCGTGTTGGCGTGGATGGACTGCGAACTGCACCAGACCGTCGGTATGGGCGACCACGTCCTGGCCGTCGGCAAGGTGATCGACGCCGGCGTCGACGGTCCGGCCCGCGGCCCGCTGCTGTGGTACCAGCGGGGGACCGGGGCGCTGCGGCCCCACCGGGTGTGACCGTCGACGACCCCACGTCGGGGGAGGAGATGTCCTCCTCACCGCAGGACGAGGGCCCCGACGAGAGCACGGCGTCGCTGGTTCGCATCACCGTCGCCACCCTGGGGGTGACCGGGGTCATCGTGCTGTCGGCCAACCCGATCGTGGTGGCGTTGCCGTCCATCGGAGCGGATCTGGGCAACGTGGCCTTGCTCGGTTGGGTGCTCAGCGCCTACGTCTTGGGCAGCGCTGTCGGTCTGCTGGTGGCCGGCAGCCTCATCGACGCCCTCGGGGTTCGTCGCACGTTCCGCCTCAGCGTGCTGTGGTACGTGGCGGTGACCCTCGCCTGCGTGGCGGCGCCGTCCATGGTGGTCCTGTTGGGTCTCCGGGTGTTGCAAGGCCTGGGGAGCGGCTTCGTGCAGGCGGTGGCGTTCTCCACCATTGCGCTCGCGTACCCGCCGCGACTCCGCCCCCGCATGTTCGCCGCCAACTCGACGCTGTGGGGGATCTCCGGATTGGTGGCGCCCAGCCTGGGGACGCTGCTGGTGGGCATCGGCGGGTGGCGGCTGCTGCTTGCCGCCAACGTGCCGGTGGCCCTGGCCGCAGCCAGCCTGGGGTGGCGCGTGCTGCCCGGTCGACGGCCCGACGCCCCCCGACCATCGCTCGACGTGGTGGGGGTGGCGCTGTTGGGCCTGGCCACCGGGCTGTTGCTGTGGGCCTTCGGTTCGCTCTCGATGCTGACCCCGGCCGTGCTGGTGGCGGCGGCGGTCGTTGGGGCGGCCTACTGGCGGCACACCGCCCGGCGTGCGGGACGGGAGCCGGGCCCGGTGATCTCCCGCGACCACATCGTGGGTCGACCCAGCCGTTGGATCAACGTCACCGGTCTCTTGGCCTTTGCTGTCCCCTGGGGGCTGTCCGCCTACGTGCCGTTGGTGGCCATCGTCGGTCTGGGGTTCGATCCGGCGGTCGGCGCCGTGATCTTCACCGGCTATGCGGGCGGGTGGATCGGTGGCTCGGTGGTGGCGGGTGTGGCCCAGCGCCGCTACGACGCCTCGCTGCTGCTGATCGTCGGGTGTGGGCTCATGGCGGTGGGTGCCGCGGTGGGCACGGTGTTGTGGACCCCTGGGGTGCCACCGGCGGCGCTGGTCGTGCTCGGTGTGGTCAGCGGCCTCGGCGGCGGCATCACCAACAACATCTCGATCACCCTGACCCAGGCCTACGCCCCCGCTGCGGCGGTGGGTCGAACGCTGAGCTCGTTCCAGTACGTCCGCAACTTCGGGTCGGCTGCCGGGGCGGCGCTCACCGGCGCCACCATCTTCGCCGTCGTCGGTTTGCGGGTGGGTGACGTCGAGCAGCTCCGAGGGATGCTCGACCCCGCAGCGGCAGCCAGTGTGGTGGCGCCGGTTGGTGCGGCCGAGGCGGTGCTGGTGGGCTCGCGCTGGGCCCACCTCGTCGCCGCGTTGTTGGGTGCGGGGGCCACGTGGGCGGCGTTCTCGCTGCACCGGTGGGCGCGCACCGCCGAGACCGCCGCCGTCATCGATCATGTGCCGGCCCCCGAGGTGACCGAGCCGGCCGAGTCGGCGGACCCGATCGGCGAGGTCGCGTCGGCGCAGGTCATCGAGGGCAGCGGGAACGGCGTCGGTCGGCGTAACCCGGTGTCCACCGACCGGGAAACCAGGCGAAACACAGCACCTCGATACTGCGATCACGTCCGGTCGTCGTCCGACCGGCGATCGCCGTCCGAACGATGGGAGCAACCGATGACCCGGATCGTGGCCCTGGTGGGCAATCCCAAGCTCGAGTCCCGCACCCTCACCGTGGCCGAGGAGGTGGCGCATCGCATCGCCGACAGGTCCGCTGGCGCCGGCGGTGACAAGACCGTCAAGGTCGAGCACATCGATCTGGCGTCCTTGGCCGGCGAGTTGTTCGACTGGTCGTCGGTTGCCGCCGGTGACGCCGTCGAACAGGTTCGCACCTCGGCGCTGGTGGTGGTGGCGTCGCCGGTCTACAAGGCGTCGTTCACCGGCCTGCTCAAGGCGTTCCTCGACCGTTTCCCCCCCGATGGACTCATGGGTGTGGCCGCCGTCCCGGTCATGGTGGGTGCCGCGCCGATCCATGCGCTGGCCGTCGAGACCCAGCTCCGTCCGGTCCTCGTCGAGCTGGGGGCGTCGTGCCCCACCCGTGGCCTGTTCGTCACCGAGAGCCAGCTCACTGATCTGTCCGATGTCGTCGACCAGTGGTTGACCACCGCGGCGAACGACCTGCCACAGCTCGCCGACCACGGCTGAGCCGACCGCAGCACCGGGTTGACCCCCGGGCCGAGGTCACCGGGTCGGACGACCCGTCGCAGCACCCCTGCAGTTCCCGTCACCCACGAGGAGGAACCGTGTCCGCAAGTGATCGCATCCATCTGGCATTCGACCTGTCGTTCACCCACACCGAAGGCCGTTGGGCGCTGCCGGGCGGGTGGAACGGCTACGACTACTACCCCGACCCCCGCTTCTACCAGGACATGGCCCGTCTGGCCGAGCGCGGTCGCCTCGACATGCTGTTCTTCGGCGACGGCACCGGCATCCCCGACACCTGGGAGGGTTCGCGCGACGGGGCCGTGCGGTGGGGCATCCAGTGGCCACGCCACGACAAGAGCCCGCTCATCCCCCTCATGGCGGCGGCGGCACCGAATGTGGGGTTCGCCGTCACCTTCTCGCCCACCTACATGCACCCCTACTACGTGGCGCGTCTACTCAGCTCGCTCGACCACCTCACCGCAGGACGGGTGGCGCTGAACCTGATCACCTCCACCCGTCTGTCCGACGCTGCCAACTACGGGTTCGACGCACTCATGGAACACGAGCAGCGCTATGAGCGAGCCGAGGAGTTCGCCCAGGTCTGCATGGAACTGTGGGACTCGGTGTCGCCAGATGCCATCGTGCTCGATCCCGAGACCGGCGTATTCGCCGATCCGGACGGAGTTCACGCCATCGACCACCACGGCGACTACTGGGACGTGCGCGGCCCGCTCAACTGCATGCCCATGCCGCAGGGACACCCGGTGATGCTGCAGGCCGGCCAGTCCGACCGGGGTATCCAGTCCTCGGCCCGCTACGCCGAGATGGTCTTCGCCGGTGGTGGCAACCTCGACTACATGCGTCGCCACCGGGAGTTGCTCGACGGCTACCTCGTCGAGGAAGGGCGCGATCCGCGCGATGTCGGCATCCTGTGGAGCACACAGGTGATGCTCGGTGAGAGCGAAGCCGCAGCGCGGGCCAAGCTGTCGGCGTTGGCCGACCAACTCCCACTCGAGTCAGGTGGCGTGTACCTGGCCCACAACTCGGGATTCGACTTCTCGACGCTCGGCCCCAAGTTCACCCTCGGCGAAGCCGCTGCAGCAATCGAAGCGGCGCAGGGCACCAAGTCGGGGTTCATCCATCGACTCATGGCCGTCGAAGGACCGGACTATCTCATGAGTCTCGACGAACTGCAGGAGCGTGGTCGGGTGGGCATGCTCGGCGTCGAGTCAGCCATCTGCGGGACGGCTGCACAGGTGGCCGACCAGCTCCAGGAGCTGCACGAGAACACTGGTGCCAACGGTGGCTTCATGATCCAGGGCGCCTGCGGTCCCAACCCACGAACCCTGACCGACGTGGTGGACTTGCTGGTGCCCGAACTGCAGCGCCGGGGCATCTACCGCACCGAGTACGAAGGCACCACCTTGCGGGATCGGTTGACCTCGTGACGCCGCCGCCCGAGGACGTGGGGCTCTGCCCGACGGCAACCGACGACGCCGTGACGGCGGCGTCGGTGGTGCCAGGGGACCGCCCGCCGCCGGCACCACGGGCCGCAACCCGCCCGGTCCGAGGTCGCCCTCGTCGCCCGGTCGCCAGCACCGGACTCGCGCCACCGAGCACCCCAGCGGCCCGCCGCCGGGCCGACCCGGCACGGCGTGTGCGCGACCTGCTGTGGACCGCCATGCGGGAGGACCTCGTGCCCACGGCCCCGCTGCCCCCAGAGGAGCAGTTGGCGCGTGAGTACCAGGTGAGCCGCAACGCCATGCGAGCGGCGTTGGCCTCGTTGCGGGACGATGGGCTGGTGGCCAGGGTGCAAGGAGCCGGCACGTTCGGAGCCGGCGAAGGAGTGGTGCATGCCTGCGACCGGCTGGGCGGTTTCGAGGACAGCCTCGAAGCAGGGCCTGCCCGGGTGACCTACGAGATCCTGGCCGCCACGGAACTCACGCCACCCCGGTTGCTCGCCCAGCTGCTCGAGCTGGGGGCCGACGAGTCGGTCGTGCTCGTCGAGCGGCTCAGCCGGGTCGACGGTGCTCCGGCCTGCCTTCGGTGCCACTGGTTGCCAGGCCGGATGGCGGCGATCCTGGAGCTGGACCTGCGGCGGCCGTTCTATGACCTGCTCGAGGACGGACTTGGCATCGAGGTCGGCGAGGCAACAATGTTCATTGACGCCGTGGGCGCTGACGGTGGCACCGCGTCGCTCCTCGATGTCGCTGACGGCGCACCGCTGCTGTACGTCGAGAACCACACGGCCTCAGCGGAGGGTCGGCCGTTGCAGGTGTCCTACGCCCGCGCTCGTGGTGATCGGGCTGCGCTGATCACCAGGGCCAGCCGTCCTCCCCGTCAGCGCTGACCGGGTCGCCTCGGGTGGGCGTCGGCCGCGGCGAGGACTGCGTGCACTGGCCCACCGTTTCGGTGGGCGACGGCGCGCAGTCGGGCGGCCAGGTGGTGTTCGTCCGCCGGGCGGAGCGTTGTCGGTCGAACGCGTAAGGGCATTCGACCCCGACGGTCAGGAGGGGTGACAGGCCGGATCCGCCGGCCCGACGCACCTGGAGGTGCTGCCATGTTCACCCGTTCCGCTTCCACCACCCTCAACGCCCCTCGCTCCGCAGCGAGCCGTCTGGCCCGCGTGGCTGCCGCGGCGGTCCTCGCCGCCGGCATGGCCGGCCTGGCCGCCCCCGCCGGCGCGGTCACCTCGTCACCGCCGGTCCCCATCGAGGATCTTGCGCAGCCCCAGCAGGACCCGAACCCGTGCCACCCGTTGTTGGCCAATTGCGACATCGAGCAGGTGCCCGGCGACGACGACGAGTGCCATCCGCTGCTCGGCAGCTGCGACTTCGGCCCCGGCGGCGGGAGCGGCGGCGACGGCGAGGAGGGCGAACCCGGCGAGGAGGGCGAACCCGGCGATGACGACCACCACCATGGTGACGACACGCGTCGGACCCCGACCTCGGCCGACCGTCCGGTGGTGGCCACCCCCACCTTCACCGGCTGATCACCAACCGAGAGTCCCTGGGCGGACTCAGCGTCCTGCGACCGCCAGCCACGACGGCCGGGCGATCGATGCCACCCACCAGGGTGGGTTCGGTCCCCGGCCGTCGTCGCGTCCGTTGTCGAGGCGACATCGGTCCGCCCCGCGACGTAAGGCCACCCGCCGCCGACGGTCAGGACGGACAACAGACCGGACCCACCGGTCGCCGACCCGGAGGTCACCACCATGTCCACGCCGCCGCTCGCGACGCTCCCGCCGTTCTCGTCGCACTCATTGCGCTCGTTGGCCCGTGTGCGCGGGGTTATCGCTTCCATCTGCGCCCCGGTGCTCGACCACCGCAGCGAGGCTTCCCGTCGCCGACGTCGCCGGCTGCGACCGACCACGATTCGCCTGGCCGCCCTGGTGGCTGTGGTGGCCACCGTGGCGTTGGGATGTGTCAGCGCGCCGACGGACCCTCAGCCGCCCGTCACCGACCGATCCGCGGTGGCGGCCGAACCTGCGCCGGACGACGGTGACGCTCCGGGCGACGATGCCGACGAGATCCCGTCCGCCAGTGTGGTGGTTCGGCCCACGGTCTCGGTCGTCGCCACCACCGAGCCGGGCGGTGGCGAGGTGGTGGCCGACTTGGCGCCGGTCACCGAGTTCGGGTCTGCTCGTGCGCTGTTGGTGCTGGACCGGGCGGGCGACCATCTCGAGGTGCTGCTGCCGGTCCGGCCGAACGGGACGACCGGCTGGATCGCCGCATCCGATCATGAACTGCGACTGGTCGACACCAGCATCGACGTCGATCTCGGGGCGCGCCGCCTGACGGTGCTCGACGGCGACGACGTGCTGCTGGAGTCCGAGATCGGTGTCGGTACCGACACCACCCCGACCCCACCCGGGCGGTACGCCGTCACCGACCTGATCGCCACCCCCGACGCGGGTTCCCCCTACGGGCCGTTCGCTCTCGGGTTGAGCGGGTACTCCGAGGTGATCACCGACTTCGCCGGCGGTGACGGCCAGTTGGGCATCCACGGCACCAACGACCCGGCCAGCATCGGCACAGCCGCCTCTCACGGATGTGTGCGAGTGCCCAACGACGTGGTGACGGCGCTGGTGGATCTCGTGCCATTGGGCACGCCGGTGGTCATCCGCTGACGGTAGCGACGTGACCTGGACCGATCACCCCGACGTCCGCCGGTCTCCCCAGCGGAGCCACTGGGGGAGGACGATCCACGTGAGGATCAGCACCGTCGTCACCGCCCCCGAGGCCAACACCGCCGAGCTCGCCCCGAACACGAATCGGGTGACGGCCAGCACCGTGCCCACCACGGCCACGGCGAGCAGCACCAGTCCCACGCGGGTGATGCCCACCGCCCACAGCAGGCGAGCCCGCCGCTGCCGACGTGCGCCGAAGCGGTGCAGGGCGATCGGAGCCATGAGCAGCGTGACCGCGAGGGCCGTGGCCACCAGCGCCACGCCGTACAGGTCACGGCCGAGGTCGTCGAGGTCGGCGAAGCCCGGGGCGAAGGGGACGGTCAGCAGGAAGGCGAGCAGCACCTGGACGCCGGGAAGCACGACGCGCAGCTCCTGGAGGAGCCCGTAGTAGCGCTGCCGCAGCTCGCCTCGGTCGGCCACGTCGTCGAGTTCCGACGTGGGCGCGAGGTCGTCCCGCTCATGCCACTCCGCGCCGCCGCTGGACTGCCGGGGCATGGCGGCGTCGGCGTCGGCGTCGGTCATGCCGACCACGCTAGGTGGCCGGCGGGCGCGGAAGGGCGGGGCAGCGCTCCTCGGTCGCGTCAGCCTGCGGTGGTGGTGGCCGACGCCAGATCCTCGACGATGTTCACCAGGTCGTCGGAGGATGTCGAGTAGACGCTGGCCCCGAGCTCGAGGGCCCGCTCCTCGGAGGTGACACCGAAGCCACCGAGGAGGACCGGCACGTCGCTGACCGCCCGGATGGCGGTGAGCGCGTCGCTGATGGCGTCGTCGTTGTCCGGCAGGGTGGCGCAGATGCCCACGCACAGCAGCCGGTCGACGCGGCGGAGCGCGTGCCCGATCGAGGGTGCCGGTACGTTGGCCCCGAGGTCGATCACGTCGAACCCCCTGCCACGCAGCAGGTCGGCGCTCAGGTGCAACGGGATGCCGTGGGCGTCGCCCGCAGGAGCGGCCAACAGGACGCCCCCTCGCCGCCGACCGCGGCGAGCGAATCGCGGGCCGAGGCGGCCGATGCAGCGCAGCACGATGTTCGAGGCGAGGTGTTCCTGGTCGACGGTGAGTTCGTTGCGTGCCCAGCGGTCACCGATCGACAGCATCACCGGTGAGATCAGGTCGCGGTAGATCTCGGCCGGCTCCATACCTGCGGCCATGGCCCCCTCGATGATGGCCCAGGCTCCGGCTTCGTCGCCGTGGATCAGCCGGTCCTCGAGGCGGTTGGGGTAGTTCGCTCGCTGGGTGCCGCGTGGCGCGCGCGTCGTGCTCTCGGTGCGCAAGCGCTCCACGTCGGCCGAGTCGATCTGCCATTCGGCGCCCGCCTTGGTGCCGGGCAGTCGGCCGGTCCGCACATATCGGTAGGCCGTCATGTAGTGCACGCCGAGCCGTTCCGCGGCCTCCTGGAGCGAGATGTGTCGGTCTCCTGGATCCTTCGATTGTGGAGCCATGGCAGAGCCTCGCCGCAGACGGGTCGGTTCCGACGCGGAGGACACAAGCGACCGCCGAGTCGTGCTCCTCGGGCATGAGCACGAACCCCCTCGCCTGCACCGTCCTCGATTGCGTCGGTGAGCCTCAGACCACCCTACTGGCGCGCCTCACAGCGTGGAGAACCCTGGCCTTCTTTTCTTCGACCTTCTTGCGGACGCCGTTGGCAGGCTGGCTGCGGGCAACAGCCGGCTCTTCGTCAGTGCGTCTCGGCGTCGACTCCGAGGAGCGCTGTCACGGCACGACGCAGTACGCCGACGGCCTCGTCCACGTCGTGACCTGTCGATCGCAGGGTGTCCCAGAAGCCCCACGAGGAGGTGGCCGCTACGGCGGCGAGTCGTTCCTGTCGCTCGTCCTCATCGGCGTGGGCCAACTCGGCGTCGAACAGGCGAACCACCTCGGCCTTGGACCGGTCCATGAAGCGGTCGCGGGCCCGGCGCAGTTCAGGGCTGAAGGGCTCGTGCAGGATGGCTGCCCGGCGGACCGGCGTCAGCCACTCGAGCATCCGGCCGCGCTGCTCGCAGAAGGCGGCGATCCGTTCGTTGACGCCGAGCGCAGGATCGATTGGCTGGACCAGGCTGGCGGCACGTTCGGTCTGGCGGTCGGCGGTCGCCCGGAACAACGACTCCAGGTCGCCGAAGTGGTGGTAGATCAGCCGGAGCGAGATCCCGGCGCGGGAGGCGATCTGTGTGGCCGTTGGTTGCAGCTCGCCCTCCTCGAGGAGGCCTAGGAGTGCGTCCACGATGCTCTGGCGGGTCCGAGTCGCGCGAGCCGTGCGGCCGTCAGACCGCTCGAGTGGTGGCTCGGCGACGGACTCGTCGGTTGGCGTGGTGGTGGACATCGTCGGGCTCCTGCCGCCGGTCGCAGGGGTCCACGACCGTCGGAAGATGCTACCGGGTGGCTGTGGGGCGACGCCTGTCGGCGGTGCCCGTCGACACGGGATCCGGGCGCGCCTCGTAGACTGCCCCGACGTGACCGTCTACCTCGTAGGTGCGGGCCCGGGCGACCCCGGTCTGCTCACCGTCCGTGGCGCATCGTTGTTGGCCGAGGCCGATGTGGTCGTCTACGACCGGTTGTCGGTGGTGGCGCTGCTCGACGCCGCTCCGGCGAGCGCCGAGCGGATCAACGTCGGCAAACAGCCCGGCCGGCCGAGTACCACCCAGGACGACATCAACAGTCTCCTCGTCGAGCGAGGCCGGCGAGGTCAGTCGGTGGTGCGGCTGAAGGGTGGTGATCCCTTCGTCTTCGCTCGTGGAGGCGAGGAAGCTCGGGCACTGGCGGCCGCCGGTGTGCCGTACGAGGTGGTGCCGGGCATCACCTCCGCCGTTGCGGCACCCGCCTACGCAGGGATTCCGCTCACACTGCGTCACTCGTCGACGTCGTTCACGGTGGTCACCGGCCACGAGGATCCCGACAAGGGTGGCGAGTTGGACTGGGGTGCCGTTGCACGCCTCGGTGGCACGATCGTGGTCTTGATGGGGGTGGGGCGCATCGACCGGATCGTCGACCGCCTGGTCGCCGGGGGACTCTCCCCCGACACCCCCGCGGCGGCGGTCATCTGGGGGACGAGGCCGAACCAGCGCACGGTCCGCACCACGTTGGGCGGGCTCCCCACGGCTGATCTGGCGTCGCCGGCGACGATCGTGATCGGTCGGGTGGCGGCCATGGACCTCGACTGGTTCGAGTCGCGGCCGCTGTTCGGCACCACGGTCGTGGTGACCCGGGCGCGGGCGCAGGCATCAGAGCTGGTGAGCCGGCTCCGACTCGAGGGTGCGGACACCCTCGAGGTGCCCGCCATCCGCATCGAGGATCCACCCGATGGTGGGGCGGCCCTGGCCTCGGCGGTGGAACGATTGCGGGAGGGTCACTACGACTGGACGGTGGTCACCTCACCGAACGGGGCGCGGCGGTTGTTGGGGGCGCTCCGAGACGGCCGTGATGTCCGCAGTCGGCTGGCAGCCATCGGGCCGGGGACGGCGGACGTACTGGCGGCGGGCAACCTGGTGCCCGACC
Source organism: Acidimicrobiia bacterium (assembly GCA_020832495.1). Classification (GTDB taxonomy): domain Bacteria; phylum Actinomycetota; class Acidimicrobiia; order Acidimicrobiales; family Acidimicrobilacustridaceae; genus JAFIEP01. The sequence continues at coordinate 5,556 of JAFIEP010000033.1, read as the reverse complement.
TGGTGCCGGAGCGGTTCGTGGCCGAATCACTGCTGGAGGCGTTCCCTCGGCCTCCGGGTGGTGGCGGGCCTGAGGGTGGTGGCGGGCCTGAGGGCGGTGGTGGGCCTGCGGGTGGTGGTGGGAAGGTCTTGGTGGCGCGAGCCGAGGTGGCGCGCGACGTACTGCCCGACGGGTTGCGAGCCGCCGGCTGGGAGGTCGACGTGGTGGCGGCGTACCGCACGGTGGCCGAGCCGCTGGACCCCGCCATGCTCGATGCCGTGGCCACCGCCGACGTGGTGACGTTCACCTCGTCGTCGACGGTGGATCGGTTCGTGGAGGCGGTCGGCGTCGATCGAGTGCCGCCGGTGGTGGCGGCCATCGGGCCGGTGACCGCCGCCACGGCACGCCGCCACGGGCTCACGGTGGACGTGGAAGCCGAGGAACACACCATCGAGGGTCTGGTGGCGGCCGTGGCCTCGACGATGGCCGCTCGGCGCTGAGGGAGGTCGCGGCGGGCGGGTGCTGGACGCCGGCTGTGCATCGGAGAGCGTGGCAAACGAACTTCGTGCGGGCCGGGGATCCCGGTACCGTGCTCGTGTGGCTCCTGATGCGTTGGTGTTCGACTTCGACGGGTTGATCCTCGACACCGAGACCTCGGAGTTCGAGACCATCGCCGCGGAGTTCGCCACCCATGGGCTCACCCTGGATCTGGCCACCTGGCAACAGTTCGTGGGACGAGCCGACCACCCGCACTGGTTGGACCAGCTCGAGGCGCTGCTCGGTCGGCCCCTCGACGACCGGGAAGCAGTACGTGCCCGGCGAGTGACGGCGCACCGGGCTCGGGTCGCCCAGGAAACGGTGCGGCCCGGTGTCGAGGCGCTGCTGGATGCCGCTGCAGCGCAGGGGCGGCCGGTGGCGGTGGCCTCGAGTTCGACCACCTCGTGGGTCGAGCCGCACCTCGAACGCCTGGGCCTTCGCCACCATTTCGAGGTGGTGATCTGCCGCGACCACGTCGAGCGGGCCAAGCCGTGGCCAGACCTCTACCTGGCGGCGGTGGCAGCGGTCGACGCCGATCCGGCCCGTAGCGTGGCTCTCGAGGACTCCCACCACGGGTGTGCAGCGGCCCGGGCGGCGGGCCTGGCCTGCGTCGTCGTGCCGAACACGGTCACTCGATCACAGGACTTCGCCCACGCCAGTTTGGTGGCGGAGTGCCTGTCACACCTCGAGTGGGAGTTGTTGGCGAGCCTGGTCGAGGCCGTGGCCGGCGGCGTCGAGTCCGCTGGCGAGGAACCGAGTCGCGCGACGTAGAGCCGGCCGTGGATGCTCCGCCGATGGTGGGTGGCGCCGGTGCGGTTGTGTCCGGGTCGTGGGGGTCAGTGGTGGAGCATGGCTTGGGCTTCGCGGACGCGGATGGGGTGGGTGCTGGTCGATGTGAGGCTGTCGAGCTCACCGCCACTGCCGGTGCTGCCCTGCCATGCGATCGACCACTCGATGGACACCGTGAGGGGGTAGGTGCCTCGGGGGTCGTGGCGGGTGGATCGGTGCTGCCATTGGTGGGCGCAGTCGCCGGGAGTCGGCGAGTCGGCGGTGCGGGCGTCGGGTGGTCGACCGGGGCCGTCGCAGCGCAGTGTGGGTGAACCGTCGCCGGGGTCGACGGTGATGTGGGTGGGAGTGGCGGTGACCGTGGCAGACACGGGGCCGACAGCGGCGGTTTCGGTCAACGGCTCCCACGGACCGTCGTGCCAGGTCCACGTGTGGAGCCCGACGAGGTGGTTGGCATCGGCGGGTGGGTTGGTGGAGATCTGTGGTGGGGTGAGGTGCAGGGCGGCGAGGGCGGCGTCACGTGCGCGCTCCTCGGCGAGCGCACCGGCGAAGGGATCGGCGGGGTCGTAGACAACGATCTCGGTCGAGACCACGGTGCCGTCGAGGAGGCGACACATGAAGGTGTAGGCGGTCTCCGGCTCGGGGGTGACAGGGGTGTCCTGGTCCACGGTGAACTCGTACGTGCCCGTCGTCGCGCCGAAGGCGTGGTAGCTGCACACGATCGGCCGGCGGTTGCCCGAGCCTGCCGATGGCGTCCACGTGGCCAGCGACTGCCCGCCGGCGCCCTGGATGGCCAAGGCGACCGGTTGCCCGTCCACCACCAGCCCGGCCGTGTGGTCGCCCGACGGCGTAACCGTCCCAAGTTGGAAGCCGGCCGATGCTGGCTTCGCCATCAGCCAGATGCTGGCTAGCGCCAACGCTACGAGTGCTAGACGTCGCATCGTGTTGCACCTTCCCTCAGAGTCACGAGGCTCGTCTCTGCGACGCGCCACTTGCCATCGTCCAGCCGTACGGTCAGCTCGGCATCGATCACGTTGATCGAGTCATCGATCACTGTGCCCGTGGTTTCGTCGACCACCGTCGCGTTGTCGATGAAGCAGAAGAGAACCGAAACGACCGTCTCTGATTGGAACTCGAGTTGTGGAGCAACCAGTTCGACACCGTCAGGGTCTTGGGCAACGTGACCCAAGGCGAGCATGCGCTCGGTGCGTCCTCGCGAGTGTTCAAGGGCCTCGCCGGTGAAGTAGCGCTCGAACCCTGGGTGGGTGGGGTCCGGCGGGTTGTTGGCCTCCACCACGGTGTCCCAGAAGCCTTGCACCGCCTCGAGCACCGCCGCTTCCACGGCCTCTTCCTCGGACAGCGCCGGTTGGTTGGGATCGTCCACGTCGGTCCCGTCGCCTCTCGGCGACACCTCGGTCAGCACCTCGGCAGTGGTCGTGGCGGTGGCCTGCTCCTGCGAGGCCGCTGCTTCGTCGCTCGGCAAGCCACAGCCTCCGAGGACGGCGGCCGCGGCCACAAGCCCAGCTACCGCTCCGGCGGCGCTCGCTCGCCTCGCTCGTCTCGCCCGTCTGCCAGCGCTGACATGCCTGTTGTCGACCATGGTCCGACTCCACCAGCAGGGCGATGCCGCAACAACCGTCCTCACAGCCGATGATCTCGCTCGCAGTGAGCATCCGCCACGCAACGTCGCAGGCTGCCTCGCCGGGTGACCCAGCGCGGTCGGTCCGTCACACCCGGCGCTCCTGGCGAGCGGCGTCGATCCACGACGGTCGCCGGGCATCTTGCCCGCGTGCGGTCGGTGCGACGGGTCCACCCCTAGGATCGACGTCGTGAGCTTCCCTCAGCGTCGGCTCCGCCGGCTCCGCCGCACCCCTTCGCTCCGCCGCATGGTGGCCGAGACCGCGCTACGGCCCGACGATCTCATCGCACCGCTGTTCGTCCGTGAGGGCATCGACCAACCGGTTGCCGTCCCGTCGCTGCCCGGAGTGGAGCAGCACACCCTCGACTCCCTACTGGCCGAGGCCGAGCGAACGGTGGCTGCTGGGGTGCCCGCCGTGGTCCTGTTCGGCGTGCCGGCGCACAAGGATCCCGAAGGCTCGGGAGCGTGGGATCCCGAGGGGATCGTGCAGCGGGCCGTGCGCGCACTGCGGAGCGAGTTCGGCGACGACCTCGTGGTGATCTGCGACCTGTGCGTCGACGAGTACACCGATCACGGCCACTGCGGCATCGTCCGCTCCGACGGGTCGGTCGACAACGACGCCACCCTCGTGCTCTACCAGCGGGCCGCTGCGGCCCAGGCCGAGGCCGGCGCCGATGTGGTGGCGCCCAGCGGGATGATGGACGGGCAGGTGGCCGCCATTCGCACTGCCCTCGACGATGGCGGGTTCGGCGACGTGGCCATTTTGGCGTACGCCGCCAAGTACGCCTCTGCGCTTTACGGCCCGTTCCGCGACGCGGTGGATGTCTCGATCGCCGGCGGTGGTGACCGCAAGGGCTACCAGCAAGATCCCCGCAACGTGCGCGAGTCGCTCGAGGAGGTGCGAGCCGACGTCGCCGAGGGCGCCGATCTGGTGATGGTGAAGCCGGCGCTGGCCTACCTCGACGTGGTGGCTGCCGTGCGCGCCGCCGTCGACCTGCCGCTCGCCGCCTATCACGTGTCGGGGGAGTACGCCATGGTGCATGCCGCCGCCGAACGCGGGTGGATCGATGGTGACGCAGTGATGGCCGAGCACGTCACGGCCATCAAGCGGGCGGGCGCGGACCTGATCCTCACCTATGCCGCTCGGCAGCTCGCCGAGCAGCTGAACAGCAATGGGCTGTGAGCTGCGCCGGCCGAGGTGGCATCGTCCTAGGACCCGCGTCTGTCTCACCCGCTGATCGAGACAGCCCAGTGACCACGCCCATCCCACGAGAGCACACCAGGAACGATCGATGACCGACGCCACGACCAACGAGACCTTGTTCGAGCGAGGGCTGCGAGTGATCCCCGGCGGTGTGAACTCCCCGGTGCGGGCGTTCCGCTCGGTGGGGGGGACGCCCTACTTCGTGGCCCGGGCCGAAGGCCCCCACGTGTGGGACGTCGAGGGCAACCGCTTCATCGACATGGTCCAGTCGTACGGCGCCATCATCTTGGGCCACGCCCATCCCGGTGTCATCGATGCCGTGGTGAGCATCGCCGGTGACGGCACCTCCTTCGGGGCGCCGACCGAGCGTGAGGTGCTCCTGGCCGAGGCCATCTGTGAGCGGGTGCCGAGCGTGGAGAAGGTCCGGCTGGTGTCGAGTGGCACCGAGGCCACCATGTCGGCCATCCGCGTCGCTCGCGGCGCCACCGGGCGTTCTCGGATCGTGAAGTTCGCCGGCAACTACCACGGCCACAGCGACTCCCTGCTGGTGGCCGGCGGCACGGCCATGGCCACGCTGGGTCTGCCCGGATCGGCCGGTGTCACTGCTGGTGCGGTGGCCGACACCGTGGTGGCCCCCTACAACGTGGTGCCCGAACTGGACGACGACGTGGCGTGTGTCATCGTCGAACCCATCGCTGCGAACATGGGGCTGGTCCCGCCGGTGCCCGGTTTCCTCGAGGGGCTGCGGACCGAGTGCGACCGGGTGGGGGCGCTCCTGATCTTCGACGAGGTCATCACCGGGTTCCGAGTTGGCTACGCCGGGGCGGAAGGGCTCACCGGGGTCCGTCCCGACCTGGCCTGCTTCGGGAAGGTCATCGGCGGAGGTCTCCCCATCGGTGCGTACGGCGGTCGGGCCGACGTCATGGCCGAGGTGGCCCCCGACGGGCCCGTCTACCAGGCAGGCACATTGTCGGGGAACCCACTGGCCACCGCGGCCGGCCTGGCGGCGCTGGGTGCGCTCACCCCTCGCTTCTACGAGACGCTCACTGGTCGGGTCGCTTGCTTCGCCGAGGGGTTGCGCGGCGCCTTCGCCGATGCCGGTCTCGAGTGGCAGGTGCCGGAGGTGGCCACCCTGGTGGGCGTGTATGCCGGTCCGGAGCTCCCCACCGACTACGAGGGGGCGCAGGCCTGCGACGAAGACGGGTATGCGCGGTTCTTCAACGCCATGTTGGAACGAGGGGTCGCCTTCGCCCCCGGTGCCTACGAGGTGATGTTCTGCGGTCACACGCACACCGATGAGGTGCTCGATCGGGTGGTGGCCGCCGCCGCCGAGGCAGCGAAGGTGGCGGCGGCTGGCTGCCCCGCCGGGGGGGGGGGGGGGGGGCGGGGGCGGGCGGGGGGGGGGGGGGCG
>JAFIEP010000029.1 GCA_020832495.1 Acidimicrobiia bacterium | reverse complement strand
CGGTCCCCCGCACGGTCCTCTACCTCGCCCGACCGCTGTCCGACTACGAGCTGGTCTACAGCGACTTCGTCGAGGCCGAAGCCGAGCGTCACCAGAAGGCCGCACACATCCCGGTCTCAACGCTCCGAAAACGGTGGGACTGGCAGATCGTTCCTGACGCCGGGAAGGAGGCCATCGCCAGACTCTCCGACACCGACGACAAGGACAAGCCGGTGCTGGCCGCGGCGATCGCAGCTCGGGCAACCCTCGTCGTGACCGGCAACGTGCGGCACTTCGGGGCAGGCGACCTGTCCACCCACGGCCTCAGCGCCGTGCACCCAGGCCTGTTCCTGAGCCACCACACTACCGCCGAGACCTACCGCGAGGTACTCGCAGCGGTGGCCGAGAACCGATCGCGTGAGCCGCATGACCCGCTCGCCATCCACGAGCAGGAAATCGCCGTCCACCTCCCAGCACTGTTCGCCGCCCACCGCGACCTCTTCGGGCCGCCATCGCCCGACGCCACACACCGACCCCCGGCAGTGCCCTTCCGCGGCGTGCGATGCATCCGCTGCACCCGCCGCCTCGACGACGAACTGACCAGCACGACCGGCTTGTGCGACACCTGCCAGGCCGACACCCGTGCGTAGGAGAAAACCCGAGCTGTTGCTCTCCCCGTTGCTTTCTCAGGGTCCCCGTCGGCCCAAGATGTCTGGCAACACTGGCGAAGGCGGATCGATGCTGGATTCCCCCCAGCTCCACTCCCCTCGCCCGCCCACTGATCGGGCGCCGCACCTCCCGCAGCGGCGCCCCGGTCCTCGGGTCGGCCCGTCGTCGGGCTCAGCGGTCAGTGTCGGCCAGCGTCTCGTCCAGCCAGTCATACATGCGCTGGTGGAACAGCCGCCGGGCCGTGGCCTCGCAGTGCCCGCCCGTGCCCTCGGCGTCGGTGAAGTGGGCCAGTTCCTTGCGCTCGCTCCCGATGGCGGCCAACAACGTGGTGGCGCCAGCGCCGGTGGGATCACCCTCGGCAGCCGACAGCCACGTGGGACACGTGATCTGCGATGCAACCGACGACAGCTCGTAGCGGCACATGTCGGCCAGGTAGGCGTAGACCGAGTCGGCGCCGTTGACCCATTGACCCCGCTGCACGAGCTGCCAGCGCAGGAACGGATCGGGGGACGGTCCGCTCACCATGGCCTCGAGCGGGTCGAACAGCGCCGGATCCACGTCGGGAAAGGCCGCCTTGCCGGCGTCGTCGAGCGGCAGCATGCCCACCACCCCATCGCGCAGGTCCCACTGGCCGGGGTCGGCCACCAGCGCAGCGATCCGATCCTCGAACGCCGCGGCGCGCGGCGCCAGGTACCCTCCGAAACTCCAACCGGCCAACACCACACGGTCGACATCGACGCCGTCGAGGGTCAGCGCGTGATCGATGACCGGCCGCACCACGGTCTCCCAGTCGGGCCTGAGGTGTGTCCCGCTGTGCACCAGCTCGTGACCCTGGCCCGGACCGTCGAACAGCACCATGTCGTAGCCCCGCGCCACGGCAGCGGGTGCGTGTGCGGCGTACATCTCCCACAGCGTGGAGTCGTAGCCGTTGGTGTGCACGATCGTCGGACGGGCCACGCCGTCGTCAGCGCAGCGAACGTGCAGACCCGGGAGGGAGCCTCCCTCGAAGGGGATGTCGATGGGTGTCACCGGGTGATCACACAGTGCCACGCCGCGGGCCATGGCCCCGCTCATGGCGTCGAACGCCTCGACCAGTCGGGGATCGACCGGTGCGCCGTACAACGGGAAGTAGGACACGGCGTAGTAGGTGGCGGCCCGGAACCAGGCCTCGCGCGCGCTGACGGCATGACCCCGGTCTTCGGCCTCCGCGGCGATGCCAGCCAACCGGACTGCGGTGGCCGTCCACTCCCGATACCAGTCGTCGGCCGTCCCGTCCACGCCGACCCTGGCCACCGTCGAGCTGACCTCGCCGATGTCCGCGCTGCCGTAGGGGACGAGCGCGAACGCCCTCATCCCGAACATCTCCCACATCGGGTTCTCGCTGAGGTACGGGCGCCCGGCCATCACTGCCTCCTGTGTCCACATCAGCTCTGTGTTCGGACGCGTCGGGGTGGCGCGTCCCCCGCCACGAGTGGTCATACACCCACCCGCTCGGCACTGCAACCGCCGCCGACGGCGCAGCACGGGACACCTACACTGCTCCGATCAGCACCGACGGCGTTCCCGCCAACGACCGTGCCGACGCGGGCGGCTCGACCGCACTCGACCACGCCCGCGCTCGCTCTGCGGAACTGCGGCGGCGATGGCTGACCCAGCAGCAGGAGCTCGAGGCGATCGTCGGCAGTGGCAGCAGCCGGGTCACCGTCCGCCTCGGCGAGCGACTGCGACTCCTGCGCTACGACAGCGGCGCAGCACCGGTGCTCGACAGCGGCCCCACGGGCGTGCAATCTGCAGTGGCGCCGACGCCACTTGCCGGCGAACAGGCCAACGCCGAGCTCCTCGAACGGATGAGCCAGCGTCAACAAGCCCGGCTGCGCGTGCTGCGAACCCACCCGCTGGCCACCTGGGCGGTCGCCCTGGACCGCCGCATCGCCGAGCGACGCGCCCGCTGGTCGAGCACGCCGGCGTCACCCGGCAGCGGCGACGGCTCCCCCGCACCCGAACCCGGAACACCCGACACCGGTCGGTCCCGCCACGACGACCGGCGCGCCCACCGACGGCCGTCCTGGCCGACGGCGGCGCAGCGCCCCCCGACGGTGCAGATCAGCGTGGCCGCTCGATCGCTCTGGGCAGCACGTCGATGGGGTGATCTCCATCTGGCGAGGGATCTGGCCGCCTCGCTGCGGCTACGCGGTGCCTCGGTTCGCGTCGTGGCCGGCGCGGCACCCCCGACGACGGATGCTGCCCGACCGGCGCCGACGACACCGGTCGATCTCCATCTCGTGCTCCGGGGCCAGACACCGGTCGACCCCTGCCCGGCGAGCTGCTCGGCCCTGTGGATCATCAGCCACCCCGAGACGGTCGACGCGCACGAATGTGACCAGTACGACCTGGTACTCGTGGCCTCGGACCTGTTGGCGACCGACCTGGCCCCACGCGTACGACCTCGGGTCGAGGTCGTACAGCAGGCCACGAACCATCGGCGCTTCTACCGCCGTTCCCCTGTCCGACGCTACGACGACCCGGTGGCCATCGTGGCCAACGCACGCCACGTCATCCGTCCCGTGGCCGCTGACGCGGTGGCCGCCGGCCTCACACCGGCGATCTGGGGGTCAGGATGGCGGGACCTCGTGCCGGACGATCTCCTCCGCTCCTCGGAGGTCCCCAACGACGAACTCCCGCTGATGTACTCGTCGATCGGTGTGCTGTTGGCCGACCACTGGTCGACGATGCGCTCGTGGGGCTTCGTGTCGAACCGGTTGTTCGACGCGCTGGCGTGCGGCACGCCGGTGATCTGCGACGACCTGGCCGCGGTCCACGACCTGTTCGGTGCCGTGGTGCCGTGCTACCGCGAGCCCGAGGATCTCGTCGCTCTGGTGACCGAGTGCCTGGACGACCGCGCAGCCAGCCGGTCGAGGGCGGACATCGGTCGGCGACTCGTCCTGGCCCACCACACGACCGATCGCCGAGCGGCGGAGTTGGGGGTACTCACGGGCCTTGCCCTGTGATGAGCGGCCGGGCCGCAGCGCGCACGTCGACTACGCTCGCTGACCGGTCACCGGCTGCACCACGTCGAGGACCTCCGACATCATCGCCACGGCGCCGCTCCCCACGCGACGCCTGTCGAACACCAGGAGACGCAATGAGGGCATCACGATTGTTCGCCATGGTGGCCGTGCTCGGCCTGCTGATCGCAGCGTGCAGCGGTGACGACGGGGGCGGGGAGGACGAGACGAGCAGCCCGACCGAGAACGGCACCGAGGGAGTTCCCGCCAGCGAACTGGTCGTGGCGGCCGATGCCGCTTCTCGGGCGATGGAGGCACTCGCTGCCGCCTACGCCGAGGAGACCGGCGAGGAAGTGCTGGTCCGGGCCGGTTCCCCGCAAGAGATCTCGAGTGACTTCGCCGCCGAGACACCGGCCATCTACGTGAACACCACTGACTTCGTGACCGGGGACGTGCCTGACGGCGCCATCGTCGCACCGCTCGGCACCGACGTGCTGCAGCTGGGCGTCCTTCGGGGGAACCCCGCCGGGGTCACCGGACTCGAGGTGTTCGCCGCCGGCTCGGACGTCCCTGCCGGCATCTGCCGGTCGGGCCTGCAGTGCGGTCGCGCCGCCACTCAGGTGTTCGAACAGGCGGGAATCGAGCCAGGCCCGCAGGTGGCCGAGGAGTCGGTGGGCGGTCTGTTGAACGGCCTGACCCGCGACGAGTCGCTCGACGCCGTGCTGCTGTTCCGCACCGATCTCCGCCGACGTTTCGCCCTCGTCGAACAGGTGCCGATCACCGAACGAGTGTCGATCGACTACGACATCGCCTTGCTGACCGACGACGAACGGCTCATCGGCTTCTACGACTGGGTCGCCACCTCAGAGGATGCGCAGGTGATCCTGCAGCAACGGGGTCTCGCCGCCCTCACGCCAAGCTGAGCACTCCATGACCGGCGCCACCACCTCGACAGGGATACCGGGCGTCGTCTGCATCACCGGCATGCACCGCAGCGGTACGTCGCTGCTCGCCGGCCTACTCGAGCAGTGCGGTCTCGATCTCGGTGACCCCGAAGCGCTCCTACCCCCGGGCCAGGACAACCCGAGGGGCTACTGGGAGCACCGCGCCATCAAGGAACTCGACGACGAGCTCCTGGGACGACTCGGGGGCACCTGGGACCAGCCCCCGGTCCTCGACGACGGATGGGCGACAGCCCCCGGACTCGACGACCTCCGCCAACGGGCCAGCGAGACGCTGGGCTCCGTGTTCGGCTCGACCGGGCGACGCCGGATCGTCGGGTTCAAGGACCCGCGAGCGAGCCTCCTCCTCCCCTTCTGGCAGACGGTCGCCCCCATCACAGCCACCGTGGCGGTGATCCGAGACCCGCGAGAAGTCGCCCGGTCGCTCGAGGCCCGCAACGCGCTCCCTCCACCGCAGTCGGCTCTGCTGTGGCTCAGGTATCTCGCCGCCGCCATCCACGATGCACCGAACCTGCTCCTCGTGACCCACCGGAGCCTGTTCGACGATCTCGACCCCACGCTGAGGACCATCTGCCGCCACCTCGCGCTGGCAGAACCCTCCGCCGCCACGCTGGCTGGCGCCGCCCGACTCGTCGACCCCTCGTTACGTCATCACTCGGCCCCCACTGGGCACGAGGCCCGCGACAACCCGCTGGTCGCCCTCGCGCACCTGGTCTTCGGCGACGGGGACGTCGACCTCCATCGCCTCGACCCGCTGCTCGTCGACGCGATCCGTCGAGGCTGGCTCCGTCCTCCACCCGACACGCTGCTGTTGGACCATGCCAGGGCCCGGATGGTGCAGATGGAGGCGACCATGCGAGCCCGCCGTCGTCGAGCCATGGCGCGGGCGGCAGCGGCCTCGGAATCATCCTCGGCATCCTCGACCGTCGCTGTGGACGAACGATCCGCCGTGGACAGCGATCCGGCCTCGACGACGGTTCGTTGACAGGGACAGGTGGTTCGGTGGTGGTTGGTGTGGTGTCGGTGGTGGTCCCGGTGTTTCGGGGTGTGGATGATGTGCGGCGGTGTGTGGGGTCGTTGATGGCTCATGCTGGGCCGGTGGAGGGGGTGGGGTCGGTCGAGGTGGTGGTGGTCGATGACTGCTCGCCTGAGCCTGAGGTGTCGGCGTTGTGTGACGAGGTGGCGGCGGGGTCGTGGCCGTGGCCGGTGCGTCTGTTGCGCAACAGCGAGAACCTGGGGTTCGTGGCCACGGTGAACCGGGCGATCGACGCCACTTCGGGTGATGTGGTCATCCTCAACTCCGACACGCAGGTGACGGCGGGTTGGTTGCAGCGGATGGTCGACGCTGCGTCGGCGCCGGGGGTGGCGACCGTGACACCGTTGACGAATTTCGGGTCGTTGTGCACGATCCCTCCCGTCGTGTCCGACGCGTTCGGGTTGTTCGGCGACGACCCGCAGACCGATGCCTGCGCGGCGTTCGTGGCACGCCACTCGTTGCGGCGCCGTCCCGAGGTGATCTCGGGGGTGGGGTTCTGCATGTACATCACCCGCGACGCACTCGACTTGGTGGGATCGTTCGACACCGAGACGTTCGGGATGGGCTACGGCGAAGAAGTCGACTTCTGTCTGCGGGCCACACGGGTGGGGTTCACCCATGTGGTCGAAGACGCCACGTTCGTCTACCACGCCGGCGGCGGTTCGTTCGGCAACGAACGCAACGAACGCATGAAACGCGGCTCGTCGCTGCTGCACGACCGCTACCGGTTCTTCCGCGCCGCCAACACCGCAGAACGCTCAGCGGACCCGCTACGCATCCCGTTCAAGGCCCTCGAGTTGGGTCTGCACGAACGCGACGAGTCGCGCCCCCACGTGCTGCACGTGCTCCACAGCGCCCCCGACGCCCTCGGCGGCACCGAGAAACACCTGCGCGAACTCATGGAATCGATGGCCGACACCCACGACTTCTCCATCCTCTGCCCCGTGGAGTCCGGCTACGTACTGCGCACCCTGTGGCACCACCCCGACCGCCCCGACCCGACCGAGATCGAGTTCCTCCTCCCCGGCGGGCCACGCCGCGTCACCAAGATCATCGACGAGGTCGCCGCCTCGGCGTTGCGCTGCGCGCTCGACATGTTCCACTTCGACGCCGTCCACCTCCAGAACCTCATCGGCCACTCCCTCGCCCCCCTCGACGTCCTTTCGGACTTCGACGGTCCCGTCGTCTGCTCGGTGCGCGACCTCTACCTGGCCTGCCCCCACCACTGGCTGCTGTGGCGCAACGAACAAGCCTGCGGCATCCCCGACGACCTCTCGGTGTGCGCCGACTGCCTCCCCGTCACCCGCCAACTCTCCATCGAGTACCTCGAAGAGTTCCGCACCACCGTCGCTGCCCACCTCGACACCATCGACGCATGGGTGTTCGCCAGCCAGAGCGCCGAGGACTACCTCCGCCGCGTCTACGACCTCCCCCCCGAACGCGTCCACCACATCCCCCACGGCGCCATCATCAACCCCCACCAACCCACCCGCACCCTCGACGTCCACCACATCTACAACGAACCCCTCCGACTCGCCTTCATCGGACTCGGCTGGACCAAAAAAGGCCTCGACGTCGCCAACCACCTCGCCGAACACTTCGCCGGAACCCCCATCGAGATCCACCACTACGGCACCCTCAAACAACCCGCCTCGCCCCACCTCCACACCCACGGCCCCTACGACAACACCCTCCTCCCCCACCTGCTCCACACCACCGGCATCCACATCGCCCTCCTCCCCGGCCCCTACGCCGAAACCTTCGGCCACGTCATGACCGAAGCCACCATCGCCGGCCTCCCCACCATCGCCGCCACCTACGGCGCCCTCGGCGAACGCATCCGCACCCAAGCCTGCGGATGGACCATCGACCCCCACGACCCCACCACCACCGCCACCCTCATCGAACACCTCGACCACTGCCGCGAAGAACTCCACCGCGCCACCCACAACGCCACCCACCACCCCATCACCACCATCTCCCACACCCGCGACCGCTACGCTGCCCTCTACCAACCCACGGCGGCACCCAAGGAGCACGAAGGTTGAAGACCGACGACGAAGAACGACTGCGACGAGAGCTACGCGCCACCACTGCGGTGAACCGCCAACTCTTGGCCCAGTCCGGCGGCGGGAACGGAAACGGCAAGGGGTCGGGGCGAGCCTCGACCACCGCCGGGGGTGCCGGCGTCCCCGCTGCGCCCCGGATACGCCGTGAGGGCGTGGCCCGCACCTGGCTGACGGCACTGGCAGAGCTCGACGTCAGCGAACGGCCGTTCCTCGTGCGCCCACCCAAGGGCCCGGTGACCCTCGTCGAAGGGGGCACTGCTCGCCCGGTGACCTCCAGCCTGCTCGTGGCCACCCTCGAACGCACCTTCGGCGAGCCCCGACCGGTGAGCGATGCGGAGCTGGCCAAGTGGAGCGACGGGGTACCCGTGGAGGTCCTCGAAGGACCGCGAGGGGCCCCGTTCATCATCGTTGCCGGGACCCGACACAAGCTGCGTGGCCTCCCGGTGCCCTACCCGGTGTCGACCTCCGACGCAGAGATGTTCCCCAGCGGCCCGGTGCTCAACGTGGCTCGCTCGAACGTGTCGCGACTCCGCTACCGCCGAGCCATGAAGGGCAGCGAACAGCGTCGGTGGCTGGCCGACCAGTTCCGCGCCAAGAGTCCGCGCCAACTTCTCAGCGCGCTCATCCGCCGGCTCGGGCGCTGAGGCACGTCCACGGGGCATGACAGCGCCCGCACAGGGCGGGCTGCGGCGCGCGCCCCTCGGGCCACGCCGCCGACGCCGGGAGGCGTCAGGTGGCCGGGCGCCGGGTTGCCACGCCCACGTGGTCTGCCGACGCGCTGCCCTCGGGCCGCCAAGCCGACAGGTCGCGCCCGATCAGCTTCTCGAGCTGGCTGACGTCGTCGGCGAAGTAACGATCCCACAACAGGAGCCGCTCGTCGTCGGTCAGCGGCGGGATCACCGGCGTCCGGCGGGCATTGCTGTGGCGAACGCGGGTGAGCCCTTTCGGCCGGAACGAGTCGTCGGCACCGATGTGTCGCAGCGAGCGGCGATAGACCTCGTCGGCATCGGCGGCGATGTCATCGTGGAGGAGCACGAGCAACTGGTCCCCGAACCACTTCCGGAACGGCCGGAGGCTCGCCGCGTACCACCCACCGGCGATGATGTTGAGGCGCTCGTCCTCGGGAGGCGTAGCCGAGGCGAAGTCGACCAGACGGCTCGACGGCGGGAGCCGCTCCTGTTCGACATGGTGGATCAGCGCCGACTGGGCACGGTCCACGGGGTTCCGCAGGATGGCGATCAGCCTGACATCGGGTACGACCTCCCGGATGGCCTTGGCCATACGACCGGGCTTGTGACGGTGGATCATGTAGCCAGGGGTGGCCTCACCCACGATGGGCTGACCACTCCACCCCTCGAACTGGCTGCGGTACCAGTCCAGACCGAGGCGCCGGATCTTCGGACGGCTGTTGAAATAGGACAGCTCCCGATCGACGGCGAAGACCTCAGGGTGCTCCCCCAGGTTCATGCGCAACCACCGCGTGGCGCTCTTCTGCGCCCCGATGATGAGGAACGTGGGGAGGGGTGGTGCAGGGTCGGCCATGTGCGAACCGTCAACTCCGGTGGGGTCGTGGACCCTCGACCCTAGCGTCCCCTCGCTCCTCCGAGCCGCTCGTCTCACGGTCGGCGGACGCCTCGTCCTCGAGTGCCACGCGGTACACCTCACGCCGACCGACTCCGAGTTGCGCGCGGACCAACTCCACACAGTCCCGCGTGGATGCCCCCGACGTTCGAGCCACCGCCAGTGCCCGACGGATGGCCTCGTCGTCGGGTGCCGCCGGCGGCGGGGCCCCTTCGAGGACCAGCACGTGCTCTCCTCGCGCCGGGGCTTTGTCGACGCTCCCGAGAGCCTCACCCAGCGGCCCTCGCCACACCTCCTCGTGGAGCTTGGTCATCTCTCGGCAGATGGCCACCCGTCGTTCGTCACCGCAGTGCCGACGAAGGTCCTCGAGTGTGGCGACGACCCGCTTGGGCGACTCGTAGAGCACTGACGTCCGAGGCTCATCGGCCAGGGCCACCAGCACCAGTCGTCGCCGCGCGCCCTTGCGGGGCAGGAAGCCCTCGAACACGAACCGCTCCGTGGCGAAACCACTGAGCACCAGCGCGGCAATGGCAGCCGACGGACCCGGCACCACCACCACGCGGAGGCCTGCATCGTGCGCCGCGTCGACGAGAACCCGACCGGGGTCGGAGACTGCCGGCGTACCGGCATCGGAGATCAGCACGACGCGTCCACCGGAGCGGACGACGTCGAGGACCTCCGCCGTCCGATGCCGTTCGGTGTGCTCGTCGACACGCAGGAGTCGGGCCGGGCGAATGCCCTGCGACGCCAGCAACCGGCCGCTGCGCCGCGTGTCCTCGCACGCCAGCAGATCGGCGCCGGCCAGCTCGGTGCGGGCCCGATCGGACAGGTCACCGAGGTTGCCGATCGGGGTGGCAACGACCACCAGTGCCGCTCGGCGGGCCCCGGAGGCTCCCGCCGTCGCCATCGCGTCAGGTCCCGGAGCGCCGCTGTCGTCGTCCGGACTCACGCCGCAGGCCCGCGTCGGATCGCCAGCGCGCACCCTGGGCGGATCTCCCATCGTGCGGCTGCTCCGGCGGCGGTCTCGAGGATCGAGCGAACCCCGCGCCGCGGGAGCACCACACAACCGGGTGGCACGGTGAGCACCCGCAGCACACCGAGGTCGGCGTCGCACATGACGGTGTCGATGGTGAACCGCATCCCCACCGTGTGCACGGACCGGGCCGGCGCCAACCACAGCGCCCCGTCGAGGTTGTCCCTGCCCAGCAGACCGCGAGCACGGCCGACACGATCGACGGCCACCTCAACGGGTGCCAGGCGACGTCCGTCGCACCACAGCCAGCGAGCGCTCTCACCCGCGCCTGCGGTCTCAGACGTTGAAGCGGATCTCGACCACATCTCCGTCAGCCACCTGGTAGTCCTTGCCCTCGATCCGCAGGACACCCGCCTCGCGGGCCTTCGCCCAGGACCCGACGCCGAGCAGTTCATCGGTACCCACCACCTCGGCCCGGATGAACCCTCGCTCGAAGTCGGTGTGGATCACCCCGGCGCACTGCGGGGCGGTCCATCCCGCCCGGAACGTCCAGGCGCGGGTCTCCTTCTCGCCGGTGGTGAAGAAGGTGCGCAGTCCCAGCAGGTGGTAGGCGGTACGAACGAACCGATCGAGTGCACCGTCCCCGAGGCCCAACCCCTCGAGCATCTCGGCCCGCTCCTCGGGGTCGAGCATGGCTGCTTCGGCTTCGAGTTGCACGCACACGCCGATGGCCTCGCCGTGCGAGCCCAACTCCTGCTGTACCGGATCGACCAGCGCGGACGGATCGGCGACGTCGTCCTCACCGACGTTGACGACGGCCAGGACCGGCTTGTTGGTCAGCAGGAACCACGGGCGCAGGCGTTCGCGCTCCCCTGGCGAGAGCTCGCTCCGGTAGATGGGCACCCCCTCGGCCAGCGCGGTGCGTGCCGCCTCGAGCGCCGCCACCTCGAGGGCGAGTTCGGGATCGTGACGCGCTGCCTTGCGGCGCTTGTCCACGTGACGCTCGACGGCCTCAAGGTCGGCCAGACTCAACTCGATCTCGAGCACTCGCAGCGTGTCGAGAGGGTCGACCGGCCCGGGCACGTCGTCGTCGTCGAAGGCCCGCAGGACGTACACGATGGCATCGACCTCGCGGATGTCGGCCAGGAACCGGTTCCCGAGACCTTCCCCACGGCTGGCGCCCTCCACCAAGCCACCGATGTCGATGAACTCCACGCGGGCCGGGACGACCGATCGAGACGCGCTCATGGCGGCCAGGGCATCGAGGCGACGGTCGGGCAGCCGAGCGACCCCGACGTTCGGGTCGGTGGTGGCGAAGGCGTACGGAGCTGCCAGCGCGCCCCCTCCGGCCAGCGCGTTGTACAGCGACGACTTGCCGGCATTGGGCAATCCCACGAACCCGAAGCGTTCCATCGGCCCCACCCTAGAGCGGCTGTGGCGCAACGGTGTCCCCTCCGGAGCGCTACTACGCTCCGTGACGGCGCCGGACCCACCGGCGCGTCCACCTCGCCGCCCCGTGCCGCTCACCCCACCCCCGCCACCACCGACCCGTCGTGTCCCCCAGACCGATGTCCTGTGGGGGATCCCCGTCGACGACCCCTACCGGTGGTTGGAGGACGGACGCGACCACGGAGTTCGTGTGTGGGTCGATGCACAGAACGCCAGGACGAACGCGGTGCTCCGCTCGATCCCCGGACGTGAGCCACTCCGACGTCGCCTGTCCACCCTGCTGCGAGCCAGCTCCTCGGTGGGGTGCACAACGGCTGGCAACCAGGTGTTCACCCTCGAGCGATGGGGAGGGCGGGACCAGGCGGTGCTCGTGTCGCGACGGACCGATCGTCGCTCCCGTGGGCGGGTCCTGGTCGATCCGGCCGGGTTGGCCCGCGACCCGACGGCGGCCGTCGACTGGTACCACCCCTCCCCCGACGGCCACTGGCTGGCCTTCGGTCTGTCGCGGGGCGGGGACGAACGCAGCACCCTCCACGTGCTCGACGTCCACCACGCCCGACCGCTGCGCGACGCCATCCCCTCGACCCGCGCCGCGTCGGTGGCGTGGGCCCCCGACGGCAGCGGGTTCGCCTACACCCGCTACCCGACGGTCGGCACGGTTCCCCCCGGGGAGGAGGAGTACTGGCGCAAGGTCTACTGGCACGACATCGGTCAACCCTGGGAGGACGACGAACTGCTGTGGGACCGCCTGCCCGACAAGGCAGCGTGGGCGAACGTCACCGCCTCCCCCGACGGGCGCTACCTCCTCATCCACCTCTCCATCGGATGGTCGCGAGTCGACGTGCACCTGCTCGACCGGTGGCAGGGCTCCCACACGGTGATGATGGAAGGCATCGAGGCCGTGGCCTCCTTCGAAGTGGTCGGCGACCGGTTGATCGGACTCACGACGCTCGGAGCCGACCGTGGCCGCGTCGTCACCGCCCCACTCCATGCGGCCTGGCACGAACGATGGCAGACGGTGGTGGGTGAACAGCCACGCTCGGTGATGGAAGCGGTGGTGGCGACGAGCAACTCGATCCTGGTCCTCAGTTCGCGTGACGCGGTGGCACACCTCGACCGCTATGCGCACGACGGTTCGGGCCGCGCCGAGGTGCCGCTTCCCGGCAAGGGCTCGCTGGCCGGGCTGTCGGGCAGCAGAGAACGCGACGAAGCTTTCCTCTGCTTCACCAGCTTCACGGTGGCTCCGATGCTGCTGCGCTGGTCCGAGGGACACCTCGAACCCTGGGACACACCGGTCGCTGACAGCCCCGCCGGGTCAACGGAGTCTCCCACCCACGGCGAGATGCCGGGCGCAGACGCAGGTCCGGTCCCTGGCGGCCGCCGGTCCGGACCCACCCCGGAACCAGTGCCGGCAACTCGCCCGAGGTCGCAGGTTGCAGGCGAGCGCCATGTCGTGGAACAGGCGACCTACCCCGGTCTCGACGGCACCGAGATCCCCATCTTCCTGGTTCGCCATCGCGACACCGAGCCGTCACCGACCACGCCGTGCGTGTTGACCGCCTACGGCGGCTTCGCCATCACCATGGCCCCGACCTACAGCGCAGCAGTGGTCACGGTGTGCGACCTCGGTGGCATCTACGCCGTGGCCAACATCCGTGGAGGAGCCGAGCGAGGCGAGCCCTGGCACCGGGCCGGGATGCGCCAGCACAAGCAGCGGAGCTTCGACGACTTCATCTCTGCTGCCGACTGGCTCGTCGAGACCGGTCGGACCTCCCGCGAGCGCTTGGCCATCCGGGGCGGCAGCAACGGTGGACTGACCGTCGGCGCAGCCATAACCCAGCGACCGGACCTCTGCCGTGCCGTCCACTGTGCGGTACCCCTGCTCGACATGGTGCGCTACCACCGGTTCGGGATCGCTCGCCTGTGGATGCCCGAGTACGGCGACCCGGACGTACCCGAGGAATTCGCCTGGCTGCACGCCTACTCCCCCTACCACCGCGTCCGCGACGGCCATTGCTACCCCGCCACCTTGTTCACCACCGCAGACGGCGACTCTCGGGTTGATCCACTCCACGCACGGAAGATGACGGCCCGCCTCCAGCGAGCCTCGTCGTGCGAGGAGCACCATCCGGTCCTCCTGCGCAGCGAGACCGGCGCCGGGCACGGCCAGGGAAAGCCCCTGAGTCGGCAGGCCGACGAGTTGGCCGACGTCCTCGCCTTCCTGACCTGGCAGCTGCGCGTGCGGGTCCCGGCCCGCATCGACGACCCCACCTGAGGAGGGGCCGCAGTGCCCGCCACCGGCGTGGGGATCAGCGGCGGTGGCTACGATGTCCCGGTGGCAACCCCCACCGGCGAGCGGTACTTCTTCCTGCACCTGCAGAAGACCGGGGGCACCGCGCTGTTCAAGCGCCTGCACCGTCAGTTCGGCCGGGCCCGGATCTATCCCAACGCCTCCGACGGCGACGTCACCACGGTGGCGCCACAACTGTCGGTGGAACGGCTCCTCGAACGATGGGAGGTGCGTGGCCCACAGGTGCAGATCGTGGCCGGCCACTTCCCGCTCTGCACCACCGAACTCCTCGGCGGGTCGTTCCGGACGCTCACCATCGTCCGCCATCCCGTGGAGCGCACGCTCTCCTACCTCCGGCACCACCAGGACCTGACACCAGCCGATCGCTCGAAGGACCTCGAGGAGGTCTACGAGGACCCGTTCCGCTTCAAGGGCTTGATCCACAACCACATGACAAAGATGCTGGCCCTTCGCCTCGACGACATGACCGCCGGCATGCTCACCGAAGCGCACATGGACGACGAGGACCGACGACGGGCCTGCGATGCACTCGACCAGATGGACCTGGTGGGGATCCAGGAGGACTTCAACGGCTTCTGGGAGGTGCTCGTGGACGAGTGGGGATGGCGACTCGGTCCCCCGATCTTCGCCAACCGTACGACCCCACGTCCGGTGAGCGACGCCTTTCGCCAGCGGATCGCTGCCGACAACGACCTCGACATGGCGGTCTACGAGCATGCGCTGGCCGCATGGAGGCGGCGACGGGCGAGCGCAACCACCGGGATAGTCTGAGCCAGTGGCCGATCCCACCACCGAACCCCGGTTCTTCTTCATCCACGTCATGAAGACCGCAGGCTGGTCCCTCCGGTTCCAACTGCGCGCCCAGTTCCCCTCCCCGCAGGTCTACCCAGACCCCGACATCGACGCCAACATGCAGCAGGCGTACAGCAGTATCGAGTACTTGTGGTCGCTGCCCGCTGAGCGTCGACGCCAGATCCGCGCCTACTCCGGGCACTTCCCCTGGATCGCCGTCGAGCGCTTCGACCCCTCGCTGGTGACACTGACGCTGCTGCGCGAGCCGATCGACCGCTCGATCTCGTACCTCAAGCACTGCACGCACTACCACCCCCAGCACAAGGGGATGCCGCTCGAGCAGATCTACGAGGATCAGTTCGTCTTCCAGTTCTTCATCCGCAACTTCCAAACCAAGATGTTCTCGATGCGCGAGGGTGACGAGCTCAAGAACTGCATGGAGGTCATCGACATCGACGAGGAGCGGTTGGCACTGGCCAAGCGCAATCTCGAACGCGTCGACGTCCTCGGACTCACCGAGCACATCGGAGACTTCGCCGAGACGATGGCACAGCGCTTCGGTTGGCAGATGGAGACCGACACCACGGTCAACGCCGCTCGCGGCGATTTCGAGGTACCGCAGAGTCTCATCGAGCGCATCGCCACCGACAACGCAGCCGACGTGGCGCTCTACGACCACGGCTGTCATTTGCTCGCCAGCCTCGCCGGCGAATCGGCAAAGGCCTGACGGTGGCCGCTGGTCAGCCTCGCTCGGGGACGCACGACACCCCGTCGCCAGCCGCCACCGACGCAGACGGCTCCGCCGGCCCGGAGCCCCGACGTTGGTTCTTCGTGCACGTCCTCAAGGCCGCAGGCACCGACCTCTTCACCCGCCTCGGTGGGGATCCGACGGTGCCGGTGAGCCACACGTTCCACTTCAGCGAGCCCGAGGTCTACCCGAACCGCACCGACGGCGACGTCTTCACCGTGGCGCCACAGCTGTCGGTGGATCAGTTGCTCGCACGCTGGACGCTGCGTCGCCCCGAGATCCGCATCATCATGGGCCACTTCCCGCTGTGCACCACGGAACTGCTCGATGCGCCGTTCGTCACGATCTCTGCCCTGCGGGACCCGGTGGAACGCACGCTGTCCTTCCTTCGTCACCACCGCAAGCTCACGCCGGCTGATCGGGACCGCCCCCTCGAGGAGATCTACGAGGACCCGTTCCGCTTCGAGGCACTCATCCACAACCACATGACGAAGATGTTCGGCATCGACACCACCGAGATGGACGCCGGCATGCTGACCGCTGTGGACCTCGGGCCCGACCACCTGTCTCGGGCGAAGGCCAACGTGGACTCCCTCGACGTCGTGGGCGTGCAGGAACGATTCGAGGACTTCTGCGCCGAACTGACCCGCCGCTTCGGGTGGGATCTCGGCCCGGCCCTGCACGCCAACCGCACGGCGCCCGTGCCCGTGGACCCCAGCTTCCGCCGCCGCATAGCGGCCGACAACGCGCTCGACATCGAGCTGTTCGAACACGCCCAACGCGTGGTCGAGCGGCGGGCCGCAGAGCAGCGGCGCTCGTTCGCCTGACGAACTCAGGCTTCTGCGAGGTGGGTGCGCGGTGACGGCCGGGCGATGGGCGAGCCGAACTCCCACTGACCGTAGGAGTCGGATTCGATGCGGAATCCGGTGGCCAACGTGCAGAGCTGGTGCGGATCGGTCACCTCGAAGGTGGCCGGACCGAACTCACGCAGATGCGGCACGTGGTCGGTCCACTCGTCGGGCGGGTGCTCGTCCTTGGCCGTCAGCATGGCCGCGTGCCAGGCGGCGTAGTCGTGCGACAGGTCGAGCACGTCGGGGAAGCGCCGATCGCGCGACGGCAGCAGGGCATGCTGCACGTCGAGCACCGTCCGGAGGGCGCTGTCGTCGGCCAGGCCGAGCTGCTCGACCACGTAGCGACCGACCTCGTCGATGAACGGTCGCCAGGATCCGGGGGCCACCATCAGCACCGGTGCGACACGCAGGCCCGCAGCGATGTCCGGCCACAGGTCGGCCTGGTCGGTGATGACCCGACGGAGCCCGTCGTAGAAATCGGCCTCACGGGTGCCGGACTCCTTGCGGACGTGACGAGCCACTTGGCGGAGCACGCCGTAGTTCTCACAGAGCAGGAAGATCCGACGGAGCTTCATCATCGTGTCGTAGTCGGCCCGGGTGAAGCTGGAACTCGACACGACGAGCGGGCGGGCGCCTCCCTCGCTGGTGGCGGTGGCCGACACGACTGGCACTGACGTCTCGATGCGGTGATCGCGTCGGTAGTCGGGCGCGTTCATCGGGCTGTTCACCAGGAGTTCGGTCGGGAAGACCTTCACCGTCACCTCTCGGTTGATGCACTCCTGGAGGTCGTTGCGGAACGACCGAGTGGTGGAACCCGGCAACCCCAGCATCAGGTCGACGTACAGCGGCAGGCGGACCCGACGGAACTCGCGAGCGAGTTCTTCGTAGCGCTCCAGCTTGATGTTCGAGCGCCGGATGATGCCGAGTGTGTCGTCGTCCATCGACTGCAGCGACAGCAGCCCTTCGGTCAGCACCCCGGCCTCCACCATCGAGGCCACGATCGGCTTGAGGTGCTTGACGGTGTTCTTGGCGTAGTTGGTGATGAAGTGGCGAGGAGATCCGTTGCGCTGCCGAAGCTCGCCCACCTTGCGGGCGATGTCGACGTCACGCTCGAAGATCCCGAAGTTGGCGTCCGCCATGAAGATGCGGTCGAAGTTGGCCGCCGAGACCCACTCGAGCTCCTCGAAGACGCGCTCGAGCGAGAACTTGCGGATCCGCGACAGCGTGGACGAACCCCAGTCACAGAACGTGCACCCGTACGGGCACCCCCGATTCGTCTCGATGATGGCCGTCGAGCCGGGCTCACGAGCGAACAGGTCGAACAGGCCGCTCAGGTAGGGGGACGGGATCGTGTCCAGATCGGCGATGCGATCCCGGTCCTCGGTCCGGATGACCTCGTCGCCGTGACGGAACGACAGCCCCGCGACGTCGGCCAGGACGGTGAGGTCGCAGGGACGGTCGCCGACCACCGGCTCGAGCGCCGCCAGCGCTTCGGAGAGCGTGGCCTCCCCCTCGCCGCGCACGGTGACGTCCACGTGCTGGTGGAGGCGGAAGTAGGCGTCGACGTCCTCGGGATACTTCGGGGTGTCGGGACCACCGTGGATGGTCACGCAGTTCGGGTTGGCCGCCTTGACGAGCGCCGACATCTCGAGGTTCAGGGCATGGGACCACAGGTAGTTCGAGAAGAGGAAGACCGATGGGGCCGACGTGGCCAGCTCCTCGAGCCGCTCGCGCTGCACCAACCACTCGGGGCGGAAGTGGAACGAGTCCTCGAGCTGCCCGCCCTCCCACTGCTTGGCGTAGGCGAACACCATGCCGAGCGCCAAGGGCGCCACCCCACCGACGTTGGCCACCGGCACCACGTTGATCCGACGGATCCCGGTCCGGCTGTGTCGTTCGACCTCGCGGCGGTCCTCCTCGGCCGCTTCCTCGGCCATGATGCGGACGCGGGCCGCGTTGGAGGTGAACTCGCGTCGCATGATGCGCGTCGAGCGGCTCTGGTAGGACTCGACGTCGCCCTCCACCTCCTCGAGGAGTCCGGCCCGTCGGGCCCGGACCACCAGCTCATCGAACTCGGCGACGGTCATGGCGGCGTCACCGAGCTGGCGCCGCTGGGCCATCAGCGCCTCCGGTCGTGTCCGCGGTTGACGCAGCGCATTCAACACACCGAGGTCTCGGGAACCGAACGTGTCGACGACCGTGCCGTCGTGAGCCAGCCGTTCGAATCCACCGACGCTCACCCGGAACACCACCGGAGCCGGCACCACCATGCGCTCCATGGCCGACATCTTGTCGTCGCCCGACTTGTCGTCGCCCGACTTGTCGTCGCCCGACTTGTCGTCGCCCACGCCATCCCCGGCCGCCTGGTCCACGGCAGAACCCTCACCGGGGTCCTCCACCGGGAAGACCCCACCGAGCAGGCTGCGGGCACCGAGGTCGGCCACCAGCTCGTCGAGCGAGCGGCGGACCTCGCCTGCGGCCTCGCCGTCGTGGGTGGCCGCCACCTCGGCCGCCACCTCGTCGAGCGGCATGTCAGGCCGACGACGCGCCGCCAGCAGGAACTGGAGGCGCGACTGATCGAGCGGGATCGTCTCGCCGCTGAGCGGATCGCTGAACGACGCCGACAACGCGGTGAAATCCTCGATCACGGGCACACAGATGCCGTGGTTGGTGATGGCGACCATCACGGACCTCGACACCGTCGCCGTAGCTGGCGTGGTCGAGATGTTCACGACCGTCACCGTTGACCTCCTGAGATCGATGGATTGGCCCCGACGGACTCCCGACCGTGCTCGCCGGGGCCGACATGGTGCGACCCCGTGACTCTCCGCGGGTGGCGGCAGCGCGCTGGGACATCAGCACACTGCAGTGAGACTACACCGAGGTGACCCCCACAGCACTGCTGGAGTCACAACCCGTGCCGCCTCGCCCGCCCCGGCACCGCTGATGACCCGTCCCACGGGTTGAGGTAGCGTGTCAGGCGCCCGGCAACCGTGACGCCCGGGTGAAGCGGACGCACCGACGGGTGGGGCGGGACCCATTGGTGCACCACGACCTCGACGACAAGGACGCCCCTCCACCCATGTTTCCGTTCTGGGACTCCACCATTGCACCCATCATGCAGGCGGTCGGTGCCCGCCGGATCGTCGAGATCGGCGCGCTGCGGGGCGACACCACGAAGTTCATGCTCGAAGAGCTGGGACCCGACGTCGAACTCCACGTGATCGACCCGGTGCCGGCGTTCGACCCCAGCGAGCACGAGCGTGCGTTCCCGGGTCGCTATCGGTTCCACCGAGACCTGAGCCACAACGTGCTCCCCGACCTCGCCGCAGTGGACGTTGCGCTCGTGGACGGCGACCACAACTGGTACACCGTCTACCACGAGCTGCGGTTGCTGGCCGAGGCGTCACGGCGTGAGGGGCAACCGCTCCCGGTGATCATCCTGCACGACGTCGGCTGGCCCTACGGCCGCCGTGATCTCTACTACGCGCCCGAGCAGATCCCCGAGGAATTCCGCCAGCAGCACCACCAAGCCGGCATGGTGAAGGGAAAGCCGCGCCTGGTCTTCAAGGGCGGCCTCAACCCCACCATGCACAACGCCATGTGGGAAGGCGGCGAGCGCAACGGCGTCATGACCGCCATCGACGACTTCGTCGACGAGCACCCCGATCCCATCCGCCGGGTGCACATCCCCATCTACTTCGGCCTCGAGATCCTCGTCACCGAAGAGCGCCTGGCCTCCTCACCGGAGCTGGCCTCGATCCTCGACCACATCGAGAGCCCCGCCGGGCGAGAGGAGCAGCTCTACCTGGGTGAGGACCTCCGGCTGCGGGCCATGGTCATGCAGCACAACATCTTCTACAACGCCGAGGCCCGCCATCGGCGGGCGGCCGAGCGCTACCTCGACCTCCTGAAGGGTTGCCTCGTCAACGAGCACTATCTCGAGCACGAGCTGCGCATCGACCACCTGACCTCGTCGTTCATGGGCAAGGGTGCGCCGAGCGACGCCCACCTCCGTGACCCGATCCGTCAGATGAAGGCCAAGTACGCCCGACACCTGGCCGCCCGACGCTCCGGCACGGTCAACGACGACCTCCCCGGCTACTTCCCGTACACCAGCATGGGGCGTGAGCGCCTCGACCTGCTGCAGCGCTGCATGGACACCATCCATGCCGAGTCGGTCGACGGCGACATCGTCGACGCCGGATGTGGCCGGGGCGGTGCCGGTCTGTTCCTGCGCGGCTACCTGGCGGCGTTCGACATGAACGTGCCCACCACGTGGATCGTCGACCGCTTCCGCGCCACCGACGACAGCGTCGAGACGGACCAGGAGGAGAAGCGTTGGGGCGGCCCCGGCCTCCCGGCCCTGCAGGCCGATCTGAACAACGTCCGTGACGCCTTCGCTCGATTCGACCTCTTCGGCGACCGGGTGCGCTTCTTGCAGGGTCCGGCGGCCGACACGCTCCCGGAGGCGCCGATCGACAAGGTGGCACTCCTGCACATCGGGCGGCAGTCCGAGCCCGAGGACGTCACCGCCACACTCGAGCAGCTCTACGCCAAGCTGGCCGTCGGCGGGTTCGTGGTGGTCGAGCAGTACGGCGACGAGGCCATCGCCTCGGCCGTCGACGACTTCCGCTCCCGCTGGTCGGTGCCCGACGAGATCGAGCGCATCGGCGCCCAAGGATGCCGGTGGCGCAAGACGGAGGCGATCAAGCCGCCCGATACCACCACGGCACGCTCCGCCGACGCAGGCTCCCTCCCCCGGCGGGCGCCGCTCGCACCCCCCGCCCCGGCCACCGCCAAGGACCTCTCGGTGGTCGTCGTGTTCTACAACATGGCGCGAGTGGCCACCCGGACGCTGCACTCGCTCTCGCGCTCGTACCAGGTGGGGATCGAGGGACTCGACTACGAAGTGCTCGTCGTGGACAACGGCTCCGCCCCCGAACAGAAGCTCACCGAGGAGTTCGTCACCTCGTTCGGACCCGAGTTCCGTCTCATCGACATGGGCGACGACGCCCACCCCTCACCAGTGCACGCCCTGAACCGCGGCATGCAGGAGGCCACCGGCGAGAACCTGGCCTTCATGATCGACGGCGCCCACGTCGTCACCCCTGGCGTCCTGCGCTTCGGGATGTTGGGCATGTCGACCTACGAGCCGGCCGTCGTCGTCACCCAACAGTGGTACGTCGGGCCGGGCCAGCAGGGCGACATGATGCTCGAGGGCTACGACGAGGAGTTCGAGGACCGGCTCTTCGACACCATCAGCTGGCCGAGCGACGGCTACCGACTGTTCGACATCGGCCACTTCATCGGCGAGCGGGACTGGCTCGACGGACTGTGGGAGAGCAACTGCATCTTCCTGCCCCGCAAGCTGCTCGAACAGGTTGGCGGGTTCGACGAGAGCTTCGACATGGCCGGAGGTGGCTTCGCCAACCTCGAACTGTACGAGCGCATGACGTCGAGCCCCGACACCACGGTGGTGACCATGCTCGGCGAGGGCTCGTTCCACCAGATCCACGGTGGCACGACCACCAACCTGCCCTCCATCGACGAGCGACATGGCCGGCTGGCATCGTACGCCCACCACTACCAGGACCTGCGTGGCCGCAACTACATCGGCCACCGCAAGCGTCTCCACTACGTGGGCACCATGTTCGACGAGGCCAACCGGACGCGAGCGCGGCGCCGGACGGCACCCAACTTCTTCAAGAAGGGCGCCAAGAGCGGCCCCGACGGCCGCCCGACCAAGCCGGCACCGCTGCCGAGCGAACTCCGCCAGGAGTTCGTCGACGCCTACTGGCACTCGCTGGCCTGGCGGGACACCGAGTGGCTGGGCCGCAAGGTGGGCAAGCTCCCCACCGACCTCTTCGCCTACCAGGAGATCGTGGCCAAGGTGCGGCCGGACTGGATCATCGAGACCGGCACCGGCGGCGGTGGCCGCGCGCTCTTCCTGGCGTCGATCTGCTACCTCCTCGGCCACGGCGAGGTGCTGTCGATCGACCGCAACCACGGCGACAAACTCCCCCAGCACCCCCGCCTGCGGTACCTCACGGTCAAGGACACGTGGTCGAAGGAGACCGAGGCAGAGGTGAACGCCATCGTCGGCGAGAACGCCAACGCCGTGGTGATCCTCGGGTCACGGGGCAGCGCCAAGCGGACGGTGGCGGAGTTCCGCGTCTACTCTCACCATGTTCCGGTCGGCTCGTACGTGATCGTTGAGGACACCATCGTCAACGGTCATCCGGTGTGGACCGACTTCGGTCCCGGCCCCTACGAGGGGGTGAAGGGCATCGTCGAAGGCCGCGGCTCGTTCGCCTCGGACCTCGACATGGAGAAGTACCGCCTGAGCTTCAACCCTGGGGGCTTCCTGCGGCGGATGAGCTGACCGAACGCCCGAGGCGCCGTTGGGCCAGCCTCACCGACTCGGCCAGCTGGCCCACGGCCGCTGGTGGGACGCCGCCCACGTAGATGGGTGGCTGCTGCGGTGGACGGTACCGGCAGCCCCTGAGCTGTTCGTAGTCGGCATGCATCTCGTCCCAGCTGAACCGACGACCGGTGGCTGCACCGCCGTGGATCTGGTGAAAGGTTCCTTCCCCGAGCAGGACGACCAACTCGGCACCTTGGCGGTCGCACGCCCGACGCAACAGGTCGTGGTTCACCAGACCGCCCCCGGGCATGGAGAAGGCTTCGTCGAGCCCGCCCAGTTCCTCCCATGTCGGGCGGGGCAGGAACAACGCGCTGCTCTCCCCCATCGGTCCGAACCAGCCTCGACCTGACGACCCGGCCAAGGTGCTGACCTCGAACAGTCGGTAGCCGTCGGTCGGCCATCCGATGGACTGCAACAGGTCGTCCTCGACCGCTTGGTCGTAGCCGATCTCTGCCGCCTCCATGTGCCGAGCCGGCCCCAGGTGCCACCCGTGGGCGGCCACCACCGGGTCGGGGGCCACGCCCGCCGCCCGCCGAGCCGTGGCCACCAACCCTGGTGAGGCCATGCGAGCACCGTCGATGATCAACCCGACGAGCGCTCCTTCCGCCCGCGCCAGCCCGAGATTGGCGGCCTGCGCCGGCGAGGGTGGTGCGTCGTCGACACGGAGCACCGTTCCGGGCACCCCGACGTCGTCGAGGAGACTGAGCGGCACGGGCTCGGCCGAGCCGTTGTCCACCACGATCACCTCGTGGTCGCCCTCGGTGAGCCCTTGTTGGTAGGGAGCAGCCAAGCTGCCGATGGTGCGCGGCAGTTCACGGGCCATGTCGTGCGCCACCACGACGACGCTGACCGACGGCGGGGCCACGCTGGTCAGAAGGAAATGGGGATCTGCGAGTGTGGATAGGTCGACGGGGCGAAGAACCACGTCTCGATGGCGAAACGTTCCTTCGTCATGTCGGGGCTGACGCCGGTCCGGTGCAGGAACACCTCGTCGAACAGCAGGGCGTCACCAGCGGCGAAGGTGGGACGGACCACCGGCGCATCGGCCGACACTCGCTCCACCATGCCCGGCCCGACCGACCAGTCGAACTTCGCCCCGTCGGTGCCGGTGGGCAGCACCTCGTCGAAACGCTTGGGCACCACGTCGAGACCTGGCGCATCCACACCGCAGTCCGACAGCGCCAGCCACACGTTCACCGTGCGGATGCCCTGACCCAGAAAGGACCCGTCCTGGTGCCAGTCGGTACCGGTGTCGACCGGCACCCGCCGCAACGTGCACTTCTTCACCGACAGCGCCGGACGCTCACCCATGTAGCCGGCCAACACATCTCCCAGACCGACGGTGCGGAAGACCTCGAGCAGTCGGAAGAACATCCGCGGGGAGTCGGCCGTCCAGACCCCACCCCCGTCCTTGATCCACCAGCGCTCACCGAACGTGAGCGGGTACTCGGGCCCCGGATTGATGGGTGCATACCACGGCGCCGTCTCGGTGACCGGGACACCGTCGTGGCGAGCGGCCTGCGCCTCGAAGGCCTGCTCGGCGCCCTCACGCAACTCGGTGGCCACCGCTGGCGGAACGAAGTTGCGGACGAGGAGGCACCCGTGGTTCTGGATCCCCGCGCCCAGCGTGGTGGTGGTGAGGTCGCCGGCGTCGACCTCAGGTGGTGCGTCGAGGTGGCCGAAGACGTCGTCGAAGCGGGGCGGCCACACCTCACGTCCAGGGCGCGGTGTGAGGTGCGCGAACGCCTGGTGGCGGAGCTGGACCAGGCGGCGTTCGATCCCCCCTGCAGGCTTGCGTCGATTTGCCTCGGTGAGCAGGTCCACGGCCTCGAACACCCGGCCCTGCTCCACCAGCGCGCTGGCCGCTGCCAGCGCCTCCTTGCCCAACGGCACGTCGGGCACCGACGGCTCACTGTGGGCCTGATGGGCAGCGGAATCGGTCGTCGTGGCCATCAGAACATCACCGGCACCTGGTGGAGTGGATAGGTGGAGGGAGCGAAGAACCACGACTCGATGGCGTAGCGGTCCCGGCTCATGTCGGGGCTGATCCCCGTGCGATGCAGGAAGAGCTCATCGAACAACACGGCGTCGCCCGCCGCGAAGGAGGGCCGCACGACCGGGGCGTCCGCCGACACCTGCTCGACCATGCCGGGTCCGACCGACCAGTCGAAGTTGGCGCCGTCGGTGCCGGTGGGCAGCACCTCGTCGAAACGCTTGGGCACCACGTCGAGACCTGGCGCATCCACACCGCAGTCCGACAGCGCCAGCCACACGTTCACCGTGCGGATGCCCTCACCCAGGAAGGACCCGTCCTGGTGCCAGTCCGCCCCACCGAGGGCCACTGGCACCCGCCGCAAGGTGCACTTCTTCACCGACAACGCCGGACGCTCACCGAGGTACTCGGTCAACACCTCGTCCAGACCGATCTCGTCGAAGGCCTCCAGCAGGTCCCACATGGCCCGCGGAGAGTCGACGGTCCACAGACCGCCACCGTCGACCACCCACTGACGCCCGAAGCCCACCGAGTAGGCCTCGCTCGAGCGGAACGGGGCGAACCACGGGATGGTCTTGGCCGTCGGCGTACCGTTGCGGTGCGATTCGTGGGCCTCGAAGGCCCGGTCGATGTCCTCGACGAGCTGCTCGACCCGTTCGGAGGTGAACAGCCCGCGGACCCACAACGCACCATGGTGCTGAATGCCGGCACCGAGGGTGGCTGCGTCGAGGTCTGCGGCGTCCACCGACACCAAGCCGTCGACACCTTCGAAACAGTCGGGCACCTCGGGTGGCCAACTGGCCCGACCGGCGGACGGTTCGAGCTCCTCGAACGCATCGTGGCGCAGCCGGACCAGGCGCTGCTCGAGGCGGGGGTGCGCACGCCGGCGGTTCTCCTCGGTGAGTAGCCGCACGGCATCGCCAGCGCGCCCTTCGGCCACGAGGGCATCGGCCTCGGCCATCAGTCGCTGGTCACGACGCTGCGCCGCTGTGTCAGGGATCGGATCAGCCTGCGTGGCGGTGGTCGTGGTCGGTGGGTGCGGAGTCATGCGGTGACGTCCCCATCTCGGCAACGGGACCTGATGCTACCGACACTACCGGGGGGCCTGGTGGCGCGCACAGGGCCGAAGGTCACCCCTGGACCCGAACCGCCGCCGGGATCCCGACAGCGGTGGCATGGGCGGGCACGTCGTGCACCACCACGGCGTTGGCCCCCACCTCCGCGCCGGGGCCGATGGTCACCGGCCCGATCACCTTCGCTCCGGTGCCGATCTTGACGTTCGGGCCGATGGTGGGTCCCGTGAAGTCGCCGGCGCGCAGGCCGATGGTCACCCACGGGAAGATGGCGGTCCCCGAACCCACCTCCACGAGTCCGTCGATCACCACCTGACCGTGCGCCAGGTAGAAGCCTGGCTGCACGACCACCGGGTCGCCGATGCACACTTGTGCAGTAGCCATGGCCAGACGATGGGCCAGGCGGGGCAGCACGGGGATGTTCCTGGCCTGGGCGCTCGCCTTGGCCCGGTAGAACACCTGCGCCAGGAAGGCGTCGCTCGCCCACGCCAGCCGCAGCGCCTGCGTGACGGCATCACGCCGGGAGCGGAACTCGAAGCGCTCGGCCCGAAACGCAGCAGTGACCCTGGCGTCGGCCAGGACGGCTTCGACGAAGCCCGGGTGTCGTGCCCGGACCGATCGCCGCAGTGCCTCGGCTTCGGGAGATCGGCGAGATCGAGCCATCGGCGGATCGTAGCGCCCGCGGGCCGCGCTCCACGCGCCGGACAGGGAGGGGTGCCGAGCGGTGTCGCTGTGGCGCAGTCCACGACTGCTGTGCAAGCGTGGTCAGGTGACGGAGCGGCCTGACGACCCCACCACCATCGACCACGGAACCCTCGACCCGGTCGAACTCCCCTCGGCACCCGCAGCGGCGCGCCGCTACCTCGATCTCCTCAAGGGGTGCCTCACACGGGAACTCTTCATCGACGAGGAGGTCCGTGAGGTCGTCTGGTGGCCGGCGAACGTGGGCCTCGGTGAACCGAAGGCCGTGTGGGACATCCTCGAGTCACGTGGATGGCTCCTCGTCCGTCCGACCACGGCCCCCGGTGAGCGCACCGAGGGGCGTGACTATCCACCGCGCGCCGAGACGATGGTCGGACGCAGTCGCCTCGACAACGTCGAGGAACTCATCCAACACGTCCTGGCCGACGACATCCCCGGCGACCTCGTGGAGACCGGCATCTGGCGGGGCGGCACGGTCATCTTCATGCGGGCCGTGCTCGAGGCCTACGGCGACAGCGAACGCACCGTGTGGGCGTGCGACTCCTTCGAGGGGCTTCCCGTGCCCGACGAGGAGCGGTACCCGGTCGACGCCGCCTTGCGCATCGAGGGGAACGAGTCGATGGCGCCCGGCCAACAGTTCCTCATGCGTGAGTTGCTGGCCGTGCCGGCCGAGAAGGTCCGGGCCAACTTGGCCCGCTACGGCTACGACGACGACCGCGTCCGCCTGGTGGAGGGCTGGTTCAGCGACACGTTGCCCACCGCGCCGATCGAGGAGATCGCGCTGCTGCGTCTCGACGGCGACCTCTACGAGTCCACCATCGACGCCCTCGTCCACCTCGAGCCGAAGGTGTCCCCCGGTGGTTTCGTGGTCATCGACGACTACAACTCGATCGAGGCCTGCGAGGCGGCAGTCACCGACTACCGGGCGGACAACGGCATCGTCGACCCCATCCACGAGATCGACTGGACGGGCGTCTGGTGGCGCAAGAGGGCTCGATGAACGAACCACTCCTCACTGGACGCTGACCGCAGGTGACCATGGAACTCTCGCTGTACGCAGCAAAGAAGGCGTTGCTCTCCCCCCGCACCGCCCATCGCCGACGCAAGGCGGGTGAGATGGCCGCCACCACGCAGCAGATCTTCGAGCTGAGCTACTACTCCGACGCCACCTTCGGCTTCCTCGAGGCCACGATCCGCAACCCCGACATCCTCGTCGACGCCGACCTCGACGAGCACAGCGTGGTGCTCGACGTCGGTGCCTTCGTCGGGCAGTGGTGCGAGAAGGTGGTCGAGCGCTACGGCGCCACCGTCCACGCCTTCGAGCCCGCGCCCCAAGCGGTGGCTGCCCTACGACGCCGTTCGGCCGCAGATCCCCGCATCGTGACGCACCCGGTCGGGCTGTCCGATCGCGACACCACTGCGACCATGGAGATCCACGGTCCCGGGTCCAACGTGTACAGCACCACCGGCGAGGGCGACGTCGTCGAGATCCAACTGCGGGACGTGGCCGCGGTCCTCGACTCGCTCGACGTCGACCGCGTGGATCTGCTCAAGGTCAACATCGAAGGGGGCGAGTACGACCTCTTCGACCGGCTGATCGAGACCGGCTGGCTCCCGCGGATCCGCACGGTGCTGGTGCAGTTCCACGAGTGGCACCCGGGTGCCTACCGGCGCCGCTTCCGTATCCGCCGGGCCCTCTCACGGCACCATCGACAGGTGTGGAACTACCCCTGGATGTGGGAGAAGTGGACCCGCATCGGGACGTGACGCGCGGCGAGCGACGACCGGCGCAGCGATCGCTCAGGCATCCTCCATGGCCGATTCGTCACCGGCGCTGACCTCGAGCTCCTCGAGGTAGGCCGGGATGACGTCCTCCGCCGAACCTTCGGCTCGGACACGCCCTTCGTCCAGCCACAGGCAGTGGTCGGCGATCGCTTGGATGAACTTCATGCCGTGCGACACGAGGACGACCGTCACGTCGGCGGCGCACAACTCGTCGATCTTGCGTCGGCAGCGCTTCTTGAAACGGGCGTCGCCCGCAGCGAGCGCCTCGTCGATGAGCAGGATCTCCGGCTCCATGTGCACCGCCACGGCGAACGCCAACCGTGCGTTCATCCCCGAGGAGTAGGTGCGCACCGGAGAGTCGATCGCTGGTCCGAGGGCGGCGAAATCCAGGATCTCGGCGGTGTGCTCTCGCACCTGCGCAGGCTTGAGGCCGTTCGCCAGTCCACCGAGCATGATGTTCTCGCGTCCCGACAGGCGGCGGTCGAACCCGATACCGGTGGCCAGCAACGGGCTCACACGATGGTAGAGCGTCACCCGGCCGGCCGAGGGCGCCAAGATGCCGCCGAGCACCCGCAGCAGGGTCGACTTCCCGGCGCCGTTCTTACCGACGACGCTGTAGACGCTGCCCGACGGAATCGTGCAGGACACGTCCTCGAGCGCAGCGACCATACGGTGCTCGCGCTCGTGGCGGAGCAGGAGCTTGAACGGGTTACGCGTGTCCGCGCCCTCGAAGGACGTGCGGTAGTAGACCGACAGGTTCTCGACCTCGATGGCCGGAGCGTGGTCAGAGACGACTGGCAAAGCTGCGCTCCTTCGAGATGAACCACGCAACACCAACGAGGAACGCGCCGATCATCCACGCACCGAACCACAGGTAGGTGACGGCCGGTGGCCACCGGCCGTCCCACGCCGCCTCGAGCGCCCAGAACACGGGGAACAACGGGTTGAACTGCAGGTACGGGAGGAGACCGGCCGGGATCTCGTCCACCGTGTAGATGATGGGCGTCATGAAGAAGAGCAAGCGCATCACGAAGGTCAGGATGTTCGTCGTGTCACGCAGGTAGACGGTGAGCGTGGCGAAGAACATGCCGGCGCCGAGCGAGAAGATCAGGATCATCAGCCACAGGACCGGCACCGTCACCAGGGACAGCCCGAACGGCTGACCCAGCACGGCGTGCATGGCCACGAGCACCATCAGGATCGGCACGAACTCGATGACGGCCTTGACCACCCCGATGAGCGGGAACACTGCCCGAGGGAAGTTCGTGTTGAGCACCATCGACTTGTTGCGCAGGATCGACCCTGCCGATCCTGCGATGATGCTGTTGGCGAACCGGTAGAAGAACACACCCATGATGAGATTGGCGATGATGGCGTTCCGCTCCATCGGCGTGGAGCCCACCTGACGGAACACCCCACGAACCAGGACGTAGACCCCAGCGAGCAGCAACGGGTTGAGGATCAGCCAGATCTGCCCGAGGACCGTGTCGTAGTTCTCCGCCTTGAGTTGGCTGCGCGCCAAGTTGGCCACCAGCGAGCGTCGCCCCCACAGTTGGCGCATGTAGATCCGCAGTGCCGGCAAGGCAAGGGTCGATCGCTCGAAGACCGCAACCGGCTTGCGCGCCGATCCACTTGCCGACGGCGGGGGGGACGGATCGGAGGAGGGGGGTGCGGTGAACGTCATCGGAACGGGGCACGTCGTGCGATCCGCGAGCATAGACGACGGCCCAGCGCCAACACCCATCGGCCCGTCCGGGCGACGCCCGGCCCCGCCGACGCCAGCAGCCGCACGAGGCTCGGCCGTGCCATGCGTGGATCACGGGCGGGCCCGGTGGGCCACCCGCTGTCGACGGACCGCCACCGGCGGGTACCGTTGCGCTCGCGACCCGCCTGTCGCCCCGCCGTCCGACGTTGGAGTACAGATGCACCGAAGAGCATTCCTCAGCGCAGTGCTGGCGCTCGCGCTCGTCACCGTTGGTTGCTCGAGTGACGACCAACTGACCTCCACGTGGTTGGGCTCCGGTGAGGCCTTGCCGGAGACGGTCGAGATCCACGTCTTCAGTCGGTTCGAGGCCGAACTCGAGACCCTCGTCGACGCCTATTCTCTCGAACATCCCGAGGTCACCTTCGAGGTCGAGGCTCGTCAGGGCACGGACCTGCTCGACGATCTCCTCGACGGCCCGGCGCCGGACATCTACATCGATGTGAGGACGCGCACGCGCCAAGCAGAGGACGACGAGCGTGTCGTTCGGCCGCCCATCCCGCTCGGGAGCGACCAACTCGTGCTCATCGTCCCGGCCGGGAACCCTGCGCAGGTGACCAGCCTCGAGGACTTCGCCGCCGAGAGCGCCCTGCGACTCGGTCGCTGCGAGGACGACTCGATGTGTGGCAACGCCGCCCGGGACGCCCTCGACGCGGCCGATGTGGACCCCACCAACATGGTCCTCCTCCCCAGCCAGGGTCGGCTGTTCGGAGCGGTGACCGACGGCGAGCTCGACGGCGCCCTCGTCCTTCAGACCAGCCTGGCCGGCCGCGACACGGCGAGCTACTCGAGCGTGCTGCTACCAGGCGTCGTCGATCAGCGAACCGACATCGATGCCGTGCAGTTCGGCACCAAGTTGGCCGCTCAGGACTTCATGCGGTGGTTGCAGACCTCCGCCGAAGCCGAGCAGATCCTGACCGAGGCGGGCTATCGCACGGCGTTCTTCGGACGGTTCTGAGCCGGCCCCGGGAAGCCGCGACTAGGGGGTCATCGCTGCGGCGTCGAGCCCGTACCGACACTCGGCGCAACAGGATCGAACGCAACCCCGGCCCGCGAGGACGGCTGTCCCCCACCGCCCTCGGCGGAGGTGTCGTCACCGGGCGGCCCTCGGCGCCGCTGCTGCTGGTAGTCAATGGCGATCGCCAAGGCGAAGAACAGCCAGACGTGACGGAAGTGCACCGTGTCGCGGAACAGCCCGGCCACCACGATGGCTGCGAACATGAGACGCGCCAAGCCGTAGGGCAGCGTGAACTTCCACAGTGCCACCCACAGGCCCACGAGACCGATGAGGCCGAGTGGTCCCCGGTGCACCATGAAGTTGATCAGGTCGGCGTGGGCCCAGTGCCGGATCTCCTCGCGCGGATCGTCGAAGAGGTCGCGGTGAGCCACACCGTTCGGGCCGACCCCCATGGGGTAGGCCGCCAGCAACTCCAGGTTCTCCGCCCACAGGTGCATTCGCGAGCCGCGGCTGCGGTCGAATCGCTCCTGGTTGAACCCGACCCCGAGATCGATCTGCGTCTCCTCCTGAGCCGTCAGCTCGTCGACGTCTTCGGGCTCCGACGCCGTGGTGGCAACGAGCAGGAACACGAGGGCCCCCATGCTGCCGACGATCATCAGGGTGACGACCCCGGTTCGACCCAGACGGCGGACGGCGAGCAGCCCGAGCACGCCAGCAACCTGTGCGAGCGCACCGAACGATCCGGAGCGGTAGACCACGTAGCCGCCGAGCAGGAGCACCACCGCCTGCAACCAGCGGCGTCGCGCCTGCCAGACGAGCACCAAGGTGGCCAGCACCGTGAAGTGGCCCGTGTAGTTGGGGTTGGCGAACAACCCGGTCGCCCGCTCGCCACCGGCCTGGATGAAGCCTGCGGTGGCCACGGTGACCAGCCAACCCACGGCGACGCCCGCCGTGGCGAATCGCACGAGCCGAGGGGCGTTGATGAGCAGGTGCAGCACCGTGAAGAACGCCAGGATGGCTCCGAACAGCCGAGCGGTGCTACTCAGCGCCCATGCCGGCAGGCCGACCCCGATGAGGGGGATGAACGTGGCCACGACGATGAGGAAGATCCACGGCATGCACCGGCGCCAGAGAGCGAGCGCCGCTGAACCTCGCCGGCTCATGTTGACCACGCCGATGACGATGAGCAGGAAGATGACGCCGTCCACCATGGCCAGGTTCAATGGCAGTGTCGGCACCAGCACCGCAGTGCCCGCGTAGGCGAGGAACATCAGCACACCGAGCCAGATCGGACCCTCGGGGTGACGCCAGAGGGAGCGCTCGGGCGACAGGCCCGAGAGCGCCACCTTCTTCAGGTGCCTCGGCGACCGCTCCTGTTCGGTGGGTTCGGCGATGGTCACCGACGATCCTTTGTCGAGGCCCACGGTCGCGGCGACCGTGCCTGGGGCATCAGGCGTTGCCTGCCTGGGGTCGACCGGTCGCCCGGCCGGAGGTCACGCCGCGCTGGAACATCGCTCTCGCCTTGCTGGGCGTAGCCGCCGGAGGAGCGGGAGCAGCGGTCGCCTCACCGTTGGGGGCCTCACCCTTGTGGCCGTTGGGGCTGTCCTTCGAGCCGCCTGCGGGTGACGCAGGCCTCGACGGCTGACGACTGGCGTACCCGCCGTAGCGTCCGTAGCCGTAGTAGCCGTAGTAGCCGTAGTAGCCCCGCTTGGTGGGCATGCCGTTGAGCACCGTGCCGATGATCTGCGCCTGCACCTGGTGGAGGCGGTCCAACGCCTGGACATAGCTTCCCTGCTTCGTCCGCTCCGCCATGGCCAGCATGATCACGCCGTCGACGTTCTGGGCCACGGCCAGCGGGTCGCTGACCGGGAGCACCGGTGCACAGTCGAGCAGGATGAAGTCCACGCCGGCGGCTTCGATGCGCTCGAGGAGGGGCCCGAACGCCGGTGAGCCGAGCAGTTCTGCCGGGTTGTGCGGCAGGGGTCCGGCCGGCAGCAGATACAGCGAGCGTCCGCTGTCGAAGGTGATGGGCACCAGGCAGTCGGCGGGCGAGGCGTCGCCGAGCAGGATCGAGGTCAAGCCCTTCTCGGTCTCGTCCACGCCGAAAATGCTGCCGATGGTCGGACGCCGCAAGTCGCACGAGATGACAACCACGCGCAGGCCACTCTCGGCCAGCACCATGGCCAGGTTGGCCGTCACCGTCGTCTTGCCTTCACCACCGGAGGAACTGGTGACGGCGATGCGCTGCTTGGTCTTGCCCAGGCTGGAGAAGCGCAGGCTGGTCTGCAGCGTGCGATAGGCCTCCGCCGCCGGGGAGTCGAGCGGGACGAGTGCCCGCTCGGTCCGTTGTCCTCGTCCCAGGCTGAAGCGTCCGCCACCGACGTCGTACATCGGGATGGTGCCGATCACCGGCACGGCTCCGGGCACCGCCTCGAGCTGCTCGGGGATGCGGAGGCGGTTGTCGAGCCACTCGAGCAGGAAGGCCAGCCCGATGCCCAACACGAGGCCGATGAGACCGCCGACGAGGCCATCGCGCAGCGGCTTCGGGGACACCGGGTCGGTGGGCAGCGATGCCACCTCGATGACCTCCACGCCGTCACGCCGAAGGTCGGCGTCGGCACGGAACTCGGCAGCCCGCAGGAGGAACTGGGTCTGCTGTTGGATGAGGCCGGTTCGTTCTGCGGTCAGGGCATCGACCTCTGCGGCCGGCGGACCGAGCGCCAGGAGCGTGTCGATCTCGGCCACACGCTGGGTGAGGCGGTCGGCGAACGCCTCGAGGTCGGCCGCTCGCTGGTTGAAGACCTCGGCGACCTGGAGTTGCCGCTGCTCGATGTAAACGGTGGCGAAGGTGTTGGCCGCGTCGCGTGCCTGCTCGGGCGACGGGCTGGTGACGGTGAGTCGCACCACGTCGGTCTCGGGCACCTCGCGGACCTGGACCCGGTCGAACGCGACGTCCGAGCCGAGTCGCGACGCCACCTCACCGCGGACGACACCAGATCGCATGAGGTACATCTCGTTCGAGAGGTTCCGGTCCGCGTCGGCCCTCGAGCCGCTCGTTCCACCCAACCCGGTGGACTGCACGACCTGCACCTCTGCGGTCGCCTCGTACCGCTCGGTCTGCGCATTCGAGACGAGGAACACGGACGCGAACCCGACGAGCACCAGCCCGGCGATGAGCCAGACTCGCCGTGACAACACGTACAGCACATGCCGCGGATCCAGTTCCGGATATCGCTCAGAGTTCATGCATCACCTTGTGGCTTCGATCCGCGACCGCGGCGCACGGCGCCGTCTCGGCAGCGCCAGGTTGAAGAGATTCAGTTGGCTGATCAGAACACGGAGCGTACTACTTCGGTCACGCCGAACACGACCGCTCCGGAGCATTCTTCGACCGGCGCCTCTGCGCACCTGAGCGGCAGTTCATCCGACATGCACCGCACCGTCACCCAGGCGAGGCGGTCGGGCACACCACTGGTGCGTCACGGTGGACCCTCGAACTGCCCGGCCGCCGTCGGCGGCGGTAGCGTGCTCGCATGTCGTCCGAACCGCTCGGTCACCGACCGACCCGACCAGGTCGCGACCTGGTCGCCATCGACAACCCGTCCCCCGAGCGCTCCTACGAGGTCCGCTGCAGCTCGCCAGAGCTCACCTGTGTGTGCCCGGTCACCGGACAGCCGGACTTCGCCACCGTCACCATCAGCTACGTACCCGACGCTCACCTCGTCGAGTTGAAGTCGCTGAAGCAGTACCTGTGGAGCTTCCGGTCCGAGGCCCAGTTCCACGAGGCCCTGACCAACCAGATCCTGGATGACCTGGTGGCGGCGCTGCACCCACGGTCGATGACGGTCGTCACCGACTGGAACGTGCGCGGGGGGATCCACACCGTGGTGACCGCCAGCCATCCCGAACGCACCGACGTGGGGTGATGCCCCACCGACGTCCGTCCGCCCCCCGCACCTGTGCACGAGGGCGACGTCAGCTCAGCGGCGACGGGACAGGAAGCTCCACGCGCTCCTCGAGCCCCGGCGGGGCCGTCTCGGACTCGGGGGGCACAGCTTCCGAGGCGCTGAGATCGACCAGGCCACCGAGACGGTCGAGGAGCGCCCAGGCCAGGCGCTGAGCACCGGGCACGCTGAGGTGCACGTCGTCACCGGCGCGCATCTCCCGGTCCTGACCGTCGGCGTTCACCAGCCGTTTGGCATAGCCGTCCTCGCCCGCCAGGTAGGCCCACGTGTCGACGTAGACGACCCACGGGCGAGACGCCGCTTCTGACGCGTAGATGTGGTTGACGTGATCCACCATCGCCGGGTCGATGCCCGAGTTCGGCCCGACCGGTGGCAGACCCATCCACAGCACCAACCGTGGCCCGCTGTCTCGGGAGGACGGGGCCTGCAGCAGGTCCATGGTGCCCGCCACCCGACGCCGGTACTCGGCCAACCACTCCTCGCTGCCCAGTGGCAACGCCGCCCCGTCGAGCGCGATGTTCTGCATGTCGTTGGCGCCGAACTGCACCACGACGACATCGGGATCCTCCACATCCACCACCTGTCGAGCCAGGTGCTGTGGCCAGTTGAAGAAATCCGGTCGGACCAGACCCGACGAGACGCGGTAGTCGACCTGCACCGACACGAGCCCGGTCTCGGCACCCACCCGCTGGAAGGCCGGACCCAGACCTCCCGCCATCGAATCGCCCGCCACGTACACCCGCAGCGGGGCCTCAGGTGTCGGGACCCGCAGCTCGGGCGGCGCCAGCGCAGCAGCAGCAGCGGCCTCCTCGGCCCGACGGGCCGCTTCCTCGGCCGCCTCGGCCCGACTGGCCCGCTCGGCGAGCACGGCATCGATGTCGGCGTCGTCGGTCTGGTTCTTGCCCAAGCGGTCATCGAGCGCGGAGCGGGGCGCGGTGAGGTGGAAGAAGCCGCTGACCGCGGCAATGCCGTCGATGACCGAGGTACGCCACTCCGGGTTGTCCGGCTGGCCGCGGGAGGTGCGTGCCATCGCCTCGGCGTTCACGAGGAGGGCGCCGAACAGGCCCACGGCCATGATCATGAGCGCCAGCCCGGCGGGCATCGTGCCCGGACGAGGCGAGCGGATCGGTCGGACGAGCACCGCTGGACCCTCACGGACGTCGGGGGCGGGGCGACCCGGTCCCGCTGTCGTCGACCGCGGTGCACGGGAGGCAGCCACACGCCGCTTCTCGTTCGGAGTCGACACTGCCGGGGACATGTCCGGCAACGCTACCGTGCAGGTGGCGACGCCCCGACGACCCTCCTCGACGCGCTCGCCGGTGCACCGGCCGACCTGTTCAGAACTGGTCAGAACTGGTCGGAACTGGTCAGAACTGGAAGTAGATGAACTCGGCCACACCTTCGGGCCCCAGGGCGTCGGTCACCGTGAGCAGCACCGTGATGGCCACCATCATGGCGGCGGGCCAGGCCACCGACGCCCGCTGTCCCACCTCGTCGACCCAGCGCTGGGGTACGAACTGCAGCGCCAGGCTGACGAAGATGGCCGCCAGCACCACGGTGGTGATCGGATCCTCGACCAGGACGTTCGCCGGTGCCAGCGAGAGGATGCGACCGAGCATCTCCATGGCCTGCCCGAAGCTCTCCGCTCGGAAGAAGATCCACGCCAGACAGACCACGTGGATGGTGAGCAGCCATTGGGCCACCCGCACGAACCCCGGTGGCAGTCCAATGACCCCGCGGCGGTGCCAGGCTGCCTTGGTCGCACGCTCGGCTGCCAGGAAGCCGCCGTGGATGGCGCCCCAGATGACCATCGTCCACTCGGCGCCGTGCCACAGACCGCCGAGCACCATGGTCAGCCCCAAGTTGACGTACATCCGCCGCACCCCGAGACGGTTCCCACCGAGCGGGATGTAGAGGTAGTCGCGCAGCCAGCGGGAGAGCGTCATGTGCCACCGGCGCCAGAAGTCCTGCAACGACGACGCGATGTAGGGGGCGTTGAAGTTCTCCGGCAGACGGAAGCCCAGCAGCAGCGCCACGCCGATGGCGATGTCGGTGTAGGCGCTGAAGTCAGCGTAGATCTGAATGGCGAAGGCATAGACCGCCACCAGGTTCTCGAGCCCCGAGTAGCTCGAGGGATTGGCGAACACCGGGTTCACGATCTCGGTGGCCAGGAAGTCGGCGATGACCACCTTCTTGAACAGGCCTCTGAAGATGAGCAGGAAGGCTCGGGTGGCCTCGACGTAGCGAGGGTCGGCGCGTTCGTCGAACTGCGGCGCCAGCTCGTTCGCTCGCACGATGGGGCCGGCCACGAGCTGGGGGAAGAACGACAGGTAGGTGGCGAACGGCAGCAACGGGAGCGGCGACGACGTCCCCCGACCGATGTCGATGACGTAGCTCAACGCCTGGAAGGTGAAGAAGCTGATCCCCAGGGGCAGGATGATCTCGAGCAACGGCGGGTCGACCGCCACACCCAGCGAGGCCAGCCCGTCGGCGACCGATCGCACTCCCCACTCGGCGTACTTGAAGTAGGCGAGGACCCCGAGGTTGGTGGCCACCGCAGCGCGCACCAACCAGCGGGACTGGTCGGTCCGACGGCGATCGTCGCCCAGGGCCCGGGCGACCGCTCCTCCCATCCACCAGTTGAAGAGGATGGAACCACCGAGCAGGAAGCAGAAGCGCCAGTCCCACCATCCGTAGAACACGAACGACGAACCCAGGAGGAAGCCCAGCCACAGCGTCCGGTTCGGCCGCAGGATCCAGTTCCCGGTGAACACCACCAGGAAGAACACGGCGAAGTCGACGGAAGGAAAGAGCATGGGGGGTGCCCGATTCGGACCAGCGAACCCTAGTGCTGGTCCGTCGAGCCGTCGGTGATGCGCCGGAGGGCGGCGGCAGCCAACTCGTCGGCCGCGGCCGCAGCCTCCTGGCCTCCGTCGGTCGCGGGTGCCACCACCTCGGCGTAGACCTTCACCTTGGGCTCGGTGCCGCTGGGACGCACCACGAGCCGGGCCCCGTCCGCCAGGTCGAACACCAGCGCATCCACCGGCGAACCCAGCGAGCCGTCGGTGAGGTCGGTCATGTGCTCGACCCGGCGTCCGCCGATCGCCGTCGGCGGCGAGCGACGCAGGGCGTCGACCATTCCCGCCAGGCGGGTGCGTGCCCCGACGCCGGTGAGCACGGTCCACCGCGTGGCGCTGCGGTGGCAGCCGATGCGGTCGTCGACGGCCGCCAGCCGATCCCACACGGTGTGGCCCGTCGCCGACAGCTCTGCCACCAGGGCGGCCACAACCACAGCAGCAGCAATGCCGTCCTTGTCCGGCACTGCGGCATCCACGGCGTAGCCGATCGCCTCCTCGCAGCCGAACACGAAGGCACCCGGTTCGGCCACGGCGCGCCGCATGATCCACTTGAAGCCCGTCGGCACGTCCACGTGGCGGGCACCGGACGCCGTTGCCAGCCGGGCCACCGCCCGCGACGTCTCGAACGCCGTGACCACCAGCCGGTCCGCGTCCGGTGGTGACCGGCGAAGCAGGTGGTCGGCCAGCAACAACCCCAACTCGTTGCCACTCATCTGGCGCCACGAGGTCGGGTCGCCGGGGTCCGCCCCGTCGATGGGCGCCACGAGGGCGAGCCGGTCGCCATCGGGGTCGTTGGCCAGGACCACCTCGGCGTCGCTGCGAGCGGCCTGCTGCACAGCAGCGGCGAGAACCCCCGGCTCCTCCGGGTTCGGGCTGACGACGGTCGGGAAGCCAGGGTGTGGGTCGCGCTGGGTCGCCACGACGTCGGGGACGGGGAAGCCAGCCGCCTCGAAGCAGCGACACAACACCGGCCAGGCCACACCGTGCAGCGGCGTGTAGACGCACCGCAACCCACGCGGGCCCTCGGGCACCAGGGCCGCCACGTGCTCGACGTAGGCATCGACGAACCCCGGCGCGGCGTCGCTCGCCCGGTACGGGCCGGCGGGGCCGTGGGGGCCGTCGCGTCCCGCAGCCAGCGGTGCGGATGCGATTCGTGCCGCCA
This sequence comes from Acidimicrobiia bacterium, assembly GCA_020832495.1. GTDB lineage: Bacteria > Actinomycetota > Acidimicrobiia > Acidimicrobiales > Acidimicrobilacustridaceae > JAFIEP01. Next base: position 48,947 of record JAFIEP010000029.1, on the reverse strand, counting down.
GACGTTCGTCCTCGGGCGGCACCGGTTGCAAGGCGTCGGCCAGGTAGATCTTCATCCCGTTGTCCGACGGCGGGTTGTGACTTGCGGTGCACACCACCGAGGCGTCTGCTCCGGACGTGGCGTGCGTCCAGACGACGACCGGCGTGGGAACGTCCGGCTCGGAGCACACGACGTGGGCCCCGTGGGAGCGCAGGACACCCGCTACCTCGGCAGCGAAGTCGGCAGAGCCGTGACGGGCGTCGTGGCCGACGATCACCATCGGCTGCGGTGTCTCGCACTCCCGACGGAGGTGCTCGGCCAGCCCGGCAGCAACCTGTCGGGCCACCAGGCGGTTGATGCGGGTGGGGCCCGCCCCGATCGGCGCCCGCAGGCCCGACGTCCCGAAGCTCAGGTCGCTGCCGAATCGCTCGGTCACCCCGTCCACATCCCCGGCGTCGAGCAGACCCTGGAGCTCGGCCCGCGTCCTCGGATCGGGATCCGCGGCCAGCCACGCCGCCACGCGACCAGCCAACGGTTCGGGGAGGTTCATGAGTGCAGTCTCGCGGCTCGGCCGGACCACCTCGGACATCGTCGGTTGCCGCGCGGCCGGGACCGAGGACTCTGGCCACAGGTCCCCGGTAGGGTGCGCCGCATGGATGACGAGGCGCTCCCCGACCCACCGCTCGTCGGCGTTCGGATCACGCAGATCGACGTGGGCGACGCACCCGAGGCCTGGGCAGCAGCAGGCTTCGCCATGCAGGACAGCACCTGCTGGCTGGGCCACACGGCCGTGACCCTGGTGGGGTCCGACGGGCCGCGGCGGATCCTGTCCTGGGAGCTGGCGGGCATCGACGCCGACGGCCTGGACGACAGCGAGGACGGCACGGCGCTCGACGGCCTGCCGACCCGCGCCGTGACCAAAGGCGGCGCGCCGCCGGCGGGCGTGGTGCATCCCAACGGGGCACAGCTGATCGACCACGTAGTGATCCTGTCGCCCGACCACGACCGAACCGTGGCTGCGTTCGAGGCGGTGGGTCTTCCACCTCGCCGCACCCGCTCCACCGACATCTACGGCGGTCCCATGCTGCAGACGTTCTTCCGGGCCGGCCCGACCATCATCGAGTTGGTGGCACCACCGACGCCGCTGGGCGACGGGCCCTGTGGGTTCTTCGGGTTGGCCCTCACCGTGGCCGACCTCGACCACACGGTCGAGGGGCTCGGTGAGCACCTCGGCCGGGTGAAGGACGCCGTCCAACCCGGGCGGCGCATCACCACGCTCCGCCACAAGGCGCTCGGCATGTCGGTGGCCATCGCGTTCATGGACCCCGAGCCTCCACGGGAGGGGTGAGGAGCGCACCACGAGAACCGGCGAGGTACCGACCCAGTGGCAGCGACCACTACCCTGCTGCGCAGATGCTGGACCACGTCTTCACCGATGCCATCGGAGCGCTCCGAGACGCCCTCGAAGGGGCACTGCTCGAGCGACAGGCGTTCGAGGAGCGGTTCCACGCCGACGTGTTGCTCGGTGACCTGACCTGGGAGACCAGCTACGGGCTCCCTGGCGAAGGCATGCCGCCTCGGGTCCAGGCCGACCTCACCCTGGTGTGGCCCACCTGGGCGCAGACGGCCTACCGGACCTGGTACATCGGCGAGTCCTTCGACGAACCGCCCCGCATCGAGGTGGAGGTCGTCCTGCGGGTCCAGCGCCTGGCCGCCGCCCCCGACCCGGCGCTGTTGTTGGGCTCGCTCCCCGAGCACAGCCCCCTGGTCGGGCGCCAACGCCTCGACCGGTCGGGTCCGACCGTGGAGACCAGCTACCCCGACGCCCTCGACGACCCCGAGCACGCCATCGAGGTGTCCTACGAGGGGGCCTACGAACTCGACGAGGACACCCTGGCCGACGGCTCCAGCCTCGACGACCACTTCGCCGCCATGGGCGGGTGGATCTCCTCCACGCTGGTGCGCATCGGGGATCTCACCTGGAACTTCCTGCCACCCATCGACGAGTCCCACTTCGGCCGGGAGAGCTGAGCGCACCCACGGACGGCCGGGCGGCTCGGCGGGTCAGAGGCCCTTGACGTTGGGCAGCAGGTCGTCGAATTCGGGGGCACGACCCTCGCCCTTGGCGGTGAAGCACTCCAGCATGTCGGCCGGCTGGAACATGCCGGCCTGCCAGTTGGCGATGTGCTCCAAGCTGTCGGACACCGAGTGGTCACGGGCGTAGGTGACCGCCACCTTCGTCCCCCAGATGGCCAAGGGGCTCTTCTCGGCGATCTCCGTGGCGATGCCCAGCACGCCGTCCACCAGTGCCTCGTGGTCCTCGAACACCTCGTTCACCAGGCCCACCTCGTAGGCCCGCTGCGCCGGTAGGCGCCGACCGAGGTAGGCCATCTCCCGGGCGATGCCGTCGGGGATGATCTTCGGCAGGCGTTGCAGGGTGCCGACATCGGCGGTCATGCCGATGTTGATCTCCTGCACCACGAAGAAGGCGTCGGCCGAGGCGTAGCGCAGGTCACAGGCCGAGATCATGTCGACAGCGCCCCCGATGCACCCGCCCTGCACTGCGGCGAGTACCGGTATCCGCGCCCGTTCGAGGGCCGTGAACGAGTCCTGCAGCGCCAACACCATCTGGCGCACGCGCGCTCGCTGGCGGCCAGCTTCGGTGCTCCCACCGGACCCGGCGCCGTCGCCCAGGCTGTCCCCGGTGAACACGCCGAGGTCCATGCCGGCGGAGAAGTGCTTGCCGGTCGACGAGATGACGATGGCCCGTACCTCGCCGGCGTCGTCGAGCTGGCGCACGAGGGCCGGCAGCTCCGACCAGAACTCGCGGGTCATCGTGTTGTAGGCGTCGGGCCGGCAGAGCCGCAGGTGCGCGACCCGGCCGACCGTCTCGAGCTCGAAACAGGTGGTGTCGGCCACCTCAGGCGCCCGCCGCCGCCGCCCGATCGGCGCTGACCGCATCGAAGGCCAGGTACTCGTCGGAGGTGTCGGCCCAGTCCTCGAACTCGATGACGCCGATCTCCTCGAAGCGGGTGCGCAGCCAGCCGTCGGCGGCGTCGAGCAGGCCGAGCTTCTTGCAGTTGGGCACGATCTTGGAGAACAGCAACTGCTGGAAGATCATCTCTTCCTTGGGCACCTGCAGGAGCAGTTCGGTGACCTTGCGCTTGTCGACGCCCATGCGATCCCACACCTCCTGCTGCAGGAAGCGATCACGCATGCGCACGGCCGCCTCGAAGGCGAACTCCTGACGCTCGCGCATCTCGGCGTCGCTCAGCTCGGCGTAGTACTCCTTGAGGCTCAGCACCCCGAAGGCCACGTGACGGGCCTCGTCGCTCATGACGTAGCGCAGCAACTGCTTGAGCAGCGGCTCCTCGGTGAGCTGGTACATGAAGCCGAACGCCGCCAGGGCCAGGCCTTCCACCATGATCTGCATGCCCAGGTAGGTCATGTCCCAGCGGGAGTCCTCGATGATGTCGTCGAGCAGCATCTTGAGGTGGGCGTTGATGGGATAGGTGCCCGGCAGCTTCTCGTCGAGGTACTTGGCGAAGACCTCGACGTGGCGGGCCTCGTCCATCACCTGCGTGGCGGCGTAGTACTTGGCGTCGATCCACGGCACCGTCTCGACGATCTTGGCCGTACAGATGAGCGCACCCTGCTCACCGTGCATGAACTGGCTCATGCGCCACTTGAGCGACTCGACGGCCAGTTCGTCCCACTCCTTGTCACCGAAGTGCTTGAACGGCGAGTCCGGGTGCTCGGCCAGCACCGCGAACGGCCCCGCCGCGTTGCTCCCCGACAAGGCGCTCAGCACCTGGGACGGGTCCACCTCGATGGACCAGTCGAGGTCGGTCTCGCCGTTCCACTGGGCCCCCTTGGCCTTCTCGTAGAGTTTGTTGAGCGCCGGACGGGCGCCCTTTTCGTAGTCCCAGGTGAAGATGGCATCGGCGTTGTCCTTCACCGTGTGGATGACTTCGTCGACATCGTGGTTACTGATGTCCATAATGGCGTCGAGGTCGTCGAGGCTGGCTCGGCCGAGGATGTCGGAGTCGCTGCGGAACTCGGTGCTCATGGGAGTACTCCTTGCTGTGGGCTGGCGTGGTTTTCGTTCTGGTCGGCCAGGTCGGAAGCGGAGGCCTCGCACGTCGCTGGCGGTCGGCGATCCTGCTGCTCGACGCCGACGAGGTCGAGTGCCACCTCCGGGGCCGGGGCACCAGGTGGGATGAACGCCCGGACCACTCGATCGACCACGTCCTGCCAGTCGGCGGAACCAGGGTGATCGGCGCCCACGGCATCGAAGAGGAGGAACCCGAGGCCGACGGCGTGGGCGAAGTGGACGGTGGCGGCGGTGTCCACCTCGGCGGTGATGACGCCGGCCTCCTTGGACTCCTCGACCATCGCCTGCAGGCGCTCAGCGCGCTCGACGAGGTGACGGCGCAGCACGAGCGCCACGTCGGGGTCACGTCGAGCGGCCACGAAGGCCTCGAGCAGGATCGAGCGTCCCGGCATCGGTTCGCGGTCGACGAGGTGGGCACCCACGGTGACGAGGAGATCGGTGGCCCGGCCCTGGAACTGGTGCTGGGCGAACAATCGGTCGAACTCGTCGCTGCAGTAGGTGCGGATGGTCTCGGCCAGGAGTTCGGCCTTGCCCGAGAACCGCGAGTAGATGGCGCCGGTGGTCAGCCCGGCACGGCGAGCGATCTCGGCCACCCCGGCCTTGTCGTAGCCCCGCTCGGCGAAGACGTCGGCCGCGGCGGCGACGAGTCGGGCGCGGGTGTCGTCGCTCGGCTCCCCTGGTGCGGTCCGGTCCCCCGCGCCGCCCGAGGGCGGCGTGATCTGTTCCACACGGCCATAATAATGGTCATTATCCTGCTGTCAACGCCCAGGCTGCCCGCCTGCAGATCGCGTGGTTGGACCAGCGACACGCACGCACGACAATCGAGGGTGCGGAGGCCAACCCGGGCGCGCGCCGGGAACCCAGTAGGAACCCGGGCGTGCCCGTGACGTCAGTCGCCGATGAGCGCGGCCAGTGACTGCTGCGGACGGGCCCCGAGATGGGAGATCACCTCGGCGGCGGCGATCGAGCCGTAGCGAGCGCACGTCGCCGGGTCCGCCCCGCGGGTGCGCCCGAACAGGAACCCAGCGGCGTAGAGGTCGCCGGCTCCGGTGGTGTCGATCACCTGCGCCACCGATGCGGCGGGCACGGCCACGTCCGGCTCCCCCTCGGTGAGCACCACCGAGCCGGCCTCGCTGCGGGTCACGCACACCGTGGCCGCCCGACCGCGCACGGCCTCGACGGCGTCGTCGAGTGACGAGGTCTCGAACAACGAACAGATCTCCGCCTCGTTGGCGAAGAGGATGTCAACGTGGCCGTCGAGCAGTTCGAGGAACTCACGACGGTGCCGATCGACACAGAAGGAGTCCGACAAGGTGAACGCCACCGATCGACCGGCGTCGGCTGCGGTACGCATGGCCAGCCCGATGGCCTCCTTGGCCACCGGCTGATCCCACAGGTAGCCCTCGCAATAGAGCACGGCCGCAGCGCGCACCCGGTCGAGGTCGACGTCGTCGGGCGACAGGTGGGCCGAGATGCCGAGGTAGGTGTTCAGCGTGCGCTGTGCATCGGGGGTGACCAGCACGAAACTGCGCGCCGTGGCCAGCTCGCCACCCGACGACGGCGGCTCGTAGTCGACACCTGCGGCGCGCAGGTCGTGAGCGAACACCTCACCGAGTTGGTCCGCCGCCACCTTGCCGATGAACGACACCCGGGCTCCGAGGGACGCCAGACCGGCCACCGTGTTGGCCGCCGACCCTCCCGACACCTCGATGGCCGGCCCCATGTCGGCGTACAGGGCATGGGCCCGATCGTCGTCGATGAGCGCCATGGCACCCTTGGTGAGGTCGTGGTCGGCCAAGAAGGCGTCGTCGACCTGGGCCAGCACGTCCACGATGGCGTTGCCGATGGCCAGGACGTCGAAGGACGGATCGTTCTGCTGCGGTGACATGGGCGGGGAGGCTACTGCGCGGCGCCGAGCCGCTCGGCCGGCTCGGGGCGGTGGACACCGCGTGGACGCCACGACAGGCCGTCACTCTCGCCGAGGTGATCAGCGGCCAGCCAGCAGATGGACAGCCACATCTCGGTCCCCTGCAGGCCGGCAGGGTCGCCCGACCCGAAACCGAAGCCACGACCGTCCTGCCAGTCGTCCACCGCCCGGCGCAACAGCCCGGCCACGGTGTCGCGCACTTCGGCGCGGCGGTGCCCGGTCGACCCACTGAGCAACCACAGCGGATGGACCACGTCGAGCACGTTGCAGGCGTCACGGTCGACGTCGTCGAACCAGGTCCGGCTCCGACCATGAGCCATGACGGTGTCGAGCGCCGCCTCCGGTTGCGGGACGGGTACCCCGAACTGACAGAAGGTGCCCCGCACCAGCCGGTACCACCCGTTCACCGCCATCAACCATCCCCACGTGCGGTCGGGCGGCGACCACATGCCGGTCGTCGGGTCGACCCGGGACACCAACCAGCCGAGCAGGGCCTCGGGACCACGGCGGTCCCCGTGGTGGCGCCGGTTCAGGTGGATGGCCGTGCCCCAGAAGTCGACCCAGGCACCGGCCGGCCACCCGAGGCTCGACCAAGGCAGGGCATCGAGCCGCTCGACGAGCGCCGAGTCGTCGAGCGCCGCCACCACCTCGACCGCTCGGCGGGGCCCGGCACCCAACACCTCGAGGGCGTAGCCGACCGAGAGCACCCCGTACTGCTGCCACTCGTTGCCCACGTCGCAGGCCAGCGGGTCGGCACCGAGCCCGACACGGGGCTCGGGGAACAGCCCGGTGCTCTCGTCCTGGCGGGCCTGGAGCAGCGCCACCACCTCGGCCGGGTCGCCCACGGCCGTGACGTCGCCACAGGCGGCAGCCAACTCCACCGCATCGCACAGGGGTCGCGCACTCGGCTCGGCGCCGGGATGGTCACCGAACCACCACTCGCCGTCGGGGTCGCCGTCGGCGGACAGCCGGCATCGTTCCAGCACGTCACGCCACTGCGAGCAGACGGCCTCGTCGAGCGTCGCCAGAGGGTCGCCGCCGACGACGGCCGAACCGCCCGGCGCCGGCCTGTGGTCGGCGGCCGTGTCGGAGGCGTCGTCGGGGCGAGGCTCGCGCCGGTCCCGCAGCACCCGGGCCGGCACGCCGCCCACCACGCTGTAGGGCGGCACATCCCGGGTGACCACGGCACCGGCCCCGATCACGCTGTGGTCCCCGATGCGCACCCCGTCACAGACGACGACGTGGGTACCCACCCACACGTCGTTGCCCACCACGATGCCCTTCGACTCCTCGCCCTGGTGCCAGATGGGCCGGTCGAGATCGTCGAAGCGGTGGTTCTCGCCGAAGAAGGCGGCGTAGGCGGCGATGCGCACGTCGTCGCCCACCTGCACCGTCCCGGCGGTGACCACGCCCGGGTTGAGCGTGCAGTCCGATCCCACCTCGAGTCGACCCCGCAGGACGCAACCCGAGGCGACGTAACTGCGGTCACCCAGCACCAGGTGCTCACACACCACCGCAGCGTCGGGGGCCACGAACGTACGATCACCGAACGTGGCACCGAGCCGGCGACGCAGCTCGGCCTGCCGTTCCTCCTGCCCGGGCCAAGTGCCGTCGTCGGACCACACCGCCCGCCACGGCTCCACGCCGCACCGCACGTCGTCGAAGTCGTCCACCTGCGCAGTCTGGCAGCGTCGGCGTCGCTGCGTCGTCCATCGTCGACGAGCATCCGACCACCGCCAGGGCGGCGCGACACCCTCGATCGGCGACCTACGCTGGCCCGGTGAGCCCCGACGCTGCCCGTCCCACCCACGAGCCGACCAGCACCGAGGAGTGGGAGCGCTATCGCCTCCCTCGCCACAGCCGGCCAGTTCGCTACGACCTCGAGCTCCGCCCCGACCTGGGACAGGCCACGTTCTCGGGTACCGCAGCCATCGAGGTGGAGGTGCTCGAGGCCACCAACACGCTGGTGTGCAACGCGGCCGACCTCGAGATCCACCGGGTGTGGATCGAGGGATCCGACGGCGGCCACATCGAACCCGAACTGGTGGCGCTCGACCCCGCGACCGAGCGCCTCACCGTCGAGGCGGCCGCCGTGCTCGACCCCGGGCACTGGACGTTGCACCTCGCCTTCGACGGCATCCTGAACGAACGGCTGGCTGGCTTCTACCGCTCGACCTTCCGCGGACCTGACGGCACCGCGCACACCATTGCCACCACCCAGTTCGAGGCCACCGACGCGCGACGGGCCTTTCCCTGCTGGGACGAGCCCGACTTCAAGGCGACGTTCGCCGTGACGCTGGTGGTGGACCCGAGCCACGTGGCCATCTCCAATGCCGCCGAGATCGGACGGGAGGAACGCCCCGACGGGTCGGTGGCGGTCAGCTTCGCCGACACCATGGTCATGTCCACCTACCTGGTGGCCTTCGTCGTGGGTCCACTCGAGATCACCGAGGCGGACGACGGCGGCGAGGTGCCGTTGCGGGTGGTGCACCCGCCGGGTCAGGGTCACCTGGCCACCTATGCGCTGGGGGTGGCTCGCTTCTGCCTCGACTACTTCAGCGAGTACTACGACCTTCCCTACCCCGGCGACAAGCTCGACCTGGTGGCGGTGCCGGACTTCGCCTTCGGCGCCATGGAGAACCTGGGGTGCATCACCTTCCGCGAGGTGCTGATCCTGGTGGATCCCGACGAGGTCACCCAACAGGAGTTGGCCAACGTCACCGACGTCATCGCCCACGAACTGGCCCACATGTGGTTCGGCGACCTGGTCACCATGCGCTGGTGGAACGGGATCTGGCTGAACGAGGCGTTCGCCACCTTCATGGAGATGAAGGCCACCGACGCCTTCCGCCCCGACTGGGACCGGTGGGCAGCGTTCGGGACGTCCCGCTCGGCTGCCTTCGACACCGATGCCCTCAGCGCCACCCGCCCCATCGAGTACCCGGTGGTGTCCCCCGACGATGCCGAGGGCATGTTCGACGTGCTGACCTACGAGAAGGGCGCAGCTGTGGTGCGCATGCTCGAGCAGTACCTCGGCCCGGACGAGTTCCGCGACGGCATCCGCCACTACCTGCGCACGCATGCCTGGTCGAACACCGAGACCGCCGATCTGTGGGAGGCCCTCGAGGCCACCACCGGCGCGCCGGTGCGACGCATCGCCGAGTCGTGGATCTACCAGGGCGGCCACCCGGTGGTCACCGTGGACGTGGTCGACGACGGCGCCACCCTCCGGCTCGGGCAGCGACGGGCCACCTATGCCGGGGACCTCGGTGACGGAGACGCCGCCGCGGAGGATGCCCGCGACGACGCCCGCTGGGTGATCCCCGTCATCTTCACCCAGTCCGGTGGGGGCGCCACCACCTTCGAGAAAGCGCTGGTGGAAGGTGACGGCGTCGACGTGCCACTGCTCGACGAGCCGCTCGAATGGGTGCTGGTGAACACCGAGGCCACGGGTTTCTACCGGGCGGCCTATGCCCCGGCGCTGCGTGAGGCGCTGGTGGCCAGGGCACACGAGGAACTCTCCGCTGTCGAGCGCTACACGCTGGTCGACGACGCGTGGGCCTCGGTCCTCGCCGGCCGCTCGACCGCCCTCGAGGCGTTGGAACTGGTCATGCGCTTCGGGCCCGAGCGCGACCTGGCCGTATGGCAACGCATCGTCGCCGTGCTGCGCGACCTCGACCGCATGATCGAGGCCGCCGATGCCCGCCAAGCCTTCGCCGCCATGGTCAGCCGCCTCATCCAAGGCGCACGCGACGACCTGGGCAACGCCCCGGTGGTGGGCGAAGCCGACCGGACCAGCGCCCTGCGCGGCCTGCTGTTCTCGACGGCCGGCACCCTGGGGGCCGAACCGGCGGTGCAGGCCCGGGCCCGCGACCTCCTCCAGCGCCCCGGAGCCGATGCCGCACTCGCCGCCGCCGCGGTGGAGGTCGTGGCCCACTCGGGTGGCAGCGAGGACTACGAGCAGTTCCTCCGGCGGCGCGCCGACGCCCGCACACCACAAGAGGAGCGCCGCTACCTGTTCGCGTTGTGCGAGTTCGACGATCCCGAACTCATGGACCAGACGCTGGCGGCGTGTCTCGACGGGAGCATTCGCAGCCAGGACGCCCCCTACGTCATTCGCCGGGCACTGACCAACCGCACGCAGGGTCGTCGAGCATGGGCGTTCGTGCAGTCGCAGTGGGCGCAGATCACCGAGAGGTACCCGTCGAACTCGATCGCCCGGATGCTCGAGGGGATCCGCTGGCTGGCCTGGCCCGACGTGGCCAACCTGGTGTTCGCCTTCTTCGAGACCCACGAGGTGCCCCAGGGCGACCGTCTGGTGGCCCAGCACCTCGAAAAGCTCGAGGTGAACCTGGCGTTGGCCGCCCGCGACGCCGAGGCGCTCACCGACCACCTGCGGCGGGAGTGACCGCTCCGTCGCCGCCGATGTCGGTGCACGCCGCCCCCGACCCACCCGGGCATCGCCGCTACCAGCGCCCACCCAATCCCTGGGTGGCGGCCGTCGAGCCACACAACGTGCAACTCGTGTGGCGGGTCGACAGCGCCGGTCGAGCTCAGATCACCGCCCGGTGGCCCGACGGCGAGGCGCACCATGCGCTGGACCTCCCCCCCGGCGGCGGCGCCGTCGACGTCGGTGGCCTGCCGGTCGACCAACCGGTCACGATCTCGCTCGACCACGACGCGGGTGCTCGAGCCACGGTGCAGGTGACGACGCTACGGGCGCCGCCGGGAGCCGAGACGTTCCGCTTCGCCACGCTCAGTGACCTCCATCTCGGGAGTCGACACCTGGGGTTCCTCTCGACGGTGGTGGAGGATCCCGCACCGGCGGTGGCCGACACCGTCCGCCTGGCCCACGCCGCGCTGGACGATGCAGTGGCCTGGGGAGCACAACTGGTGGTGCTCAAGGGTGACCTGACCAACCGGGCCCAACCCGACGAGTGGGATGCGCTCGCCACCCTGGTGGCGCGCTGTCCGGTGCCGGTGATCGCCTGCTGCGGCAATCATGACGTGTCCCCCCACCCCGGCAGGGTGGACGGACACGGGGCGGTGGTGGAACTCGGGCTGGCCACCGGTGCAGCGGTCGAGACGCGTGACGTGCCCGGAGCGCGGATCATCGTGGCCGACACCACCGCTCCACTGGTCGACCCCGGCCGCATTCGACCGGTCAGTGCGGCCGTGACGAGCGCCGCCTCGGACGCCGGAGGCCAGGTGTTCGTGGCCCTGCACCACCAATTCCAGCGAACGCCCGTGCCCACCTACTGGCCGCCCGGTATCGCCTCGGGCGAGGCCGATCACTTCCTGGCAGCGCTGGGCCACGCCGCCCCGGGTGCGCTGGTGACCTCGGGGCACACCCACCGCAACCGTCGCCGCCAAGCCGGGCCGGTCGTCGTCACCGAAGTGGGGAGCCCGCGCGACTTCCCGGGTGTGTGGGCCGGCTACGTCGTGCACGAAGGCGGCCTCCGCCAAGTGGTCCGCCGCGTCTCGGCGCCGTCGCTGCAGGCTCGGATCGACAGCACGGCGCGCGCCGCCTTCGGTCAATGGTGCCGCTGGTCAGCAGGTGCGTTGTCGGACCGCTGCTTCGTGATCGAGCGGGCCATCGCCTCGTGAGACAGTTCGGGCGCGCCGACCGTCGGCGCGCCCTGGGTGTGGCTAGGACGGTCGGGGCACGACCAGGACCGGGAAGGCCGCCAGGTCCACCAGGGCGCGAGCGGTGGAGCCGACGAAGCGCGCCTTCCATCCACTGGCCCCGTAGCTTCCCACCACCACCAGCTCGGCGGAGTGGGCTGCCACCGCGTCGGACACCACCTGCGTCGCACGCCCCTCGGTGAGCACTGTCCGCACCGTCACGCCGGCGGCCCGCAGCGGTTCGACCCAGGGGCCGGCCAGACGCTCCTCGGCCGCCGCCTGCAACTCGGGGAAATCGAGCCGCTGATCGGACTCCACGACCTCCGCCAGTCGGTCGTAGGCGTGGACTGCCACCACCTCGGCGTCGACCGCCACGGCCAGCGGCGCCAACCACGCTGCCGCGCCGAGGGCGCCGGCGGAGCCATCGGTGGCGAGGACGAAGCAGCGTGTGGACATGGTGACCTCCCGGACCGGAGCGAGCACTGCACGCTACCCCGCCACACGTCCTGCCGGCGCCGATCGGACCCGAGCCACGCCTACACTGCCTCCCGATGCATCTGTGGCCCGGCCAACCGTTCCCGCTGGGCGCGACCTACGACGGCAACGGCGTCAACTTCTCCATCTTCTCCGAGGTGGCCGAACAGGTGACGTTGTGCCTGTTCGACGACAACGACGACGAGACCTGTGTACCGCTGCCAGAGACGACGGCGTTCGTGCATCACGGCTACGTACCCGGCCTGCAGCCCGGCGCCCGCTACGGCTTCCGGGTGCACGGACCGTGGGATCCCGACGCGGGGGTGCGGGCCAACCCGGCCAAGCTCCTGCTCGACCCGTATGCAAAGGCGGTCGAAGGTCAGGTGCGGTGGGATCCTGCAGTGTTCGACCACGAACCCGGTGACCCCGACGGGGCACCGTCGGCGCTCGACTCCGCTGCGTTCGTGCCTCGCTCGGTGGTGGGCAACCCCTACTTCGACTGGGGCGACGATCGCCACCCGCGCACCCCGTGGCACGAGACGGTGGTCTACGAGACCCATGTGAAGGGCCTCACCGCCCGCCACCCGGAGGTCCCCCCCGAGCAGCGAGGCACGTACCTGGGCCTCACCCACCCTGCGATCATCGAGCACCTCCAACAGCTGGGGGTCACCGCCGTCGAGCTGATGCCGGTGCACCAGTTCATCCACGACGGCCGCCTGGTGGAGATGGGGCTGCGGAACTACTGGGGTTACAACTCGATCGCCTACCTGGCACCGCACAACGAGTACTCCAGTTACGGCGAGCGTGGTGAACAGGTGCAGGAGTTCAAGCAAATGGTGAAGGTGCTGCACCACCACGGCATCGAGGTCATCTTGGACGTGGTGTACAACCACACCGCCGAAGGCGACCACCGTGGTCCGTCGCTGTCGCTGCGCGGGGCGGACAACCCCGCCTACTACCGGCTCGACCCGGCAGATCCCCGTCGCTACGTCGACTACACCGGCACCGGGAACAGCCTCAACATGCGCCACCCCCACGTGCTGCAGCTGATCATGGACAGCCTGCGCTACTGGGTGTGCGACATGCACGTGGACGGCTTTCGTTTCGACCTGGCCTCCACCCTGGCCCGTGAGCTGCACGATGTCGACAAGCTGTCGGCCTTCTTCGACCTCATCCAGCAGGATCCGGTCATCAGCCAGGTGAAGCTCATCGCCGAGCCGTGGGACGTGGGCGAAGGCGGCTACCAGGTGGGTAACTTCCCGCCACTGTGGTCGGAGTGGAACGGTCGCTACCGCGACGAGGTGCGCGACTTCTGGCGGGGTGCGGATCACACGGTGGCCGAGTTCGGGTACCGCTTCACCGGCTCATCGGACCTCTACGAATCGAATGGCCGAACACCAGCGGCATCGATCAACTTCGTCACCGCCCACGACGGCTTCACGCTCACCGACCTCGTCTCCTACGACCACAAGCACAACGAGGCGAACGGCGAGGACAACCGCGACGGCAGCGACGACAACCGCTCGTGGAACTGCGGCGCCGAGGGCTGGACCGACGACCCCCAGATCCTGGCCCTCCGCCGGCGACAGCGACGGAACCTGCTGGCCACCTTGCTGTTGTCACAAGGCGTGCCCATGCTGACGGGGGGCGACGAGCTGGGACGCACCCAGCAGGGTAACAACAACGCCTACTGCCACGACGCCGAGCTGTCCTGGTACGACTGGGAGACCGCCGACCACCAGCTGTGCGAGTTCGTCCGCCGCCTGGCCAACTTCCGCCACCGCCACCCGGTGTTCCGCCGCCGCAAGTGGTTCCAGGGTCGCCCCATCATGGGAGAGGCCGCCACCGACATCGGCTGGTTCACCCCCGAGGGAACGCTCATGATCGCCGAGAACTGGCAGGTGAGCTACGCCCGCTCGCTGGCCGTGTTCCTCAACGGCGAGGCCATTCCCTCGTTGGGTCCCCGCGGTGAACGCATCGACGACGACTCGTTCTTTGCTGTGTTCAACGCCTCCGACGAGGACCTCGTGTTCCGCCTCCCCGGACCGACGTACGGGCTCGAGTGGTCGCTGGCTCTCGACACCGCTGCGGACGCCGCCGAGGACGCCGTGCCCAACGTCGAGGTGGACCAGCCGTCGTGGGGCGCAGGCACGGAGCTGACCGTGGTCAGCCGGTCGGTGCTGGTGCTGCGGCGGACTTCTCCGGAGCGAGGAACACCACCCCCAGCGGCGGCAGGGACAAGCTGAGCGACCACGAGCGGCCCTGCCATGGGTGCTCCTCGGCCTCGCGCCGGCCGTTGGTGACCCCCGAGCCCCCGAAGGAAAGGTCGTCGCTGCTGGCCAACTCCGACCAGCCGCCAGCAACGGGCACACCGATGCGATAGTCGCGCTGCACCGTCGGGGTGAGGTTGGCCACCGCCACAACCGGACGGGCGGGCGCCGGGTCGTCCCCCGCACTGCGCAGCACGGCCAGCACGCTGTTGGCGCTGTCGCTTGCATCGATCCAGGCGAAGCCGTCGGGCTCGCAATCGAGTCGGTGCAGTGCCGGCTCGTCGCGATACAGCCGGTTGAGGGCGCCGACCCACCGCATCATCCCTGCGTGCTCGGGATGGTCCAGCAACTCCCACGGTAGTGCCTGGTCGTGGTTCCACTCGGTGGGCTGTGCCAGCTCGGCGCCCATGAACAGCAGTTTCTTGCCGGGGGTGGCGAACATCCAGCCGTAGAGCGCCCGGAGGTTGGCGAAGCGCTGCCAGTCGTCACCAGGCATGCGTCCCAGCAGTGAGGCCTTGCCGTGTACCACCTCGTCGTGGGACAACGGCAGTACATAGTTCTCACTGAAGGCGTACACCGCTCGGAAGGTGAGGTCATCCTGGTGCCAACGGCGGTACACCGGCTCGCGTCCGAAGCACTCGAGCGTGTCGTGCATCCACCCCATGTCCCACTTGAAGCCGAACCCCAACCCGCCCGTATCGACCGGACGCGACACCATCGGCCATGCGGTGGACTCTTCGGCGATGGTGTGCACGTCGGGGAAACGGGCATAGACACGCTCATTGAGTTGCTTGAGGAAGCGGAGCGCACCGAGGTTCTCGTTGCCCCCGTGCTCGTTCGGCTCCCATTCGCCGTCGGCTCGCGAGTAGTCGAGGTAGAGCATCGATGCCACCGCATCCACCCTCAGTCCATCGGCGTGGTACCGGTCCAACCAGAACTGGGCCGAGGACAGCAGGAAGCTGCGCACCTCGTGACGGTCGTAGTTGAAGATGAGACTGCCCCAGTCGGGGTGACGACCCTTGCGGGGGTCGGCGTGCTCGTAGAGGTGCGTGCCGTCGAAACGGGCGAGGCCGTGCTCGTCGTCGGGGAAATGCGAGGGCACCCAGTCCAAGATGACACCGATGCCCGCCCCGTGCAGGGCGTCGATGAGCGCCATCAGTTCCTCGGGCGGGCCGAGGCGAGTGGTGGGGGCGAAGTACCCGAGCGACTGGTACCCCCACGAGGCGTAGTAGGGGTGTTCCATCACCGGCAACAACTCGACGTGGGTGAAGCCGGTGCCCGTGACGTGCTCGATGAGCGGTTCGGCCAGCTCGGCGTAGTGCAGTGAGCGGAGTTCTCCCGGAGCGTGGCGCCACGAGCCCAGGTGCATCTCGTAGATACTCATCGGCGATCGGTGCGAGCACCGGGTGCCCCGCGTCGCCAACCACTCGTCGTCAGCCCAACGATGCACGGGCCGGTGCACGACCGAGGCGGTAGCCGGCGGCATCTCGGTGTGGAAGGCGAAGGGATCGGCCCGGTCGAACTCGGCCCCGCCGACGCGCGACACGATGCGGTACTTGTAGCGGTCACCGGGCGCTGCAGCGGCCACGCCGCCCTGCCACAGACCCGACGCGCCGAACGGTTCCAACTCGTCGACCGCCGGGGTCCAGCCGTTCCAGTCGCCGACGACCGACACCGAGCGGGCGTTCGGAGCCCACACGCCGAAGACCACCCCGTCAGGCTGCGGATGCGCCCCGAGGACTTCGTAGAGGCGGTCGTGGACGCCCTCGTTGAACAACCAGGCGTCCTCATCGGTCAGCCACGGTGCACGGGGGACCTCGGGCTCGGGCACGTGTGCGACCCTAGCGGGGTCGTCTCGGTCTGCACACTGCTTGGCCCGGGGACAGGGCTCAGATGGCGTGACCCGCCGCCCGCAGTCGCCTGGCCATGTGCTCGACGACGATGTGCAGCCGCTCGAGTCCGAGGTCGGTCGCCGGGAGCGGCGCCGGCAGGCGCATGTCGTGCACTGCCGCGTCCAGTCGGTCGCAGAACTGCGTCCGCCGCTGGCTCAGCGGTGGCCCCGGATCCGGCAGGTCTTCGGGGTCGGAACCCATGCCCAACTGCTCGTAGGAGTAGCCGAAGGTCGCCGCGCCGCGCTGCGCAGCCTCCATCGCGGCACGCACCTCGTCGAGTGTGCACGACCGGAGCCGTTCGACCTGGCCGTGCAGCAGGGTCAGCACCTGCTCGTCCACGCCGGCCTGCCGGCGATAGAGCATCTGCGTCGCCGACCACAGCTGGGCAGCGACGCCGGCCGCCGCGAACCACTCCCACTGCTCGTCGAGACCACTCTCGGGCGGCACCGCCTCGATCCACCCAGCGGTGAGTCGATCGATCGCCTCCGGTCGCCCCTCCAGATCGCCGCTGGCCACGAGGCGGTGTTCGATCCGACCCAGGAGATAGCCGAGGTCCAGGCGGGCATCGCCGGTGTGCCACATCTCCCAGTCGATGAGACCGACGACGTTCGTGCCGTCGAACACCGCGTTGCCCAGGCGATAGTCGCCGTGGCAGACCGTTCTCGACCGGAGGGCGGGAGGGTGGGCCAGCGCCTCGCAACAGCGTCGGATCGTTCGGCTCAGCCTCGGCAGGCCCGGCTCGGCGACCACCTCGTCGATCGCACCGGGCAGCGCCCGGAGCCGGCGCAGCGTCCCCGGGAGGCACACGTCCCGACGCCCCAGGGCGACGAGCCGGGCACGGGCCTCCGGGTGGGCTTCGAACACCGGGAGACCCGCCACCATCGAGGCCACACATTCGATGTCGAACTCCGAGAGGCCACCACGGTCGGAGCGAACACCCGAACCCTCTGCATCGACGACGCCGAGCCGACCGACCGGTCGTGCAGTTCGATCCGAGCCCCCCAGCCACTCGGTGACGAGCACCATGCCCGACCACGCAGGATCCCCGAGGTCGATCCGTCCACCGAAGTGCAGCCGGGGCAGCCCCGGCACCGCCTCGCCAGCAAGGGTGGTGTACAGCTCGACCTCGCGGACCCCGAACATCGAGGCGGCGGACGAGCCGAAGAGTTTGACGGCGACCTCCTCGGCCGCCCGATCGGAGTGCAGCGTCGAGCGACCCACGATGGTGCTCGACGGCGAACGACGAATGGTCTCTCGCCACTGCAGATGGCCACCGGGGGCGACGCTGGTGGCCACGGCAGCCAGCGTCTGCTCGCTCGGTCGAGTCGTCGACCATTGCTCTGCGCCGGTGGGCTCGGTGGGTCGCACCGGCGAGTGCAACAAGTCGAGGCCGTTCATCGGGCGCTCCTCGACAGCCGCCAAGGCATCGCTGAGCCCGCCCGCTGGGCGCGGCGCGCGCGCGAGCTTCCACTATTTCCCGACCGACCGAAACGCGCGTCGACCACCGTAGTTCACGTTCGTGTCACCTGCCCGAAGGCCGGGGGCCATCCACGGACCAGCCGTGCAACGGCCGCGACGAACGATCCCCGCACCGCTGTCGGCCTCCGCATCGGTCTCGCGGGGACATCGTCCGGTCCAGCCAGCCCGACCTGCCATGCTGGGGCCATGGTCGAGCTGTCCGACATCCCCGACTGGTACAAGGACGCCGTCATCTACGAGGTCCACGTGCGAGCCTTCGGGGACTCGAACGCGGATGGGATCGGCGACTTCCCCGGACTCACCGATCGGCTCGACCACCTCCAGAACCTCGGCGCCACCGCCATCTGGTTGCTGCCCTTCTACCCGTCCCCGCTGCGCGACGACGGCTACGACATCGCCGACTACGGCGGCATCAACCCGGCCTACGGCACGCTGGCCGACTTCCGTCGGTTCCTGCGAGAAGCGCACCGCCGGGGCTTGCGGGTCATCACGGAACTCGTGCTCAACCACACGAGCGACCAGCACCCGTGGTTCCAGAAGTCGCGCCACGCCTCACCCGGCAGCCGCTGGCGCGACTTCTACGTGTGGAGCGACCAACCGGATCGCTACCCCGAGGTCCGGGTCATCTTCGAGGACTACGAGGCGTCCAACTGGACCTGGGACCCGGTGGCGGGGGCCTACTACTGGCACCGGTTCTTCCACCACCAACCGGATCTGAACTTCGACAACCCCGAGGTGCGGGCGACCATGCTGCGCGTGGTGGACCGATGGTTCGAGATGGGCGTGGACGGCGTGCGGCTCGACGCCGTGCCCTACCTGTTCGAACGCGACGGCACCAACTGCGAGAACCTGCCCGAGACCCACGCCTTCCTCAAGGAACTCCGCGCCCACGTGGACGCCCACTTCCCGAACCGCATGTTGCTCGCCGAGGCGAACCAGTGGCCCGAGGACGCCGTGGCCTACTTCGGCGACGGCGACGAGTGCCACATGGCCTTCCACTTCCCGGTCATGCCCCGGCTGTTCATGGCCCTGCGCATGGAGGACCGCCACCCCATCATCGACATCTTGGAGCAGACACCGGCCATCCCCGACAGCGCCCAGTGGGCCATCTTCCTGCGGAACCACGACGAGCTGACGCTCGAGATGGTGACCGACGAGGAACGGGACTACATGTACCGGGCCTACGCCGCCGATCCACAGGCGCGGGTGAACCTGGGGATCCGACGTCGCCTGGCACCGCTCATGCAGAACGATCGGCGCAAGATCGAACTCATGAACGGCCTCCTGTTCTCCCTCCCGGGCACGCCGGTCATCTACTACGGCGACGAGTTGGGCATGGGCGACAACGTGTACCTCGGCGACCGGGACAGCGTGCGCACGCCCATGCAGTGGAGCGCCGACCGCAACGCCGGCTTCTCCCGGGCCAATCCCCAACAGCTCTACCTGCCCACCATCATCGACCCCGAATACCACTTCGAGACGGTGAACGTCGAGGCCCAGCAGGAGAACCCGTCGTCGCTGTTGCAGTGGATGCGTCGCATCATCGCCCTCCGCCAACGTCACCCGGTGTTCGGTCGCGGCTCACTCGAGTTCCTCTACCCCGAGAACGCCAAGGTCCTGGCCTTCCTGCGCACCGACGAACAGGAACAGATGCTCGTGGTGGCCAACCTGAGCCGCTTCGCCCAGAGCGTCCACCTCGACCTGCACGAACACCGTGGCGCCGTGCCCATCGAGTTGTTCGGTGGAAGCTCGTTCCCCCAGGTCGGCGAGGGTTCGTACCACTTGACGCTCGGTCCCTACGGCTTCTTCTGGTTCCGCCTCGACACCCACCAACAGGAGGCCATCGCCCTGCACGAGGAGAACGGTGGCGACGCGCTCCCAGAACTGAAGGTGACGAGCGACTGGCGGACCCTGCTCCGCACCCGTGCTCGGGTGAGCCTGGAGCGCGCCCTGCCACAGTTCCTCGAGCGGAACCGGTGGTACGCCGGACGCACCCGTTCCTTGCGCACCGTCGAGATCGAGGACGTGGTGCCCCTGGCCGCCCGCCGGGGCCGCGCCGATGCCTTCCTGACGCTGCTCCACGTGGAGTACGACCACGGCGAGCCCGAGACCTACGTCGTCCCCCTGACCGTGGCCGTCGGCGAGGCCGCCGAGCAGATCCTCACCGACGACCCCGATGCCGCCGTGGCCTGGGTGCAGACACGTTCGGGCGACCGGCGCCTGCTGCTCATCGACGCCACCGCCGACGAAGCCTTCGCCACCACGGCGCTGTCGGCGGTGGCCCGACAACGTCGCTTCGACAGCCCCAGTGGCGCTGCGGTGGTGGGCAGCGCCACCACCGAACTGCGCCGCACGGTGCGCGATGCCGACGACCTCACCGTCGCCCGCATCGGCGGCGAGCAGAGCAACACCTCTCGGGTCTACGGCAACACGGTGGTGTTCAAGATGTTCCGACGGGCCCAGGACGGCGTGAACCCCGACCTCGAGCTGGGTCGCTTCCTCACCGAACAGGCGCAGTTCCCCCACACGGCGCGCCTCCTCGGTGCACTCGAGTACCAGCGCTCCCGGCGGTCGGAGCCACGCACCCTCGGCGTGCTCACCTCCTACGTGCCCAACGAGGGCGATGCCTGGAACTACACCCTCGACGCCATCGGCCTCTTCTACGAGACCGCGTCGGCCAGCCGCGGCGACCAGGAACTGCCCGAGCCCGACGACTACGAGGAGCTGCTGCTGGGACGGGCCGGCGAGCCTCCGGCCGACGTGGCGGTGGCCATCGGCCCCTACCTGGACTCGGCACAGTCGCTCGGCGGGCGCACCGCCGAACTGCACCGGGCGCTGGCCGGTGGTACCAGCGTGGACTTCGCTCCCGAACCGTTCACCCAGCTGTGGCAGCGCTCCCTGTACCAGTCCATGCAGGCACAGGTGCGGCCGACGTTGGCCGCCGTCCGACGGATGCTCTCGCGCCTCGACGACGTGGCGGCCACACAGGCAGAGGCGGTGCTGGCAGCGGAGGACCGTCTCGTCGACCACTTCAGCGTCGTCCGACGCCACCTCATCTCCTGCTCGCGGATCCGAGTTCACGGCGACCTGCACCTCGGCCAGGTGCTCCACGCCGGTCGGGACTTCGTGTTCATCGACTTCGAGGGCGAACCGTCCCGTTCACCGTCGGAGCGCCGCATCAAGCGGTCCGCCCTGGTGGACGTGGCCGGGATGGTCCGTTCCTTCCAGTACGCCGCCGACGGTGGCCTGTGGGCACACCTCGAGCGAGGGCTCCTGATCCCCGACACCATCGAGGATCTCGCCCGACGGGCCCGCGTGTGGCAGTACTGGGTGACCAACGCCTACATCCGCGGCTATCTCGACGAGGCCCGAGGCGAGGTGTTCGTCCCCGAGGACGACGACGACCTGCGAGCGCTGCTCCGGGCGTTCCTGTTGGAGAAGGCGCTCTACGAGGTGCGCTACGACCTGGCCCACCGTCCGCACTGGGCGGGCATTCCACTCACCGGTGTGCTCCAACTCCTCGGCCGATGAGATGACCGTGACCGCAGCCCCCCACTGGTGCGCCATCGGGCCGTGCAACCGTCCCCGTCCCCGACCCCGCTGCGACCATGGCCGACCCTGAAGCCGATGACCTGGTCCGCCTGGCCGAGGAGCTGGGCGTGGAGACCACCTATTGGGATGTCGGTGGGCAGCGTCACCAGGCCGACGTCGACCAACTGCGCGCCGTCATCGGTGTGCTGGTCGGAGCCCGAGGAGCCACCGGCACCACGCTCGACGCCGCCGTGGCCGAGCATCGGGCAGGCCGACAGGAGCGAGTCTGCGCACCGACGCTCGTGCGCTGGGACGACCAGCCACTGTCGGTGGTGCTGTCGCTGGCCGTCGACGTCACCGCCGTGGAGCTCACGTTGCGGGACGAGGACGGGACGGCACGTGTCGCACCCATGAGGGTCGAGCTGCGCCACCAGGCAGTGAACCGCAGCCGTACGGGAGGTCGACAGCAGTGGGAGGTCCCGCTCGGCCCGTTGCTCGACGGCCTCGGCGTCGGACGCCACCACCTCGAGGTGCAATGGGGTGACGAGCGCGCCACGGCAGTGGTGCTGGCTGCTCCCAGCCGAGTCGCCCGGCTGGACCCTCACGACCGCCTCTGGGGACTCTTCACTCCCCTCTATGCGTTGTGGACCCCGGCGCGCCCACAAGCAGTGCTGGGTCACCTCGAACGGTTGGCCGAATGGCTCGACGGACTCGGCGGCAAGGTGGTCGGGACCCTCCCGCTCCTGGCGGGCACCTGGGACGAGCCCTGCGACCCCAGCCCCTACTCGCCGCTGACCCGACGCTGGTGGAACGAGGCCTACCTCGACGTGGCCGCCCGACCCGAGATCCGCAACTGTCCCGAGGCCATGGCCCTCGTCGACGCCACCTCTGCCTCCTCGGTCGACCCGACGGAACCCTTCGACGCCCGGACCCAGGCGCGACAGACCCGCGCCGTCCTCGAGGCACTGGTGACCCACGAGTTGGCGCCGGGCGGCCGGCTCCGCCAGGACGTCGACCGCTTCGCCGCCGACCACCCCGACCTCGGGCGCTACGCCCGGTTCCGGGCCGTCCTCGACCGGCGACGGTGCTCGTGGCACACCTGGGAGGCCGACGACGTCGCTGCGGTGACCGACAACGACGAGGGGGCACTGCTGCACCGCTACGCCCAGTGGGCAATGATCCGCCAGCTGACCGGATTGGACCGACAGCTGTCTGCCCGGGACCAGCGGCTGTACCTCGACCTGCCCGTGGGGGTGAACGGCGACGGCTACGACACCTGGGCGGAGCCCGAGCTGTTCGCTTGGGGGATGGCGGCGGGGGCGCCGCCGGACGAGTTCTTCACCGCCGGCCAGAACTGGGGGTTCCCACCGCTCCTCCCTGACGCCTCCCGCGCCGACGGCCACGCCCACCTGGCCACCTGTCTGCGAGCCCACATGGCGGTGTGTGGCCTGTTGCGCCTCGACCACGTGATGGCGTTCCACCGTCTCTACTGGGTGCCCGATGGTGAGCCCGCCGATCGCGGCGTCTACGTGCGGACGCACTCCGACGAACTGTTCGCCGTGTTGTCCATCGAGTCCCACCGGGCGGGCTGTCCGGTGGTCGGTGAGGATCTCGGCACCGTCCCCGACGAGGTCCGGCACCGCATCGAGCGACACGGTATCTACAGCATGTACGTGGCCCAGTTCTGCCAGGACGCGGCGCCGGGCGCGCCGCTGGTGTTGCCCCAGCCGGGGACCATGGCCAGCGTGAACACCCACGACACCCCGACCCTCGCCGGGTGGGTGACCGGCGACGACATCGACCGCCGACACCACATGGGCCTGCTCGACGAGCAGGAAGCAGCCGACGAACAGTCCCGACGGAACCAACAGGTCCGCAATCTCGCGACCAGCCTCGGCCTCGACCGGCACGACGATCACCAGGTCCTGCTGGTCGCCCTCCTCGAAGCACTGGGTCGCACCGATGCAGCCGTGGTGCTGGCCTCCCTCGACGACCTCCTCGGTCGCGTCGAACCCCAGAACGTGCCCGGTACGCCGGTCGACCGGCCGAACTGGGTGCTGCGCTCGGATGCATCGCTCGGGGCCCTGGAGTCGGACGGCGCGTTGGCCGATGCCCTCGGACGCCTGCAGGCGGCGCGGCTCGGGGCGTGGGCGAACAGCCTGGGCACGCTGGGGTAGGCGTCGACCGGCAGCCGCCGGATGCTGCTCTCGCCGCCGTCCCGGTCCGTCGGGCCGCCTGTCGGCATCAGTCCGGGGGCTGCGCCAGCCGCAGGACGTGGGCACACAGCCGCTGCGGGTGCAGCTCGACGTACGGCGTCGAGCCAGCCCATTCGTAGGTCTCGCCTCCGAGCGCGTCGTGCGCCAGATAGGGCCGCCGATCGTCGATGCCGAGCGCCGAGAGGTCGAGGCGCAGCTCCCCGAGTCGAATGTGGTCGGGGTCGAGGTTCACCACCACCACCACAGGGTTGTCGACCGGACGGGACGGGTCGGTCACTGGTCCTTCGTAGGTGGTCTTCGAGAACACCAGGAGCTGCTCGTCGGTGGCTCCGTGGAAGCGCAGCGTCCGCAAGGTGCGCAAGGCCCGATGGTCTCGGCGGATCGTGTTCAGCATGGTGAGCAGGCCGCGCAGGCTGTCGGGGCTCGACCGTTCCCACCACCGCAGCTCGTACTTCTCGCTGGATCCGAACTCTTCCTTGCCGTTGTCCGCCGGCGTGGCCTCGGACAACTCGAACGCCGGCCCGTAGACGCCCCAGCTCGGCGAGAGGGTGGCGGCCAGCACCGCCCGCACGGCGAACTGCCGGCGAGAAGCCCGCTGGAGGTGCCACGGCAGGATGTCGGGTGTCGTCGGCCACGACGACGGGCGCAGCTGGTCGACACTCGGCGGGCCGGCCAACTCGGTGAAGTACCCGCGCAGCTCATCCGCGCTGACCCGCCAGGGGAAGTAGTTGTACGACTGGGTGAATCCGACCATGGCCAGCTGGTGCATCACCTCGGGTCGGGTGAAGGCTTCCGAGAGGAAGATCGTGTCCGGCCAACGCCGACGGATGTCGGCCAGGCACCACTCCCAGAAGGCGAACGGCTTGGTGTGGGGGTTGTCGACCCGGAACACTCGGACCCCTCGTTCGGCCCAGAAACCGAACACGTCCCGACAGGCCTCCCACAGCGCACGCCACGCCGTGCTCTCGAAGTCGAGCGGGTAGATGTCCTGATACTTCTTCGGCGGGTTCTCGGCGTAGTGGATGGAGCCATCCGGCCGGTGACGGAACCACTCCGGGTGCTCGGTCACCCACGGGTGATCGGGCGAGCACTGGAAGGCCACGTCGAGCGCCAGGCGCATCCCACGGTCGTCGACCGCGGCGACGAGGGCATCGAAGTCCTCGAACGTGCCCAGTGACGGGTGGATGGACAGGTGCCCGCCGTCGGCGGAGCCGATGGCCCACGGACTACCGGGGTCGTCGGGCCCGGCCTCGGTGGTGTTGTCGGGGCCCTTGCGGTGGCTGTGGCCGATCGGGTGGATCGGCGGCAGGTAGACGATGTCGAACCCCATGTCGGCCACGTAGTCGATCTGGGCGGCGACGTCGGCCAGCGTGCCGTGCACGCCGGGCTCGGGACCCCAGGACCGGGGGAAGAGCTCGTACCACGAACTACACAGCGCCAGCTCGTGCTCGACGTCGACCACCACCTCCACGGAGCGGGCCGCCTGCATCGGTCGGAGGGCACGCCGATACAGCGCAGCCGCCGAGTGGATCGAGCCGTCGTCGGCGCGGGCGAGCAGCAGGTGCGGTTCGCCACCCGAGCGGAACTCGTCGGCCCAGGACCGCAATCGGTCGCCGTGACGCTTGGCAGTGCCCTCGGCGGCACTCTCGAGCAGTGCCGCCCCCTCGAGCAGCTCGCTGCGCACACTCTGGCCGTCGTCCACCTTGCGGCGGGTCCCGTCCAGCCAGGTGGCGAAATGGTCGACCCACCCCTCGACGTGGAAGTGGTGTCGTCCGGGCGCCGGTGGCACCCATCGCCCACCCCATCGATCCAGGCCGGGTGCGACCAGCTGCATCGGATGACGGTTCGACGTCGTCGGCGAGTTCTCCGGCGACCAGACCAGGTCCAACGCCAGGTGTACGTGCCCGTCGGCCACGGCGACCACCTCGACATCGACAGGCTCGCCGACCACCCGCTTGAGGGGATAGCGGCCCGCTGCCACCTGGGGGTGTACCTCCCGGAGCACCAGCCGGGGAGGTGGCTGGGCGGGATCGTCGGTGACGGACGGCGGGCTCGACGGGTCGCTCACCTGCTCGACCCTAGACAACCGACTGCGACGGCCGGAGCGTCAGACCAACGACACCACGAGCAGGATCTGACCCACGTGGTACGTGACCATCACCGCCAGGCGCCCCCACGACCGCTCGACCATGAAGTTCGTCCAGGCGATCAACGCATCGGAACCGTAGAACGACACCGCCCCGAGCACCGCCAGGGGTGAGGCCGTCCCCACGGCGGAGACGACCATGGCCGAGATGACCGCCACGTAGGCCACCACCGGCCAACGCAGCGCCGGCTCGGCCGCTGCCACACCCGCCACGATCCGCCGCCCCACGGTGGCCACCACCAGCCCGACCACCACCAGCCCGAGCGTCAGCGCCTCCGCCGTCACCCCGATCGACCACAGGCCGACCACGTAGGCCAGGTGCGCCACCAGGAAGGCACCCAGCCCGACCGGGAAGAAGCGACGTCGATCGGGGAGCATCAGTGCGACGTCGCCCGCCAGCGACCACAGCACCGCGGCGACGAACCACCATCGAGCAGCGGCGTGCGACGTGTCGAGGGCCAGCACCACGCCGAGCAGGGCCACCATCGTCAGGGGCTTCGCCACGTACTCGACCCGTCGACGATCGGCGCGCACGGCCCACCAGTCGACGAGGGCCACCACCGACGTACAGGCGAGCAGTGTCCAGGCCAGGAACGTCACGGCGCCAGTCTCGCCGCCCGCTGCTGCCGAGAGCCACTGCGAGCCCCGCGAGCACCAGTTCAGATCGCGGTACTACTGTTCAGGTACCTGAACATGTCTTTGGGTGACGTCGGCGGTCGTAGACCACAGCACAGGAGCCATACGCCATGGGCGGGAACGACAACACCAGCGAACCGAACGCCGACCAACCGACCACTGGCCGCGTCAGTCGCCGTCGAGCGCTGCAACTCGGTGGTCTCGCCGTGGCCGGTGGCACGGTGGCCGCCACCGTGCCGTGGGCCCTGCGCCGTCGGGACCAGCAGGCCGATGCCCAGGCCCAGGACGGGCGGGTTGCCACCCGCCCGAACCTGCTCGTGATCTTCGCCGACGACATGCGCTGGGACGAGTTGCCCTACATGCCGAACCTGAACCGGTTGCTCGAGCAAGGAACCCATTTCTCCCGGCTCCGCCAGCCGACCCCGATGTGCAGCCCCGCCCGGGCCACCTTCCTTCGGGGCCAGAACCCCACCGGCAGCAACGGCCACGGCCTGCTCAGCCAAGCCACGTTCGGCGACCTCCAGCACGAGTCGTTGGCGTTGTGGCTGCGCGACGCCGACTACCACAACGGGCTGCTGGGGAAGTACTTCCTTCCCATCGGCGCCGATCGACCGGCGCCGGGCTGGCACTGGTGGCGAGCAGCACTCGACCCCGAGGCCTACAACTACCGCATCGCCACCAACGCCAGGGTCATCCATCCCCGACCGCACCAGGACGACTGGTTCCTCGCCACCGCGCAGGAGTTCGTGGCCGAGGCCACCGAACCGTGGTTCCTGTGGTACTGCGCCAACAGCCCACACACGCCGCTGCACCCGTCACCGCAGAACACTGGTCGGCATGCCGACGTGGACTGGCCCTACGAGCCCCAACCGCTCGCCGATCACCCGTCGTGGATCCGACGTCGCCCGGAACCCGCGACGCAGGAGATCTCCGACATGCAGGACTACCAGCGCCTGCGACTCGACGAGCTGGCTGACCTCGACGACTTCATCGGCACCATGGTCGAGGTGCTCGACCGCCAGGGACAGCTCGAGGACACGGTCATCATGTTCTACAGCGACAACGGCAACAGCCTCCTCGACCACCGCACCCGCGTCCTCGGCAAGCACATGCCCTACGACTGGGCCATGCTCACCCCCCTCACCGTGGTCGGGGGCGGGTTCCCCGCTGGGGTGACCGTCGACGTGCCCTGCACCGCTCCCGACGTCACCGCCACCGTCACGGCGCTCGCCGGGGCAACGGCCACAGTGCCCCAGCACGGGATCGATCTCCGCGACGTGGTCGCCGATCCGGGGGCCTTCGCCGATCGGGCGACCCTCGGCGGCATGGGCGGGCGCCTGCCTGCCGCCGAGGGACGGCTGCCGTGCTCGCTGGTCTGCACGTCCACCCACAAGCTGGTGCGGTACAACCCGCCGCCGGGCGGCTTCGCCGACCCCACCGACGACTTCGAGCTGTACGACCTCGTGGACGACCCGCTCGAGCTCCACAATCTGGCTCACCAGCCCGAACACCGTCCGCTCCGCGACGAACTCGAGCAACGGCTCGACGCACTCCACAACGGTGAGGCCTGAACACCGAGCCGAACGTCGCCGACGCCAGCACCTGCCGAGCCGGCGTGTGTGGACAACCCGCTGACCGGCGCCACCGATCACAACGCTGCGGCGGCCTCCACCAGGTCGGCTACCGACACGTCGCCGTCGAGACGTTGCCGGAGGAGCGCCACGTGACGAGGCCGGTTCATGCCGAACACTCCCGTGGCGCGTCCGCCCCGGCCGTAGACAGCAACGAAACGGTCCTCGTCCAGGCCTCCCACGGCAACCTCCATGTCATGGTCAACGCCGGCCCGGCCGGCGAGCTGGAGCTTGCGGTCATACTGATCCGACCAGAACCACGGCACCGGGTCGAACACCGGGAGGGCGTCCACGTCGCCGCCGGCCAGCTCGACGGCCAGGCGACGGCCCGCAGCCTCGCCGGTGGCGACGGCGTGCTCCCAGTGTTCGATGCGCTCGAGGCTGCCCGTGCGACCACTCGGCCAGCGCAGCGCGTCGCCAGCCACCACGATCCGCGCTGCTGCAGCCAGCCGCTCGTCGGTGACGATGCCGTTGTCGAGACGCACCCCAGAGGACGCCAACCACTCCGTGGCCGGCTCAACACCGATGCCCACGACCACCGCGTCGGCCACCACGGGCTCGCCGTCGGTGCAGCGCACCAGACAGCGCCGGTCGTCGACGGGGTCGATCCCCTCGACACTCGCTCCCAACCGTAGGTCGACCCCGTGCTGGCGGTGCAGAGCGGCGATCGCGCCCCCGACGTGTCGGCCTAGCGCAGCTTCGAGCGGGACCGTGGCCATCTCGACCATGGTGACCTCGACACCACGATCGCGGCAGGTGGCCGCCACCTCGGCGCCGATGAAGCCGGCGCCGACCACCACCACCCGCACGGCGGAGGCCTCCTGGCCACCGGCACCGTCGATCACGGCACGCAGGGCGAGTGCGTCGTCGAGATCCCGCAGCGGACGCACCATGGGCAACTCATCGGTGCCGGGCAATCGACGGGGCACGGCCCCGGGCGCCAGCACGAGACCGTCGAACGGGACCAGGGTGCCGTTCGCGAGGGTGACGGTGGCCTGTTCGACGTCGAGCCCGACGGCGGTGGTACCGAGGCGCCAGGTGACGTCGAGCTCGTCGAGCCCGCCGAGGCGGATGGCGGCTGCGTCGTCGTCACCGGCCAGGAAGCCCTTCGACAGCGGCGGCCGGTCGTAGGGAGTGTGCGGCTGCCCGTCGATGACGGTGATCGTGCCGCCGAAGCCCTCCGATCGCAGCGAGCGGACGGCGTGGACCCCGGCGAGCGAGGCACCGACCACCACGACGCCCGCAGCGTCGGTAGCCACGTCAGTCCTCGGCGATTGCGATGGCCTGCTTCGGGCAACGCTGCACCGCTTCGGCCAGCTTGCCCCGCAGTTCCTCGGGTGGCTCGTCCTGGAGGATGTAGAGGAAGTCGTCGTCGCGCACCTCGAAGATCTCGGGCGCCACCGCCATGCAGATGGCGTTGCTCTCGCACAGGTCGAAGTCCACCACTACTCGCATCAGCACGACCCCCAAGGTCTCGTCAGGTTCCGGGCGTCGTGCCCGGCACCGCCATTGTGGCCCATGCTCGACGGCCTCTGCGCAGCCGACCGGCTGAGAGCGCACCGACGACGTCAGCCGACCGGCAGGGTGAGCACCTCGATGGTCTCGAGGTCCGGGGTCCACAGCACGACGAGTGTCGTCTCCCCCGCCGAGGTGTCCACGTCGAACGGACCAAGGACGGGGTCCTGTTCGCAGTCGCTGTCGCCGGGCCATTCGTGGAAGCTGATGGTCACCGTCCCGGGCGACACCTCGTGCACGGTGGGGTTGGTGCCACCGAGCACGGCCGGTGAGAAGCCTTCCGCCTCCATGCGCTGCTGTGCCAGGCAGGCGCCACTGCCGTCGCCCACATGGAACGACCGGCCGCCGTAGGTGTCGGCCAGGGCGTCCTCGTGGGCCGACAACTGTCCTGCCCGGATGATCACCAGCGCCTGGTCGTCAGCCGGTGGCGGTTCGACACCGCTGCGATCCTCGACCGAGCGATCCCAGATGCTGGCCACCGTCGAGGTGCCGTCGGACCAGGTGAGAATGCCGGTGATGAGTTCGCCGTCCGAGGGATTGAACAGCCCTCCGAGGTCGCTGTCGGCGTCGTCGGGGGTCCGACCCGAGGGGACCACGGTGAGGCTCTGGCCCGCAGGCGCCGCCACGTACTCCGATACCTCTCCCGGGCCGAGGCCCGCAACGAGGAGCGACGGGCCATGGGTGAACGACCGCACGGCCCACAGGTCGACGTCCATCGAGGTGCCCTCGTCATCGACGTAGAGGTTCAGGAGCCGCACCTCGCCCTCGAACTCGTCGGGGTCGGGCAACTCGTCGCCCACGACGTCGTCGCCGCCGGAGTCGTCGTCGGTCGGCGTCACCTCGGGGGTCGGGTCGGTGGTCGGCACGGCATCCTGTGGGGTGTCACCACTGTCATCACCTCCGCAGGCCGTCGCCGCCAACGCCATGGCGGCCAGCACGGCCACCACCACCAGTCGCCGAACCATCCCGGCACGCCGTCTGTCCATCTCACCCTCCCTAGAAGATCGAGTAGCCCCCGTCGATCACCAGGCAGTCGCCGGTGTGGAACAGGTGTGCTGGGTCGGCAAGGTACACCGCTGCCGGCCCCATGTCCTCGGGACGACCCCACCGACGCACCGGGGTCCGTCGCGTGGTGTTCTCCACGAACTTCGGGTTGGCGGACATCGGGTCCAGCATGTCGGTGTGCGTCCAGCCAGGGAGGATGGCGTTGCACCGCACGCGGTGCCGGGCCAGTTCGACCGCCAACCCCCGGATCATGGCCACCAGGCCGGCCTTGGCCGAGGCGTAGTGCTGCATGCCGGGCGCCCCGTCGATGGCGGACACCGACGACACGGCCACCAGTGAGCCGCCCTCACCACGGTCGAGGAAGTGGCGGGTGGCCTCACGGAGCGTGAGGAAGGCGCCATCGAGGTTCACCGCCGTGACCCGACGCCACTCCTCGAGCGTCATCTGGTCGAACGGCGCGAAGCCACCGATGCCGGCGTTGGCGAAGAGGCTGTCCACCCGCCCGAACTCGGCCAGGGTCATCGACATGGCGTCGGCCACCTGTTGCTCGTCGCTGACATCGCACACCACCGCCAACGCCCTTCGGCCGGTGGCCGCCAGCTGCTCGACCGCTGCGTCGTTCTTGGCCTCGTTGCGGCCCCAGACGGCGACGTCGGCCCCGGCATCCGCCACGGCCTTCGCCATGCCCAGCCCGATGCCGCCGTTGCCGCCAGTGACCACCACCGTTCGGCCGGCCAAGGGTTTCGCCGTCGTCGCGTCTCCTACCATCGTGTGAGCGCCTCCTGCTCGTCGGCCCGAGCCCCGCCGCCCGTGCCGGGCGGCCTCTGCGGTGCGCTCGGGCAGTGTCGGTACCGTACCGGCGGACACCGCGCCGCGGGGACGCCCGATCGAGGACCCCGCTCCGGCCCAGGTCCCGGCAGGCTCGTGCCGTGAGTAACGGCCTACTCATGCCACCGACGGGCCCGTGCCCGACACTGCTCCCATGGCCTCACCACTGTCGCTCCCTCCATCGACCGCAGCCCGCCTGCGACTCCTCGGCCTGGTGATCCTCGGCACAGCCGCCGTGCTGGTGCTGGCCGGCTGCCAGAAGGGCCTGCTCACCGACGCGGTCGACGTGCAGAGTGGCGGCTCGCACACCTGCGCCATCCAGACCGACGGCACCGTGTGGTGCTGGGGAGCCAACACGTTCGGACAGATCGGCGACGGGTCGACCACCACCCGGAAGAGCCCGGCACGCGTGGGCAAGGGCTTCACCGCGGTCGCTGCCGGCACGAACCACAGCTGCGCCATCGCCTCCGACGGCCGCCCCCGGTGTTGGGGGTTGAACGGAAGCGGTCAGCTCGGCGACGGGTCGACGTCGAACCGCACCGAGCCCGCAACGGTGCTCGACCTCACCGAGGGCCAGTTGATCGCTGCCGGCGGTGCCCACTCGTGCGCTGTTCGAACCGATGGTACGGCCGCCTGCTGGGGAGCGAACGCCAGCGGGCAGCTCGGCGACGGCACCACGGCGCTGCGCACCACCGCAGTCGGTGTCAGTGGACTGGCGGGCGTCACCGACCTCGAGGCCGGGGCCTCCCACACCTGTGCTGCCCTGCTCGACGGCTCCGCCCGGTGCTGGGGCAACGGCGGCAATGGCCGGCTGGGCCACGGCAGCACCAGCGGATCCCCGGTGCCGGCGGCGGTGAACCTTCCGCCGGGCGCCAACGCCACCAAGGTCACCGCTGCCGAGACGCACAGCTGCGCGTTGCTGGCCGACGGGACCGTGTGGTGCTGGGGAGCGAACAGCAGCGGCCAGCTGGGCGACGGCACGACCACGGTCCGCACGTCACCGGTGCAGGTCGTGGGTCTCGGTGGTCCGGCGAGTGACGTCAGCGCCGGCCGCTTCCACACCTGCGCGGTGCTCGTCGACAGCGACACCCGGTGTTGGGGGTCGAACGTGGACGGCGGCCTGGGCAACGGCACGACCACGTTGTCGCCCGTGCCGGTCACCGTGGCCAGCCGATCACCCATCACGGCGGTGTCGGCCAACGGACCCGGCTCGGGTGGGCGCCAGCACACCTGCGGTCGGTACGAGGACGGGCGGGTCGGTTGCTGGGGTGGCAACACCACCGGACAACTCGGCCACGTGGTCGACCAGGGTGCGCTCACCCCGTCCGTGGTGGGGGCGGTCATCGACCTCGAGGCCGCCACCGAATGGGACGCCACCGGCACGGCGCCCCAACCCGCCATCTCCAGCGGAACGGCCCACAGCTGCGTCGTCATCGCCGGCGAGTGGGACGAGGGCGGCTTCTGTTGGGGGAGCAACAACCGCAGCCAGCTCGGGCTTCCCAGTGCCGAGCACACCCAGCCACTCGGTTTCCTCACTCCCGGACTCGCCAGCGCGGCGCGGGTGGTGGCGGGCTACCAGCACACCTGCATGGCGGCCTACAACCGCACGGTGTGGTGCATGGGCGAGAACACCGTGGGCCAGTTGGGCAACGGTTCGACCGCCTCGGTCGGCGCCCTGACACAGGTGCCCGGCTTCGTGCTCGACGAGCGCCTCATCCTCACCGCCGGCCGTGACCACACCTGTGGCGTGGCGGCGGGGGGCCTGGCCCACTGCTGGGGCGGGAACAGTTCCGGGCAGCTGGGCGACGGCACGACCACCATGCGCACCACCCCGGTGCCGGTGAGCACCGCCACCGGCCTGGGTGGGGTCGCCGAGCTCGTCGCCGGCGGCCAACACACCTGCGCCATCGACGCCGGCCGGTCGTCGATGTACTGCTGGGGCGCGAACGGCTCCGGGCAGCTGGGCGACGCCTCGTACGTCGATCGGACCACGCCCACCCCCATCGCCTTCCCCTTCACCGACCAGGCCGACTTCCTCACGATGGCACTCGGCGATCGGCACACCTGCGCCCTCGGCGACTTCTTCGTCAGCCGTGAGGTGTCCTGCTGGGGACACAACAGCCACGGCCAACTGGGCGACGGCACCACCACCTCGACCTTCGGCGGCATGCCGGTCGTGGGACTCACCAGCGCCACCCACCTGGCCGCCGGCCGCGACTTCAGCTGTGCCGTCGACTCGTCCACAGGCCAGGGCTGGTGCTGGGGGCGGAACAACGTCGGCCAGCTCGGGGACGGCACCACCGAAGATCGCCACACGCCCACGCAGATCGCCACCGACCGGTACCTGGTGGGCATCGCCGCCGGGTCGGATGCACGCACCGGCTGTGCGATGGCCGACAACGGACTCGGCTGGGGTGGCCTCAACGTCCTCTGCTGGGGGGTCAACACCGGCGGCGCCCTCGGTCGCAACAGCGGGAGCTCGACCCCTTCCCCGGATCCGGGTCTGGTCGTGATGCCGCCCTTCATCCAGTAGCGGCCCTGCCCACTGGCAGCCGCCACCCGCCCCGCCATCGCCCGCCCCGCGCTGCGAGCGACCGCGCGCAGCCAACCACCAGATCGGTGGCCCACTGCGCGCAGTCAGACTCGAACGGGGCCGGTCGACGGTGCCACGGACGATCGCATCCGGCGGCGGGGCCATCGGTCAGTTGCGGACGGGCATCCGGTGCACGAATCTGACACACCGTCAGATTCGTCTAGAGTGAGTCCGTCGCATCCACACGGCACGGAGCAGCCCATGACCCCCACCGGTCCCCCACTCGAGAGCGTCAGAGTGCTCGAAGCCTCGCTGCTCGGACCAGCTGCAATCACCACCCACCTCGCCGACCTCGGCGCCGAGGTCATCAAGGTGGAGCCGCCCTCGGGTGACTACATCCGACGCATGACATGGCCCATCGTCGAGGGTGTCTCCCTCATGCACCTGCACATCAACCGCGGCAAGCGGTCGATCGTGCTCGACCTGCGCACCGAGGAGGGCCGCACCACCTTCTTGGAATTGGCGCGGTCCTCCGACGTCGTGGTGGAGGCCATGCGGCCGGGCGCCCTCGAGCGCCGGGGCCTCGGGTTCGACGCGCTGGTGGAGGTGAATCCGAAGATCGTCTTCGCCACCATCTCCGGCTACGGCATGACCGGCCCGTACGCCACCATGCCCAGCCACGGCATCGCCTACGACGTGTGGGCCGGCCTCGTGCAGCCGGATACCACCGAGGACGGCTTCTGCGCCATCCCTGAACACCCCTCGGTCGGTATTCACGCCGGGCCGCTCTACGGCGCCCTCGGCATCCTGGCCGGCGTCACTCGGGCGCGCGCCACCGGCGAGCCGACACGTCTCGAGATCGCCCAGTCCGACGCCGCTGCGGCCATGGACTGGCTGCGTTCGGAGACTTGGCGCGCCTACGAGCGCCCCGAGGACGAGGTCACGGGAAATGCGGCCGACGACTTCGAACGCCGCGCACCGGGCACCGCCGGGATGCGCGACGGGGTGCGCTACCAGTTCTACGCCACCACCGACGGGCACATCCTCTTCATGGCCTCCGAGCGGGAGTTCTGGGAGAACTTCTGTGTGGGCATCGGCCGGCGGGAGTTGTTCGAGGCCCATCCCGGATCGCAGTACGCCGACCACGCCCGCGGCGACAACGAGCTGCGCGCCGAGCTGGCCGGGATCTTCGCCTCCCGCAGCACCGACGAGTGGGTGGCCTTCGGCAACGAGCACAACACCCCGATCGCCCCGGTGAACACCCCCCGCACCCTGGCCGACGACCCCCAGTTCCGCGAGCGCCTCCCGTGGCTCCCCGCCGAGAACCACGGCGCCGACCTGGTGCCAACGCCCATCAAGTTGGCACACGAACAGCTTCCCCCGCCCAGCCATGCCCCGACCGTCGGCCAGCACACCGACGACGTCCTGGCCGACGTGCTGGGCTACGACGACGAGCACATCGCCCGCCTGCGCGACGCCGGCGCCCTGGGCTGACCGGCGAGTGCCCCCGACGGGTCGTCAGCGGCTCACGGTATCGCAGCCACCCGCCACCGCCGGAGGATCAGCACCACGCTGCAGGCCGCCACCGCACACAACGCCGCCACCAGCCAGGCCTCCTCGAACCCGCGGGCCTCCACCACGAGGCCGAACAGGACGGGACCGGCAGCGGCACCGAGGTAGGTGCCGGTCTGCGTCACGCCGGTGGCCGCTCCCGGGGCCACCGGGAACCGCCGCACCACCGACAGGTTGAACAACCCCGGCCAGGCCCACCCCGCACCGAAGGCGAACGGCACGGCCACCAGGTAGGCCCACCAGGTGCCCAGACCCAACACCGCCAACGCCACGGCGCCGATGCCCATCAACAGCGCCACCAGGCCGAGTTGGTCGACTCCCACACGGTCGGCTCGGAACCCGAGGGCCAGCCGGGCCCCGACGACCAGCGCGCTCCCGAGGGCCAACAGCAGTCCGGCGGCGCCTTCGGCGATGCCGGCGGCCACCGCCCCGGCCACCAGGAATGCCGCCAGTCCGGCGGCTGCCGCAGCGCCGAAGCCGACGGCCACGCCCATCACCACCAGCACCCGACGACGCCCGGCCACACCGCCCACCGGCCGATCCCCGGGTCGGCCGACACCACCCCGGGAGCGATCGTCGCCGTCGCCAACGGCCGCCCCCACACCGGTCGGCGGGGGCGCACCGGGTGCCGGCACCACACCGGTGCCCGCCGGGGTGCGATCGGCGGGAGCGGAGGCGGCGGTGGCGGCGGTGGCGGCCGTGATCGACGTGGCCCCCATCAACGCAGGACGCAGGGCCGCAGCTGCGGTGGCCGCCGCCGCTGCGCCGAGGGCGAACGTCCAGCGCCAGCCGACGGTCAGCGCCACCGCCGGTACCGCCAACCCACCAACGAGGGTGGCAAAGGGGATGGCCGACTGCTTCACCCCGAAGCCCAGCCCGTGCCGCCACGGCGGGAGGTTGGTGGCGATGAGCACATTGGCCGAGGGTTGCGCCAGTGCGTTGGCCACACCTCCGATGGCGGCACCCACGGCCAAGGTGGCCCACGAGCGCGCCCCGGCGGCGATGTAGAGCATCGACCCCGCCGCCACCACGGCCGCCACCCGCAGGCCGAGCCGACCACCGAGTCGCTCGCTGGCGCGGCCCATCAACGGTGAGGTCAGCGAGCCACACAACCACGTGGCCGCCACGGCGGCACCGACCGACGCGGCATCCAGCCCGAGCTCCCGACCCAGTTGCACCGCCTGCGCCCCGATCAGGAAGCCCGGCAGGACACCGCAGGTGGTGGCCACCGCCACGACGGCCAGTAGACGGATCGTCCGCGCCCGCGCCGCACGGACCTCGTCGGTCTCGGGGCCGACGCTCACCGGGTGGTCACGGCGGTCGATTCTCCCCGAACGTGGGAAGAAAATCGGGGCCGGCGAGGGTTAGCACTAATATGAACGCAACAGCGATCTCCACCCCCACCCCGACGGCCGCAACGACCGTCGTTCCCGGTTCCGGCCCAGAGGCGCAATCGCCTGCGGTCATGCTGCAGCGGGCCGCTGGCCTCCGTCGGGCCGCCGATCAGGTGCCCGCTCCCGTGGCCGTCGCCTACCGGCGGCGGGCCAGCGAACTCGAGTTGACTGCCTGGGCGCTCGAGGTGGCCAGCGGTCACGAACTGGCCATCGACGACATCGCCGCCTGACCCTCGGGCCGACGGACCGCCGTCGGCCTCACTCACCGACGACCTGCCACCACGAGTGCGAACGTGTCGCCCTCCGTCGTCCAGTGCTGGATGGTGTCCCACCCCAGCGAGTGCAGTTCTGCCGCCAGGGGTGCCAGTCGGAACTTGGCGCTGATCTCGGTGAGGAGATCGTCGCCGACATCGAAGCCAATGGTCGTTTCGAGCGGCGGGATCGAGACCCGCTGTGCAGTGGTGGCCCGCAGCCGCATCTCGATCCACTCCTGGTCAGCGTTCCAGGTGGCCACGTGGTCGAACCCGTCGGGGTCGAAATCCGCTCCGACCTCGGCGTTGAGCACCCGCAGCGCGTTCCGGTTGAACTCGGCGGTGACGTCGTCGGCGTCGTCGTAGGCTGCCACCAGCACCGCCGGATCCTTGACCAGGTCGACCCCCAAGAGGAGATGGTCGCCCGGTTCGAGTGTGGCGTACAGGTCGGTGAGGAACGATGCCCGCTGCTCCGGACGCAGGTTGCCGATGGTGCTCCCCAAGAAGGCCACCATCGTCGAGCCATCGAGCGGCAACGTGTGGAGGTGACGGTGGAAGTCGCCGACCACGCCGTGCACGTCGAGCGCCGGGTAGCGTGCCGCCACGCTGGTCGCCGCCCCCCGCAGCATCTCCTCGCTCACATCGAACGGCACGTACCGACCGAGGTCGCCGCCACCGTGGAGCGCGTCGAGCAGGAACGAGGTCTTCTCCGAGCTGCCCGACCCCAACTCGACGAGTGTGTCGGCTCCCAACGAGCGCAGATCGGGGGCGTGGCGCTCCAATAGCTCCCGCTCGGCACGCGTCGGGTAGTACTCCGCCAGTTCGGTGATCTGCTCGAACAGTTCACTGCCCCGCTCGTCGTAGAACCACACGGGCGCCACCCGTCGAGGGTTCTCGAGGAGGCTGACCCGCAGGTCGTCGACCAAGGTGGCCTGCCAGTCGCCAGCGGCCAGGTGCACGTCAACGGGCGGTTCGGACCGCTCGCCACCGGGCAAGGATCCGTTGGTGGAACTCACCGCAGGTCCCGCGCCAAGCGACAGCCGCTGAAGGCCCACCGCGCCGACGGCGGGAAGAAGTTCCGATAGGTGGCCCGCACGTGCCCGGGTGGCGTCACACAGGATCCACCGCGCAGCACGTGCTGGTTCACCATGAACTTGCCGTTGTACTCACCCACCGCTCCGGGAGCGACCTCGAAGCCGGGGTAGGACACGTACGGGCTGGCGGTCCACTCCCACACCTCCCCCGAGAGCTGGCGGCAACCGTCGCCGCTGCCCGCCGCACCGCTGCCCGCCGCACCGTTGGTCCGCCGGGGCGTCGGTGGGCGCGGATGGAGCACCTCGAGATCGAGCAGGCCCGTGTCGAACGACTCGGCCGCCGCTGCGTGTTCCCACTCGGCTTCGGTCGGAAGACGCGCACCGGCCCATCGTGCGATGGCATCGGCCTCGTAGTAGCTGAGGTGGACCACCGGTTCGTCGGCCCGCAGCGGGCGGCGTCCACCGAGCGTGAACACGGCCCAGCCGTTGTCGTCGTGCTGCCAGTAGAGCGGGTGCTGCCAGCCCTCGGTACACACCGTGGCCCAGCCGTCGGACAACCACAGCTCGGGTCGGTGGTAGCCGCCGTCGTCGATGAAGGCGAGCACCTCGTCCACGTTCAGCAGGCGGTCGGCCAGTTCGTAGGCCCGGAGGTGGACCGGGTGCCGCGGCCGCTCATTGTCGAAGCAGAAGCCGGTGGCGGGATCGGTCGGCTGGCCGATCTCGACGAGTCCCTCGGCGAAGGGCTCCCAACCAGGCGAACCGCCCGCCTGCCCCGCCGGCACCGACCCGTTGATGTCGACCGCCGGGGAGTGGTCCAGTGCCAGGTAACAGGGATCGAGGGCGTTGCAGCTCAACACATGCTTGATGTCCATGAGCAACAACTCCTGGTGCTGCTGCTCGTGGTGGATGCCCAACTCGACGAGCTCCAGCGCTCTGGGGGGCAGGCCATCGTCGATGGCCTCCGCCAGGGCCGCATCGACGTGTCGGCGGTAGGCGCCGACCTCGGCGGCACCCGGCCGGGTGATCACACCTCGAGCGGCGCGCGGGTGTCGCGGGCCGACCTGCTCGTAGTAGGAGTTGAACAGGTAGCCGAACTCGGGATGATGCGGCACATAGTCGGCAACGAATGTCGCCAGGACAAAGGTCTCGAAGAACCACGTCGTGTGCGCCCGGTGCCACTTGGTCGGGCTGACATCGGCCATCGACTGCGCCGTCTGGTCCTCGGGTGAGAGGGGCTCGGCCAACTGCTCGGTGAGTCGACGAGTGGCCTCGAGTCGTGTGCCGAGCGATGGGAGATCCACCGGAACCTCGGTGGCGGTCGTCGGGTCGGCGGACGGCAGTGTGGTGGCGGTCGTGTCTCGTGCCGTGATCGTCACAGGAGCCTCCCTACCCAGTCCGCCACCGCTACAGCACATCGGCTCGGCGGGCGATGACCCGACCATGCTATCGGGCAAGCCCACAACCGACTCGCCCGCCGAAGGGGACGTCGAGGTGCCGGCACCGGTGATCGCCGAGCGGTCCGGAGACCACGGGCGACGGGATACGATCCTCGCCATGGAGCTTCACCTCGACGACGACCATGCCGAGATCCTGCGGGAGGTCCTCAACAGGGCCTGGCGCGAGGCTCGCTACGAGATCTCCGACACGGACAACGCGTCGTACAAGCGGGACCTCCGCGGGCGCAACGAGAAGCTCGGCGAGATCCTCGAACAGCTCGGCGGACCGCTCCCCAACTGAGCACCATCGGCGCCGCTCGCCGCGGCCGGCACGTCGCCGTCCGGTGAGAACTGCAACACGTTCTACACTTCGGACGTGAGCTTCCCCACCGACCTCGGCGTCATCGACACCATGTTGGGCATCCCCTCGGGGGATCGGACCTCGTGGTACAAGTTCCTGCGACCACAACTGCGGGACCGGGAGAGCCTCGACGAGCTGGAGATGCCGGCCGGCTACATGTTCAACGACGTCCCCGGCGATTTCGAGGGCGACCCGGTCGACGCGGTCGTGGCCGAGATGGACCACTACGGCATCGCCCAGGCACTCGTCGGGTGGCGCATCGACGGCCCCGAACCCGCGGCGCTCGCACGCTTCCCCGACCGCTTCCTGCCCTGCGCCTCGGTGGACCCCAACCGGGGCATGGCGGCGGTGGCCGACCTGAAGGCGGCGGCCACCCAGCACGGCGTCGTGGCCGCTCAGTGGTTCCCCGCCGGGGGCAACCCTCAGGTGCCCATCAATGACAAACGGGCCTACCCCATCTACGCCGCCTGCTGTGAGTTGGAGATCCCGATCTTCGTGTGCTGCGGGGTTCCCGGCCCGCGA
This sequence comes from Acidimicrobiia bacterium, assembly GCA_020832495.1. Classification (GTDB taxonomy): domain Bacteria; phylum Actinomycetota; class Acidimicrobiia; order Acidimicrobiales; family Acidimicrobilacustridaceae; genus JAFIEP01. The sequence continues at coordinate 8,576 of JAFIEP010000029.1, read as the reverse complement.
GTGCCGATGGCCTGCCAGCACGTGGAGTTGATCGACGAGGTCTGCTGGTTCTTCCCCGAACTCACCTTCGTGATGCGCCACGGTGCCGAGCCCTGGGAGGAGTTGGCGGTGAAGCTCATGATCAAGTGGCCGAACCTCTACTACTCGACCTCGGCGTTCGCCCCTCGCTACTACCCGAAGGCCATCGTCGACTACGCCAACACCCGCGGGGCCGACAAGGTGCTCTACGGGGGCTACTTCCCCATGGGCCTCTCACTGGAACGCATCTTCGCCGAACTGCCCCAGGTGCCCTTCCGCGACGAGGTCTGGCCCAAGTTCCTCCGCCACAACGCCGAGCACGTGCTCGGACTCACCTCCACGGACCAGACCTCGCGCTAGAACACGTTCTAGTCCTGCCCTAGACTGGCGGCATGGCCACCACCACCCCGAACGGAGCGGCCGCCACGGCGCCGCCGGCAACCGAACCCGAGGGCCGCTACCCCTTCGGCATTCCGTTCGGGTGGTTCCAGGTGGCCTGGTCGCACGAACTCGAGCGCGGCCAGGTTCTCCCCCGCTACTACTTCGGCCGCCATCTGGTGCTGTGGCGCGACGAGGAGGGCGTTGCCCACCTCAACGACGCCTTCTGTCCCCACCTCGGGGCCCATCTGGGCCACGGTGGATCGGTCATCGGCACCGACCTGGCCTGCCCGTTCCACGGCTGGCGGTTCTGCGGCGACGGCACCAACACCGCCATCCCCTACTCGGAGCGCACCAACGCCCGGGCCACCATCGGCAGCTACCCCCTCGTCGAACTGGGTGACCACTTCCTCTATGCCTGGTTCCATCCCCACGGCGACGAACCACACTGGCCGCTGCACGAACCCGAAGAACTCCACGACCCGGCCTTCACCGACTGGTCCACCCGCCACTTCAGCGTGGCCGCAGCCACCCAGGAATTGGGCGAGAACGCGGTGGACGGCCCCCACTTCCGCTACGTGCACAACACCGAGATCGTGCCCGAGATCCAGTCCTACGACACCGAGGGGCACGTGGCCAGCATGCGGTCGATCCAGCGGTTCCCCACCCCACGTGGGGTGGTGGACGGTCGCATCGACGTGGACAACCACGGTCCGGGCATGGGCATCACCCGCTTCAGCGGGATCGTCGACACCTTCCTCATCGGCGCCGCCATCCCCGTCGACGCCACCCGCTGCGAGGTGCGCTTCAGCTTCAAGGTACGCCGACTCGACGACGGCGACGCCACCTCGGGGGTGGGCAAGGCCTTCATCTCGGAGGTGTGCAAGCAACTCGAGGAGGACCGGCCCATCTGGGAGAACAAGGCGCATCTCACGCGGCCAGCGTTGGCCGACACCGACCCGCCCTTCCTCAAGTTCCGCAAGTGGTACGCGCAGTTCTACGCCGATGCACCGGACACCACCTCCGCCGTGTGGACCCCGCCGCCCCCGACCGACGGCCAGCCCGTGTACCTGCCGCCCGAAGCCACCGCCAGCCGCCGGCACCGACCCGACGACGTGGGCTGACCAGCGGCGACGACCGGTACCCCCCCATCAAAGGTTGAGGAACCCGCCGCCGTGGGTCACCGCTCGGTGACCACCGGCCACCAACGTGAGGCGACGGCGCCCACCGCGCAGGGGATCCAGAACGTGACGAGCCGGGTGGCCACCGCCACCACCACGGCCACCGGGCCGGCCACGCCGACGAGCACCAACAGCACCGCCAATGCACCTTCGGCCACGCCGGCACCCCCAGGGGTGACGTCACCGACGTTCGCCACCGCCACGGTGACGGCCCACAGCCAAGCCAGCACCACCAGCGGCACCTCACCACCTGCGGCTTCGACCAGCAACCACAGCACGGCGAGTTCCGCCACGAACTGGACCACTGCGCCGCCGAGGGCGTGAACCGCCAGCGGTCGGCGTGCCGGGTCGGCCAGCGCCGCCCACGAGGACCGGTCGACGCTGATGGCCAGCGCTCGGACCTGACGGCGCGCCCGACTCGCACCCACCACCACCACGCCGGCCATCACCGCCGCCAGCGCCGCCCAGCGCCCCTCGGGCACGGACCACGCCAGGTCATCGGCCCGCCACACGGCAACGCCGCCCAGCACCAGCACCGTACCGTGCACCACCAGGGCAGCGGCGGCCAGCACCCCCGCCTCACCCAGGGCCCGCTCCAGCGACGCACCGCGGCGGATCTGTCGGCGGACCTGACAGCCGAACGTGGTCAGCTCGGGCCGGGCCCGGGCCAGCCATCCCGCACTCACGGCCACACGGAGACGATCCTCGAACGGCCCGCTGTCGCGCAGCGGTCGTCGTGCCCCCGCCGCAGCAGCACGAGTTCCCCCCGCCAGTGGGGCGGCCAGCAACCAGGCCCACCAGGGCACCGACGGTCGGGCGGCACCCTCGGCGGTCAGCCACAGCGCCACCGCCAAGGTCGCCGGGAAGGCCAGCACCAGCACCACGACCTGGATCGGCTCCGCCGGCGGCAGCCGGTCGCCGGCCAGGTCCTCGGGTCGGGTGGGCACCGGATCGAACGCTCGTGTCGGTGCATCGGTCGGTCGAGGCCGCACCAGCGACTCGAACCGCGGTGCCCGTCTGCGGGCCAGTCGGTCGTCGAGCAACCCGAGCATCACCCCGACAACCCCGAGTGCCACCCCAGTGGCGGTGGCCATGCCGGCTCGGGTCAATTCCACCGCCACCCGGCGGGAGCAGGGCGGCTGGGATCGCAACCTGGGGGCGTCCACCGTGGGGTCGGCGGCCGCCGGCGGCACCTCGGCATCGGCGGTGTTGGTGACGATGTACGCCAACGGTGCCCCGCAATCCTGCACCCCGGGATTCACGACCGGCCGAGCGGCGAAGAAGGTGGCCACGCCGAAGGCCAGCAGGGAGGCCACGATGAGCACGCGGCCCACCGCCCACATGGCGGGGGGTGAGGTGGCGTCGTGCGTCACCATCGGCCGCTGGGACACCCCTTCAGCGTGCCGGGTGCCACGGTCGCTGATCGAGGCCATCGACCGACGCTACCGCAGGCCATGAGGAGAATGGCGGCATGCACGAGGAGCCACGGCTGTCGCTGGACAGCCGTGGCTCCTCGTTTGGTTCCGCGTTGCAAACGTTGCTCAGCGCACGAGAGCGATGGCGTTCTCGTTCCCTCCACCAGCGGTGATGCCCTGGGTGTACACCTCGAGGGGCAGCATGGCCTCGGTGGCGAGGAAGTAAGCCGACGCCTGCCGGAAGTGCTGCACGTTCCCTGTGGTGCACCCCTGGAAGGTCCCTCCCTGGTACCGGCGGTAGCGACAGTTGTGCACGCCGGGGTCGAAGGCGTAGCGGTTGTTGCCCTGTTGGAAGTAGAGCGTCTGGATGAACAAGGGGCGGAACCGCTTGATGGTCCGGGGCTGGTTCCCCTGCATGTTCGACTGCCAGATCTCAGGCACCCAGCCGAACCTCGGGCTCTCGAGCACCTCGGTGGTGAAGAGCGGCGGAGGCATCTGCGTCCCGGCCGCCTTGGCGTTCTCAACCATCACCCAGTAGTCGACGAAGCAGTTGTCGAGACCGACCCTTGGATCCTCGGGGGCGAGTGTCAGGATGAAGTCGGGGTTACAGCTCGTCGGTAGGCGCCCATTGTCGGGGTTGAAGTGGCGGTCATCGATGAAGTTCCACAGGCCGTGGCTGTCGATGTTGTCCCCGTTGATGACGACGTCCTTCGGGAACGGCCCACGCTGGAGTCGGGCTGGCTCACCGTCGGGGAACGTGGCCCCCCGGACCAGTCCGTTGAACAGAGCTGCCATGTTGGCCGTACCGGTGTCCGGGGTGAACTGGTTCGGCTCGGCCGGGGGGATCAATCCGTCACGGCAGGAGTCAAGTTCATTGACAGGGGGGGCGGTCCCACCCAGACCGGGCGGCACGTAGACCGACAGCATGTGGTCGGCACCCATCGCGGCGTTGTACTCGACGGTCAGCGCCGCATTGCCGTTGCACGCGTTCCCACCGCCGGCATTGATGTCGGTCGGTCGAGTCAGGTGGATCACCCCGGAGTTGCCCGGGCTCCCGTTCGTGCTCATGCCGGTGCATTCCTCAGGAGGGATCGACAGGCCTGCCGGCGGCTGCCGCAGACAGTCGCGGAAGCCGTTGTCCGGTGCGCTCGGCAGGGCGAACGGCAGCACGTTCGGAGAGGCGTTCCCCGGCACCAGGCCAGCTTCCGCCGCCGCCGTAATGGTCCATGAGTCGTGACCGACCACACCGGCGAAGGCCGTCGGGAGCTCGGTCTCGGGAAGCTTCACGCGGATACGATCAAACTCTGGGCCGAAACTGAGGCACGGCACGGGATCGCCGTTCACCACGAACGGAAGGTACCCCTGTCCTGCGCCGGTGGGGTCCTGGCAGTTGCGGAACATCTCGCGCCACTCATCGATCGGCACGGCGTCGCGCATGTTGGTGTGCGACATGCGGACGACCTCTTCGAAGACCTGTTCGGGGGTCTGCCCGTCCCGCAACGCTGCATGGGCGGCCGACAGGACCGCCGCGTCGACGGCGCTCTGCTCCTGGCGACGCTCATTGAAGGCGAGGCCGACATCGACGGCGAAGCCGACGAAGCCAACCAGGACCACGATGCCCAGTGCGGTGATGACTGCCACCGCGCCACGGTCAGAGACTCGGTTCCCCAACCCGCACTGGCGCGCCAGGAAGCGTCGAACGGGATTGCGACTCGACCGCTCGGCCGTGCGCACTGACAAGTCGTGCCGTTGTGGGGTCGTCGTCATCGGCTGCATCAGCAGGTTCCTTCGTAGGGAATCGAGTACTCGAGCGCCGCCTCGACTCGCATCTCGACCGCACTCCGGAGGGTCAGGTCGCTCAGCACGGGTGAAAAGAATCCGGTGACCTGTTCGGCCTCCGATTGCACCGTCACCACCACGAAGTCACCCTGCGACACAGCAGGTGCCTGGTCGGAGGCCAGGCTCACGGTGGATTCGGTCACCAGCGACATGCCATTGCAGATCTCGGCAACCAACGCCGCCGACCGAGCCTCGCCCTGCTCCGAGGTCGGAGCGAAGTTCACGCTGGCCAGTCGGGAGCCTTCCCTGGCACCGTGACGAACGTCGAGGTGCTGGCCGAACACATACCCGAACTCGAAGATCCCGAAGAGCAGGATCACCAAGAACGGCATGACGATGGCGAACTCCACCATGGCCGCACCTCGGTCGTCGGCCGCAGGATAGCGGCACCTCGGGGTTCGCAGGCTCGCCGAACTACTCGCGCCGCCACCTATCATCCGCCTTCGCTCCATGGTGTCGCCTTCACCGGATTACATCGTGGAGCCGCCCTCCACTGGCGTTCACCTTAGCAACGCCGGACCGGGATTGGAACCCCTATTCGGTTCTTTCTTACCTGATTGTGACCGTTCGCGTGTGTCGTCGACCCACGCGCCGCGCGTGCCTGGCCCGACCGGTATCACGCACCTCGAGGTCAGCGGTGTCAGCTCGACCATTAGCGCCGCGGCCGACACACCACACCGTCGGCTGCACAGGGCATCCGACCGCGACATGACCATGGACAGGACCAACCGAAAGACGACGATGAGGACGGGTGGTCTCCCACCAGTTGAGATCGGCGGGGGGCGCGCCCCGGCACTCGATCCGCACCCGTTTGCAGCCCACCCAATTGTTCGCCACCGACCGCAACCGAGGGCCGTAGCCACGACGCCCACGCTGGTGCGGACAGGCAAACAGCATCACTGACAGGCCGCTGAAACGAGTGGGCGCCGGTCAGGAGCATCGGCCCGCTTCAATTTGGGCTCAGAATTACGCTCTATTGCTGCCCGCACACTCAGGGGAGCAGCAGCGTCTCACGTATCCTTGGCAACACCCTCGAGCGGCGCAGTACGAACCGCCGGAACGATCCAGACCTTTAGCGTATCAGCGAATCAATGCCAACTCGCTGGCCTGACCCCCAGCGGTCACGCCGCGTTCGAGAATTTCCTCTGGGAGCATCTCGAACTGGAAGTAGTAAGAGCCAAGTCCACGCAACGAAATGTTGCTGTTGGCCGAGGCAGTCGAGATGGCCGACGGGAGCTGCCAACATGTTCCCTCGTTGTGCATCTGATTGGCCATGCCCGGGTTGACGCCCCACCAACAGTTGCCGGTGTTGTAGTACACCGTCTGGATGAAAACTGGCCGGAACTGCTGAATACGGAACCAGAAGAACCCGGTGCCTGTACTCAGGTCGCCCATCGACTCTGGCACCCACGTGAATCGCGGGCTCTCCATCAGTTCCTCGGTGAAGAGGTGGTGGTCGTAGTTGCCGCTGTAGTACTCGGCGAAACAGTTGTCGAGACCGACGCGGTAGTCCGCTGGGGCCAGCGAGACCACGAACGCCGGCGAGCACGATGCAGGCACGTCGACACCGAAGTTCAACGTGGTGTCGATGAACTCCCACAGCGGCTTGTCATCGAGGGCCTGCGACTTGATGAACTGGGTCTTTGGGAACGGCCCCCGCTTCAGCCGGGCCGGCCCACCGTCTTCGTAGTAGCCGTCGCCGCGCAGGATCAGGCCCTGTTCGACGGAGTTCATGTTGTTCTGGCCGGTGTCGGTGCTGATCTCGTTCGGACTCAGTCCGGCCGTGACGTTGGGACACGTCTCCTGAGTCACCACGTTCGTCTCGGGGTAGGCCGACAGCATGTGATCGATGCCCTGGGCGATGTTGCGTTCGATGACCGCAGCGAACCCACCGTTGCAGTTGTGCGGTGGAGCACCCCACGAGGGACGCACGATCTGGATCACACCCGTGTTGCCTTGGAACATCCCGCTGCAATCCTCGGCTGCCGGGGTGTTCGCGTTGTTGTTGCCCTGGGGCTGCCGCAGGCAGTAGCGGCCAGCCGCTTCGCCCGAGGCGCTCATGGCGAACGGGATGATGTTGGGAGCAGCGCGCTCGACAAGTCCCGCCTCGGCGAACGCCGAGACCGTCCAGTTGTCGAAACCGACCACCGATGCGAAGACCGTCTGCACGTCGGTGTCGGGGAGTCGCATCCTCAACGCACTCACATCCGGCGTCACGCTGATGCAATCCACAACCCCGTCGCTCGTCGTGAGCGGAACCGTGTAGCCAGCGGCCACCCGGCCGGGATCGGTGCACTCCAGGAAGCGCTCACGCCACTCTGCTTCGGATACCGAACCGTCCATGTTGGCCAGGCTCAACCTGATCGCCTCGTCGAACAGGTCGTCGGTGGTGACACCTGTGTCATCGAACGCCAGGCGGACCACCGACAGCGTGGCCATGTCGACGGCAGCCTGCTCCTGTCGACGCTCGTTGAACGCCAAACCGACATCCACGGCGAACCCGACGAACGCCACCAGCGCCACGATCCCGAGGGCCGTCAGCGGGATGACGGCACCACCGTCATCCCGGGCACGCCCGAAGGATCGCCCCCACAGCGAAACCCGGCCTGTGCGACTGGTTGCTTCGGTGCTCATGAGGGACAAGCCTCCGTGTGTGGCACCGCGAAGCGGGGGTTCACTTCAATGCGCCCCTGCACGGTGCTCGACAGGTTGACCGAGTCGAGCACCGCCGAGAAGAAGCCGGTGACCTGTTCGGCGGGCGCCGAAACGGTCACCTCCACGAAGCCACCCTGTTCGAACGACGAACCCTCGGCAGTGCTGATGGTGACCGTGGCGTCCGTCGCCATCTCCATGCGAGAGCAGGTCTCGGCGACGATGGCCGATGACTGGGCGCCGCCCTGCACGTCGTTGCCTGCAAAGTCGACCACCGCCAGCCGCGTGCCCTCCCTGGCAGCGTGACGAACATCAAGGTACTGCCCGAACGCATAGCCGAACTCGAAGATGCCGAACAACAAGATCAGCAGCACCGGCAACACCAAAGCGAACTCCACCATCGCAGCTCCGCGGTCGTCGGCCACCGGCCGTCGCCACCGAAGTGCCCGAGGGCTGGATGACCCGTTGATCTGCGCAGTCGATGGTGCTGTCACGCTGTCATCCCCCCCGGCTCTCAGCGCTGTGTCGCTCATGTGTTCACGTCATCCGATCCTCGTGGCACTCGCCTGCGGCGGGTGCGCTCTCAGCTCCTACCCTGGCCAGGGGGGTTCCCGCCGCCCTGACCAGGGTTCCCGTCTCCCTGCACATTCCCCTGCCCGGGCGATGCTCCGCCCTGGCCGGGGTTCCCTCCCGGTGAGTCCTGTGGTGGTGCGCCCGGGGTGCCCTGCCCCGGTGGTGCCGCTGGCGCGCCGGATCCCTGGCCCGGCGGCTGTCCGCCCTGACCAGGGATGTCGCCCGGCGGACCCGGCGGTTGCGGTGGCGCCCCGCCCGGTCCGGGCGGGGCCTGACCACCTTGGGCAGGCGGTGCCGGCGGAGGTCCCGGCGGATCGACACTCTGCCCCGGCGGTGCCGCCGGTGGGCCAGGTGCCGGAGTCTCGACCGGTGGTTGCGGCACACCTTGTGGTGGACCTGGCGCCGGGCGAGGCGGATCGACCGGTGGTCGCACACCCTGTCCTGGTGCCTCGCCCGTGATCCCGGGTGCGGACTCGGCCGCACCGGGCAGGTCGCTGGGGCGGTTCTCCACCCCAGCACC